>JAOUKV010000012.1 GCA_029882355.1 Gammaproteobacteria bacterium | reverse complement strand
AGTGGTGTTCAGGCTAATCAGGTACGAGCGCTTATATTAGTGCCGACACGTGAGCTAGCGGCTCAGGTTGCAGACAGCGTTGCCATCTACGGTAGAAACCTGCCGCTACGTTCTACCGTGGTGTTTGGTGGTGTCAAGATCAATCCGCAGATGATGAAGCTGCGCAAAGGCGCTGATATCCTGATAGCCACTCCCGGTCGTTTACTGGATTTGTATGATCAGAATGCGATCAAGTTTAAATCACTGGAAGTGCTGGTTTTGGACGAAGCCGACAAAATGCTGAATATGGGTTTTGCCGAAGAGATCCAAAAAATCATGACTTTGTTACCAGCGCAGCGTCAAAATCTGATGTTCTCGGCGACATTTTCAGATGAGATTCGTTTGCTGGCTAAAGCCATTGTTAATAATCCCGTTGAGATTTCAGTCAACCCGGTGAATGTCGTGGCAAGCTCGGTAAATCAGTGGATGTATGCTGTTGATAAAAAGAAAAAATCAGCACTGCTGACAAAATTGATTAAAGACAATGACTGGCAGCAGGTGCTGGTGTTTGTCAGAACCAAAAATGGTGCCGATCGATTAACACGTTACCTGCAGGAGAGGGGCATTAATACAGCGGCCATTCATGGTGACAAAAGTCAGGGTGCTCGCACCAGAGTATTAGCTGAATTTAAAAATGGTGATCTTCAGGTTTTAGTTGCCACCGATCTTGCCGCCCGTGGACTGGATATTGACCAGCTACCACAAGTCGTTAACTTCGATATGCCCCATGTCGCGGAAGATTACATCCATCGAATCGGTCGCACTGGCCGTGCAGGTGCAAAGGGAGAAGCTATATCACTGGTTTGTGCCGATGAATTTAAAGAACTCTCCGCCATTGAACGTCTGATTCAACAACTAATAACGCGTAAATCTATGGCAGAATTTAAACCCGTTAATAACGTGCCAGAGTCACATTTGGATACTCGCCCCATTAAACCTAAGAAGTTGAAAAAAACAAAAAAAATCAAAGAGTTCAAATAGTCTTTAATCTGTTTCACCTTGTTTTTAACAAGGCTTTATTTCCCCTTTTTTTGTCATGTGTATCATTATGGTTACATATGGCAATATCAAAACACGAATTCAAACCCACGATTTACTATGACAATAAAAAAAAATGAATACACAGTTCTTTATATAGAAGATAACCCTGCTAACTTACGGTTAGTTTCTCAGCTACTGGGACGTCGTGATGATATCAATATGCTGAGTGCTGAAGAGCCACTATTAGGGTTAGAGTTGGCTTTAGAGCATGAGCCAGACTTAATTCTGCTGGATATTAACTTACCAGGTATTAATGGTTTTGAAGTTCTCAAACATTTACGGCAGCGGGATACAACCCGCGATAAGCCAGTTATTGCTGTCAGTGCAAATGCTATGCCCAAAGATGTTAAAAAGGGACTAGATGCAGGTTTTAACGATTATGTGACTAAGCCGATAGATGTAAAAGCTCTGCTGCTGACAGTAGAGAAACATTTATTAAATGCTCATGAAAAATAGTTGGTCAATAACAATATGCGAAACAGGTGTAAATAATGATGGTTCCTGTTTTTTTTTCAGGTTTTAGGTAGTTGTATTATAAAAACCGAAATAAATGTTGATCAAGAGTAAATGGAGAAGATGATGGCATTGAACATAGTGAAAATAAAAAAATCGTATCTACTAAATATAGTTGCTGCCACTTTATTTTATTTATTTTCATCACTTACTTTCCCCATTTTGTCCATGGCACATGAAGATATGACGTCTACGGAACAGGAAGGCAGTGAGCATGCAGAAATTCGCGTAGTGATGTCTGCCGCTTTTGTTTCAGAAAGTGGGGTTGCGATCTATGATGAAATAGCTCGTTATCTGGCAGAGAAACTAAATCATAAAGTAGCTTTTGTTTCGGGTTTTTCTTATAGCACAATTAATTCGATGCTCGATTCTGGAATGGCTGATATTGGTTTTATTTGTGGCTTACCGTATGTGATGGAAAAGGATCAACCACAACCGAGCATTGATCTTTTGCTGGCACCGGTGATGAAAGATCCTAAATATAAAGATAAGCCCATCTATTATTCTTATGTGATTGTGCATAAAGATAGCAAAATCAATAATTTTTCTGATTTAAAAGGGCTTCGCTTCGTTTTTAATGATGAAATATCAAATTCTGGTTACAACATGCCCAGAGCGCAACTCATAGAAATGGGTGAAACAAAAGGTTTTTTCGGGTCGGTTGTTCGGGCTGGTTCGCATGAAGAGTCAATCCGTATGGTGGCATCAGGTAAGTCTGATGCAAGTGCCGTAGATTCGTTAGTCTATGATTATGATTTAATTAAAAATCCAAAGTATGCATCGCAGACAAAAATCATCAAAACTCTGGGGCCAGCGGGTATTCCTCCTGTAGTGGTCTCGGTTAAAACCCCTGTATCGCTGAGGAATAAAATCAAGGATATTCTGCTGGGTATGAAAGATGATCCTGTCGGGAAAGCCATTCTTGAAAAAGTACTGGTGGATCGATTCACGGTTGTCGATGACAGTAATTATGATGGTATTCGTCAAATGAAAAAACAGGCGCAGGACTCATCTTATATGGTAATTCGTTAATGAGTATCCTGTTTCGTGACATTCGATACAAGGAACTTAAACGTGATCTTATGTTGCGTTTTACTTTATTATTATCAATTTTTATGATTCTGTTGTCAGTCGCCTATATCATTTTTGCAATGACTATATCGGCAAAAGAACATGATAATAATTTATTAAATATTGCCGGTCGGCAAAGAATGTATATTTATCAATATGCCAGTGAAATTAATCAGACACTGATAGGTCTCGCTACCTCAGATCTGGCAATGGCTTTGTCAGAGAAAAAGAAAGTTGATCTAACTGAAAAAGAATTTGAAAAAGTACATGATGCTTTAATTAATGGCGGTAAAATTTTAATTCGTACTGGTGCTTTAGCTCATTTGAATGGAGCTGTTGTTGAGCCGGTGGTTGAAAATATCATAGATATTACAGCGCTAAAGGATGATGAAATACTCGGTGAGTTGAGTAACGTTTTTGATGAGTGGCAAGAGTTAAAAAGAATTTCACTATTAAGTTTGAGAACAAATTCAGATTCAATCTCGAGTAATCGTTTTGTTCGTCGATTACTCGATCAGGCAAATAAAACGGTTGCTGAAATAGATCATGTTGTTGAATTGATGCGCTTAGATAGTCAACTTAAGTCGAACCAGTTGAATACCTTATTGGTCATGATGGTTGTTGTTGGCGCGTTATTATTTTTAATGTTGATTTATTATGTATATTCCAAAATTGTAATGCCACTGGATAATATTATGAGTCTTCAGCGTTTGACCATGGAGAATTTACTGGTTGAGAAGACCAAAGCCGAAAAAGCAAATCAGGCCAAGTCAGAATTTTTATCTAGTATGAGTCATGAATTGCGTACACCCATGAACGCGATTCTTGGTTTTGGGCAACTACTTGAGCTGGATTCAGAAGGTTTTAATGAATTACAGCGTGATAATGTCAATGAGATTCTTGAAGCGGGGCATCACTTATTAAGTCTGATCAATGATGTACTTGATTTGGCTAAAATTGAGTCGGGCAAGTTGGAAATGTCCATGGAAAAAGTCCATGTTGATGATTTACTGAGTCAGTGTATTACTTTAATTGGCGTGCAGGCAAAAGAACGCCAGCTTGAACTTATTGATAAGATTAGTTGTAGAGGTTATTCTGTGATTGCAGATTACACTCGACTTAAACAGGTGATCCTAAATCTTCTCTCCAATGCCGTTAAATATAATCGAGATCAGGGTTGTATTACATTAAGTTGTGAGGTTGCTCATGAACAACGCCTGCGCATTCATGTCACCGATACAGGTGATGGATTAACAGATCAAGAAATTACAAAATTGTTTACCTCCTTTGAACGTCTGAATACTGTCAACAATGTTGAAGGTACTGGTATTGGCCTGGTTATCACCAAGCACTTAATTGAGCTCATGGGTGGTGCTATTGGGGTTGAGAGTACGCCAAGTGAAGGTACTACCTTTTGGATTGAAGTTAAGTTGGCTTGATTTTGAAGATGATGTTTCGTTTTGATCCAGCTTTCTAGCTCTTGCTATGGCCATTTTCATATGGGAAGATTTATTTATCCTGAATTTCATTTCTCCCTGATTGTTAAGGCAATAAATGACTAAAAAATCTTCCAGTAATGAAGCGGTTCTAATCAACAGCTTTCGGCATTTGGTTTCTGATGAAACCATAGAGGGTTATTTTGGCTCAGTTAAATTCAGGCTCGGTGTTCTCCTTTCACTGGTTTTCATTGTTATGCTGGTTTTCATGTTGATATGGCAAACGCTGGATAGCAACTATAAGCAGACCCTCACCAGTGTCGAACGAGATCTCAAGATAACACTCAATAATACACTGGGACAAACCGAAAGATGGGTGCGTTCTCAGCAAAGATATCTCGCTGAGATAGGACGGAATAATGAACTCATTACATTAACCAGAAAACTCCTTGCTGTTGAAGCTGATGCTGAGGTTTTAAAAAAATCCAAAGAGCTGGCCGCAATGCGACGTTTTTTTGATGACCGAACCGATGAATTTGGTGAGGTTGGTTTTTTTATTATCAGTCCTGATCGCATTAGTATTGGCTCACGCAGAAACAGTAATATCGGTAGTATCAATCTCATCGAAAAACAAAGCCCCTATTTGTTAAAGATGGCTTTTGATGGCAATGCTGTCTTTATACCTCCTATTGAGTCAGATGTTGATATTGAACAACAAGATAAACTGGCCGATGAGAGCAAAGCCCTTACCATGTTTTTTGCAGCCCCTGTCATTGATGAAAATGATACGGTATTGGCTGTGGTTGCTCAGCGTTTACGTCAGGGTGGCATGCTTTCGCAGATCATGTGGGATGGTCAAATCGGCGGCAGTGGTGAAAGTTATGCCATGGATAAAGAAGGTCGGATGGTCACTGATAGCCGGTTTAACGACCAGTTAATTGAGGTCGGGGTGCTTGATGCTAATAAAGAAGGGAAGCAAATACTGTCATTACGCGATCCTGGTGACAATCTGTTTGAAGGGTATATACCTTTGAATGCTCGCGACAGTTGGCCGTTGACATTCGTAGCAGCATCGATGGTTAAGACTGCGAACAATGTCAATAAGGATGATTCTAATGGTGAGAATGAGTTCATCATTAACAGTGATTTCGCCGGTCACAGAGGTTATCGCGGTATTCCCGTTTTTAGCGTCTGGCAATGGGATAACTATTTAGGTTTGGGCATGGTCAGCGAGATTAACGTCAGTGAAGCTCTGGCTGATTATTATAGGCTACGACAAAACCTGCTTATTCTGAGTGCTCTGGCACTATTGCTCGCCTGCACCGCAACCCTCTTTCTGCTTTTTCTGGCGCACAGAGCTCATGCTTTGAAGCTGTCACAGGACGAGCTGGAGGAGCTGGTTGAAGAACGCACTCGTCGCCTCATGGAAACTGAAGCACATAATCATCTAATACTCGAATCGATTGTTGAAGGTATTTATGGTCTGGATGCTGATGGCAGGACTACTTTTGTGAATCCTGCTGTTTGTGACATGCTGGGTTATACGCAAGAAGAGTTGCTCGATCATACCTTGCATGAGTTGATACATCACTCTTATCCCGATGGAACAAACTATCTACGCGAGAACTGTCCGATCTCAGCTTCATTCACCAGTGGTGTGTTAAATGAGGTCGATGATGAGGTTTTTTGGCGAAAAGACGGTACCAGTTTTCCAGTTGAATATATTAGTTCACCACTAATAAAAGATAAAAATGTAGTCGGTGCAGTTGTTACGTTTCGTGATATTAGTGAACGCAAAAAAGCAGAGCAGGCATTAGTTAGTGCACGTGACGAAGCAGATAGAGCAAATCAGGCCAAGTCTGAATTTTTGTCCAGCATGAGTCATGAATTGCGCACACCAATGAATGCAATTTTGGGATTTGGGCAATTGTTGGAGATGGATGCAGAGGGTTTCAATGACACGCAACGCGATAATGTCAAAGAGATTCTTGCTGCAGGTGAACATCTGTTAATTCTTATCAATGATGTGCTTGATCTGGCAAAAATCGAATCCGGTAAGCTGGAAATTTCCATGGAAGAAGTATGCATTGATGATTTGCTGCAACAATGCATTAGTTTGACCCGCATCCAGGCAGAAGCACGTCAGTTGCAAGTCATCGATAACATTAGTTGCATGGGTTACAGTGTAATGGCTGACTACACGCGTCTCAAGCAGGTGCTGGTGAACCTGTTTACAAATGCGGTGAAATATAATCATCCACAAGGCACTATTACACTGGACTGTCATGTTATCGATGAACAGCGCCTACGTATCCGCATTACCGACACCGGTGATGGCTTGACTGAAAAAGAAATTACTAAATTATTTACTTCATTTGAACGCCTGAGCGCCAAAAATAACGTTGAAGGTACCGGCATAGGCCTGGTTATCACCAAGTACCTGATCGAGATCATGGGAGGTAGTATTGGTGTGGAGAGCAAGCAGGGTGAGGGCAGTGTCTTCTGGATAGAGTTGGCCCTGTTTAGTTAGCTGTTAAGTATGGGCGGGTAGGTTGCGTTTCTTTAGCCAGACCATTCTATTGAAGTCAGTAAATTGGCGGGCGATTGATTTTCATTAACTGAATAATAGAAGTGGCCATTTCTTCAACTGAAATTTGACTACTGTCGATATAAGGTATTCTTTCTATATCAAAAAGTGATTTGATCATTTTTGTTTCTTTTTTGCATTGAGATAATGAAGCGTATTCACTGTGCTGTTTACGCATTTCTCGAATTGTTCGTAGACGTTCTGCATTAATCATTAAGCCAAATAATTTATTACGGTAAGGATGCAAACTTTCCGGTAATTGATTATTGGCCATGTCTGATTCTGTGAGCGGGTAATTGGCGGCACGTAAACCGAATTGCATCGCAAGATAAAGACAGGTGGGTGTTTTGCCGCTGCGGGAAACACCGATTAAAATAATATCAGCATTTTTGTATTCTTTTGTGTTGACTCCGTCATCGTTTTTAAGCGAGTAATTGACGGCATCCATGCGAGACATGTAAACAAATTCATTAGCGATACCATGCGATAAACCTGAAGCATGGGAGGACTTAATATGCAATTCAGTTTCCAGTGGTTTTATAAAGGTATCGAAAAAATCAATAACATATGCCTGGGAATCTGCAATTATAGATCGATAAAATTTATCGATTAAGGTGCTGAACACCAGTGGTCGATGGCCGTATTTTTTTGCCGCCTGATTAATTGTATCAGCTGCCTGTCGTGCCTTTTCTTCAGAGTTTATGAATGGTATAGACTGACGTTCAAACTTTATCGCGTTAAATTGCGTTAGCAGGGCATGGCCAAAATTTTCTGCGGTAATACCGGTTCGGTCTGAGACAAAAAAAACCGGACGCACTGTTAGGTCTGTGGTCATTGCTTATGCTTAACCATCAAGATGAGCCAGATGTAACCAGGTATCGACAACCGTGTCAGGATTTAAAGAAATGCTGCTAATGTTTTTTTCAAACAGCCATTCGGCAAAGTCCGGGTAGTCTGAGGGGCCTTGCCCGCAGATACCAATGTATTTATTTTGTGCATGGCAGGCATCAATGGCCATGGCGAGTAATTTTTTAACGGCAGGATTACGTTCATCAAATAAGTGTGCAACCAGGCCGGAGTCACGATCGAGTCCAAGTGCGAGTTGTGTCATATCATTGGAGCCAATTGAAAAACCATCGAAATAGGCTAAAAACTCTTCAGCCAGCACTGCATTGGAAGGGATTTCACACATCATTATTATGCGTAATTTGTTTTCACCTCGATTTAAACCATTGTCAGCCAATAACTGAATGACCTGCTGCGCCTCTTCAAGGGTACGACAGAAAGGCACCATAATTTCAATATTGGTCAAGCCCATGTCATCGCGAACTTTTTTAAGCGCGCGACATTCGAGTTCGAAACAATCGCGGAATTCATCAGACAAATAACGTGATGTACCACGAAAACCTATCATCGGATTTTCTTCCTCAGGCTCGAAGAACTCACCACCTAGAAGTTTGGCGTATTCATTAGATTTAAAATCTGACAGGCGAACAATAACGGCTTGTGGTGAAAAAGCTGCACCTAAGGTAGCAATACCTTCAACCAGCTTATCTACATAAAAGTTAACAGGGTCGGTGTAGCCTGCAGTACGTAAATTTATTTTTTGTTTTAAATCTTCAGACTGTTGCTCGAAATTCAGCAGCGCTTTTGGGTGAATGCCAATCGTGTTATTAATAATAAATTCAAGCCGCGCCAGACCGACACCGGCATTGGGTAATCTGGAAAATGCAAAAGCGCGACTGGGGTTGCCGACATTCAACATGATTTTTGTTGGCAGTTCTGGCATCTCGCCTGTGTCGGTACGAATAATTTCAAAATCAAGCAGGTCCTGGTAAATATAACCCGTATCACCTTCAGCGCAGCTAACTGTAATATTGTCGTCCTCATTGATTAACTCAGTCGCATTGCCACAACCGACCACGGCGGGAATGCCCAGTTCGCGTGCAATGATGGCGGCGTGACAGGTGCGGCCACCACGGTTGGTGACGATGGCCGAAGCGAGTTTCATTATGGGCTCCCAGTCAGGGTCAGTCATGTCAGTAACAAGTACGTCACCTTTTTTGATGAGAGACATTTGACCGGGATCTTTGATCAGGCAAGCATGACCCGAACCAATACGTTGGCCAACAGCACGACCTTCTACCAGCACCTTGCCTGTTTGCTTAAGTTCATAACGCTCAATAACTGAATTACTGGCGCGGCTTTCAACCGTTTCTGGTCGTGCCTGTACGATATAGAGCTGATTATTTGTTCCGTCCAGTGCCCATTCAATATCCATAGGACGATCATAATGTTGTTCAATCGTCAGCGCCTGTTGCGCCAGTTGCTCGACCTGTTCATCACTAATGCAGAAACGTTGTCTGTCATGCTCGGAAATATCAACGGTTTGTACAGAATTTTCGTGATCTCTATTTTCACCGTGAACCATTTTTATTAACTTACTGCCGAGTGTGCGATTTAATATGGCAGGTTTGTGTTGCAGTAGATTTGGCTTGTAGACATAAAACTCATCAGGATTTACTGAGCCCTGAACCACGGTTTCACCGAGTCCATAAGAAGCTGTAATAAACACCACATCACGGAAACCTGACTCCGTGTCTAGCGTAAACAGGACGCCACTGGCACCAAGGTCGCTACGTACCATGCGCTGAATACCCGCAGATAAGGCGACGTTTTCATGCTCAAAATTCTGGTGCACACGATAAGAAATGGCGCGATCATTATAAAGGGAAGCGAAAACATGTTTGATGGCGACTAAAACATTGTCCAGTCCGTTTACATTGAGAAAGGTTTCCTGTTGACCTGCGAAAGAGGCATCAGGAAGATCTTCTGCTGTGGCAGAAGATCGCACAGCAACGGCAAGACTCGTATCATCCGCTTGTAAAAGTTGCCAGGCCTGGCTTATTTCTGCGAGAAAATCTTCAGGAAATGGTGTGTCTAAAATCCATTGCCGAATCTCAGCACCAGCTTCGATTAGTGCAGCGACATCATTCGTATTTAAGGCTTCAAGTCGATGACGGATTTTTTCATCAAGATTCTGTTGCGCCAGAAAATGCCGAAAAGCATCGGCCGTGGTGGCAAAGCCATCGGGGACATTAATACCAAGCCCGGATAAGTGACTAATCATTTCACCCAAAGAAGCATTTTTACCACCAACAACACCGATATCTTTGATGCCTAGCTGGTTAAACCAGATAACCTGTGATTTCATGATGCCATGTCCTAATGTTGAGGAGAAGCCTGTCTACCATCATGAGTATAGGGGAAAGTTTACTGGAACGAAACTCGGTGTTCTTGATGAATAAAATCAATTCGCAGACGTAATTAAGCGCTGAAGCAGCACGGTTGAAAGCCTAAGCTAAAACGGGCAGGGGCTCATAGTGGTTGTATTTTTAGATGAGTATGAAAAGGTAATGACAGGATGTCATTTATAATCTAACCGGGCGGTTCGATGGTTTCTGCACCTGACCCTGGTTGAACAACCATTATCAGCTATATAAAAATATATGGTACCGAAGGGCGGACTTGAACCGCCACTCCCGCAAAGGAACCGGATTTTGAATCCGGCGTGTCTACCAATTCCACCACTCCGGCACGCAGGCGGCTATTCTAACGGATTCTGCGGTTACGGCAACTGTAAAACGTGTTTATCAGGGAAATACTTTTTTGAAGGGCTTTACCGTGACTTTCTCGTAAGCACCTGCATGCATATAAGGATCATCATTCGCCCATGTTTGCGCGGCTTCGATATCTTCAAACTCGGCCACCACCAGGCTGCCACTGAAACCGGCTTCGCCCGGATCTTCGCTATCGATGGTGGGGTGGGGGCCAGCCAGTATCAATCTGCCCTGATCGAGCAAAATGTTGAGGCGTTCGAGGTGTGCGGGTCTTGCCGCCAGTCTTTTTTCGAGGCTATTTTTCACGTCCTCGGCGATGATGGCGTACAGCATTATTTGTCCTCCAGTATATGTTTCTCGGCTTCGATGGTTTCTTCTATGGCTTCATCTTCTTCGCTGATGTGACGGGTCAGGTAGATGGCCTGCAAGATGATAAACAGCAAAGTGAGGCCCATGAGGCCAAACAGTTTGAAATCGACCCAGGTGTCCATGCGTGTTTTTTCGTCCAGTTCCAGTGCGTAGTAAAAGGCGACGTAGAGGTTGGCAGCACCACTGATAATGAAGAATACTACCCAGGCGATATTGAGGCGATTCCAGACGAAGTCAGGCAGTTCGATCTGGTTGCCCATGGCTCTCTCAACCAGGGTTTTTTCGCCAATGAAAAAGCTGATAAAGAACACGCCAGCGAACAGCCAGTTGAGAACGGTGGGTTTCCATTTGACGAAGTCGGGGTTGCCAAACATGATAGTCAGGCCACCCAGCACGGTGATCAGCGCCAGTGAGAAAAGGTGCATTTTTTCGAACTTGCGGGTCATTATCCAGTGGTAGGTGACCTGTACAAAACTGGCGACGATGGCGACACCGGTGGCGACGATGGTGGCGGTGATCAGTTCAGATTTAGTAGGGTCGAGCATGGAACCTATAAAAGTGTTTTCGACCAGGAAGTTAGCCTGATGGTAGCTTATAAAAAATAGGATAATTGGAAAGAAATCAATAAGTAACTTCATATTGTTAAAGCTCGATATAGGGTTAAGAGTTCCACGGTCAGTGCTGTGGTATTGCTTCGACAGCACAGCTATTGCCGGGTTCAGAATTCAGGGCTTCGGCATTGTATCGCAGTCGGTGATAAACCACTATAATGCCGCCTGATTAAATAAGGTTTTGAGCATGAGTCAGTACTTCGAAATACATACGGTTAACCCGCAAATGCGGCTGATCAAGCAGGCGGTTGATATTATTAATCGCGGCGGCGTGATCGCTTATCCTACGGACTCCAGCTATGCGCTGGGCTGTCATCTGGGTGATAAAGATGCACTGACCAAGCTGCGTCGTATTCGCCAGATTGATGACAAACATAACCTGACCCTGGTGTGTAGTGACCTCTCTGAAATTGCCACTTATGCCAAGATTGAGAACACCGATTATCGAATGCTCAAGTCGCTGACGCCGGGACCTTATACCTTCATTCTGAATGCAACCCACGAAGTACCGCGTCGATTGATGCACCCCAAGCGACGCACTATTGGCATTCGTGTTGTCGACCACCCTGTGGTGAAGGCTTTGCTCGACGAGCTGGGTCAGCCCTTGATGAGTTGTACACTAATGATGCCGGGTGAAGAGTTCCCGGTGACCGATGCTGAGGATGTGCGTACAGCACTGGAGCATCAGGTCGATTTGATTATTGATGGTGGTCATTGCGGACATGAGCCGACCACAGTAATACGCTTGAATGATGGAGTGCCAGAGTTACGAAGGCAGGGCAAGGGTCGTGATCATGGTCTTGATTAAATGATCTCAACTGAAACTCTCTACACTATTGCTGTTTGGCTAGTGCCCATTTTATTTGCTATTACTCTGCATGAAGCTGCACATGGCTGGATGGCAAACAAGTTGGGTGACCCCACGGCTAAGGTATTGGGTCGCATTAGTCTGAATCCGATTAAGCATATCGATCCGATAGGCACGGTTGTGCTGCCATTGGCTTTATTGATGCTGAGTGGTTTTGTTATCGGCTGGGCAAAACCGGTGCCGGTGGATATGCGTTATTTTAAACAGCCACTTCTGGATATGGCAGTGGTGGCTCTCGCGGGTCCGGCATCGAATTTCATCATGGCCTGTGGTTGGGCGCTGCTTGGTGCCATCGGGCAGACCATGTATTCACCCGGTAATGAGCTGGCAATTTATATAGTTAAAGTCGGTAATGCAGGTATCACCATCAATCTGATTTTGATGGTGCTGAATTTATTACCGATTCCTCCACTGGATGGTGGCAGGGTGGTTGCTGGTGTGCTGCCGCCCCAATTAGCCGTGCCCTTCATGAAAATTGAGCCTTATGGCATGTTCGTGGTTATTTTTCTGTTAGTTACCGGTATATTAGGTAAAATCCTGTGGCCGATGGTGCTGTTTTTTACAGCGCTGATCAAAATGGTTTTTCATTTTTAAGGAGTTCAAGTTCAATTGAGTAGTTTACCAACACAGCACCAACGTGTGCTTTCCGGCATGCGACCAACAGGCCGTTTGCATCTGGGGCATTACCACGGTGTTTTGAAGAACTGGGTGAATTTGCAGCACGAGTACGAGTGCTTCTTTTTTGTTGCCGACTGGCACGCACTGACCACACATTACGAAGATCCTTCGATGATCGAGTCCAGCACCTGGGAAATGGTGATCGACTGGTTGGCGGCGGGTATCAGCCCGGGTTCGGCTAAGTTATTTATTCAATCGCAGGTGCCGGAACACGCCGAGCTACACACGCTGTTGTCGATGATTACTCCACTGGGCTGGCTGGAGCGTGTGCCTACTTATAAGGATCAGCAGGAAAAACTCAAAGAAAAGGATCTCGCGACCTACGGCTTTCTGGGCTACCCCTTGTTACAAAGTGCCGATATTCTGGTTTATAAAGCGGGTATGGTGCCGGTAGGTGAAGACCAGGTTGCACACGTTGAATTGACGCGTGAAGTCGCGCGTCGTTTTAATCATCTTTACGGGCGTGAGCCTGGTTTTGAAGAAAAATCGGAACAGGCTGTGGCCAAGATGGGTAAAAAGAATGCCCGCATGTTCATGGACTGCCGTAAAAAATATCAGGAAGAAGGTCTTCAGGATTCACTGGATGTAGCCAAGGCTTTACTGGATTCGCAGCAGAATATTTCCATTGGCGATAAAGAGCGTTTGTTCGGTTATCTGGAAGGTTCCGGCAAGATCATTCTGCCAGAGCCGCAGGCTTTGTTAACACCTGCGTCGAAAATGCCGGGGCTGGATGGTCAGAAAATGTCCAAGTCTTACGGCAATACTATCGCCCTGCGCGATACGCCTGATGAAATCGACAAAAAAATACGTACCATGCCGACTGATCCTGCACGTGTGCGCCGTAATGATCCGGGCGATCCCGCCAAGTGTCCGGTCTGGCAGTTCCATCTGGTTTATTCCAGTCAGGAGATACAGGATTGGGCTCTGGAAGGTTGTCGTAGCGCGGGTATTGGCTGTGTCGATTGTAAGAAGCCAGTGATCGATGCTGTATTGGTCGAGCTTAAGCCTATTCAGGAACGTGCGCGTGAATATGAAGATGACATAGGCACAGTTAAGGCTATTGTTGCAGATGGAAATGAAGCCGCGCGTGATGTGGCTCGTGATACACTTGAAGAAGTAAGAAAAGCCATGGGCATTGCCTACCTATAATGACTGAAACCAATCCACAAGTAGCCACTGCTTCGGCCAATGTAACAAAGCAGGATGAAATGCCGTTTGCTTTGGTGCAGGGCGAGCCACTGACCGTTGTCCCTCAGGATTTATACATTCCCCCCGATGCGCTGGAAGTCATCCTTGAAGCCTTTGAAGGCCCGCTGGATTTGTTGCTGTATCTGATCAAGCGACAGAATCTGGATATTCTGGAAGTGTCTATTGCGGATATCACTCAGCAGTACATGACCTACATCGACATGATGCAGACGCTGAAGATTGAAATTGCCGCAGAGTATTTGCTGATGGCGGCGATGCTGGCCGAGATTAAATCACGCATGTTGTTACCGCGTCCCGAATCACTCGATGAAGAAGATGATCCACGTGCTGAGCTGGTGCGTCGATTGCAGGAATATGAACGCTTCAAACAGGCCGCGCAAAATATTGATGAGTTGCCTCGTGTTGGTCGTGATGTACATCTAACCGATGCTGAGTTGCCAGAACTGCAACAGGATAGGCCAGTTCCCGAAGTGAACTTAAGGGATTTATTAATGGCATTTAAAGATGCCATGGCCAGATCGGAAATGTATAGCCATCACCAGATTCAGCGTGAAGCGCTTTCTGTGCGTGAGCGCATGAGTAAGGTGCTGGAAAAACTAAGCGCTGATGATTTTACTGATTACACTTCACTGTTCACTATCGAAGAAGGACGCCGTGGTGTTGTGGTGACATTTCTCGCTATATTGGAGTTGATGAAGGAGCAGTTAATAGAGCTGGTTCAATCCGATGCTTTTGCAGCGATTTATGTAAAGGCAGTTTCTTGCAGTGAAAAATAATTCCAGAAAGATGATTAAAAGGTACTGAAATGACATTGGACAAACTTAAAAATATTCTGGAAGCCGTTTTGTTGGCCGCCGATAAGCCGATGAGTGTACAGCAGCTGGATGCGGTTTTTGAAGGTGATGAAGATCGTCCTACACGCGATGATATTCGTAAAGCATTGCATGATCTGACCGATGAATATGCTGAACGTGGTTTTGAGCTGAAGCAGGTCTCTAGTGGCTTCAGAATTCAGGTGAAACAGGATTTTGCTCAGTGGGTGGGGCGTCTTTGGGAAGAAAAGCCTGCACGTTATACCCGTGCTTTGTTAGAAACCATGTCCTTGATAGCCTATCGCCAGCCGATTACACGCGGTGAAATTGAAGAAGTGCGTGGTGTTAGCGTTAGCTCGAATATTATTCGTACCTTGCAGGAACGTGAATGGATTAAGGTATTGGGCCATAAGGATGTTCCCGGTAAGCCCGCTTTGTACGGCACCAGTCGGGAATTTCTGGATTATTTCAATTTGAAATCACTCGATGATCTTCCATCGCTGGCTGAGATTAAAGATCTGGATAAAGCCTATCCAGAATTAGCATTGGTAGATCACCATGCTGATGTAGCTGATTCAGGGCTGGATTGCGAATCTGAAGAAGCTGATGTTGTTGAGTCAGATGAAATGGATGCAGGCACTGAAATATCTGATGACGAGTTAGCCGAAGATACTTCTAGGGATGAAATGGAATCTGAAGCCGAAGTTTTGTATGAAGCGGCTGTTGAAGATGCCGAAATGGAAGAGTCTGAATTTGATGAAATCGACGATTCAGATGAAGAAACTACTTCAGCCACCGGTGTCTAAAATTCCACCAATCTTTTCTTTTAAAGTGTTGCCTTATATTTATGTCTGAAGAACGTGTACAAAAGGCGCTATCGCGTATGGGTTTCGGTTCACGTCGTGAAATCGAACGTTGGATTGAGCATGGCTATGTGAAAATCAATGGTGAAGTCATCAAGCTGGGCGCCAAAGTTGTAGAGGGTGACCGCGCTGAATTTAATGGTAAGCGCATTGTTATTCGAGCACCCAAGGCCGAAGTGCGTGTACTAATATATAACAAACCAACCGGCGAGATTTGCTCGCGCAAGGATGAAGAAGGCCGCAAAACCGTATTTAAAAGTCTACCCCGACTGACTAATTCTCGTTGGGTCAGCATTGGCCGCCTCGACATCAATACCAGTGGCCTGTTGTTGTTTACCAATGATGGTGAACTGGCGAATCGAATGATGCACCCCTCGCATGAAATAGAGCGTGAATACGCGGTTCGGGTTCGAGGCGAAGTCTCACTGGATAAAATCAAGCAACTAAAGAAAGGTGTAGAGCTGGAAGACGGCCCTGCAAAATTTGATGATATCGTCGATGTTGGCGGTGAGGGTAGTAATCACTGGTATCACGTAGTTTTACACGAGGGTCGAAATCGCGAGGTAAGACGTTTGTGGGAAGCGGTAGATGTCACCGTGAGCCGTTTGATGCGTGTACGTTATGGTGATGTTCATCTACCCAGAGATTTGCGTCAGGGCAAGTCTATTGATCTTGAGCAACCGATGGTGAAAAAGATGATGGAAGCTGTTGGTTTGGTTCTCAATGAAGAAGGCATTTCCAAAGAACATGAAAGAAATAGAAAAAATAAATTTTTCAAAAATAGAGGTCGCTGATACAGGAATTTATTAATAATGGAATGGTCTAACCTGCTGTCGTAGCGTGGTGTATGTATGAACATTATTAGATATAAAACTATAACTCTCCTTTTTTTCTTGTTTTTTATGTTGCCGCAATGGTCAAATGCGGCGAATGAAACAGAATTATCAGCGGGTCTTGTCAATCCTGGCTATGCTGAAAAACCCGCCTGGTTCAAAGTCTCTTTTCTTGATGTCTATGAAGACATTGCCGATGCGGCCGATCATGATAAACGCCTTATGCTTTATTTTTATCAGGATGGCTGTCCTTATTGCAAAATGTTACTGGAAGATAATTTCGGTCAACGTACCATCGCTGATAAAACTCAGAAATATTTCGATGTGGTTGCGATCAATATCTGGGGAACGAATGAAGTGGTTGTCGGTGATGATGAGTTCACCGAAAAAGAATTTGCCGCGGCATTAAAAGTTCAATATACGCCCACGCTGATTTTGTTCGGCGAAGATAACAAAGCAGTCTACCGTGCCAACGGTTATTATCCACCGGAAAAATTCCATACTGTGCTCGACTATGTTGGGCAGAAGATGGAGGGAAAAATAAGCTATCAGGATTATCTCGCCAAAGTGAATCCCCAGCCTTCAAGTGGAAAACTGCATACCGAAGTTATCAGTATCAAAAACCCAAAGAACTTACAACAGGCCTTGTCGGCAGAGAAGCCTTTGCTGGTGATGTTCGAACAAAAGAAATGCAGCGCCTGTGATGAATTGCACAATGACATGCTGAAACGACCTGATGGTAAGAAACAGCTGGCTCGTTTTAATGTGGCTCTGTTTGATATGTGGAGTGATGAAAAAATTGTCACACCTGATGGCGAAAAAATGAAAGTACGCGACTGGGTGAAAAAGCTGGATGTTAAATACGCACCCAGTATGGTTTATTTTAACGCCAGGGCTGAAGAAGTATTTCGTACTGATGCTTATTTAAAATCTTTTCACACACATTCAGTGATGGATTATGTGGCTTCAGGCGCTTATAAAACACAGCCTAATTTTCAGCGTTATATTGATGAACGTGCTAATCAACTTCGCGAGCAGGGTGTTGAAGTTGATCTTATGAAATAAGCGATCTGACTATTTAAAATCATCCAGAGTAAATGTCTTCCCCGTTACTCCATCGCAATTACCACTAATCAAATAGACAAAACCCGCGCTCACATCTGCAGGTTTATTCATCTCACGTGCATCTTCCGCAGGGTAGGCGCGGGTTCTGAAACTGGTACGCACCGGACCAGGGTTAAACGCATTCACCACAATATTTCGTGATTCGAGTTCATCAGCAAGTATGGTCATGAGAGTTTGTTGGCCGGATTTAGCCACCCCGTAAGCTCCCCAATAAGCCGAGACTTTATCATCAGCGGTAAACACAATCGCGCCATGTGATGATTTTTTGATCAATGGCAGACAGGCCTTGGTCAGCAGGAAGGGCGCATTCAAATTAACCTGCATCACCCGATACCAAAGTTCGGTATCGAAAATATCCATCGGTGTTGAAGCACCCAGCCAGCCAGCATTGTTGAATAAGGCATCCAGACGGCCAAACTCTTTTTTGATGTTATCGTGTAAATCGTCATAATCATCGGCAGAAGCACCACTCAAATCCATTGGGTAAATTGCCGGTTCTGCACCACCAGCTTCAATGATCTCGTCGTAGACCTGTTCTAACTTATGAATAGTTTTACCTAGCAGAATAACTGTTGCACCGCGTTTGGCACAGTCCAGTGCGACGGCTTTGCCGATACCATCGCTCGCGCCGGTAATCAGAATAATCCTGTCATCTAGTTTAATTTGATCTATATCGTTTATCATCGGGGTTTCCAGATTCATAGTTGAGGCATGTATGTGATAATCGACATTTTACAGGGAATTTAATCTGGATTCTTCTCCTGTTTTGGAATGTTTGTAGTGGTTTGTGGTGGTGCGAAAATAAATTAATGAAATATGCAGAAATAGAGTGGCGCGATGGTCAGCCCTACAGCCCCGGTTATGATGATATTTATTACTCAACCGCAGGCGGGCGAGAAGAATCTGAATACGTCTTCCTTAAACATAATTATCTAGCAAGACGATGGCAGAAGCTCGGCGCGGACGATCATTTTGTTATCGCCGAAACGGGTTTCGGTACTGGGCTAAATTTTGTCCTGACCCTACAGGCATGGGCAGAGCAAGCATCTCCTGAAGCACGCCTGCATTATGTCGCCATCGAAAAACATCCGGTTTCACCCGAAGATATCAAATGTGTCGCCAGAAACTGGCCTGAACTGGCAGAGACTTATGATGAATTGCTCTCGGTTTATCCGCTGCCGGTGGAAGGTGAGCATTGCCGGTCGCTGCTAGGTGGCAGGGTGCAACTTCATCTTGTTTTTGCCGATGTTATTGCCGCGCTTAAATCCAGAGAACTGCAGGTTGATGCCTGGTATCTGGATGGTTTTGGCCCGGATAAAAATGCGGATCTATGGAGTGATCAGGTTTTTAGTTTAATAGAGAAAAATAGCAAGCAGGGCGCAACGCTGAGTACTTACACCGCAGCAGGTTTTGTTCGACGTGGTTTGCAGGCTGCGGGCTTTGAAGTTAATAAGGTGAAGGGGCACGGTAAAAAAAGGGAAATGATTACCGCTGTGCTAAAGAATAAAAAATTACAGCCAGCTAAAACGCCGTGGTATACGCTCGAAAAAACCAATTATAAAAATAAAAAGGCAGTGATTATCGGTGCGGGTTTAATTGGTTTAACCACGGCGTGGTCACTGGTGCAACGTGGTTGGCAGGTCACGGTTATTGAAAAGCATGGCAATGTAGCAGAAGAAGCTTCAGGCAATCCAGCGGGTTTGTTGATGTTGAGGCTAGCAATTGATAACAAAAATGATACTGCTTTTTACACCAGTGCTATGTTGTATGCGTCGCATTGTCTGGATAAATTACAGCAGGATAATAGCAGCCAATCAGATGAAAAGTTCTGGTTTTACGATGGTGTTTATTCCATCTTTAAAGCGGGTAAGGCGGAAAAGATAATTGAGGCCTACGGTTTTCCTGAGCAGTTTATGGAAGTTCTGGCTGAACATGATTTACAGCCACATCTTAAAGATAAAAATGTATCAGTGAGTTTCTTGCGTGAGGCGGGCTGGGCATCACCAAAGAAAACCTGTGAGGCATTGGTTCAGGCCTGTGGTCAATCGCTAAAATTAATTCATCAGAATGTTGATGATATTCGACACACAGAAGGAGAGTGGCAGGCACTTGATAAGAAATTTCAGGTGATTGCCTCAGCCGAAGTATTGGTGGTTGCCAATGGTGTTGATGTGAATCAGTTTGAAATCGTTTCATGGCTGCCAGTCTCGTCGGTACGCGGACAGCTGACCGAAGTAACGGCAAGTGAAACAAGTTTGGCATTAAATAAAGCACTGAGTTTTGATGCTTATGTTACGCCCGAATATAAAGGTAAGCATTATGTCGGTGCGACTTATCGTGTCAGCGATAAAAATCAACAACTGACGCAGGAAGAGCAGGATGAAAATTTACATCATCTGGAGCAATGTCTACCTAATATATTTGATAAGCCTGAGCAGTTAAATGGCCGCGTGGGTTTCCGTCCTGTTAGTAACGACATGACACCTATCATTGGTGAGATTCCAGATAAACAGGCATTCAAAGAAGATTACAAAGAATTGCATCATGGCAGACCCAGAGCTCAATATCCACAGGCCAAATATTTATCGGGTTTATACGTGAATGCCGCGCACGGTTCGCGGGGGATATGCAGTAGTTTTCTTTCGGCTGAAATATTGGCGGCGATGATAGTTAATGAACCATTACCCGTTAGCAAAGAAATTGTTGATCATTTGAGTCCGGCGAGGTTTTTAATGAGGAAATTAAAGCGTGGTGATATGGCGGAATAAAAAGAAAATTATTAGATAATGTGAATATTCTACGGTGCTTTCTGCGCAGTATTCTTTTTGTGTAACTCATCACAAACGTGATTGGCAAAACCAGAACCTGCCTCGCCATAAATATTATAAGCGGCATCAAGGCCTGCAGTTTTTAACATCGCTACCTGATCATCATATTTGGCTGTGCCAGCAACCATGCCTTTAAATCCATTTGCTTCCAGTTGCTGGAATGCAAATAGATTTTCTTCAGGTTTGGGCATGTCTAATAAAATTACACTGACTTTTTCTAACTGAAGATTTTCCCAGAATTCGACATCGGTAGCATCGCCCTGAATGACCTTTCTATTTTCCTGTTTGTGCTTTTCCAGTACCACCGCATCATTATCCACGCCAAGAACGATGTCGCCATACTTGGAGCGCATAGTTTCATAGGCAGCGGTGCCAACGCGGCCCATACCAAAAACCAGAATTTCGGCATCGCCAGTGCTGATGAGCAGATCACTGCTTAAACGTTCTTTGCGTTGAAAACGGGTGATGAATTTATCCATGCGAGAAAATAATTGATGAGAAGAAAAATTAAGCAGTGAAGCAATAATAAAAGTCAGCGACATCGCCACTGCCATCACACCCAGCCAGTCACTGCTCAACCAGCCCTTGCTAAAACCAATTGCACTGACAATCAAACCAAACTCACTGTAATTAGCCAAACTCAAACTGGTCAGAAAAGAAGTACGCGCGCGCAGGCGGAACATGCTCAGTAACCAGTAGAACATCAGCACTTTGATTGGCATCAGTAGCACCAGTAGTACCGCAACACCAAAAACCTCCAGACTAATAGTCGCAGTCAAACCAATGCTGAGAAAAAAACCAATCAGGAATAAGTCTTTAAAGGCCAGTAGCGAAGTTGCCATTTCCGAGGAACGTGACTGGCGTGCCAGCACCATGCCCATCACCAGTGCACCCAAATCAGCCTTCATGTTCACCAGCTCAAACAGGGTAGCACCACCCATGGCAAAAATAAGCCCGGCGACCACCAGCAATTCACCATGGCCAACCCGTTTAATTATTTGTGCAAACAACGGTCGCAGCATAATCAGCGTAGCAAGCACAGCCAACGCCCACAGTGAAGGCATTTTTCCAGTTGATATTGTTAGATAAAGGACAGCGAAAATATCCTGCATAATCAGAATGCCGATAGCGATACGGCCATGATTTGCCTTCAGCTCGCCTTTCTCCTCAAGCATCTTAACGGCAAAAACCGTGCTCGAAAAACTCAGCGAAAAGCCTAGCAGGATAGCTGTCTCTGCAGTGATATCAAGAAACAGAGGTAGACCAATATAGCTAATCACACTAATTAAACTACCAAAAGACAGTATCACCATCAACATGTGCAAACTGGAAACCGCCCAGATTTCTGGGCGAGCCAGACTGCGTATATCAAGCTTCAAACCAATGGTGAACAGCAGCAGGGTAATACCAAGGTCTGCCAGCGTATTGAGCGCAGGAAACATCTCAACGCCCATTAGCTTCATTACAAAACCTGCGACCAGAAAACCCACCAGTGGTGGTAAGCCAACTTGTTTAGCCGCAAAACCCAGCACAAACACCAATGCAAAAAGCGCAGTGTAAGAATCTGTAAAAGCAATCCAGGTAAAGTCCAAAAGTTTATCTCATTCTTAAGTGATGTTTGATTATTATGGAGGTGAATTGATAATGCAAATTAACAGGGAGGGTAGGGGTATTGTGCGGCGTAGCCACAGGCGAGCGTCCGCACCCTACGGTACTTTCTATTCTACACCTCAAAGACACTACTGGGCTCACATCCCACAGCATGGATTGTCTGGTATGATTAAGGTGTCCGGTTGCAAATTGAATGAACGATTATGACATTAATGTTTTTTAATAGTAAAACCGCTTGTCGAAAGGGGTTTTTGTGTGTGGCCAGTAGTGTGCTTTTACTGGTATCTGTACATGCTAATGCAAATTGCAGTGCTGAGCCGGCACCCCGTGTTAACTGGTCGGGCTGTGATAAAAGCGGTCAGGATTTCAGCGGTAAGGATTTGAGTGAAGCCGTGCTGGGTAAGGCTAATCTTCAGGGGGCGAATTTTTCTGGTGCGCGTTTAAAGCATGCTGATTTCAATTTTTCGGACATTAGCAACGCTGTGTTCGATAAGGCGCGTATGCAGGGTGCTCGACTGGTGCATGTGACAGCGGAGAAGGCATCTTTCAAAGAAGCGGTTATGGATGATGCCAGTTTTAGTCGTTCTGAAATGAAGCAGGCCGATTTCCGACAGGCTCGGCTCAAGCATGCGAAGTTCTATGAAGCTAAATTAGCTGGCGCTAATTTCACCGAAGCCTTTTTACAGGACGCCAATTTCTCTCGGGCTTTCCTGGTTAAGACGATATTTGATGGCGCTGATTTATCTCAGGCTGAAATGAAATCTGTATTGGCTGAGTCAGCCAGTTTCAAGAAAGCTAACATGACGGCCGTTGTGCTCCATGAGGCTGATTTGAAATTTGTTGATTTTAGCGGTGCGGATTTGAGCAAAGCTTCAATGCGTGAGGCGATTATTGATGACGCTATTTTTGATGATGCTAAACTGGGCAGGGCAATCTGGTTTGATTTGAAGCGCTGTCGTGCCAGTTCGATGGGTAGCTGTCAGTAACTTTTTAAATATATTTACAGGTTTTAATAATAATGAATGCACAAAGTTTTCTGGATGCCATGGCATCTACTGCCAACGATTTAAATCTTGATGAGCATATGAACTTGATATCAAAAGATGTTGCTGTTTTTGGGGTGCCAGGTTTTGAAGTGATTGCTTATCAGGACTGGCTTAATCAATGTAAACATGAATTCGAAAATAAGTTACTCAAAAAAGTTTCTTATCAGGGTTTGAGCGTCGTCGCGGAAACACCTGAGCGGGTCATGTTCAAGTCTATTGAAACGGTTGAAGGTGCAGATGGCGCAATCAATACTAATGGTATTGAGTTCATTATCCAGAAAGAAGATGATGGTCAATGGCGTGTTAGCCAGGAAAGAATTCTTCCAGAAGATGAGCTGGAGAATGACCAGAGACGAGGGGCGCTTTAAAGCTTCGTTTTCGGCAGGATTGGCCGTGTTCTCGGAAGCACGTGAAAAGGCTATGAGCTTTGGTGCTGATTCGGTAAATCGGTCTCTATAAATTAATTAAAAGCCTTATTAAACACTTAAGTCCTTACAAAAATAGTCAAATTAAAAGCTTAAAGCCTGACAGGGCTGCTTCTAAGTGTGTTCCTTCCATTTAAAATAAATCAAAATAACTCTGTTTATATTTACATATTAGACTATAATAATATACTGTATTAACCCAGAAGAGGAGCGTCATAATGTTAATTATTGACACCTTGACTTATGCATTGTTGGCGGCGGTGATAGTTACAACCATTACTATTATCAGTCTTGCTAAATCGTGATTTCATAAGTCTTTAAATGGGACAAAAAAAGAACGGATATGATTGGTGAAAAGCAGCTTGTCCCTGACAAGCTGCTAGCCTTCCTGGTTTTTCTAACTAGATAAGGTACTTAATGTTTTCCTGCAATACTCTTAACCATCTCAATAAATTTATCTCTGCCGATCATTTCGGTGCCCAGTGATGCCATGTGTTCTGAATGTACCTGAACGTCTATAAGTTTGGGTTTGATAGTGTTGCATAAATATTCCAGTGCGACTTTTGAGGCATCGGTTTGTTTGCTGAACATGGATTCACCGAAAAACATGTCGCCGATTTTTATGCCGTAAAGGCCGCCCACCAGTTCATCATTATTCCAGCATTCTATTGAATGTGCGTGACCAAGTTCATGTAGTTGGCAATAGGCCTGTAGCATGTCGTTGTCGATCCAGGTGCCAGCTTCATCTTTTCTGGGTGCAGCGCAGGCTTGCATGACCTGGCGAAATGCAGTGTTGACTCTGATTTCATAGATTTTTTTGTTTATTGTTTTTTTCAGGCTGCGCGATATTTTTAATTTGTTCGGATGTAAAACGCAACGCGGATTGGGTGACCACCAGAGTATGGGCTGGTCGTCGCTGTACCACGGGAATAAGCCCTGACTGTAAGCCTGTAATAATGTTTCCGCTTTGAGATTACCGCCGACGGCGAGCAGGCCATCAGGTTCTTCTAGCGCGAGTTTTGCATCAGGGAATGGGCCGCTGAAATTTTCGGTTAAATAAAACGGCTTATCGTTCATGATTTTTTAAAGGGGGATGCTTCATTTAATTCTTTGCCGTAATCTAGCATAGCCCGCTCTTCGCGTTGCAGAAAATCGCCAATCACAGCTCTAAAACCTTCATGCGCAATGTAATGTGCCGATTGAGTTTTTACAGGCAGAAACCCACGCGATATTTTGTGTTCGCCCTGAGCACCGGGTTCGAAGTATTGCAGTTTTTTCTGGATGCAATACTCAATGCCGGTGTAGTAACAAACTTCAAAGTGCAGACTGTCATAGTCTTCGTAACAACCCCAGTGACGTCCGTATAAAGTAGTCTTTCCCTGAAAACAAATAGCACCGGCAACAATTTCATTTTGGTGTAATGCAAAGATGGCGACGAGTTTGTGTGCCATGGCTTTAAAGAATGCAAGCGTGAGAGTGGCGGTGCCGGATTTTTTCATGAAGGTTATCTGGTAAAACTTATACAGTATTTGCCATTCTTCTTCTGAAATTTCATTGCCTTTTTTTATTGTTATCTGGATGTTTTCATCGATGACTCTGCGACGTTCTCGTTTAATGTTTTTACGTTTCTTTGAACTCATTGTTGAAAGAAAATCATCGAAGTCTTTATAATTATGGTTCTGCCAGTGAAACTGATAATCAAAACGCATCATCAGGTTTTCTTTTTTCAAGGCTGCAATGTCGTCATCTTCGCAGAACAACCAGTGTGCGCTGGATAAGTTTTTACGTTCGACAATGTCCAGTGCGCCCTGTATTAATTGTGCTTTGATGTTTTTGTCATTGTTTAAGGCGAGCAGGCGAGGTCCTTTGGCGGGTGTGTAGGGAATGCTGGTGACCAGTTTCGGATAGTAGTCCAGATTATTACGTTGATAGGCGTCAGCCCAGGCCCAGTCGAAAACAAATTCGCCGTAGGAGTTGTGTTTGAGGTAGGCGGGACAGGCTCCGATTAATTTTTCGTTTTCGTGGATGAGGATATGTTGAGATTGCCAGCCCCAGTTTTGCAGACAGTTGTGTTGCTCTAACGCGCGCAGAAAGTCGTATTGGATAAATGGATTGTCGTCGCCAGCCAGCGCATTCCATTGCGCGGGGTCAACAGTAGATAGTGAATCTACTGTGCTTGTTTTCATGTGTTTTTATTTACTGAGTGCGAGTGCATCCAGATATTTTTCAGCATCTAACGCGGCCATACAACCGGTGCCGGCAGAGGTAATCGCCTGACGGTAAACATGATCCATAACGTCACCCGCCGCAAATACGCCGGCCACGCTGGTGGCGGTGGCATTGCCGGAAGTGCCACTTTGCACTTTGATGTAACCGTTATTAATTTCAAGCTGGTCACCAAAGATGCCGGTGTTAGGTGAGTGTCCGATGGCAACGAAAATACCGTGTACATCAATTTCTTTAGTGCTGCCGTCCTGTGTATTTTTCAAACGCATGCCGGTAACACCCGCATCGTCACCCAGAACTTCATCAAGATTATTATTCCACTCGATAGTGATGTTGCCATTTTTGGATTTCTCCATGATCTGGTCTTGCAGAATTTTTTCTGAACGCAGGCTGTCGCGACGATGAACCAGAACAACTTCATCCGCGATATTGGAAAGATACAGTGCTTCTTCAACGGCGGTATTACCACCACCGATAACCGCGACTTTCTGACCACGGTAGAAGAAACCATCACAGGTTGCACAGGCTGAAACGCCTTTGCCTTTGAAAGCTTCTTCCGATTCCAGACCCAGATACATGGCGCTGGCACCAGTCGCAATGATTAGCGCATCACAGGTATATGAGCCTGAATCACCAGTCAGTTTTAATGGGCGTTGGCTAAAATCGACAGAGCTGATCTGGTCGAAAATGATTTCAGTGCCAAAACGCTCGGCGTGGGCTTTCATGCGTTCCATCAATTCAGGGCCCTGTACGCCTTTATCATCGCCAGGCCAGTTATCAACCTCAGTGGTGGTAGTGAGCTGTCCGCCCATTTCCATGCCGGTAATCATAACTGGCTCAAGGTTGGCACGTGCGCCATAGACGGCGGCGGTATAACCAGCGGGGCCGGAGCCGAGAATAAGTAAACGTGCGTGGCGGGTTTCGCTCATGGTGTTCTCCTGAAAAATCGATGTTCTTTAAATTGGGGGCTATATTAGCAAATCTTAAATCATCTGCGCACAGTATATTAGTAAGGGTATATTAATGAGGTATTAAAACTCGCCTTTTAATAGAATAACGACTGTGTACAAATCTGTTTGCTGGGAATATGAATCAATGATGAAAATAGGAATACCTAAAGAGACGATGCAGGGTGAAGGCCGCGTGGCCCTGATTCCTGTTGATTGCAAGATGTTGGTTGCCGCAGGTCATGCTGTTTATATTGAGCAGGATGCAGGTTTGAGCAGTGGTTATACCGATGCTGATTATATGGCTGCGGGAGTTGAACTGCTGGATTCAGCGGAAGCGCTTTATGCTGCCACGCAGCTGGTGGTGAAGGTGAAGCAGCCACTGGCGAATGATTTAAAATATTTGAGAAAGGATCATCTGCTTTTTAGTTATTTGCATCTCGCCGCGGATAAATTGCTGGTTGAGCAGCTATGTAAGCTGGGTTTAACTGCTATTCCGTTTGAGGCTGTATCTAATGATAAAGCGGAGCATCCTCTATTAGCACCAATGAGTGCCGTCGCCGGGCGGCTGTCGGTTATCAGAGGTGCTCGTTTGTTGTTTGGCACCTCCGGTGGTCGAGGTGTTTTACTGGGCGGTGTTGATGGTGCCGAGCGCGGACGGGTGGTAGTGCTGGGTGCAGGTGTCGCGGGAAGTCATGCGGTGGCGACGGCGCTGGGGCTTGATGCCGAGGTGCATGTTTTTGATTTGGTTGAGCAGCGATTAGCTCAAATAAAGAATAAATATCCTACACTGATCACACATTTATCTGAGCCGGAAGCTATTGCCCGTGTTTGTCGGCAGGCGGATCTGGTTGTTGGGGCGGTGATGGTGGCAGGGCGTCGAGCACCGGTGGTTTTAACTCATGACATGATTAGTGATATGCCGCAGGGCAGTGTGATTGTGGATATCGCCATTGACCAGGGTGGCTGTGTCGACAATATCAGAGTCACTCATGCGGAAGAGCTCGCCTATGTTGAACAGGGTGTGATTCATTCAGCCGTGCCGAATATGCCGGGAGCGGTACCGCGCACCGCTTCGCAGTCGCTTTCCGCGGCGGTGGCTCCCTATGTGCAACGACTGGCGGCGGGTAAATTATCCAGTAATACCTATTTACAGAAAGCGGTGGCGGTCTCTGATGGGCGGGTTGTTGACCCTGTTTTGCATCAGGAACTGGATTTGTGAGTATGTGTGCAGCCAAGGCGTGGCCAAATTTGGCGGTAATGCCCCGATGCTGCTATAAAACTGGGTATAATGTTCAAAATTTTGGGGCGATAGCTCCATTTTATTTATTACTAAATCGGGAAGATTGGATTGGCTCAAGCACGCCGTAAAAAATCAACAACAACAGGTACAGAGCTTACTTCGCATATTCAGCATGGTTTGCGTGAAGGTGCGATGCTGGTGCTAGGTGCGCTGGCGCTGTTCTTATTAACTGCCTTTGTGACGTATCACGTCGACGATCCTGGCTGGTCACATACGGGTGTTCGCGAGGATGTGCATAATGCGGCCGGTGTTGTTGGTGCCTGGTTTTCTGATGTTCTGTTTAGCCTGTTCGGTTATCTCTCCTATTTACTGCCGGTGATTATTGCATATAGCGGCTGGCTAGTACTGCGTGGCGGTGGTGAGCAAAGGGAAGTGGATTATCACGTGCTGGCGATACGCTGGGCGGGTTTTTTCGTTACTCTGTGCGCGGGTTGTGCGCTCGCCAGCATTCATTTCTCTATTCCTGAGTCTACTTTGCCTTTAGATGGCGGCGGCATTCTTGGCCGGTGGCTGGGCGATGCCCTGGCAGGTGTTCTGGGTTTGTTAGGCTCAACACTGATGTTACTGGCGGTGTTGTTGGCAGGTATCACCTTATTTAGTGGTATCTCGTGGTTTACCGTGATTGATCTCATCGGTGCTACCGGTATGGCGATTGTTGCGTTCATTCGTGAAAAAGTTAATGCTGTTTTAGAGCGGATTCAGGAGCGCAAGGCCGGTGAGGTAGCCAAGCAGACTAGACATGAAAGCTTTGAAGCAGATAAAAAGAAAACTGCCGTGCGCGAGGCCAAAGGTGAGACGAAAGTACGCATTGAACCGACCGTTAAGAAGGTCGAGATTTCTGAGCGTATGGACAGGGAAAAACAAATTGCTTTGTTTGATGGCCCTGTTGATTCGGAATTACCGGGTTTGCGCCTGCTTGATCCGCCTAAACAGCACGAACAAAGTTATTCGACTGAAGCGCTGGAAGCTCTGTCACGTTTAGTTGAAATTAAACTGGCTGATTTTAATATCGAAGTTCAAGTGGTCGCCGTTCATCCCGGGCCAGTGATTACCCGTTTCGAAATGGACCTGGCACCGGGTGTTAAAGCCAGCAAAATTACGGCTTTATCGAAAGATCTGGCGCGTTCTTTATCGGTGGTGAGTGTTCTAGTAGTGGAAGTCATTCCCGGTAAATCACTGGTCGGTCTGGAAATTCCAAACGAGAATAAAGAGATTGTTTCTTTGAGTGAAATACTCATGTCAAAGGCATTCGATAAATCAGCTTCGCCACTGACTATTGGCCTGGGTAAAGATATTGGTGGACACCCAGTGGTTGCCGATCTGGCTAAAATGCCCCACTTGCTGGTGGCAGGTACCACTGGTGCAGGTAAGTCAGTGTGTTTGAATGCTTTGCTGATGAGTCTGTTGTACAAGAGCAAGCCTGCTGAAGTGCGTATGATTTTGATCGATCCGAAAATGCTGGAGTTGAATGTCTACGATGGCATTCCGCATTTGTTAGCGCCGGTGGTAGTAGATATGAAAGAAGCCGCCAATGCTTTGCGTTGGTGTGTCGGTGAAATGGAAAATCGCTATGGATTGATGTCCGCGTTGGGCGTGAGAAATATTATCGGTTTCAACAAGAAAGTGAAGGAGGCTATTGATGCGGGTGAGCCCATCGATGATCCTTTGTTTGATGTTGATCACGCAGCGCCCGGTGTGCAGCCAGCGAAGTTACAGCCTCTGCCTTATATTGTTATTGTGGTCGATGAGTTTGCTGATTTATTTATGGTCGTCGGTAAGAAAATTGAAGAACTAATTGCGCGTATTACGCAAAAGGCTCGTGCTTCGGGTATCCACCTTATTCTGGCTACGCAACGCCCGTCGGTCGATGTGATTACTGGTTTGATTAAGGCGAATATACCTACACGTATTGCTTTTCAGGTTTCCTCGCGAGTTGATTCACGTACCATTCTTGATCAGATGGGTGCTGAACAATTGCTCGGTCACGGTGATATGTTGTATCTCGAAGGCGGCAAGAGTTTACCGACACGCATACACGGTGCCTTTGTTGATGACCATGAAGTGCATAACGTAGTGAACCATCTTAAACAGCAGGGACAAGCTGAATATATTGAAGAAATTCTTCAGGAAAATCAGGGTGTCTTGCCGGGTGAAAAGCCTGCATCGAGTGGTGATGATGTCGATGCTTTATATGATGAAGCGGTGCGCATCGTTACCGAAACACGTAAGGCTTCAATTTCTTATGTACAGCGTCGTTTGAAGATAGGTTATAACCGAGCTGCACGCATGATAGAAGAAATGGAAGCCTCGGGTGTGGTCAGTGGTACACAATCTAATGGTTCGCGTGAAGTGATTGCGCCGCCACCTCCAGAGCTTTAAAACTATTTATGTTGCATCGTTATTTTTTAAATTCAATTTTTTGGTCAGTGCTTGTTCTCCCTGTTTCAGTATTAGCCGGAGAAGGCGAGTTGCTGCTCGAACGTTTTTTGTCGCAATCAAAAACCATGTCGGCGGATTTTGTGCAAACTTTGCGTGCCGATGATAATGAAGTCTTGCAAGAATCGAAAGGACGGTTTTACTTAAATCGACCGGGTAAGTTTCGCTGGAATTACGCGACACCTTATCAGCAGGAAATTGTTTCAGATGGTGAGCAAGTCTGGATTTATGATGTCGATTTGAAACAGGTAACGGTACAGAAACAATCGACGTCGACAGGTAATACACCGATGGCATTAATGGAAGGTAAGCTGAAACTGAAACAGGCCTACGATGTCAGTGAGCTGGATCATCGTGATGGTATTTATCGGCTGAAGCTTTCCAGTAAATCGAAGGATGTTGATTTTTCCGAATTGATTGTTGGTGTGAATAAACAGGGTTTGCAATTTATGCAGCTCAAAGACCAGTTTGAACAGACTACGGATATCGTCTTTGTAGAATTAGAGTTGAATAAGAAGTTGAGCAGTGAGCTGTTCGAGTTTACGCCGCCGGAGGGTGTTGACGTTTACGGTGGTTCTTAATGGATGACCTTCTGACTGATGTAAGTAAAACGCTTTACCGGCCACTGGCAGATCGCATGCGCCCGGCTAGTCTCGGAGAGTTTTTCGGTCAGCAACATATATTGAGCGATGGTGGTGCATTGAGGCAGGCGATTGAAGCCGGTAGTTTGCATTCTATGGTGTTTTGGGGGCCTCCCGGTACTGGTAAAACAACTTTAGCCAGGATTATTGCGCATTGTTCTAATGCGGCATTCATTAGTATTTCTGCGGTGCTTTCCGGTGTTAAAGATATCCGTTCGGCTATTGAACAGGCTGAACAGTATCGAGCTGAAGGTCGTTCTACTATTCTGTTTGTCGATGAGGTGCATCGTTTCAATAAATCTCAACAGGATGCCTTTTTACCTTACGTTGAAGATGGCACAATCTATTTCATCGGTGCGACCACTGAGAATCCTTCTTTTGAATTGAATAACGCGCTGTTGTCTCGTGTTAAGACTTATGTTTTGAAGAGCCTGCCGGTTGATGAGATTAAGCAGTTATTGCTGCGTGCTTTGCAGCATGAAGCCGGTTTGGTCAATGTGAATCTGGAGATTGCCGATGCAGAGCTAGAGCTATTAGCGAGTATGGCTGATGGTGATGCGCGTCGTTCTTTAAATTTTCTTGAGATTGCTGCGGATCTTGCCGAAGATTCTAATGGCAAGCGGATAATTACCCGTGCCGTTGTGGCAGACGTTGGCGCGCATAGTCTGCGTCGATTTGATAAGGGCGGAGATGCCTTTTACGAGCAGATTTCAGCATTGCATAAATCCGTGCGCGGCAGTAATCCCGATGCAGCTTTGTACTGGTTTGCACGTATGATCGATGGTGGTTGCGACCCCTTATATGTGGCTCGGCGTGTCGTGCGGATTGCATCGGAAGATATTGGCAATGCAGATCCTCGTGGTTTGCAAATCGCACTGGATGCCTGGCAAACCTATGAGCGTTTAGGCAGTCCCGAGGGTGAATTGGCGATAGCACAGGCGATAGCTTATCTGGCCAGTACCGCCAAGAGTAATGCGGTGTATATGGCGTGGAATGAGGCGATGGCGGATGCTCGCCAGTCGGGCAGTCTGGAAGTGCCTCTGCATATTCGTAATGCGCCAACTAATCTGATGAAAGATATGGGCTATGGCAAGGATTATCGTTATGCCCATGATGAAGAAGAGGCTTTTGCTGCTGGTGAGAGTTATTTCCCTGACAGCATGGGTGAGCGGATTTATTATCAGCCGGTGGAAAGAGGGCTGGAGCTTAAAATTAAGGAAAAGCTGGATCGTCTCAGGGAAAAGAATAGGTCGTCTGAGGAGTAATCAGTAAAACTATTCTGTACAAACAAAAAAACAGAGGCTAAGTCTCTGTTTTTGTTTGTGATCTTTTTTGTTTCTGACTAGGGTGGCAGTATCTTGGTAACAATATTCAGCACTCGATTGGGCTGAATTGGTTTGGTAATCCAGGCATCGGTTGAAACGGTCTCTCCATCTTCCAGTCTTTCCTGCTCATTTTCAGTAGTGAGCATGCAGATCGGGGTATAAGCATGATCGTCCAGTTTTCTAATTTCCCAGATAAACTCGATACCATCCATGTTGGGCATATTCAAATCAGTAATAATCAGGTCGACATGTTGTCCGCTATTGAGAATAGTCATTCCCTCAACACCGTCACCTGCAGTTAAAGTGTTATAACCTGCTACTTTTAAAACAGTTTTCATGACAGCGAGAATAGATCGAGTGTCATCAACGATTAAAATGGTTTTAGCCATGTATTGCCTCAATTAACTACATTACTATACCAGATCAATTCTATAGCACTGCTGGTGTGCGTGCCAGTTTAAATTTTTGTTGGGACTTTGGCGGCACGCAGAACACAAGTTGGGTAGAATTAAATTCACTCATATTAGTTTGTAAACTTCGGCTGAGGTTGGAAAAATCGAAGAGTATTGAATCTCGACATGATATTGATTACCCAGGCTCCTGTATCAATAAATAATATGTACACTACATTTATGAGAAAAATAGTACTATCGTATGCAGGTTTTATGCGATATTGTTGTATCTGACTATAATTGAATCTCAAAGACTAATTTCCACAAAAATATGATGAGGAAGAATTGTATGGCAAGTATATTGTTAGTGGATGATTCCGCATCCATGCGTGAGATGGTTTCATTCACTTTGAAGGGTGTAGGTCATGAGGTTAATGAGGCCGAAGATGGTGTGGAAGCGCTAGAATTTGCTAAAACGACTTCTGTTGATTTGGTTGTTACTGACGTTAATATGCCCAATATGGACGGAATTACGTTAACTGCTGAATTACGCAAGCTGGATAGCTACAAATTTATACCAATATTGATTTTGACAACGGAGACCGGCTCGGTCAGAAAAGAGCAGGGTAAGGTTGCAGGAGCGACTGGTTGGATAGAGAAGCCATTTGATCCTGATAATTTACTCGGTACCATCAATAGAGTGTTGTAAAACATTAATGTTTTACACGTTGAATTTGTTTTATAACTTACCCGATAAAGAAGCGGCCAGATGGTTTCAGAAATAAATATAGATTTATCTCAATTTCATGATGTTTTCTTTGAGGAATGCTCAGAGGGAATGGAAATTTTAGAGTCAGGTTTGCTTAATCTAACGAGCGAATCAGATCCTGAAGTTATTAATACCATATTTCGTGCTGCACACTCTATTAAGGGTGGTGGTGGTACATTCGGATTTTCTGAAATTTCAGATTTTACTCATGGTATGGAAACCATACTGGATGAAATGCGTAACGGTAAACTGGCTGTTACACCTGAGGCTGTTGAGTTGCTGTTAGCCGCACTCGATTGTTTGCGCCATATGGTGCAATGCAGTAAGGATAAAAAACCGATTGACCAAGCTTTGGTTACTGAGTTACGTGAAAGACTGGATGCCTTTATTAGTGATAGTGCTGAACCAGTCTCAGAAAATGTAACGACAAATATATCAGCAGATAACTCTGAAAAACATGAAGATGTAACTATCTGGAATATTGCATTTTATCCGCGAGAAAATATGTTTTATACGGGTAACGATCCTTTTCGTTTAATCCGTGAACTTCAATGTCTGGGCGATTTGGAAGTTACAGTAAACTATGAACATTTACCGGATTTTTCAGTAATGGATGCTCAGAATTGTTATCTTGGCTGGGACATGGTGCTGAAGGGCAATGTTTCTCTGGGGCAAATCACCGAGATCTTTGAATGGGTAGAGGATGATTGTGATCTGGATATCGTCCAGAAAAATGAAGTGGCTGAGAAAGAAACTGAGGCAGTAGAAGTTATAACACGAGCTAAGGATGAACCAAGATCTGGACGTCGTCGTGCGGATAAGTCCGGACTTTCAAATCAGGAATCAACTTCAATTCGTGTCGGTATTAATAAGGTCGACGGCCTGGTTAATCTGGTCGGCGAACTGGTGATTACTCAGTCTATTTTGAGTCGTGTGTGTAATGATCTTGGCATGGATAAAAATGAAAAACTAAATGAATGCCTGGATCAGTTGGAGCGTAATACTCGTGACTTGCAAGAGCAAACTATGGGTATACGCATGTTGCCGATTGATTTCGCTTTCCAGCGTTTACCCCGAATTGTGCATGACCTGAGTTTGTCATTAGGTAAAAAAGTTGAGCTTAAATTTTCTGGCGAAACTACTGAACTGGATAAAACAGTATTAGAAAAAATAGGTGATCCATTGATGCATCTGGTGCGTAATGCACTCGACCATGGTATTGAAACGCCGGATATGCGCGTTGCTGAGGGTAAGAGTGAAAAAGGCCTGATCAGTATTAATGCTTATCATCAAGGCGGTAATATTATTATTGAAATTTCAGATGATGGAGCAGGACTGAATACAGAAAAAATCATTAATAAAGCGCGTGAAAAAGGTCTGGTTGATAAAAATGAAGAATTAACTGAGGCACAAATTCAGAATTTAATTTTCAGTCCTGGTTTTTCTACAGCAGCAATGATAAGTGATGTCTCTGGTCGCGGCGTTGGCATGGATGTGGTACGACGGAACATGAATGATTTAGGTGGTACTGTAGAAGTAACATCGCAGGCTGGAAAAGGCAGTCTGTTTATTATAAGACTGCCGCTGACCGTTGCTATTCTAGAAGGTCAGATGGTCAGTGTTGCTGATCAGGTATACATTATACCGCTGCTTTCTATCGTTGAATCGTTGCAGGTTAATGAGAAAGAAATTAATGCCGTTGCTAATGAAGCTGAGCTTTATCCCTATCGTGATGAATATATTTCTGTGATTCGTTTGCGAGAGGTGTTTAATGTTATCTCTGATGATGAAGACAGGGTAGGTTTGCTAGTGGTGATAGATATTGGTGGTCGGCGTATTGGTCTTTATGTCGATGATGTAGTAGGTCAGCAGCAGGTAGTGATTAAAAGTTTGGAGCAAAATTATCAGCAAGTAGATGGTATCGCAGGAGCAACAGTATTAGGTGATGGCGCAGTTGCTTTGATTATCGATGTTCTAGGTCTAGTGCAGGCATCTCGAAAGTAAACCGGGATATCAATTATCAGATGAATGATTTTAGTGTTGAGGTGGTAAAAGGTAAACAATGCGAACTATAGCGGTTATTAATCAGAAAGGTGGCGTTGGTAAAACCACGACTACTGCTAATCTTGCTCATGCATTTGCGATAAAAGGCCATTCTGTCACCGGTATTGATATGGATCCTCAAGGACATCTGGCTGCGCACTGGGGTTGTTATCGCCGAGATGATATTGGTATTGATAAAGTTTTGTTAGGGGAGAAAACAATACCCCAGGTTGCTGTTGCTGCACGTGATAAATTGCATCTGGTTCCTGCAGGTGGAGGTCTTAAAACCATTGAACGTGGAGAGGCCGGTGATCTTTTGGCTAGTAGCCTAAAGCAGGCATTATCTTCAATATCCAGTACCCAGGAATTTACTTTTATTGATTGCCCGCCAGCATCAGGTTTATTGATTGATTATGTATTGTCAGCTGCTGATGAGGTGATTATTCCTGTGGCTGCTGATTATTTAGCCTTACGGGGTTTGTCTGATATTATCGAAACAATAAGAGAATTTGAGCAGAAGCTTGAGAAAAAATTTAGTTATTGGGTTGTTGTTACACGATTTCACGGTCGACGTAATTTGTCGCGGGATGTGAGAGAAAAATTGTTTGAATATTTCCCTGATAATATGTTGGCAACCAGTATTAGAGAGTCATCAGTTTTAGCAGAATGCCCAAGTTTTGGTAAAACGGCTTTTGAATATAAAGGTGCAAATTTTGGTGCATATGATTATGCGTCGTTGGCTAGAGATCTTATGAACGGAGAGTGCTATCGTGGGCAAGAGTGATAATAAATCTCGATCATTGGGTGATGATCCTTTAGCCTGGTTGAATGCTGGAACAGGTTCTGATAAGGAAAAGAAGAAGCAAGTTTCTGATAAGAAAGTTGCGAAGAAGACCAAACCAAAAAATACTAAGCCTAAGAAAAAAAAGGTTAAGCAGGCTGACTCTGAGCCAGGCAAAACATTAAATCGCTTAGAGCTTGAGTCATCAATCGTTATTAACCAGGCTGGTGATATGTTTGAATCTCTAAAACAATTGGCCGCAAGTGGTCAGGATATTGAAATTGATGCCTCTAAGGTTGAAATTATTGATACAGCAATATTGCAACTGTTTTTTGCTTTTGCTTTAGGTCTAAAAGAAAAAAATATCAAGTTAAGTTGGCATGAGCCGACAGACAATCTGTTAAACAAAGCTTCAATACTTGGTTTAACAGAGCAACTTGGTTTGTAAGGCACATTTAGATGGCTGAAACGACAAGCAATCAGGCGGGTTATAGAAAGGAGTATTTATTTACGGATAAAGATTTTACTTACCTGAGTAAACTGGCTGGTGAAATAGCGGGTATTAGCTTGTCTTCAGGTAAGAGAGAATTGATTTATGGCCGACTTGTTAAACGGTTACGTGCTCTGGGTTTAAAAGATTTTAAATCTTATTGCTCTCTTCTAAAAGATGGAGAGGAAGACGGTGGGAATAAAGATGAGCGAACACACTTCATTAATTCTATAACCACGAACGTCACTTCCTTTTTTCGTGAAAACCATCATTTTGAATTTATGGCGCATACATTGCTGCCTGAGTTGATTGGTAAAAAAAGTTCAGCATCCCAGCCGCGTCTAAGAATCTGGTCTGCAGGTTGTTCGTCTGGTAGAGAGCCTTATTCAATAGCCATGGTACTAAAGGAATGTATTCCTGATATTGAACGTTGGGATGTAAAAATTCTGGCAACTGATTTAGATTCCAATATTTTAGAAGTGGCAAAAACAGCTGTATATCCTAAAGATCACGTTAAAGAAATATCAATTGAACGACGCAAGCGTTGGTTAAAAATGGGTCGTGGCATAAATGAAAATGAGATAAAGGTAGTTGATGAAATAAAAGACATGGTGACGTATCGCAAACTAAATCTTACTGATAAATGGCCCATGAAAGGACCTTTTGATATTATTTTTTGTCGTAATGTTACTATTTATTTTGACCGGGATACGCGTATTGAGTTGCTCAATAATTTTGCCGATTACCTGGATGATGAGGGTTGTTTATTCGTAGGTCATTCCGAAAGTCTGTTTGGTTTAACTCAGCGCTTTGCTACAGTTGGCCGCACGATTCACAGGAAAATACGATGAATAAACCTATCTATCGAAATACTTCTGTGGATATGGCTAATGCCCCACCCATGCTTCAAGGTTTTGGGCATATCAATCGTTATTGGGATACCAAACACGATATTTTTGCGGCGAAAATTTTACCGGGAGAGTTTTATGTTTCTTTGCATGGGGAGTTAATTACCACTGTTTTAGGTTCTTGTGTTTCAGCCTGTATTCGCGACAGAGTCAGTGGCATTGGTGGAATGAATCACTTTATGTTACCTGATAATCGAGCAAGAACGACTTCTTCTGCCTGGGAGAATACACCGGTTAGTGCTGAAACTCGCTACGGTAATGTTGCAATGGAACGTTTAATCAACGTTATTCTTGCGGGTGGTGGAAAAAGAAAAAACCTTGAAGTTAAATTGTTTGGCGGTGGCAAAGTCCTGAGTATTAATACCGATATTGGTGGTAAAAATGTTGATTTCGTCAAACACTATTTGCAAACAGAGGGTTTAAATGTTGAATCTGAAGATACCAGAGGACCATGGCCACGTAAAATTCAGTATTTTCCTTTAACAGGAAGAGTACGTGTTAAACGACTTAATGCGTTACATAATGACACTCTTAGAAGAAGAGAGCTGGAATACGTTAATAGTCTTAATGAGAAAAAAGTTGAAGGTAAAGTTGATCTTTTTTAGCTGGGCTAAAAGATACGACTTTGCAAACATGCTATGAAAAAAATTACCGTTTTAATTGTTGATGACTCTGCTGTTGTTCGAAAGATATTAACGGAGATATTATCTTCGGATAAAGAAATTGAAGTTGTCGGCACGGCAATGGATCCTTATATCGCTAGAGATAAAATCAAAAAACTGCACCCTGATGTGTTAACGCTGGATGTTGAAATGCCAAAAATGGATGGTATTAGTTTTCTGCGTAATGTAATGAGATTGCGGCCAATGCCGGTAGTGATGATTTCTTCACTAACACAAAAAGGTGCTGATATTGCTCTAGAAGCATTGAGTATTGGTGCGGTTGACTATATCAGCAAGCCAAAAATTGATATCGCGCATGAACTGAGTAATTATTCAGAAGAAATCATTGAAAAGGTAAAGGTAGCAGCGCACGCTAAAATTTTGCCTAACTCATCTGAATTGTCTGAAATAACAATGATGCACCGTAAATCGATTGAGTCGCTGAATAAGTTGCGTAAAAGTAAGCCGCAGGGGAAATTAAAAACAACTGAAAAAATTATTGCGATTGGTGCTTCGACGGGCGGGACTGAGGCAATCAAAGAAGTTTTGATCGGTATGCGGCCAGACTCGCCAGCTATTGTGATAGCTCAGCATATACCTAAGGCTTTTAGTACTGCATTTTCCGCGCGTATGAATAGTCTTTCACCAATGGCGGTATGTGAAGCTGAAGATGGTCAGCATGTGTTACCGGGCCACGCCTATATTGCGCCTGGCGACAAGCACCTGATATTGGTTCGTGAAGGTGCGCGTTACTACATCAGACTTGATGATGGTGAGCCCTGTAATCGGCATAAACCTTCTGTTGATGTGATGTTTCGTTCGGTGGAGGAGGCTGCTGGTGATAATGCGGTAGGTGTGTTATTAACTGGTATGGGTGCTGATGGTGCTCGCGGTTTAAAACAAATGCACGATTCAGGTTCAAAAACCATTGCTCAGGATGAAAATAGTAGTGTTGTCTGGGGTATGCCCGGTGAGGCCGTTAAGCTCGAAGCAGCAGATTATGTGTTACCTTTGAGTAAAATAGCTCAAAAGATTCTGTCACTGATTAGTGAACAAAAATAACAATGAAGAGTATGATTTGATGTGCAATTTCAAATTACAAAGAGATATGGCGTGAGCGTAAAGCAGAATAAATCCTCTGATATCCAGTCATTATTATATGATCTGGAGGGTGAATTGTATGTTTTGATAAAGCGTGAGCATGCTGAGATCAGTGATGAACTATCTCAGATGGGATCGGTAGTAAATGATGCAATTACGACATTAATGCAGAGTCTGAATAGTCTGAGTGGACAACTAAAAGAGCAAAATGAATTGGTGCTACAAATGTCTGTTGCGAATGATGATGCTGAAAGCGCAAAGCAGCAGCAGGCCTATCATGCCTTGAGCAAGATGATTAATCAGAATATTACTACCGTAGTTCGTTCTTTCCAGTTCGAGGATATTGTGCAGCAGCTGGTTACCCACTGTGGTACCCGTTCAGAAAATCTTGAACATTTGTTTGATCGAGTTAATCAGAATGTTGATGAACTGAAAAAAACAGCAGAGGGTGAAGCTGAACAGATTTTGTCAGTGATGAAGGCAGATATCGCCAAAGTCAGTGAGGATTTGAAAAAAGAAAACCCAGTAAAACAGAGCTCCATGGGAGAGGGTGGCATAGAGCTTTTCTAATAAATACGTGATTATTCACATTAAAATTGCGTGTGTAAATTTGCTTGTAGATTATACTTTTGAGATAAAACGAATAAATTGGAATAGTTGTAAACATAATTAACACTAAGAATATAAGGTGAGGGAAAGATCATGAATCTGAATATGAGAATGTCATCTAAAATTGGAGCCGCGTTTTTAGTACTAACGGCACTGGTGCTGGTTTGTGGTATTACCGGCTATTTTGGGGTTAATAAGCTGAGTGAGTCACTGGAATATTTAACCGGACCCGCCTGGGATACTGCTGATGGGGCCATGAATGGCTCGATTAAAACGCAGGCCGAAATGCTGGTGATAGAAGAGATGTTTGCCGGTATAGCAAATATGGATACTGCCCATGATGAGATGAAGGCTTTTGTCAAAGACGCTGAAGAATCACTACAGGGGGCAAGAGATGCAGGCTTGCTGAGTGACGCAATCGTCAGGGATCTCATCGAGGCTGAGCATGATTACCGGGCGGCAGCTGAACGAGTGGTTTCAGAATTTGAAAAATTCTCTGCTGTTGATCAGCGTCTAGCAGATAACTTCCATGCCTTTGAGGTATTGATGTCACACGCCGAGGTACTGGGTGATGGCGCGGTTGAGGAACTGGAAAACAACCCAAATAAGACCATCAGCTGGAATTCAGGGCTGGAGCAGAAATGGGCAGCGGCTGATGGTGCCATGGAATCCCAGATTGGTATGCTGAAGGCTATGTATTTTTATCGCCGCATGCTGGCTTTTAAGGATGTGCAGGAATCACTGGCAGGTATCAAAGTAGGTAATGAGATGCTGGATGAAGCCAGCGAGGGCATGATTGCTCATCCCAGCTTCAAGAAAACCCGTGTGCCCGAGGGTAATTACAAGGGGCAAAGTTATAGTAGCGCTTTAATCCAGGCGGTTAGTAAACATAAAACAGACTTTGCCGAGGCATCTGTAATATTTAAGACCTATGCCACTGCGCGTGATAATTACGAAAAAATTGCCGCAACCATGCTGGAAACACTGGTTAAAGTCGAAGCAACGGGTGACCAGATCGTTGAAACTGAAAAAGAAACGATCGCCCCAGTTATCGATTTTGCGAATACTATGATTATCTTCGTTATTATTATTGCGGTAATTATTTCAACGTTTATGGGCATTATGATTCTGCGTAGTGTGAATACGCAATTAGGTCGTGACCCTGCTGAATTGATGACCATATCCGAGTCGATGGCTAATGGTGATTTGGATATCAAGATTGATAACAATGCTGTCGGTGTTTATGGCTCGATTGGTCAGACTATTCAGAAACTGCTGGAAATTATCTCTGGTATTAAGTCGGGCGCCAGTGAAGTTAGTGTGGCTTCCGAGCAGGTATCACAGGGTAATGCCAACTTGAGTCAGCGTACCCAGGAACAGGCTTCCAGTCTTGAAGAAGTCGCTTCCAGTATGGAAGAAATGACCGGTACTGTGAACCAGAACTCCGAAAATGCACAGCATGCTAATCAGCTGGCGATGGCTGCGCGTGAGCAGGCAGACTTGGGTGGTAAGGTTGTCGGTGAGGCAGTCACCGCTATGGGTGAAATTAATGCGGCCAGCAAACAGATTGCAGACATTATTGGTGTGATTGATGAAATCGCCTTCCAGACTAACCTGCTGGCTTTAAATGCGGCAGTTGAGGCTGCGCGTGCGGGTGAGCAGGGTCGCGGTTTTGCAGTGGTAGCCAGTGAAGTACGTAATCTGGCTGGTCGTAGTGCAACTGCTGCGAAAGAGATCAAGGGGCTGATTAAAAATAGCGTAGAGAAAGTTGAAAATGGCTCAAAACTGGTTAGTGAATCAGGTGGTGCTCTTTCTGAAATTGTGGATTCAGTGAAGAAAGTCAGTGACATCGTTGCTGAAATTGCAGCTGCCAGTAAAGAGCAATCCGATGGTATTAATCAGGTTAATATAGCTCTGTTACAAATGGATGAGATGACGCAACAAAATGCATCATTGGTAGAAGAAGCAGCGGCAGCAAGTGAGGCCATGGGCGCACAGGCACAGGAGCTGGATGCTCTGGTATCATTCTTTAAATTGAATGAGAGTGATTATGCGAAGCATAAAGGTGTAAGCCATGAAGGGCGGCAGACAGTGTCGTCTGCTTCAGCACCAAAACTTTCTAATATACCAGCGAGCACATCAAACAAGAAAGTTACTCTGCCTCATAAAAATGACGACAGTGAATGGCAGGATTTTTAATTAAAAGTAGTGTCTCAGAGTGATGAAATGTAGCGTGTAGATTGAGAGTGGAGAAAAAATTATGAATGCAGCAATAGATGTAAATGGTACTTCTATGGAAATGGAGTCCGGCACAGACCAGTATCTTACGTTCATGCTGGCGGATGAGGAGTACGGAGTAGATATTTTACGTGTCCAGGAGATAAGAGGTTGGGATAGCGCAACCTCCATTCCTAATGCACCCGATTACGTGTTGGGTGTGGTCAATCTTCGTGGTGTGGTTGTACCAATTTTTGATTTAAGAAAACGCTTTCATCTGGACAAGGCTGAATTTAATGCTGAAACAGTGATAGTTGTGGTGAAAGTTGAGCATGATAAGGGTGAGCGAACTATTGGTATGGTCGTTGACGCTGTTTCTGATGTTTATAATATCACCGCGGATAGTATTAATGATGCTCCTGAAGTAGGTGGTAGCGTTAATATGGAATTTATCAAAGGTTTGGCAACCATCAATAATAAAATGATTATTTTACTGGATATTGATGAGTTGATTAATGTTGGCGTGCTTGAAGATATTGGTTAATAATCAATAACACATAATGTGTTGATAAATATAGTCTGTAAAACTTTTATGTAGATTGAACTATTTTGTGAGTAGTGTATGAGCAGTCAGGGAGATAATAAAAACGAGATTCTTGTTGTTGATGATTCGGCAACAATTCTTGCAACCGCGAAAAAAATGTTGCAGGAAGAATTTGTTGTTCACACCGCTAAAGATGGTGGTGAAGCGTGGAATGTCATCAGCGAAAATGAAAATGTCAAAGTCGTTTTTTCTGACTTGCAGATGCCAGTAATGAATGGCATGCAGCTGTTGCTGAAAATTAGAGAATCAGATGAGCAGCGAATATCATCCTTGCCGGTAATAATGGTAACAGGGCAATCAGATTCTCCTGGAGGTAAACGCGCTGTTTTTGATATTGGCGCGACAGATTTTATTGGTAAACCTTTTGATGCGATGGACTTATTGAGCCGTGCGCGTTCAAATTCTAGTCCACATCGAAGAGCAGAAGATCATGCTGACCGTTCTCAGCAAGTCTTTGTTACTCCCAGTGGATTTCAGAATATGGGTAGAGAAGCTCTGGCTGTTTCCCAGGAAACAAAAGAAGAGTTTTCTGTAGTGCAAATTGAGATTGCCAATATCGAGGAAATCAAGAAAGAAATTGACAGTAAATCAGTCAGGCAAATTATAGTTTCACTGGTGAAGCGAATTAGCAGTGTGTTACGAGAAAGAGATATTGCAACACGTATTGGTGAAAATAAGTTTGCAGTATTGTTATATGCCGATGCTCACAATACTAAACTTGCAGTCGAGCGTTTATGTGAATGTTTGAAAAAATTAGTTTTTGAAATTAATGGAAGAACGCTTAGAAAGGAACTTGTTTTTGGCTATTCTTCTGCAGATTGCGATAATAAAAAACTAAATTTTGTTGATATATGCAAGCAAGCCGATATGGCTTTGAAAGAAGCAAGAGAGATCAGGTTAGGTAATAAGGTGGCCGGTTATAGTCAGCCGGGTAAAGTAGAGGTTAGTAAGGTTGTTGATGAAGAAGCCGATCTATGGCCTGATTTAACTCATATTATTGATGGTGATTTTCATCTTGTTGATAGCATGCATGAGGACGCATTGATAAAGCATATGGAAGCATATATCAAATATGTCAGGAAAAAGCTGGTTGTTTGATCGGCTCTGCCCGATTTTTCTTAAAAGTCCTTTTAAGCCAGTTTTTTAAATTTAATGCGATGCGGGTTGATCGCTTCATCACCCATTCGTAGTTTCCTGTCTGCTTCATAATCTGAATAATTACCTTCAAACCAGACCGCTTTGCTATCGCCTTCAAAGGCAAGGATATGTGTCGCGATTCGGTCGAGGAACCAGCGATCATGTGAGATCACAACTACGCAGCCAGGGAAGTCGAGAATGGCTTCTTCCAGAGCACGTAGGGTTTCAACGTCAAGATCATTGGTTGGCTCATCAAGCAGTAACAAGTTACCGCCACTCTTGAGTAGTTTGGCGAGATGCACCCGGTTACGTTCACCACCTGATAAATCCTTGATGAATTTTTGCTGAGCTTCACCTTTGAAATTGAAGCGACTGACGTAGCCACGTGATGGCACGGTGTAATTACCGATGGTGATGTTATCGAGACCATCGGAGATTTCCTGCCAAACCGTTTTGCTGCCGTCCAGGCTATCACGTGACTGATCGACGTATCCAATCTGAACCGATTCACCCACTTCAAAGGTGCCGCTATCGGGAGTTTCTTCACCGGTAAGCATGCGGAACAGGGTGGTTTTACCTGCACCGTTGGCACCAATAATTCCAACAATGCCGCCACGAGGCAGTCTAAAACTCAGGTCTTCATAGAGCAGCTTATCACCATATTTTTTGCTGATGTGCTTAGCTTCAATAACTTTTTCACCAAGGCGTTCACCAGGTGGAATATATAAAGATTTAGTTTCGCTACGTTTCTGGTAATCACTGGAAGAGAGTTCTTCAAAACGTTGCATACGTGCCTTACTTTTGGCCTGACGTGCTTTGGGATTGGAATTAACCCATTCTAGTTCGGCTTTGATTGCTTTCTGGCGGCCCGCTTCTTTGTTTTCCTCTATGGCCAGTCGTTGATCTTTCTGTTCCAGCCAGGAGGAGTAATTGCCTTCCCAGGGGATACCATGACCACGATCCAGTTCAAGAATCCAGCCAGCGACATTATCGAGGAAGTAACGGTCATGGGTGACAGCGACAACAGTACCCTGAAAATCCTTGAGGAAGCGTTCCAGCCAGGCGACAGATTCAGCATCCAGATGATTAGTTGGCTCGTCGAGAATTAGCATATCAGGCGAAGACAGCAATAATTTGCACAGGGCAACTCGACGGCGTTCACCACCGGAGAGCTTGCTGACATCGGCATCCCAGGGTGGCAGGCGCAGTGCATCGGCGGCCACTTCCATGATTCGGTCCAGATTATGGGCATCGGCTGCCTGCAAAATATTCTCCAGTCGCGCCTGTTCGGTGGCGAGAGCATCAAAATCGGCATCCGGTTCGGCATAAGCGGCGTACACCGCTTCTAGCTGTTCATGGGCATTTTTTATTTCGCTCAAACCTTCTTCTACGTTGGCACGTACATCTTTGCTGTCATCCAGCTGTGGTTCCTGAGATAAGTAGCCAATGCGAATATCTTTGGCGGGGCGGGCTTCGCCGATGTAATCGGTATCAACACCCGCCATGATGCGCAGCAATGTTGATTTACCGGCACCGTTGTAGCCGAGTACGCCGATTTTTGCGCCGGGGAAGAAGTTCAGGCTGATGTCTTTGAGGATTTCCTTTTTTGGTGGTACTACCTTGCCGACACCATTCATCGTGTAGATATATTGAGCCATATTTCAGTTTGCCACTTGATTGATTGTGTCCGAATTATATCGGGAAAGCACAAAGATTAAAGGCCGGATATGTAATCAAAAAGCTAATTAAGTGCTTTCTTATTTAGCTGAAAAGAAAAATGGGGCTTAAGTGACGGTAAATCACTGGTTTCTGGACGCTTTTTAATCAAAATACATGCAGTCAGGGCTGCTTTTTGTTAATATTGCCGGCCTTTCAACGGTAGCTTTTAAGTTACTTATTCAGAATCTAGATTAATCGGGAGTAGAGATGTTTTCCAAAGAAATGACCATAGAGGGCTATGACGAAGCATTGTGGGCAGCCATGGAGCACGAAGTTCGGCGCCAGGAAGAGCATATTGAATTAATTGCTTCAGAGAATTATGCCAGTCCCCGAGTAATGCAGGCACAAGGATCAGTATTAACGAATAAATACGCTGAAGGTTATCCTGCACGCCGCTATTACGGTGGTTGTGAAAATGTGGATGTTGCTGAACAGCTAGCGATTGACCGCGTTAAACAGGTTTTTGGTGCTGAATATGCCAATGTACAACCACATTCTGGTTCACAGGCTAATGCTGCGGTTTACATGGCTTTGTGCCAGCCGGGCGATACCGTTTTGGGTATGTCACTGGCACACGGTGGTCATCTTACTCATGGTTCAAAGGTTAGCTTCTCTGGAAAAATCTACAACGCGGTTCAGTACGGTCTTAATGACGCTACTGGTGAAGTTGATTACGATGAAGTTCAGCGTCTTGCTGATGAGCACAAGCCTAAAATGATTGTTGCCGGTTTCTCTGCTTATTCACGCATCATGGACTGGAAACGTTTCCGTCAAATCGCCGATTCTGTGGGTGCTTATTTGTTTGTAGATATGGCGCATGTTGCTGGTTTGGTTGCAGCAGGCTTATATCCAAATCCAATCGATGTGGCGGATGTGGTGACATCGACCACGCATAAAACATTACGCGGACCTCGTGGCGGTATCATTTTAGCGGGTGCGAATTCAGTAATGAAGAATGAAGATATCGCTAAAAAATTAAACTCGGCCATTTTTCCGGGTTCACAGGGTGGTCCTTTGATGCACGTGATTGCTGCAAAAGCAGTGGCGTTCAAAGAAGCACTGGAACCTGAATTTACAACTTATCAGAAACAGGTCATTGTTAATGCAAAAGCCATGGCTGATATGGTTATCAAACGTGGTTTTAAAGTTGTCTCTGGCGGTACTGATAATCACCTGTTCCTCTGGGACCTGGTTGGGCAAGGTTTGACTGGTAAGGAAGTTGAGGCCGCTTTAGGTCGTGCTCACATTACGGTTAATAAAAATGCAGTGCCGAATGATCCTCAGTCACCTTTTGTGACCAGCGGTATTCGTGTTGGTACACCAGCAATGACGACTCGTGGTTTTAATGAAGAAGATTCAAAAAATCTGGCCAGCTGGATGTGTGACATTATCGATAGCATTAAAGACGGCAATGCTGATGAAAAAGTCATTCACGATGTTGTTGAAAAAGTGCGTGATATTTGCGCGCGTTTGCCAGTTTACGCATAAGTTTATAAACATAATCGAGCAATAACATGCACTGTCCATTCTGTTCAGAACCTGATACCCGCGTGATTGATTCACGCCTGTCTAATGACGGTGTGCAGGTGCGCAGGCGACGTGAATGTGTTGCTTGCAGTGAACGCTTTACCACCTATGAAAGTGCCGAGCTTAATATGCCGCGCATTGTTAAAAGTGATGGCAGTCGTGTTCCTTACAGTGATGAAAAAATGCGTGCTGGTGTTATGCGAGCGTTAGAAAAACGCCCGGTTGATACTGAGCAGGTTGAAGACGCGCTTAATCGTGTTAAACATAAGTTGATGTCGGCAGGGGTCAGAGAAGTTACCAGCAGCAAATTGGGTAACTGGGTGATGGAAGAATTATTGGCGATGGATCATGTTGCTTATATTCGTTTTGCATCTGTTTATCTGGATTTCAGTGATATCAATGCATTCCGTGATGCGATAGAACGACTGGATCAGCAGAAGAAACCTAAAAAACATTCTTCTTGAGAAAGTCCGATATGGATCATCATGATCACTCGTTTATGCAAAGAGCCTTACGTTTGGCGAAGAAAGGTTTGTATGGTACCGAGCCCAATCCACGAGTGGGTTGCGTTTTGGTCAAAGGCGGAAAAATTATTGGTGAAGGCTGGCATCAAAAGGCAGGTGGGCCGCATGCAGAAGTACTGGCACTAAGACAAGCGGGTGAGAAAGCCAGAGGTGCGACCGCTTATGTCACGTTGGAGCCATGTAGCCATACAGGCAAAACACCACCCTGTGCCGATGCTTTGGTTCAGGCAGGTGTCGCTAAAGTCATTGCTGCGATGCAGGACCCGAATCCACAGGTAGCGGGGCAGGGTTTAAAACGCTTACAGGATAACGGTATCGAAGTCGAAAGTGGTTTGATGGAAGCTCAGGCCAGAGCGTTGAATCCCGGTTTTATAAAACGTATGGAAACCGGCCTGCCTTATGTGCGAGTAAAAATGGCCATGAGTCTTGATGGCCGCACGGCCATGGCATCGGGAGAGAGCCAATGGATTACCGGTGATGCAGCAAGACAGGATGTGCAGTTATTAAGAGCCAGGAGTTCGGCGATATTGACGGGGATCGGTACGATTTTATTCGACGACCCTTCAATGAATGTTCGACTTTCTGCACAAGATTTGAATGTTGATGATGTCAGGCAGCCACTGAGGGTTGTATTGGACAGTGAATTACGCTTTCCAGTCAACGCAAAAATAGCTGAAGTTGATGGCGATATTTTGATTATGACGACATCGAAAAATGATCTTGATAATGCAGTACAGCTAGCAGAAAAGGACGGTCATGTTGATTTGAACGCTGCTTTGAAATATTTAGCTGATATGGAAATCAATGAAGTGCATGTTGAAGCGGGTGCGATATTGAGTGGCGCATTTTTGCAGCAAAAGTTGGTTGACGAAATAGTGGTTTATATAGCTCCCCATATTATGGGTGACGAGGCAAGAGGTTTATTTTCTTTGCCGGGCCTGTCAAAAATGAAAGATAGAATTTCGCTGGATATTCAGGACGTGCGTATGTTGGGTAAAGATCTACGTATAACCGCAAAACCTGTGTATTCATAAAGATTAATCGTAGGAGAAGAGAATAGATGTCCACCATTGTTGTTGTAAAAAAAGGTGACCAAGTATGTATTGCGGCGGACAGCTTAACCAGTTTCGGTGACCTGCGTTTTGCTTCTGAGTACGATGCCGATCATGATAAAATTATCAGAAAACAAGATGCGCATATCGGTATTGTTGGTAGTGCGGCGCATCAACTTGTTATGGAAAGTATTCTAAGCGATAAGAAAGTTAAAACAGATTTTTCGTCGAAGCTGGCTATTTTTGAAACTTTCCGTAGTTTGCATCCGATTTTGAAAGAGAAGTATTTCTTGAATTCAAAAGATGAAGATGATGATCCTTATGAGTCAACACAGATCGATGCCTTAATCGCTTCGAAACACGGTATCTTTGGTGTGCATTCATTGCGTGAAGTTTCAGAATATACCCGTTTCTGGTCGATTGGTTCCGGATCAGAATATGCATTAGGTGCGATGTTTGCCGTTTATAATAATTATGAAACTGCTGAAGAGATTGCCGCTGTAGGTGTTAAGGCGGGTGCGGAATTTAATACTTCTTCTTCCATGCCTATGACAAGTTATGTTATTGAGCTCAGCAAGTAATTGAAGGTATCTTAAAAGCATGTTTACCGGAATTATTGAAGCAGTTGGAAAAGTTAAACGTATTGAACCCGTTGGTGGTGACATGCGTTTAACTGTTGATGTTCAATCACTGGATATGAGTGACGTAAAACTCGGCGATAGTATCGCCGTTAATGGAGTGTGTTTAACTGCTGTTGAATTTGATGCGCATTCTTTTGTTGCCGATGTTTCGAATGAATCGATTTCATTAACCTCACTCAAATTATTGAAGTCGGGCAGCCCGGTTAATCTAGAGAAAGCCTTGTTGCCAACGACTCGACTGGGCGGTCATCTGGTAAGCGGTCATGTTGATGGTCTGGGGAAAGTGATTAATGTTGCCGATGATGGTCGATCAATTAGGTACACCATTCAAGTGCCTGCCGATTTAAAGCGATACATTGCAGTCAAGGGATCGATCTGCATCGATGGTACCAGCCTTACTGTTAATGCGGTGAACGATAATCGTTTTGATATTAATATTGTGCCACATACACAGGAAAGAACAATTATCCAAAATTACAAGTCAGGTACTGAAGTCAATCTGGAAGTTGATCTGGTTGCACGCTATCTGGAAAGTTTATTATTACATTCGTCAGATGAGAAAAAGGAAGGGCTTAGTCTGGATCTGTTATCAAAGGCGGGGTTTATCGGCTAGCAATAGCTAATGATTATTTATTATGAAACTAAATACTACAGAAGAAATTATTGAGGATATTCGCCAGGGTAAGATGGTGATTATCATGGACGATGAAGATCGTGAGAATGAAGGTGATTTATTAATGGCGGCTAGTGCGGTGACACCCGATGCCGTTAATTATATGGCGCGTTATGGCCGTGGATTAATTTGCCTGACTTTAACTGAACAACGCTGTAAGCAGTTACGCTTACCGTTAATGGTTGGTGGTACTGATGTTATGCAAAGCACTAACTTTACCGTTTCGATTGAAGCAGCAGAAGGTGTGACCACTGGTATTTCTGCGGCCGATCGTGCGGTGACTATTTTGGCCGCAGTCAAGGCAGATGCTGCCCCGGAAGATATCGAACAGCCTGGTCATATCTTTCCCCTGATGGCACAACCTGGCGGCGTGCTGAGTCGTGCCGGTCATACCGAAGCAGGCTGTGATCTTGCGCGTTTAGCTGGCATGGATCCGAGTGCAATGATTGTTGAGATTCTCAATGATGATGGAACCATGGCGCGTCGTCCGGACCTCGAAAAATTTGCAGTCGAACATGATTTGAAAATTGGTACGATTGAAGACTTGATTAGTTATCGTATTAAAAATGAAAAAACTGTTGAACGTGTCGCTGAAACAGATTTAACAACAGAATACGGCAAGCTCAGATTGCTGGCTTTTCAGAACAGTATTGATGAAAGCACACACTTTGCTCTGGTTAAAGGAGAGATCGATGGTGACAAACCCGCGCTAGTTCGTGTGCATATGGTTAACACCTTGGTCGATGTTATGGGATCAATGCATACCAAAGGCTGGCCGTTGAATGATGCGATTAAGCGTGTTGCTGAATCTGATCAGGGTGTGGTGGTTATTCTTAGAAAAAACAATGAAGAAAAAGCCATGCTGCAATGGATGATGAGTCATCTTGCTGTTGGTGAATCTAAACAGCAGCCGCGAACAGATATTCGTACTGATGGTGTTGGTGCGCAGATATTGATGGACGTAGGTGTGAAAAAAATGCGACTGCTGTCAGCGCCGAAAGTCATTCATGGTCTGGCTGGTTTTGGTCTTGAAGTCGTTGAATATGTCAGCGGCGAAGAATAAGCTGACTGTTTAAAAGTTTCGTTAAAATATAAAAGTATAACTATAGAGTAAATGTCATGAGTGAAAATAATATAGAAGGTAGTTTGCAGTACAATAAAGGAAGTTTTGCCATTGTATGCGCGCGTTTTAATGGATTTATTGTTGAAAGTTTATTAGCCGGTGCAATGGATACACTGAAACGTAGTGGTGTTGCTGAGAGTGATATTACTGTTGTTAAAGTACCAGGTGCATTCGAAGTACCAGTGACTGTGCAGAATTTGGCACAGAGCGGTAAGTACAGTGCCATCATCGCACTGGGTGCTGTGATTCGTGGTGCGACACCACATTTTGATATTGTTGCCAATGAATCAGCCAAAGGTTTATCTGCTGTAGCACTGGATCATGGTCTGCCTGTTATCAATGGCATTCTTACCACTGATTCTATAGAGCAAACTATCGAGCGTGCCGGCACAAAAGCGGGTAATAAAGGTTCAGAGGCGGCAGCTTCAGCTATTGAAATGGTTAGCTTGTTTCAGAAGCTGGCTTAAAGCCTTGAACTTTAGTTCTTTAGAGCATCAATTCGTTTTTATAGGTTAAGCAATAATATGTCACAAAATACAAGTCTTGCTAAAGCGCGAGGTATGGCAAGGCGATTTGCCATGCAGGCAACTTATCAGTGGCAAATGACCAGCGATGAAACCCAGGGTATTGCACAGCAATACATTGATGAAAACAGATCGGCGACTGCAGATTTTGATTATTTCAAAGAATTGTTTTTTGGTGTTGAAGAAAATTTAGAAGTGATTGATAAAACATTGCTTCAATATACTAAGCGCGCCATTGACTCAGTTGATCCTGTAGAAAGAGCTATATTACGCTTGGCCTGTTATGAGTTTTTAAAACGACTTGATGTGCCGTACCGTGTTGTTCTGAATGAAGCGGTAACTTTGACTAAAAAGTTTTGTGCGGCACAAAGTCATACATTTGTGAATGCTGTTTTGGATAAGGTTGCACATGAATTGCGCACCACAGAAATATCGAAATCTTGAGTTATTAATCAGCGTCCTCCAGGAGTAGTGTGATGACAGCTGCTACTGAATTTAATCTAATCAATAAATATTTTAGTTACAGTACTAATCGTAATGATGTTGTACTTGGTGTGGGCGATGATTGTGCACTGCTAAATCCTCCAGCAGGCAAACAATTAGCGGTTACGGTTGATACACTAGTCTGTGGTGTTCATTTTCCTGAAAATACTTCCCCTGAAGATGTTGCTTATAAATCACTGGCAGTTAGCTTGAGTGATTTAGCCGCCATGGGTGCGGAGCCTGCCTGGGCAACGCTGGCCTTGACCTTGCCAAACAGTAGTGAAGCATGGCTAGAAGAATTTTCGATGAGTTTTAAAAAAACCTTGCATGATTACGGTGTCCAGTTAGTTGGTGGTGATACCACACAAGGTCCTCTTTCAATAACTGTTCAATTAACCGGTTTTGTTGATGCTAAAAAAACCATGCGTCGTGATGCCGCAAAAGTGGGTGATAAAATTTATGTTACCGGATATTTGGGTGATGCTGCTTTAGGTTTAAATTTATTGAATGTTTTTGAATTGCCTGATCCAACGATTAGATATGCCAGCGTAAAAAAACTAAATCGGCCTCTTGCTCACGTAGGGTTTGCACAAAAAGCGGTTGAGTATTGTGCTTGTGCTATCGATATATCGGACGGGTTGATTGCAGACCTGGGGCATATTCTCAAGGCCAGTGCCTGCGGCGCTAAAATTTATTTTGACCAACTGCCAAGATCTAAAGCATTTCATAAATGTGCTGTATATCTTAACGACTTAGATTATAAAAAAATGTTACTTGCTGGCGGTGATGATTATGAGCTATGTTTAGTTATCCCTGCTGATAATGAAGAAGCGCTTCTTTTACTGGCTGAATCTATGGATGTATTACTTACTCATATTGGCGTTATAGATAACTCCGGTGAATTAAGTGTTATAAATACTAGCGGTGAATCGATTGAATTAAACCTTTCAGGTTACGAGCACTTTGCGCATGAATGAAACTGAAGATCAAATGATAGACCGAATTCAGTTTAAAGCGCTGAAAGATCCTGTAGTGTGTCTTGCTTTAGGCCTGGGTAGTGGTTTGTCGCCTAAAGCGCCGGGTACTGCGGGTACTGTCATGACTATTCCTTTATTTTTATTAATTCAGGATTTGCCATTGATGGCCTACGCCGCGATAACTATATTGATAACATTATCAGGTATCTGGATTTGCTCCTATTCATCAAAAAAATTGGGTGTCCACGATCATCCCGCAATCGTGATTGATGAAGTCGCCGGGTTTTTGATTACCATGTTTGCAGCGCCGAGCGGTTGGCAGTGGGTATTGGCGGGTTTTATTCTTTTCAGATTCTTTGATGCACTCAAACCCTGGCCAATTTCATGGTTGGATAAAAATATACATGGAGGTTTTGGTATCATGATTGATGACGTTGTAGCAGGCCTTGTCTCTATGTCGTTGTTGCAGGCCTATTGGTACTGGTTCATTTAATTATGAAATATTTATCTTCTGTCACTGTTATATTATTTTTGATGGCTGTTGAAAATGCATGGGCAGGCCAGGATATTGTCGTTCAGGGACTTTTTTCAGGTAAAGCCGTTGTTATGATCGATGGTCAACGTCGAATCTTGGCCATCGGTGATATTAGTCCTGAAGGTGTGAAGCTAATCGCTGCAGATACTAAACAGGCTACCTTGGAAATTGACGGTAAACCAAAAAACTATTCCTTGGGTGGAACCGTCTCATTAAATTTTACAAAAGCGAAAAGTATCCAGGAAAAAATATTTGCTAATAATAACGGCATGTTTATGTCCGTTGGTAGTATCAATGGTCAGAGCGTGCGTTTTTTAGTCGATACAGGCGCTAGTACTGTCGCTATGAATTCAACGCAGGCGAAACGCCTGGGTGTGCGCTATGAAAAAGAAGGGGTGGCATCGACCGCAAGTACTGCATCAGGTTTTGTTAAGGCGTATCGAGTACGCCTTAAATCAATATCTCTGGGTAAAATCAAGCGTCGAAATATTGAGGCTATGGTGATTGACGGTGTGCATCCGGGACCTATTTTATTAGGAATGTCTTTTTTAGGTGATTTAAAAGTTGAGAAAGCAGGGAATACATTAATGCTTCAATCCCGTTAAAAGAAATGTTACCTTTATAAGCTATTGATTGTTATAGTTAAGTTTTTAATTGTCCGACTTTCATAATGAGTTTGCTCTACCAACTTAGTGTTTTTTCTGGTTTCGGAAGTGATTGAATTCTTTGACATAAAGGAACTAATGCTTGAAACTCAACACGTTAATGATTTGAGAATAACAAAAAACAAAGGGTTTTAAAGAATGTCAGAATTATTTTCCAAAGAATGGGCTCAGGCTTATAAGGATGCCTGGAATGCAGATGAGGAGATTACCTCAGCCTTGCATAAAGCGAGCTTTACCTCCATCGTAGCTTTTGGGCTTCAGGATGAGGATGCACCACGATTTGTTATGAGTATTGACGATGGTTTTGTTGCATCAATTGATCTGAAACCAGAAAATGAGATCGAATGGGATATTCGTGCAACCCAGGAAAACTGGCTTTCACTGGTAGTCAAGCCTCCTGGTTTAATGAAGTTAGGTATTGCTTATACATCGCGTAAAATTCGATTTAAAAAAGGAGATTATGCCACCATGGTTAAAGATCCAAGCTTGGCTGGTGCCTTTGTTAAATCATTTGCCCTAATGTCCAGGATTTCTTAATTAGATTTACAGACAGATTTTTGTAGCTAAAAAGGCTGACAATCGTCAGCCTTTTTAATGTTAACGGTAATAGCAAGACAGATGAAAGAAACTCTTGAGTTTTTAATAGAAACAGATTTCCCAGCCATCACACGTGCTGGACTGGAAACACTGCAAGTTAATTTAGGTTACCTATGCAATCAGCAATGTCTGCATTGTCACGTCGATGCCAGCCCCAGGCGAACCGAGTTGATGTCTGCTGACACCATCGAAGCAGTTATTCGTTTTATTAAAAGTCACAAAATAAAAATACTGGATTTAACCGGTGGTGCGCCGGAAATGAATCCACATTTTCGTGAGTTAATTCTGGCGGCAAGAGCTTTAGATGTTCACGTCATTGATCGTTGTAACTTAACCATTCTTGAAGAACCGGGTTATGAATGGCTGGCTTCTTTTCTGGCAGATAACGATGTTGAAGTAGTCGCATCATTGCCCTGTTATCTGGAAGAGAACGTTAATGCGCAACGCGGCAAAGATGTTTTTGACAACAGCATAAAAGGATTAATCAGGTTAAATACGCTTGGTTATGGCAAGCAGGATAATTTAAAACTTAATCTGGTGTTTAATCCCCAGGGTGCAAACCTGCCGCCACCACAAAACGCACTGGAGCAGGATTATAAAAAAATACTGCTCGATAAATTTGGTATTGAATTTAATCATCTGTTTACCATCACCAACATGCCGATTAAACGCTTTGGCAGTAGCCTGTTATCAAAAGGCACTTTTGATGATTATATGAAGCTATTAAAAAATTCTCATGATGATGGAAATCTTGAAGGCTTGATGTGCCGGACAATGATCAGTGTTGACTGGCAGGGTAATGTCTACGACTGTGATTTCAATCAAATGCTGCATTTAAAATCGAAAATCAACAAAGGTAAAGTCAATCTTGTCGATCTTATGAACTTTGATTTTAATCAGTCACCGATTGTCGTCATGCAACACTGTTATGGCTGCACTGCAGGACAGGGTTCTTCCTGTGGTGGCGCTGTATCGTAAAAATTTAGCAAACTTTTCACAATGAAACTATCTATTATCATTCCTGTTTATAACGAAGTCGAACACATAGTAGCGGCGCTCAGGCGATTGCAGAACTACCGGCTGCAAGGCCATGAAGTTATCGTTGTTGATGGTGGCAGCCGCGATAATACTTTTGACTGCGCCGTGGGTCTGGTCGATAAACTGTTAATGTCAAAGCCGGGCAGAGCCATGCAAATGAATATTGGTGCAGAGCAGGCGACGGGTGATGTACTGGTTTTTTTGCATGCAGATACCGAATTGCCTCAGCAGGTAAATAAACTGATTATTGATGTTATGAAAAACAAGCATCAATGGGGACGGTTTAATGTGCAACTTTCAGGTCAGCATGTTCTGTTTAGAGTAATCGAAAACATGATGAACTGGCGTTCCTGTTTAACTGGAATCGCTACAGGTGATCAAGTGATATTTGTTCAGCGTGCAGCGTTTGGACAAGTTGGTAGTTATCCTGAGATAAAGTTGATGGAAGACATTGAACTGAGTAAACGCCTAAAGTCTTTCGGGAAACCCGCCTGTATAAAAACAAGAGTCATTACCTCCAGCCGTAAATGGGAAAAGAACGGCATCGTCAAAACTGTATTATTGATGTGGCGATTAAGGTTGCTGCATTTCTTTGGCGTATCAGCTGATAAGTTGCACGCACAATATTATCGATGACTGCTTTAAAACGTAAAGATACTGTTGTTCTTGTCTTTGCCAAAGCCCCCATCGCCGGTGAAGTTAATACACGATTGATACCTGATATCGGTGTTGAAGCGGCAACCGAACTCCAGGCTGAATTAATTCATTCAAGGCTGGAAAACCTCCAGAAAAATAATTTATACACCACCCAGCTTTGGTGTGCGCCTGATGTTACACATGATTTTTTTCAAAGCTGCCGAGCACAATATGATATTGAGCTATTCGCGCAACAGGGCGCTGATCTTGGTGAGCGCATGTCATCAGCAATAAAGCTAAGTCTGGAAACCTTCAAACGCGTCGTGTTGATTGGAACCGATGCACCGTCATTGACGGTGGATCAGATAGAAAACGCAATAAACAAACTCAGTAATAACGACATAGTTATTGCGCCCGCTGAAGATGGTGGTTATGTACTGGTCGGCATGAGTCGACACTGTGATGCTGTTTTTCAATCAGTACCGTGGGGCAGCGATGCAGTGCTTGAAACCACGCGCGACAAGATCATTAGAAACAACCTAACCAGCTATGAACTGGAAACGTGCTGGGATATTGATCGGGTTGAGGATTATTGGCGGTATAAAGTTTAACTTGATAGATGTTTTAATGCTGTTGTAGGATGAGACGATGCACGAACAGCATTGTTCGAGGAAGGGGGAAAAGGATGGTCAAATATAATAGTCAAAAAATACCAGGGCATATTAGGAGGGATTTCTCTCTGGCTCGGGTTTTCCACGTACTAAATTCTACGCTCCGCTTTTTCGGAGAACCACGCACAGGCTGGAAACAAACAGGTTCCTTTTCAGGGGTGGTTGTATGAATAAATTAAAACTACTGATACCACTGCTTATTGTTTTGCTGAATTCTGGGTGTGCTTCGTTTGGGCCGACTGTGAGGATTGAGACGCCTGAGCCTGCGGAGGATTTTGTGGTGGTGTGCGGTTGGTATAGCGGAGCAGGTTTTTTTCATGGAAGTGGCAGTGAGCAAAGTCACAAGGTGCTTATCGCAAACAGTGGTGAAGTGGTGGAATGCGGTCTGGGTTTTGAAGCCGATAATCAGGTTCAAGTCATGCACCCTGTTTATTGGGATGGTACTAAAACTGTAGAGGAGGGTATTACTGTCTACCGTTACACTGGCACCAAACTGGATTATCTGGATAAACAGAAAGAAAAGTTTGAGGCGGGGTTTTGGGATAATCACAGGAATCCAGGGTTTGAGTATGCAAATGACATAGTTCGTTGTGGTTTTCCGCACCAATATTTTGAATATTATAGCGAAGTTAAAAAAGTGGATAAAGATCATTTTAAGCGGCTTTATCACGAATCAATGCTGGAGTGCAATAAGCGCATTCTTCCAATATTAAACAAATATTCTGCTCATACTTACAGTGGTAGTCGACCAAATGTTGAAGAATCAATGAATAACTTGTGGGAGTCTGAAGGATGGGACAAATACAAATGAAATTAATAAAATGTTTACTGCTCTTCGTAGCTCTTACAACTTTATGCGTCAATGTTTCAATTGCTCATGATACAACACATATTCATCCATTAATTACTGAAAAAATAGCGAGGCTTATTGCAGTTGATGATAATTCACTAGGTGCATACAAAGATGTTTATATTGAAGCACCAAATGAGTTAAAGAACAAAACATTACCTGCGGATTTAACCCAACGCCTCTACTGGGGCACAGATTTTGATGCGGGAAAACCATCAAATGAGCTAACAAAGGAGTGGCTACTCAAAGACCAGCTCTCTAAATTCACCGCACCACTTAACGTAATCAACGGCGTTGTACAGGAAGACATCCCTGATTCTAAGGTAAAGAATCATTTCTATCAGGCAACTAGTGGTGAAGGACTGTTAACCAAATTTAATACGGATGTTGTTAACGGAGTTCCTAGTAGTGGTCGTGCCATGGACTTTTTTAATCGTGCGATTGAATATTTCAGTATGTATGACGAGAGTGCAAAGCAGGTGGCGTTTTTTGTTTTTGGTCAGGCATTGCATCATGTGGAGGATATAGCTTTTCCCGCACACATCCATAACGACGCTGAAAACGTCCTGTTTGCTCCCAGCCGGTGTTGTGAACCTTCTCAAAATACTCACGTAGCAAACTCTACGCTCCGTTTTTTCGAAGAACCACGCACAGGCTGGAAACAAACAGGTTCCTTTTCAGGGGTGGTTGTATGAATAAATTAAAACTACTGATACCACTGCTTATTGTTTTGTTGAATTCTGGGTGTGCTTCGTTTGGGCCGACTGTGAGGATTGAGACTCCGGAACCGGCGGAGGATTTTCTTTTATTGTGCGATTGGGCGCATAGCCCATGGTACAAAATACATGGCGGTAGAAGTATTTATAACCGTGTCCCTATTGTTGCCAAATCTGGTGAAGATACTCCATGTGGTATGTCGCCATTTGGAGGGCACCCCAGTGTCTCAGTGATGCATCCCATATACCTGAATCCAACCATCACTGAGGAAGAGGATGTAACTATCTATCGTTACACAGAGACCATATTGGATTATCTGGACAAACAGAAAGAAAAGTTTGAGGCGGGGTTTTGGGATAAGTTTAAATGGCCGAGTTCACTATATGTAGAGAGTATAAAACCAGTATGTGGCTTTGGTCATCAATACTTTGATTATTATCGAGAGGTGAAAAAAATAGATTACGATTACTTTAAAGAAACCTATTATGACCATGTTCTGAATTGTTATAAAAAGCTGCTACCTGAATTAAAAAAACATGATAAATCATACCTGAATGCACCAAGCGCTGAAAAATACATAGAAAAAAGTTGGCAACGCGAATACTGGGAGAAATACAATGATAATTAAATGGACTGTTTTTTTCTGCGCGTTATCTATTGCTAATGTTGTGTATGCACATGACACAACCCATATTCATCCATTAATAACTGCAAAAATCGCACAGTTGATAAAAAATACTGATTCTACTGATAATTATTTAGATATTTATAAGGATGATCCAAATAAGGATACGAATATTTCCGCAGAACAGCTTCTCTACTGGGGCACAGATTTTGATGCGGGAAAACCCCTTGGAGGATTGACGCAGGAATGGCTACTAGAAGATCAGTACCGTAGCCCGGATGAAGTGTAACGTAATCAGGGATAAACCACAGTGAACAACCCCGGATAATCAATAATGCGGTGGCGGCGTCTCATCTTTTTCATCCGCAATCTGAGACTCTGCCGCCGCTTTCAATTTTTTCTCAAGAAGCGACATTTTCAACATTAGTAAATCAATCTGGTTTTGCTGGGTGATGATGGTTGTGTCGAGAATATCAATCGTATTCTCCATGTGTGCCAGTTTTATTTCGAGTTCGGTAATTCGATTTTCCATTAGGTTATTTCTCAGGTGAAGCTTTTACTGCTGTCGTTAATCGGGTTGCGCTGATAACAGCGAGTGGCATGGCTAAGAAGTTGAGTACCGGGATGCTGGTGATGATGAATATGCCGCTGCCCAGCCCCAGTGAGCGCATTCGTAGCAGGCGATTGTACTGGCGAATTTCCTTGAATAACAGGCCACGGTTGGCGAGCGGATAATCCATGTATTCCAGTGAGAATGACCAGGCGGTGAAGATGAACCAGGCGAGAGGCGCGGCGAGGTTGAGCCCGGGAATTAGGGTAAGGATGATTAGTGGAATTAGCCATTTGATGAAGTAAAACATTTTGTGGATTTCTGCGGCGATGCTGCGAGCGGCCATAGCCCACCATTTCTCTTCACTTATATTTTCTAGCGGCACACCAGTGAGGTGCTGTTCAACGCGCGCTGATAGCAGGCTGTTGAAGGGTGCGGCGATCAGGTTGGCGACCAGCGAGAAGGTGTAAAACACAAATAGCAGGGCGGTTGCCATGAATAATGGCCAGAGCAGCCATTCCAGCCAGCTGAGCCAGTCCGGGAGCAGGCTTTCTATCCACTGGTTCATTTGCTGGCTGAGTAGATAAATGGCAGCGCTGAACAGGCTGATGTTGATGAATAGCGGAATGATGATGAACCGGCGGATGCCCGGCTGGAAGATCAGCCCGAAGCTGCCGAAAATATCGCCGAGGCCTTTCAGATAATTGTTCATGTTGCATTCTCTTCTATAGTTTTCATGTAACCCTGTCTCGCCAGCAGGGCGCTGCCGTAACTGGCTTCGGTTTGCCCGGCTATGATAACGGGGGTGTTTAATGTGGTCTGGCGTATTTGACGCCATGCAGAATTCTTGCTGCCGCCACCGGCTGTGAAAACTCTTTGTGGTGCTGGTGCGCCGAGTTTGCTGAGTTGCTGGTAGCCTTCGGCTTCGATGTTGGCAATGCCTTCGAGTATGGCCTGAAAGAAGCTCACATCATCATCCGGTCTGGGTTCAAGTTTCGGCGCTAAGTTGGCGTCATTGCGGGGAAAACGTTCACCCGTCGAAGGAAGTGGGTAATAATCCAGACCGGTTTTTTGTTCGGCTTTGAGCAGGGGTGTCATGGCATCGAGTTGTTGCTGGTTGAAGTATTTTTTGAGCACGCAGCCGCCGCTGTTGGACGCGCCGCCCGCCAGCCAGTGTTCACCGAGACGGTGGCTGTAGATACCAAACTCGGGCGCAAAAACAGGTTTGTCGGCGATGATTTTAAGTACCAGTGTGCTGCCCAATGAGGTGACCGCATCGCCGATTTTATTCGCGCCGGTGGCGATAAAGGCAGCAATGCTGTCGGTGGTGCCGGCGATAATCTGGCAGCTTTCGGTGAGGCCGAGTTCGCTGGCGGCTTTGGGGTTAATGTTGGCGATGAGGCTGCCGGGTTTTAAAACACGTGGGAGGGTTCTGTTTCCTATATCTAATTCATTCAACCAGTTAGGCCATGTTTCTTCAAGTGAATTGTAGCCCAGTTTCAGGCAGTTGTTTTCATCGCTGATGCCGTATTTCCCCGTCAGTGTAGCGGCAACCCAGTCTGCCTGATGGCATAGGTGGCTGGCTTCGGGATGATGTTTGAGTAAAAACATGGCCTTGGCCAGTGACGAGCTGGCACCGTGGGCAGCACAATCGGCGGGCGCAATTTCAGCGATTTGCGCCGCTTCTTCGAGGCAACTCTGGTCGTTGTACATTAAGGCGTTGGCTAGCGGTGTGCCTGTTTGATCACACACCAGTACCGTACCCGAGGTGCCATCAATCGCTAAGGCAGCAATGGTTTTTTCGTCGGAACAGTTCTGAAGTTTTTGCTGTAATGCTTTGATTACTTTAAATGTGGCTTGCTTCCAGATAAGCGGGTTCTGCTCGGTGCGAGCACCCTTAATCTTCGGTGCCTCGAGGTCGATTTGATAGGAGAAGAGTTCCTCTCTTTCATCACCAATGAGGCTGCCACGTACGCCCGAAGTGCCGATATCGATGCCCAGAAACAGGCAATCGGCAGCGGCGACTTCAGATGACATAGCGGGTGTGCAATCCTGCTTAAGGCAGTTGAACTAGCTCAGGGGCAGTCCAGTCAGGTGCCCGGTGCTCGGCCACCACGGTGGTGTAAATACCGCCGCGTACGTTGAACTCAGCAGTCAGGCGCATAAAGCGTGGATTGCAGGCGGCGACCAGGTCAGCCAGGATCTGATTAGTCACGGCTTCGTGGAAAGCGCCTTCTTCACGGAAGGACCAGACGTACATCTTCAGTGCTTTGAGTTCGATGCAGGCTTTATCGGCAACATACTCAATTTCAAGCGTGGCGAAGTCAGGCTGTCCGGTTTTCGGGCACAGGCAGGTGAATTCAGGCACGCTGATGCGAATGGTGTAATCACGCTCAGGTTGTGGATTATCAAAGACTTCTAGCTCTTTTGTAGGTTTGGTCGACATAATAGTTTTTCGTGTTTTAAAAAAAGGCCAATTATACCTGTCAAAATCCATAAATTCCCTGTCGATTTTTGCGACTTCTCATGTATACTGAGCGCCAGTTTTTAGCACCAATTTATTCTAATTTTTACGCCGAAAGGATCTCTGATCACACATGCGCCTTAGCAAGATTAAACTCGCCGGTTTCAAGTCTTTTGTTGACCCCACTACGATTAATTTACCCAGCAATCTGACCGGTATCGTCGGCCCGAATGGCTGTGGTAAATCCAATGTCATCGACGCTGTACGCTGGGTGATGGGCGAATCTTCTGCCAAGCATTTGCGCGGTAGCTCCATGGAAGATGTTATTTTCAATGGTTCGTCTTCACGTAAACCGGTGGGTATGGCTGCGGTTGAGCTGGTATTTGATAACAGTGAAGCCAACGGTAAAGTCGGTGGTCAGTTCGCACAGTACGATGAAATTTCGGTTAAACGTCAAGTTAGCCGTGATGGTCAATCCAAATATTCCCTGAATGGTACACGCTGCCGTCGTCGTGATATTGCGGATCTGTTCCTTGGCACCGGTCTGGGTCCACGTAGTTATGCAATTATCGAGCAGGGCATGATTTCCCGCCTGATCGAAGCCAAGCCTGAAGAACTGCGTGTGTTCCTTGAAGAAGCGGCCGGCATTTCTAAATACAAAGAGCGTCGTCGTGAAACTGAAAATCGAATTCGACATACTCGCGATAATCTGGATCGACTGGATGATCTGCGTGAAGAAATTGATAAGCAGTTATCACATTTGCAACGCCAGAGCCGTTCTGCTGAACGTTATAAAGAATACAAAACTGAAGAACGCCAGGTAAAAGCTGAAATGCTGGCGCTTAACTGGCGCGATTTGAAGAAGAATCTGGATATGCGCGATAAGGCTATTGCAGAAACTGAAACCAAACTGGAACAGATTATTGCTGAGCAGCGTGCAGCAGAATCCAAAATCGAAGAAGATCGTCAGTTACATACTGAATCAAATGATGCGCTCAATAAGGTGCAGGCTGAGTTCTACAGTTTAGGTAGCGATATTTCTCGCGTTGAGCAGAGCATCAAGCATCAACAGGATTTGCAGCAGCGCCAGAAGACCGATCTTGAGCAGGTTGAAACTGCACTGATTGAGGCGACGACAACCTTGCAAAGTGATCGCAATGCGATTGAAGAAGTAAGCTCACAGTTAAGTGCTGATCAACCTGCGCTGGCAGCACTGAAAGCGGAGGAGCAGTCGATAGCAGAACGTTTTAAGAGTTCAGAAGAAGCTATGCAGAACTGGCAGTCTTCCTGGGATGAGATTAATCGTCAATATTCTGAAGCCAGTCAAAAAGCACAGGTTGAACGTTCACGCATGGAACAGCTGGATCGTCATGTTGGGCAGCTGGATCAACGTTTACAACGTATTGATGTTGAGCAGCAGGCCTTAAGTGGTGAAGATATTGAAGGTCAGATAGCTGAGTTTCAGGCAAAGTTGAATGAAGTTGAGCAGCAGAAAACAGCTCAGGAAGAACAGTTATCTGCCGCCTTGTCATCGATTCGAGAAACGCGTGAAAGAATTGTTGTTACTGAACAGAAGTCCGCCGAACATCGTCGTGGTATTCATGACGCCCAGGGACGGTTGTCTTCACTGGAGGCCTTGCAGCAGTCTGCTCTGGGTAAAACCGATAAGGCAGTAAATCAGTGGTTGGATCGTCAGGGTTTAGCGAGTCAGGCGCGTTTCGCAGAAAAATTGAAAGTGGATGCTGGTTGGGAAACCGCGGTTGAAACTGTACTGGGTGATACCCTTGAAGCGATTTGTGTTGATCAGATTGATAGTCTGTGTTCCACGCTTTCTGATCTGGAAAAAAGTAACCTCTCTTTGATAGAAACGCAGTCTTCAAACTCTGCGGCAAGTGGTACGTCGGGTTATTTACAGGAAAAAGTACAGTCATCGGTTGAACTGGATCAGTTCATACATGGTATTCGTTTTGCTGAGACTCTGGATGCCGCTTTGCAAATGCGAGGTTCATTGGTTGATAGCGAAAGCATTGTTACCCGCGATGGTGTCTGGATTGGTAAGCACTGGTTACGTATTAGTAATGATAAGGATGCACGACAGGGTGTACTGGCGCGTGAAACTGAGATTCGCGAATTACAGGAACGCTTGCAAGAACTGGAACAACAAGCCGCTGCCTTGAATGATGAGTTGATCGATAAGCGCGAAAACTTGCAGACAAAAGAAAGGCAACGTGAAGAACTGCAGGTATCTTTGAATGCGGTTCATGGACAAATGAATCAGCTGAAAACACAGATCAGTGCACGTCAAACACGTAAAGAACACATCAGCAATCGTGGTCAGAATCTTGATGCGGAAAAGGCTGAAATTGAACAGTTACTAGCCAATGAAAATGCAGACATTGAAAAAGCGACGTTAAGTCGTAATGAGTCCTTGCAGCAGATTGAAACGATTGGTAGCGAGCGTGATCAGCAGGAAGGCCAGCGTGAAGTCTTGCTGGCTCAGCTGCAACAAAATCGTAGCGAACTTCAGCAGCAGCGTGATAAAGCACATGAACTGGCGATTAGAATCGAAGGCTTTAATACTCGCAAGCAAAGCCTGGAACAGAATATAGAGCGCATGGAAAAAGCGCAGCAGTATCAGATTCAACGCAAGCAGGAATTGCAGGCAGCGCTTTCACAAACTGATAAGCCGGTTGAAGAATTAGAAATAGAACTGAAAGTGTTGTTAGAGAAGCGTCTTGAAACTGAGCAGGTGCTGACTGATGCACGTCGTAAGGTCGATGCCATTGCGCAACAATTGAGAAGTTTTGAGCAGCAGCGTTCCGAACATGAAAGACGTAGCCAGGATGTTCGTAGTCAACTAGAAAAAATGAAACTCGATAGCCAGGAAGTTCGTGTGCGCAGTAAGACTGCTCTCGAACAATTAACAGAAATGGATCGCGATGTTGAGACTTTATTAGAAGCGATGGAAGAGGGTGCTAATAGTCATGCATGGGAACAGAAGCTGCAGGCTATCGGTGCGCGTATCTCAAGATTAGGTCCGATTAATCTGGCGGCGATTGATGAGTATCAGGAACAACTGAAGCGTAAAGAGTATCTGGATGAGCAGCATAAGGATGTTGTTTCAGCTCTGGAAATACTGGAAGAAGCGATTGCTAAAATTGATCGTGAAACACGTACCCGCTTTAAAGATACTTATGACCACGTCAACAGCCGACTCAAAGAAATGTTCCCGCGTTTATTTGGTGGTGGTATTGCCTATCTTGAATTGACCGGTGATGATTTATTGAATACGGGTGTTACCGTGATGGCCAAGCCTCCAGGTAAACGTATTTCTAATATTCATCTGATGTCGGGTGGTGAGAAAGCATTGACCGCGGTTGCGCTGGTGTTCGCTATTTTTGAACTTAATCCCGCACCTTTCTGTATGCTGGATGAGGTTGATGCACCACTGGATGAAGCCAATGTAGGCCGATTTAGTCAGTTGGTGAAGGAAATGTCTGATCAGATACAGTTCATTTATATTACGCACAACAAGACCACTATGGAAATCTCTGAGCATCTCAGTGGTGTGACCATGCGTGAGGCAGGTGTATCCCGATTAGTTTCTGTTGATGTTGCTGAAGCTGCAACGCTGGCAGCTGTTTAAGTCGTACGCTAATGGATAACCTGCGCTGGATATTACTTGCCGCTGGAATCTTCTTTATTCTCGCTATTTATTTTGCCGGGCGTCAACGCCATCGCCACAATAATAACTCTGATCTGCTTGATACCAAAGATGAGCTACCAGAGTTCAGCGCGCGAGACTGGGATGATCTTGACGAGGGTGTTGGCGAGGTGCGCGTGGTTGCAAGCGAGAATTATATTGATGATTATGACGATGACTTGTCTGATGATCAGGTCTCGTTGCATGATTCAGAAAGAATGTTTGAGTCATATGAGTTTCAGGAAGAAGATAATCTGGAGCCTGAATTAGTCACGAGTGATGATTTGTTTGTGCTGACGGAAGAGGTTGAGGAGCCATTAGTTGAGCAAGTAGAAATTGAAAGTATGGATACAGGTTCCCCGCAAAAGGCTAGCTCTAGTGTTGATATCATCGTTTTATATATCATGGCAAAGTCCTCTAACTTGCTTTCGGGCGAAAAAATAAATAGTGTTGCGCAAGCCAATGGTTTTGTTTTTGGCAGTATGAATATTTTTCATCGTCAGGATGGTAATGGCCAAACTATTTTTAGTTTGGCCAATATGAATGAGCCGGGAAATTTTGACCCTGATACTATTCACGAAATGACCACTTCTGGATTGACGGTGTTTATGCAGTTGTCCAATTTGACGCACCCTGCGGATGATTTTGACGAAATGTTGCGCAGTGCATATCATATGTCAGAAATGCTGGGCGCCAGTCTGTGCAACCAAAATCGTCAACCTATTACTCAGGCTGATGCAGAGTATTATCGAAATCTGATTTCAGAGAAAGAAAGTCAATAATTTTCATAAGCATTAAGAAATAGTCTTCTATATCTCGTTATCTGCCGGATCAAGTTGAGTTATGTTTACTAAAAATCAAAAAGAAATTTTAGAACGTTCAAATGTGGTTCTAAGTGATCATCAACAGCAACGCATCTTAAATATCGCAAATAATATTCTGGATGTTAAATCACTTGATACTGCCGAGCTGGTTGATTTTTTGACAGTGGCTAATGCCTTGTATCGTGGCGGTGACCAGATTGTCAGTGATGATGGATATGATTTTATATTTTTAGCCGAATTAAAGAATCGGGAACCAGATCACCCTTTTCTACATGCTGTTGAACCGGAAGCTGGCTTTGAAGGAAAAACGGTCGAGTTACCTGCTCGTATGTTATCTACCGATAAGACTTACGATGATGAAGGTATAAAAAACTGGATAAATAGAGTCAGAAAGGCCGCCGACGATATCGGTAAAAACTTTGATGATTTAGTGTTTAGGTTAACGCCAAAACTGGACGGCTTTGCTGCTTATGATGATGGTGAAAAATTTTATACACGCGGTGATGGTAAGCGTGGAACTGATATCAGTCGTGTTTTCGAGCGCGGTTTAACGGTTGCAGGTAACGGTACTCGTGGTCTTGGCGCGGGTGAAATCGTTGTTTCAAAAAAATATTTTTCAGAGCATCTTTCTCCCTATTTTGAAAATACCAGAAACTTTCAGGCGAGTGTGGTCAAGGAAAAGGAACTGGAAGAACACGCCGCCAAAGCCATTAGGGATAAAGCAGCAGTATTTTTTCCTTTTGCTTCACTGCCTTCATGGTCAGGTTTGGCGGTTGAATTGATGGATGACTACGATGACGTGGTCGAGGAAATCTGGAATTCTGTTGATTATGATGTTGATGGTGTGATTTTTGAAATCACCGATGATGAATTAAAAAAATACATGGGCGCAACCAATCATCATCATCGTTGGCAGATTGCGCTAAAGTCTAACGATGAAGCCGCAGAAGTGGTTGTTGTTTCCGTCAAACCGCAAACGTCAAGAAATGGCAAGGTTACGCCAGTTGCTCAGTTTGAGCCGACAAAGCTTTCAGGTGCGGAAATTAGTCGGGCTACAGCGCATAATTATGGCATGGTGAGAGATAAAGGTATTGGTAAAGGTGCTGTTATCCGTCTGGTACGCTCAGGTCTGGTTATACCTAAGATAGAAGAAGTTATTGAGCCAGTTACACCAGAATATCCAATTGAATGTCCTTCCTGTCACTCAAAGCTTGAGTGGGTAGATGATAATTTGTTTTGTCTAAATTCTACTGCCTGTAAAGATCAGATTGAAAAAACCATTATCCATTTCTTTGATACTCTGGGTAATAATGATGGTTTTGGTGCGGCGACTATATCTATATTGAATGAACACGGTATCTCAAGCGTTTATGATGTTTATCAATTAGAAAAGCATCCTGAGAAATTAGCTGATATAGGTTACAAAGAAAAGACAGTTAAAAATCTAATTGAAGCATTGTCTAACAGTCGAAAAGTAAAAATAGAAGATTGGCGTTTTTTGGCTGCGTTTGGAGTCAATCGTCTGGGTTTGGGTGTCGCGGAAAAACTTTTACAACATCACAATATTGAATCTATTTTTGATTTGAAGGTTGATGATTTTGTGATTATAGATGGCTTTGCTGAAATAACGGCCAGGCAGATAACCGAAGGTTTGCAAAAAATTAGAGATCAGTTTTTTAAGATATATGAACTGGGTTTTAATTTGGAAAAAACACCGCTAATAACAGAGCTAAAAGAATCTGGTTTGCTAAGTCCTGTTGCGGGCAAACAAATTGTATTTACTGGTTCGATGCTTCATGGCAAACGACCAGAAATGCAGGCTGAAGCAAAAAAACTGGGTGCGAAAGTGGCTAGTTCTGTAACCGGTAAAACAGATTATCTTGTCACTGGTGAAAAAGTGGGTATGACTAAAATAGCAGCGGCAGAGGCAAAGGGCGTTAAGGTGTTGACTGAGGATGAATACCTTAATTTAATTAAGAAAAAGTAATTGTTCCTATTTTTTATTTTGCTTTGAACCGTGCCTTTTGTTGAGGATACTGATTCAGGTATTCTTCCAGCCCCGGAAAATTTTCTGTACCGTAGTTTTCCGGTGGTTTTCTGTTCAGTATTTCGAAGTTGTTAGTCGCCAGGATTTTTTGCAGCAGCTCCAGGTTTTTATTTATCCCTTGTATATAGCTAAACTCTCCCTTGAAATATGCGGTTTCGTATTCATAAACTTTGTTGAACAGTTTGTCGAGACGAATTTTAATTTCGTGTTCGAAAAAGCTCGGTGTTTTTCTTAACAGATCTTCGGCTGAATCATAAATAATATGTTCTTTACCTTGTTTATCAATCTGTACGGCAATGCCGGCAAGTACAAATTCGATGTAGAGGCGCTGATAACATTTTTCCAGATAGCAACGATCTGACATTTGGGCTATGAGATCTGATGTGCCCAGCATATGGCCGACCTTATGGGTTTTTTCGTCTGGTAGTGTTATCTGTGCCGGGGAGACCTCCAGGCCGGTGTAGTGAACCATGTTGGCTGAATGTTGCGCGAGTTCTCCCATGTCAATTTTATGAAAGTAGCGCTTCAGATATTCGGCGCTTCGACTGACGTGCGTGAGCGTGTACTCGGCACCGTTATGATGTTTGCGATCATATTTGCGGCGCATGTAGCCTGAATCGTGATACAGGGCAGTGATAATGCCGAGCATGGCTCTGTCAGGACCAATACGTTCACTTTCTGCCACGCTCCGGTCATGACCATTGATTAGACGCGATAGAGCAAGCGTCATATCCATTGTGTGCTGTTTGTCGTGATAGAGGGTGTCGCAGGGCAGGTAGTCTGGGTGTTCACCATCAAACAGCTGATTGCAGTCTTCAAATGCTCTCTGGAGTGTTTGACGATTAAACGTCGGATAGACGTCAGCAAAAACATCAAGTACAGCTTGCTGTACCTGATAGGTATCCGAGATATCGATAGTATTGCTGATATCGTATTGTGATCGTCTTTCGGTCATGTCGCGCAATTATCCAGCCATTTTTTCTTATTTAAGGGTAGTTATAGCTGAAATATGGTTTATTTGCTGGTGAATGTGAAGGAACCATCCCAGTCTGCTGCTGGTGGATTTTTTCGATGCTGCATGATTCTATCGAGATAGATCTGATAAATTTTACGATCTTTATCGAGTGAGCTAAGTGCAAAAATTTCCCGTTCGGCTTCATCCCAATGTTGTGACCGGTAATGTTTAAGGCCGATGTTGAAGCGTTTCAGATCCTGACGAATTGATTTGTCGACATTTTCCACCAGGCCGATGGGTTCATAGATAGCAATAGGCTCATCTTTGCCTTTGACTTTAACCAGATCAAGTTCACGGTATTCATATTCAGGTACGGCGTATTTGGTGGCTTCACCGACGATGATATCGACACCGTAAATTTTGGTTAGACCTTCCAGTCGTGAGCCGAGATTCACCGCATCGCCCAGAACGGTGTAATCAACCCGGAATTCTGAGCCTTTGTTGCCGACGTTCATATCACCGGTGTTTACGCCGACACCCACCCTGATTTCAGGCCAGCCACGGGCAGCGAATTCCTGCCTGAGGTTGTGCATGCGTTCGGTCATCAACATGGCAGCATTCATTGCATGTAGAGCATGTTGATCATCATCTAGAGGCGCTCCCCAGAAGGCCATAACGGCATCTCCCATGTATTTGTCGATGGTACCGCGTTGGTGATGGATGATTTCGGTAATCGGTGTCAAAAAGCCGTTGATGAGTTCGGTGAGTTCTTTAGGTTCTGTATTCTCCGAGATGGTGGTGAAATTACGCACATCGGAGAAGAGCACCGTCATATTTTTGATTTCACCATCGAGATTGATCTCTTCCATTTTTTTACTCATTTCATTGACCAGATCGGGTGGTACGTATTGCCCGAACAGGTGTGCTAGATGTCGCTTGCCTCGTGATTCGATGAAAAATCCGTAAATCATTTGCAGGGTAAACAACACAACGGTCAGTAATACAGGTGTGGCCAGGGGTAGCACCGTATTGTGCTGGGTCCAGGCAAACAAGTTAGTGGCGACAATCAGGCTGACTACAGAGAATGAAACGACCACGCCCCAGGTGGCTGAAAGCCTGGGTAACAGGACGGTGAGAGATAAACCTAATATGACGAGCAGTATAAATTCGAAACCCATGGTGTAACCAGGTTTCTGCATGATACGTTGATCAAGAATGCCCTGAATGATATTGGCATGAATTTCAACACCAGGAAAGGATGTCTCAAGCGGCGTGGTACGTAAGTCCAGTAAACCGGGTGCAGAAGTACCAAAAAGTGCAATTTTGTCCTTGAGACGATTGATGTCGGCAGTTTTATTGATTACATCAGCAGCAGAGATATAGTCAAAACTTCTTTGCTTGCCAATATAGGGAACGAGTGCATTACCTCTGTCATCGACAGGGATATGTAGGTCACCAATTTTGACCCATTCGAGCAAAAGTTCATTGTTATTTTCGGGATTGGTCTCGACGATGAGTTCAATTTGGGGTGAGCCAATGGCGGTGCGTGCCAGTGCTAAGGCAAGTGATTCGTGTAGCTGGCCATTGTGCTCCTGCAGGAGGGGAACACGTCGGAAGACACCATCATCATCAAGTGCAGGGTTATCAAAAAAACCGCCTGCAAAGGCACTATCCTGCAATATTTTAAGATTCGAGGTATAGGCCTTAGGTGTGAAGAAATCTATGCGTCCCCTCATACTGTCACCAAGATGTGCCACTGGTTTTGGCAGGCTGCCTTTGGCTACCGAAGTTTCATCATTGAGAAAGACAACACCCATGATGGTTTTCCTGTTACGAAGACTTTCTGCAAATAGCTCATCGCGTTGCAGAGTGCTTCTAACTTTTTGATATTCTTTTTGAAAGAGCTTGTCTCCTTTGAGAGGGCCTTGTGACATCTGATCCAGCAGCTTACCGCCTGCATCGATATCTTCTTCTGCAAACACCATGTCGTAACCAATTTCTTTAATTTTATAGTGGTCAAATAGCTGGTTATTCATGTTTGCAATAACGTTACGATTCCATGGCCAGTGGCCAATTTCACCAAGGCTCTTTTCATCGATATCAATGATGATGACCTGATTATCCTGCTTATTGGGTACGGTGAATTTGAGGCGCGCGTCATAGGTAAGATTTTCTAACACCGTCAGTGCCGTCAGTGGATATTTATCACCGACGTGCAGCAAAAACATCAGTGTCAGGGCAAGGCCCAGAGCGTATCGAATATAACGTTGAATTTCTCGCATGTTTCTTCCTGAATGCGCTTCCTGCGCTATTTTTATTGTTGGTAGGTGGAAAATAGCAAAAATAGACACTGAAAGCTATAACTCAGACATTACTGGTTGATTTTATGTAATATTCGCGATGTGATTAAAGGGGGTAGATGAGTGAGTCAAAAGAATATTTTATTGGGTGTGAACATTGATCATGTGGCGACATTACGGCAGGCGAGGGGAACACGTTACCCTGATCCAGTACATGCTGCCTTACAAATAGAGCAGGCCGGTGCAGATAGTATTACTCTGCATTTGCGCGAAGATCGTCGCCATATTCAGGATAGAGATGTTTATGATCTGAAAGCGCGAATGTTGACACGAATGAATCTTGAAATGGCGGTGACTGATGAAATGATCAAGATCGCTGAGGATGTCAAACCGGAAGATTGCTGTCTGGTGCCGGAGAGCCGTGAAGAATTGACGACGGAAGGTGGTTTGGACGTGGTCTCGCATATGGCATCGGTTCGGGATGCCTGTAGTCGACTGGCTGGGGCGGGCATCAGAGTTTCATTGTTTATTGACGCCGATAAAAAACAAATAGATGCTGCAATGGAGTCGGGTGCACCTGTCATCGAAATTCATACCGGACATTATGCGGATGCAAAAATGCCTGAGCAACGTGCGCAGTTGTTTGCACAGATTAAAGAGTCTGTAATTTATGCCAATGAAATAGGGCTGCAGGTTAATGCCGGTCATGGTTTGAATTTACAAAATATTAAAGCAATTGCTGGGTTGGACGCTATCTGCGAGTTGAATATCGGCCATGCAATTATTGCGGATGCTGTGTTTATGGGGCTGGAGCAGTCAGTGGTAGCTTATAAGCAGGCTATGTATGAGGCGCGTGCATGATCGTTGGTACCGGTCTGGATATTGTTGAGATTAATCGTATTCAACTTATGCATGATCGCCATTCTGTTAAGTTTGCAGAAAGGATTCTGAGCGAAAGTGAAATGCGGGAATATGGTAAAAGTAATTATCCGGTACGTTTTCTAGCTAAGCGTTTTGCAGCTAAGGAGGCCGTAGCTAAAGCATTAGGTACGGGCTTTTCTGCAGGCATAGAAATGAAGATGATAGGCGTAGGTCACGATGAATCGGGTAGACCACTGGTTGAGCTTTCTCAGGCAGCGAAGGCTCGTGCCGATCAGTTGGGAGTGGTTGCCTCCTGGCTGAGCATTTCAGATGAAAAACATTATGCGACGGCCTTCGTGGTTATGGAAAAATAGGCCTGGTTTCTATTTTTTGATCTGCTGAAAAATTAAATTATAAGATCGGTTATATCGGTACTAAGTAATCTTTCTATTTCATCTACGAGTAGAAGAGTACTTGATTCGTACTTTTCTAAAATTTTATTATCGATATTCGATTCCAGTAGTTGCGCAGCATTTCTTAGTGCCAGGGCACCACCACAGCGAGTGGCGCCATGTAATTTATGTGTGTGTAGTCTAAGTTGTTCTATATCATTATTTTTGAATGCATCATTAATATTTTGTAAGTGTTCAGGTAGTTCATTGATCAGCATGTTGGTTAATTCGTTGGCAAGTTGGATGTTGCCAGCTGCAAGTTCTTTAGCTTCTTCTTTTGAGAATAATTCAATCCCATCCTGGGTTTGTTCTAATAGCCAATGATCAATCATATTTTGAATGCTCGATTCATTAATGGGTTTGATTAAAATATCATTTATCCCACATTGATCTATTCTGCTTGATTCTCTAGAGGCCATCGCATTGGCGGTCAATGCAATGATAACGGTGTTTTTGTTGTTTTTACGTATCAGCATAGAGCTTTCATAGCCATCCATATCAGGCATTTGAAGATCCATGAATATTAGATCAAATAATTGATTGTTTGATAACTCTATACTTTCCTGTCCCGTTGATGCGGTAGATACCTGAGCACCGTTTTTTGTCAGAATTATTTCGGCAAGTTTAAGATTGATGTCGTTGTCATCAACGATAAGAACGTTTAAACCTGACCAGTCAAAAGGTGCTGCGATATTCAGTATTTTTGGCTCTATTGGTAGAATATCCTGGTTAATAAGATTCGCTATTGAATGATGAATAAATTCACGTTTTGATGATCGGAAAATAGCATCAGTAAAGCCCTGGTTTTTAATGTCAATGAGCTCCTTGTGCGAACGGGTGCTAACAATCGCAAGGATTGGCGGCTTTGTGTTTTTCAATGGGATCAGTGATTTTATCTTTTCTTTTTCCATACTGTTTCTGCAGATGCTGACAATTATGAGGTCACAACCTGATGATTCATCCGGCATTGTCGTATGTTTGCTTACGGTGCAACCCCAGGATAACAACATACTCTGGATGCCTTTCTCGCAACAGCATTGTGGGTCTATGAAGCATATGTTTTTATTGTTTAGAATGGTACTGGGAGCATGTGGTTGCTTTATGGTTTCTACAGAAATATTTAGTGTGAAAATTGATCCTTTGTTATATTGGCTATTAAAATTTATGTCGCCATTTACAAGTTTGGCAAGTTTTTTTGATATAACTAAACCGAGCCCGGTGCCACCAAATTTTCTTTCTATGGTTTTATCCGCTTGAGTGAAGGCGTTAAATAAACGCTCTTGTTGTGAGGCGGTCATACCAATTCCAGTATCTACCACGGAAAATATTATTTGCGTAGATGTGTCGCTTTCCTGAGATGAACTGATGTGTAATGAGATGGATCCTTTTTCGGTAAATTTAATGGCGTTTCCAATTAGGTTGATGAGGATTTGTCTAACACGATCCGGGTCACTATTAATGATGTGTGGTGTGTTTTTATCAATATGATAAAAAAGTTCAAGATCTTTTTCGTAGGCAATGGTGATTAATAAATCGACAACATCTTCGATGATGTCGATAATGTTGAATTCTGAGTAATGGATTTCTAATTTCCCTGATTCAATTTTAGAAAGATCTAGTACGTCATCAATAATATGAAGTAGATTATGGGCTGATTTTTTAATGATTTCTGAATAATCACGTTGCTGCGGTTCCAGGCTTGTACTGTCGAGTAATTCTGAGAAACCAAGAATCCCGCCTAGAGGTGTTCTGAGTTCGTGACTCATACTGGCCAGGAATTCAGTTTTTGCTTTGTTTGACGCTATAGCGCTGCTGCGTGCCATATTTAGTTCAATGTTTCTTACTTCTAATTCCTCCATTGTTTCATTGAGCTCTTTGGTTGCCTCCTCAACTTTCGCTTCGAGATTTTCATGAGAGCTCTGTAACTCTTCAGCCATGATATTGACGCAAGTTTCAAGAATGCCTAGCTCGCCCTGTGCCTGTTGATTAATTCGTGATTTATAGTCGCCGGAAGATATTTTTTTAACAGCGGTAGTGAGGTTCTGTATGGGGCTTGAAATTTGTCGGCTTAATTGTAGGGCAAGAATTATACTTATGATGATAATAACTAATGTTACAAGACCGCCTTCGGTTGCAGTTTGAAGTTTTTTTGCATTGATATTTATTGATGTAAGAGTAATTTCGATATGGCCAATTATGTCATCACTTTTATTTGTATTGTCTTTTTCATCTAGAGGTTCAATGTCTAGTGTTTGAGTTTTGATGGGTGCCCTGAACGTGCTTAGCTCTTCAGTAGTTAGTTGGTACCAAATAGACGCCTGTTTTTCTGAAGGGTCATAATCACTAATTGCTGCAAGCACTTCGTTATTTGTATTAGTGATTTTAATATCAACAACATCTTTATCAGAAAGAGCATTGTTCAGTATAGGAAGCAGGCTGTTTATATTGCCAGAGAAAACGGCGTATTCTGAAACGGGCGCCAATTGCTGAGCAATGGTATGTCCATGTCGAACCTGTGATGCTGAAATAAAGTCAAGTTGTGACAAGGTGAAGTAACTAGTCAGTATTATTGAAATGACGAGAACGGGTAGCAGTGCAAGTGCGATAATTTGTTTTCTTATTCCCCAGTTAGTCATGATTGTTATTCTTTAGTTTGTCTATTAGTGTCTTCCTGTCTGGAATAATTATGCCAAGGGATTTGGCAACGTCCTTGTTTATTGCTATATCGAAATACTTTGGGTAAATATAATGTTTTGTTATGTTTTCGTTATTGTAGTGTTTTATGATCAGCTCTTTGATTTGTTTTGCCAATTGATCTGTTGAGCTATGTAAGGCCGCCAAAGCGCCTGCGTGAACAAAGTTTTCCGAGAAACCAATAACCGGTACTCTGTGTCTGTAAGTAGTGAGCAGGATGCTTTTAATGTTTTTAGCGTTATAAATAGAAGGGTTCGGAAGCGCCAATAGCACATCACTATTTTTTAAAGTGGTATTGAGCGCATCAATGACATTTACGAACTGATTAATTATTACAGGTTGTAGTGTCAGCTTGTTTTGCGCAGCACATTCTTTTAGTTCCTGACTCAGAGGTGGATTTGGTTCTGATAAAAGCACACTGACATTTTTCCATTTCTCATTTAACAAGCTTATCAATAAAAACTGCTGGCATACTGGTTGAGTCATTGATAAGTATGAGCCTTTTATAGAGGGCGTTTTTTTATTTTGGTTAATGCTCGTTAGTAGGCGTAATTGTGGTGCTGCTATGTTCTTTTCGCTCAGAAGTGATGCTGCTTCGTTGCCGATGCTGATAATTAATTGGTTGGTCTTTTCGGGAGATTTTTTTTGATCAATGTCGATTGTTCTTGCCTCAATATTTGTGTTTTTGAGGTTTGAAAGGATGCTTTGCACCAGTGATTTCTGGTAGTTACTGCTAGCAGAACTGATAATAATAGGCTGTTGATCTGCAAAGGTATTGGTTGCCGTACCAAAAAGGCAGACAAATAGAGCAAAGCGACTGAAAAAGATTGTCGCTGTACTAAGAGTCCAGTTGAGTGGGTTTATATCCATTTATTAAGCGTGCGTCCTTTTTTTAACAACAATTTAATTAAATAAAACTGAATACTCTACGTAACCGGTTAGGTTGTTCTCAACGAGTGGGCCGCGGTCAGGTAATTGGTGATAGTTGTTGTATTCATCCAGTAAGTTTTTTAATACTAGTGATAGTTTAGATGTGCTGCCACTTTGCCTGATTGATTTTGAAAGGCGAAGATCCATTGTGGTATAGCTGCTGGGAGCCCTGTTGGGCACATCTAGCCACGACATATCACCAGCATAATAAATACCTAAGCTACCACTATAGAGCTCATTAAACTGTTTTATGGTTAATAGTGAGGCTGACCGTTTTGGTGCTGAGTTTTCAAGTTCTATGGATAAGCTATCTCTTGGATTATCGGTACTTTCTATCTCTAAATAAGTGGCATTGCCGAAAAAACGGAGTGAAGTATCAGGGCGAATGTCAAATTCGACTTCTATGCCAGTTACGTCTGTACTACCACGATTTATCTGCATGCTTGTTACACCATCAAAGGTGTCTATTGTTGATGCAAAACTTCCTGCTTGAATTAAATCATTGAGTTGATCGTGGAAAATACGGGCATTGAGGAATAATCTATCATCTGCGAATTGACCAAAATAACCAATCTCCTGGCTGACGATAGTTTCATGCTCAAGGTTGTCATTGGGTACGGACTGTTGTTCGACAAGGTTGAAACCAATGGGTGAGCCACCAATGGTTAACTCATGACTGAAAACTGTATTGCCAAATTCTTCAGCGATAAATGGACTGCGAATTGCCTGTGAAATACCGGCTCTCACGCTGTGCTTATTATTGAATTTATGGATCAGTGCCAGTCTGGGTGATATCTCTGTATTCAGTGTTTTATTTTCCTCAATCAGTGCGCCTAAATTGAGCAGGTTTTTTTGATTGATGTGCCATTCGGCATTAGCAAATAATCGATATGTCTCTCGTCTGATTGTGCCCTGGTTTGTTAGGAAGAATGGTGATTCTGAAATGTCCTGTTGAGCACTTAAACCCCATATCAGTCGAAGATTGTCTGTGGTTTGATTGAAATGGGTAAATTCGAGATTATGTCTTTCTGACTTAAGGCCAAAATCAAGATCTAAGGTGAAATCATCAATGCCCCCACCCACCTGAATAATTTTTGATAGGGACTGGTCAGTTTTGTCCTGCAGGTTGTAATAATATTGCATGACGACAGAATTTTTGTTGTTTATGATATTTTCAAGTTTTAAGAATTGGTGTGCATTGATGGTGTCACTATCGCGCACTGGTCTTATGCCGTTAAGGGTGAAGTTTTCGTTAATATCCAGCCCTGTTCTGCCATAACCGCCTTGATAGGTTAGATGGCTGCTGTTGTTAAGCTGGTAATCAACACGGTAATCTATGGCGCCTGTATTGATGTCATCATGGTTGTCAGCGGATTCATCTGAGTACAGAAAATTTATTACACCGCCATTGGCATCATAGCTACTGATGTTTTTTCTGGCATCTAATCCGTTATCTTTTTGTGATGACACGGTGACCCTGTAGTCAAGGTCGTCACCACTGCCTCCGTATCGATAAGTCAGGTCGGCAATGTCATGATTACCCGCCTTGAGATTGATATAGTGTCCCGGATCTTCAGAGGCGTGTCGGGTGATGATATTGATCACGGCTAAAAATGAATTGGAGCCATAGGTTGAAGCGTTGGGGCCGCGTGAGACCTCGATACGTTCAATATCATCTATGTTGATGGGGATCATATTCCAGTTAACACCACCGAGTAGTGGTTCGTAGATGGAGCGGCCATCAATCAAAACCTGCATTTGTTTTGAAAACTGGTTGGTATGACCGTGGTAAGCAACTACTGGTTTGGCTTCTTCACCCCATTCATTATTGCTATTACCAACAATGATGCCGGGTACCAGTCTGAGAACTTCCGGGATGGTTCTGGCACCGCTCGCTTCGATGATTTGTCTGTCGATACTGGTTACGGCCATGGGTGTTTCTGAAACAGGTTGCTCCAGGCGGCTGGCAGAGAGCACGACGGGCATTTCAAAGAATACGTCTTCCTCGCTAGCCAGTAGTGGCATGGAGAGTGTTAGAGCTACTGCTGAGGTAATTGCGGGTAAATATCTATGGCGTTTAGTGTTGTCAGAATGCAGCTTGTAAAAATACATTATTGTTATCGTTAGTGGCAACAGAGAGCTTGTAATATATACTCTCAAACCTGAGTAGTAAATATTATTATCTTGTTATGGCTTCTGGTCATGGTATCTAAAAATTGGTGAAATTCAATGTATAAAACACTGGCTGATTATATTGGTCATACTCCGTTGGTTCGTTTGCAGCGGTTAGCGGGAGAGACCACAAATACCTTGCTGGTCAAGCTCGAAGGTAATAATCCAGCGGGTTCGGTGAAAGATCGTCCTGCCTTGAATATGATTTTTCAGGCGGAGAAGAGAGGGGATATTAAACCCGGAGACACTTTGATAGAAGCGACCAGCGGAAATACCGGTATTGCTCTGGCGATGGCCGCCGCTATTCAAGGCTATCATATGGTTTTGATTATGCCGGAAAATATGAGTGAGGAGCGCCGGGCGGCGATGAAAGCTTACGGTGCCGAACTGATTCTGGTAACGCAGGAACAAAGTATCGAAGGTGCGCGCGATCTGGCGCTACAGATGCAGCAGGAAGGTAAGGGCAAGGTGCTTGACCAGTTCAATAATGCCGATAACCCCAATGCGCACTACATTAGTACCGGGCCTGAAATCTGGCAGCAAACCGATGGTAAAATCACCCATTTTGTCAGTGCCATGGGTACCACAGGCACCATTATGGGCGTTTCCCATTACCTCAAGGAAAAGAACCCGGATGTTCAGATTGTTGGTGTGCAGCCCGAGGAGGGCGCGAGTATTCCTGGTATTCGACGCTGGCCAGAGGCTTATCTGCCCGGTATTTTTGAAGCTAGTCGTGTCGATAGCACGCGGGATGTTAGCCAGGCCGACGCAGAGCAGACAACACGCGATCTGGCTGCCAAAGAAGGTATCTTCTGCGGTATATCATCAGGCGGCGCTGTGGCCGCCGCATTGCAGCTGAGCAGGGAAGTGGAAAATGCGGTCATCGTATCAATTATCTGTGATCGCGGTGATCGATATATGTCCACCGGTGTTTTCCCTGCCTAATAATTTCAGAGTAATTACCTATGCCTAATAATCGTCGTAGACGTCGTTCTCCGCGACTACCAGAAGAAACCGTTCAGGTTGAAATTGAGTCGCTATCCGCAGAAGGTCGTGGTATCGCCCATGTTAATGATCGAATTGTTTTTGTTGATCAGGCTTTGGCGGGGGAAACTGTCTTATTTAAATACACCAAGCTGAGCAAGAATATTGCTGAAGGACGGGCTGTTGAGATATTAAAGGCATCGCCTGACCGAGTTGAAGCCAGATGCAGTGCCTTTGAGATGTGTGGTGGTTGTTCCTTGCAGCATATGAGTACAGATATGCAGCTTGAGTTGAAACAGAAAACTTTTTTAGATCATCTGGAGCATATTGGTAAGGTTAAGGCGGAGAATCTGCTGCCACCATTGATAGGCCCACTTTGGGGCTATCGACATAAAGCACGTTTAGGTGTTCGCTATGTGCACAAAAAAAAGCGCATCATGGTGGGTTTTCGCGAGAGTAGTTCGGCATTTATCACTGATACCGAGCAGTGCGAGGTTTTGCATCCGAGCGTGGGACTTTTACTGACGGAGCTGTCCGAGTTTATTACGCGAATGGAGCAGAATCAGCATATTCCGCAAATTGAAGTAGCCGTCGGTGATAATCAGACTGTATTGGTGTTCAGGCATCTAGTGCCACTACCGGAAGCAGATAGAGATATTTTGCGTGAATTAGCCATCAAGCATGACTTTGTGATTTATTTGCAGGCTGGCGCACCTGATGAGCTTGAGGCTTTGCATCCTTTGCAGCCGGAAATGCTTTATTACGAATTACCCAGACATAATGTACGAGTCGAATTTCAGTCTTCTGATTTTACTCAGGTTAATCCTGAAATAAACCGCGATATGATGGATCGTGCCATTAATTTTTTGCAGTTGAATGAAAACGATCAGGTACTGGATTTATTTTGTGGTCTGGGTAATTTTTCTTTACCGATGGCAAGGCAATGTGCGCAGTTGACGGCGGTTGAAGGTTCGTTGGCTATGGTGAAAAAAGCGCGTGAAAATGCGGCTAAAAATAATATCGATAACATTGAATTTCATATGGCCGATTTGTACAGTGAAGAAATTGCAGCAGCACCCTGGTTGAAGAAAAAATACAATAAAATATTGCTTGATCCACCACGTTCAGGTGCGGATGCTGTGCTTAGATATTTGGGGAAAATGGGTGCAGAGCGTATTGTTTATGTTTCATGTCATCCGGCCACGCTGGCACGTGATGCTGGTGTTTTGGTGAATGAATTGGGTTATCGATTAACCGATGCGGGAATTATGGATATGTTTCCACATACCAAACACGTGGAATCTATTGCTGTTTTTGTTAAGTGATATTGATTGAGTCATGCAAGGTAACGCATGCTGGGTAAAACTCAGCATGCGTTATTTTTATTCGAGATAAAAGCCCATTTTTACACCAGCAACTTCAATAACATCGCTGTCCATTAAAGGGTGTGCTTGAGTACCGACTTCTTTTTCATTGACCATAGGGCGTGTTTCATAAGAGCCTGAATCGACAACAATCAGGAAGAAACCTAATGGACGCCGTGTTACGGCGGCAACTTGTATGCCGGGTCTACCTAGTGTGGTCAGGATCTTGGTGATCTTCATTCTTTTACCACTATTGGCTCCACTCATTAATTCCAAATAAGCTTCGCTTTGGTTGCTTGCACCTGCAGCACCAGCAGAGGCAAGCTCGGCGGCAATTTTTCCAATTGATTTTTCGAGTTTCTTGCTGGTTTCACTTGAAACGGGTGCGTCGTTTGCACCCGGGCGAATAATCATGGTTTTTTCAAATTCACCTTCACCAGCTTCTTCGGCCTCATTCACATATTCCAGAGAATGTTTGCCGATGATAACTTTTTCACCATTATGTAAAGCATGTTTGCTAATACGTTGGCCATTAATTAGCGTTCCATTTGTACTATTCAAATCTTCGATAAAAGAGTCGTTGAGAATAGTCAGGATCTTGGCGTGAGTACCACTGACAGCGAGATTATCGATTTGGATATCATTACCAGGTTTTCGCCCGATGGTAATAATTTCCTGGTCTAGCTCGAATTCTTTTACAGGCTTGCCGTCAAAGCTGAGTATTAGTTTTGCCATTTTTGTTCCTTAATGCACTATATATGTAATATTATACTTATGAGAATAAATCAAAAAAACGAGAAAACAAGCTATTTTTGGCAGGAAATGATTTTAAAGGTCTCGCTAAAATCACAGAAATATTATCTTTACCGCCATGCTTGTTTGCTGCTGCTATTAGTTCTGTTGTTGCTATTTCAAGATTATCCGCGTTTCTTTTGATGATTTCATGAATTAAATCATCTTCGATCATGTCACTTAGGCCATCGGAGCATAGTAGGTAGATGTCACCAACCTGTGTAGCATCTTCCTGAATATCAATGACTACTTTTTCCTCAATTCCAATAGCCCGAGTGACCAGGTTTTTGTTGAGCGATTTTCTGGCTTGTTCAGGAGTATAAAAACCTCTGTCGACTAATTCCTGCATCAAGCTATGATCACGGGTAACCTGCTCGAGTACGCCATCTCTGATTCGATACAGTCGTGAATCACCGACGTGTGCTACCGTAAATCGGTTGTCGTAAAATAACACAACGACCACGGTGGTACCCATACCGCGATATTGTGCATTTTCGTTGGATGATTCAAAAACATTGCTGTTTGCAAGCGCGATGGCATTGTGAACATTCATGCTTTCCAGGCTGTAACCTGTCGCTTCTTCAATGCCACCTTCAGGGACGTTTTTTAATTTTTCACAAAGGGTTTCGAATACGGTGCTAACGGTAATGGCGCTGGCGACCTCGCCGCCGCGGTGTCCACCCATACCATCAGCCAATATGGCAAGACCCAATGACGTTTCAGTGCTGATGGCATCTTCATTATGATCACGTACAGAACCAACATCTGTTTGCCCCGTGATTTCAATTTTACCTTTCAAACTCATAATGTTCCTCAAGCCTTGTTTTCAGCCGCTATAATTCTCAGACATTTTGCAATGTCATCAGCCATTTGCTTTCCAGTTTGATAGCGTTTTTCAATGTCTTTTTGCAAAGCTCTGTTGATAATTACGCTAACACATCTTGGCAGGTCAGGATTAATGGAGTTTGGATTAGGGTGAGCTTCGTTGGCAATTTTGTACATCAGTGCAGCCATAGAATCACCAACAAAAGGAAGCTGGCCTGTGACCATCTGGAATAACATCACACCTAATGAGAATAAGTCAGACTGCCCTTCAACTTTCTTGCCTGCTAATTGCTCAGGTGACATATAAGAGGGGGTACCTAATACCATGCCCGTTTTTGTTTTGCTTGAATCAGTGATACGTGCGATACCGAAATCAGTGACTTTTACTATATCGGTTTCAGGATCCCACATAATGTTGGCAGGTTTAACATCACGATGAACAACATTGAAACCGTGCGCATAACCTAAGCCGTCAGCAGTTTGTTGTATTAGTGAAAGAACTTTAGTTACTGGCAGCAATTTATCTTTCTTGATGTATTTGACGAGGTCGGAACCCTTCAAATATTCCATAGCGATATAAGCTAAATCATGTTCATCACCGGCATCAAAAATTGTGACTATGTTGGGATGATTGAGGCGTCCCGCTGTCTCGGCTTCGCGGAAAAAACGCTCTTTTACTTCTTCTAACTCATCGTCTTCAAATTCCTGCGAGAGAGCCATAGTTTTGATGGCGACAACGCGTGAGATTTTTGGGTCTTTACCGAGATAAACGGCACCCATTGCGCCTTTACCTAATTCCTTTTCAATTTGATATCGACCCAGCATGGGCTTTTCGATACTGCCATCATCAAGCATTAAAGTGCCACCGGGTGAAGATCCGCTACCACCGCCGAGCATTACGGTTTCATCCATAGCTGTAGCACGATTTGAGCGTGTCTTAATATCACGGAAATTAGCATCATGATCGCTAATGTAATCGTAAACAGATTTAGCTTTATTGAATTGGCGCTTACGTTCGTAGTCCAGAGCCAGGTTGTATATGAGCTCTAGTGCAGATTTGTCAGCAGGCAGTTTACGGAATTTTTCGAATGCCATATCGAGTTGCCCCTGACCTTGCATAGAAAGACCTAGCATGCGATTACTTTCAGCGGATTCAATATCCAGGCGAGCTTTGCCTCGCTCGGTGAGCAGGTAGCGTTTGGTTGTTAATAAGATATGGCCTGCAACAAGCAGCAAGGAGGGTGACATTAATTGTACCCACATACCCTGAGTTGTCATCAATATATAATGCGTAACAAAGAACGCAGTAAATAGGAAAATAGTAACGATAAAACCAGCGGCAGCGCCCATGCGTGGCAATAACAACATCAGATAAAGCGCGACTAACAACAGCCCACTTAACTGTGCATAACTTGACCATGCAGGTTCAATAAAGAAATCCTCATTAAGAATGCTTGAGACTGAGTGAGCCAGAGTGATTACTGGCGACATGGCTGGATCGATAGGGGTTACCATGGTATTTCCTACACCAAAGGCAGTTGCACCTATGAGTACAATTTTATCCTTGTATTTGCTGGCGGGGACTTTTCCTTGAATAACATCGTAAAATGAATCTATCTGGAAAGCACTCTCATAGCCATTACTGTTGTAGAAGAAGGTCTTCATCTGAGATTCTTCATCGGTTTTAATTGTTAGACGACCCAATTGAACATCAGAACTAACGGTTACTTTGATGTCGCTAATATCCAGGTTTAGACTTTTAGCTGCAAGAATTAGAGCGACAGAAGGATAAAGATTTCCATAATAATCAACGATCAATGGTTCGCTACGTATGCCACCATCGACATCAAGAACACTAACCAGTGAACCAATATTTAAGGCGGCTTCGCCAATGGCTGGGATCGGTGATAGAGCCTCAACCATGGGTAAAGGTCGCCAGCCATCTGGATTGTTAGTCGGGTCATCAATAATATTATTTTCTGGTAGTTTGTTGCGCTGTACGTACTCAGGAAGCGCCTGATCAGGGCGGCCAATAGGTTCACCCAGGACAAAGGGCATGGCCAGCACAACATTACCTGTTTGCTGCATGCTTTCTGCCAGTGTTTTATCACTATCTAACGTGATTTCAGCTGAGGAGAGATATTCTTTTATCTGATAAATTTCTTCGGCATGCTCAGAAATGGTGGCAATGCGACTATTTTCAAAAGTAGTTTTAAGTTCTTGAATAAATGCTAAGCCAGGATCGAGCTGCGGCTCTGTAAACAGGACGGTCTGGCCAATGGCTTTGGCACCGCCATCGGTGAGTAGCTCATGCATTTGTGCGTGCATATTGCGTGACCAGGGCCAGCGACCTATATTAGCAATACTTTCATCATCAATAGCAATAATGGCAATTTTGTCACTGGCAGTGCGACTTGATGACTGTACACCAAAATCATAGGCATCACGTTCGATGCTTTGTATGAAATCGGACTGTATAAAGAAAAGGAATATGAGAGTAATGATGAGGCTGACAAACCAGTCGCTCTTCCAAACTGCTTGTTTCATATTGGCACTCGTTTTATTTTTGTTGTTTTCAAGCGGGGTTTCCCTGTCTAAGAAATGTCAGACAATTTTTTATAGGCTTATTATTTCCTGTCTTATAGTCGAAAATTGTCCAAATATCTTGATATATCGCCCTGTAATTCTCGTTACACACTATTTTTGATATTTCTCAGCATAACCCATTCTTGCGAACTTGTCCTGCTCTGAAATGCTTCGCACATCAGTACATATAAGGCTGGCTCTCATTTTTTATTAAAATGCTGGCCATGGTGGCGCCCACACGTTTTGCTATTCTATCCAGTAAATCATCGGTAACGGTAAATTTGACAATATCTTCCTCACCAATCACTTCTCTAGCAACATAGCCCGCACTTGCCAGTTCGTCGATTAGGCCAATTTCAAGGCTTTGTTCGCCGGTCCAGATTAGTCCGGAGAATAAGCCATCAACGTCGGTTTTTAAACGATCACCACGGCCTTTTTTCACCGCGCTGATGAATTGTTGATGAATACTTTGCAGCATAGTGCTCATGTGTTTGTTGACGGTTTTATCAACAGGTGCAAAGGGGTCGAGTAGGGCTTTATTTTTACCTGCGGTAAGTGTGCGACGCTCAATGCCCAGCTTTTTCATGGCATCGACAAAACCGAAGTTGTCCATGCGCACACCAATAGAGCCAACAATACTGGCTTTATCAGCATAAATTTTATCGGCAGCTGCTGCAACGTAATAACCGCCAGAAGCGCACATGTCGCTGATGACTGCATGTAAAGGTATGTCAGGATATTTTTCACGCAGGCGAATGATTTCGTCATAAATGTAACCTGCTTGTACCGGTGTACCGCCGGGACTGTTGATGCGCAGAATTATGCCTACCGTATTTTTATCCTCAAATGCATTACGCAAAGCGGTGACGATATTATCTGAGCTGGCTTTTTCGCCTTCAGCAATTAAGCCGGTTAACTCGACCAGTGCAGTATGTTTAGAGGTTAATTTTTTTGTAGCCATATCACTGTCTGAAAACATCATCAGCAAAGTGACGAGATAAGCGAATGTGAGCAACTTGAAAAAGATGCTCCAGTGACGTGCGCGTTTCTGTTCGCGCAAGCTGGATTCAGCCAGTTTGGTGATGATCTTTTTTTCCCAACCGGTATCTTGTTCATTCATATTATTAGTTTGTTTCTGTTTGAAGTAGCGAAATAGATTCATATTGATTTAATTGGTAGATAAGAATTTTGTCAAATCGGTGACTCTATCCAAACACAATAATGGTTTGTGTTCCATCAGTTTTTCAGCAGAATGAGCACCATGGCTAACAGCGATTGAATCCACACCAGCATTATTGGCCATCATTAAGTCGTGTTCGCTATCACCAATCATCAATGTTTGCCCCGTCTTTGTCTGTGTATCATTAACAATACCTAATAGCATTTCAGGGTGTGGCTTCGATAAATATTCACCAGCGCAACGTGTCGTGCTGAAATAATGCGCAACATCGTGTTCGGTAATTGAGTGATCTAAACCACGTCGACTTTTGCCGGTGGCAATAGCCAAAGTAAAACCAGCTTTTTTTAATTCATCGAGCATATCAGTAACACCTTCAAATAAAGGCGAGGGCACCTTATTTTCGTGCAGATAATGATGTCGATAAGTATCAGCCATTTTTTCTATTAGCGTTTGTTCTTTTTCGGGGTGTAATTGTTTGATGGCCTCCTGCAAACCTAGGCCAATCACTCCGCGTGCAGCCTCTTCGGTAACTGGCTCGTTACAAATAATATTGCTAGCTGCCTGTAGGCTGGTGGTGATCTGCTCAATGGAGTCAATCAGTGTGCCGTCCCAATCGAAGACTAGCAGTGAATAGGGCATGTTTATATTATTCATAATTCTAGTTTGTTTAAAACCTGTTGTAGCTCATCGCCCAGTGGTGCCTCGATGATTAGAGATTGATTAGAGGTTGGGTTAAGCCCGGGTAATTCAATTCGCGCAGCGTGTAAAAATAGACGTTTCAGTCCGGCTTTTTTCATAATCTGATTGAATTTGTGGTCGCCATATTTTTTATCACCAGCAACAGGGTGGCCAGCATGCAAAGCGTGTACGCGAATTTGATGGGTACGACCAGTTTCGATTTTGATTTCCATCAAGCTGGATTGCGGATAGACTTTTTTCGTTTCGAAATGGCTGATGGCATGCTTGCCTTCCTCATTAACCTCAACAATGTGTTCGCCAGCACGCATGGCTTTTTTTAATGGCGCATTGATAGTGTTCACGTCTTGCCATTGGCCTGCAACTAAAGCCAGGTAGTACTTGCCGATACCTGATCTATTTTCGTCGCGAAATAAGTCGTGTAATTTGGTCAATGCGACTCTGCTTTTTGCAATAATTAAACAGCCACTGGTTTCTCGATCGAGGCGGTGAACTAGTTCAAGAAACTGGTCAGGATTATGCTGTTTCAGCACTTCGATAACACCGAAGGCAAGACCACTGCCGCTGTGCACCGCGATTCCTGAAGGCTTGTTGAGTACCATCAAATCATCATTTTCAAAAAGTACTGATGATTCGATCAGTTTGATCACTGACTCAGGAATGACAACTTCGTCACCACTGTTGATGCGTGCAGGAGGAATGCGCACATTATCATCAAGTTTAAGCTTGTATAGTGGTTTTTTTCGGCCACTGTTAACGCGTACCTGACCACTGCGTAACAGCTGGTATATATGGCTTCTAGGTACGCCCTTGAGCTGGGTCATGAGGAAGTTATCGATGCGTTGGCCAACGTTGTTAGCATCAATTTGAACTATTTTAGCTTTCTGATGGTCTGATTCCATGTGGCTTAAGGTTGATACTCTGATAGAAATAGGGGGTAAATAGTTAATTTTTAAGTGATTAGTGGGGTTTCAGGTTGACCGTAGCGTTGCATTTTGACAGACTTGACCCCGTTTATACCAGCGCAAGCTAGTATAACCGTTAAGGATTTTTCGACTGAATCAATTTAAGGCCAGTTGTTAAGGATAATTCCCAGGCTGTGATAGCGGGGAAAATGCCACGAAGCGCGTGGCTAGCAGGCTCCATTGGGGAGTCAGCACACTGAATTCACCTATTCGCATTACTATTTTGGTTGCGGATAGTGTTAATAAGAGAAAACAAATTTTAATGTATACCTCAGTTTTATTTGCCGGAATCAATTTCACATTGCCTGAACTAGCCGTGTTGGGAGCCTTTGTCGCTCTATTCAGCACGCTATTTGTTCAGGCTATAAGTTATGTGCGCCTACCAAAAATGGCCGCCATCGGTAAATTAGCACTGGGATCAACCTCAGGTTTAATGAAAAATGAAAAGAATTTTAATCAATGCGACTCAGAAAGAAGAGATTCGCGTAGCGATGGTCGATGGCCAGCAACTCTACGATCTAGATGTCGAAGTCCCTTCACAGGAACAAAAGAAATCCAACGTCTATAAGGGTAAAATTACCCGCGTAGAACCCAGTTTAGAGGCCTGTTTCGTCGATTACGGCGCAGATAGGCACGGTTTCCTGTCTTTTAAAGAAATATCACGCAGTTACTTCACCGAAGAAGGGCTTAAAGCCAGTGGTCGTCCGGATATCCGTACCGCTATTGCTGAAGGCACCGAAGTGGTTGTGCAAATTGAGAAAGAAGAGCGTGGTAATAAAGGCGCTGCCTTAACCACCTTCATCAGTCTCGCCGGACGTTTCCTCGTTCTAATGCCAAACAATCCTCGCGCTGGTGGTGTTTCACGCCGTATCGAAGGAGAGGATCGCAACACCATTCGCGAAGCCATGAGCCAGCTCAACATCCCCGATGGTATGGGTATGATCGTGCGTACCGGTGGTATTGGTCGTTCAGTTGAAGAACTGCAATGGGATCTGGATTATCTATTACAGCTCTGGGATGCATTCGAGGAAGCCTCGAAAGATCGACCTGCTCCATTCCTGATTTATCAGGAGAGCAATGTCATTATCCGCGCCTTGCGCGATTATTTCAGAAATGACATCACGGAAGTACTGATCGATTCACCAGAGGTCTTTGAAACCGCCAAGCAGTTCATCGAGCAGGTGATGCCTAATCGCATCAGCAAAATCAAGCTCTACGAAGATACTGTGCCGATGTTCAATCGTTTCCAGATTGAGAACCAGATCGAATCGGCTTACCGTCGCGAAGTACAACTGCCATCGGGTGGTTCGATTGTTGTTGACCATACTGAAGCCTTGGTTTCTATCGATATCAACTCAGCGCGTGCCACCAAAGGCACTGACATTGAAGATACCGCATATAACACCAACCTTGAGGCGGCTGATGAAGTCGCCCGTCAATTGCGTTTACGCGATTTAGGTGGCCTGGTGGTTATCGATTTTATCGATATGGTGTCAAACAAACATCAGCGTGATGTTGAAAACCGTTTACGCGATGCCATTGCAATTGACCGTGCTCGTGTACAGACAGGCCGTATTTCACGCTTTGGTTTGATGGAAATGTCACGTCAACGCCTGAAACCTTCTCTGGGCGAAGCCACGCAAATTGTCTGTCCACGTTGTACTGGTAACGGTACCATCCGTACCGTTGAGTCACTGGCTCTATCACTGGTTCGTATTGCTGAAGAAGAAGCACTCAAAGAAAGTACCGGTCGTGTTGAAATACATGTGCCGGTTGATGTTGCTACCTTCATGCTGAATGAAAAACGTAAAGCAATTGCCGATGTAGAAGCACAGACTGGTGTACATATATTGATCATTGCCAGCACTGCGCTGGAAACACCTCAATATCGTGTTGATCGTGTTCGTAAAGTTGATATGCCAGAAACTGACGACAAACCAAGCTACCTGCAAGCAGAGGTGGCTGACCAAAGTTATAATCCTGAGCATAATAAAGAAAAATTGATACAGCCTGAAAAACCAGCGGTAGCCTCAATTACACCTGCAAGTCCTAAGCCGCCGGCGACAAAAGCAAAGGCTAAAGCGCCTGTGAAAAAAGAGAAATCGAAGGGGCTTTGGGCTTCTATTGTTGCTTTATTTACCGGTGATGAAGAAGAGAAAAAACCTGCTAAGGGTAAAGCTCCGCAGCGTTCATCACAAAATGCTAACCGTGGTAATCGTGGCGGACGTGGTAGAAATGCTCAGCGCGGTAATCGTAATTCTGCACAGAATAAGCAGCAGGGAAATAAACAGCAGACGCAGAAAAGTGGTAATAAACAGGCTGTGAAAGAGGGGGGTAAACAGTCTGAAGCAGGGAAAGGTGAAAATGCCGAGCAAGGTCAGTCAAGTCGCCGTGGCCGCCGAGGTGGTGGTCGCCGTAATCGAGATACACGTAATAAACCAGCGGCTGCACAGGAAGGTCAGGGTCAGCAGGGGCAGGGTTCACAAAATCAGGTTTCAGCTAATCAAACTGATGCTGTTCAGAGTGTGGCCGCCCAAAGTCAGAGCAAACCAACGCAGTCTAAACCTGAACAATCTTCTGCTCCGGCTGTGCAGAATAAGTCCGATGCACAAATATCGTCTTCGTCAAAGGCGTCAGCTAAGTCTTCACCTGATTCAGGTAATATAATAGAAAAAACTAAACGTGAGATTAGTGGAAATATTTCTCCATCAGCTAGAGCCTCTGTACCGGTGGCGACGCCTATGTCTTCGCCTGTGGCAGCGGTACATGTCTCAGCGGTATCTCCGGCACCCAAGCCTGCACCTGAAGCAGTGTTATCCAAGCCAGCGCCTATAGCAGCACCAGCAACAACCTCTGTTCCAGCACCTGTTAAGGAAAATGTAGAAAAAACACCGTTAGGTGAATAGCTAAATCGAATGATGTTTTTGCAGATGGGCTATCAGCCCGTCTGCAGCGTCTTCAATCAAATCCAGCACTGTTTCAAAACCATTGCCACCGCCGTAATAGGGGTCAGGTACTTCTTTAGCATTGCTGTTGTCTGAGAACTTCATGAACAGGTGAATTTTGTCTTCCAGACCGGCAGGGCAGATTGTCTGTAAATCATCCTCATTGCTCATATCCATGGCAATAACATAATCAAACTCGTCAAAATCACTGACGGCTACTTTGCGGGCACGCTGGGAGCTTAAATCATAGTCACGCTTGATGGCGGCTTCCTGTGAGCGAGGGTCGGGTGGGTTGCCTATGTGGTAGGCATGTGTACCCGCTGAATCGATAAACACTCTGTCACTGAGGCCAGCGGCAGAAATCTTGTCGCGAAATACACCTTCAGCACTGGGTGATCGGCAGATGTTGCCCATGCAAACAAATAATACTTTTACCATGTTTATTATTCCGAGAAGGTTAGGGGTGTATTTATAAAAAATTGAATTATACGTTGAAAAGATTGAACTAGAAGAGAAAATATCTTTCAGTGAGTCCTTGATTCTAATGATAAATGATCATGTTATTGCGAATAAATATCATTTAATAAGTTAATCTATAAAAATCGTAGTGTTTTTACATGTTTATGTTTTATAAGTATTGAATTACCTATATTATAACTGTGGTTATAAGCATGATATCTATGCAAGTTGAATTTATAAATAACTGTTAAATAATAAAAGACATACGGAATGTTCATGGATAAAAATATCGTTTATATTTTGTCAATATTACTGTTTTCTATGCCGCTGCATGCTGATGATATGGGTGATCCTGAAGTGCTTGAATCACTACAGCAGGATATGCAGGAATATTCCAGAATTGCTACCCAGACGAAGCAGAATGTGGATTACATGCCGTACATTATTTCGGCCTGGAATTCAGACGAGCTAGATCAACTTGGTATAAGTACTTTACGCGAGGCCCTGGGGTTGGT
>JAOUKV010000062.1 GCA_029882355.1 Gammaproteobacteria bacterium | reverse complement strand
GCTTCAGGTTTTATCTCAGGCTCGTGATCGAGCGAGCCTGCAGGAATCACCGCACGACCACTTTTCTCATCATAACGCGGTAAGGCACTACCGCACTTTTTACAGAAGCATGTTGCAAAGCGTTCCGCCTCTGGTACTTTATAATGGCCTAGACAATCCTTACCCTTTGTCCATTCAAGTGATGAATGAGCAATAATAATCAGACTGGCATGACCAGTGCCACTTGCCTTGCGGCAACGTTGGCAATGGCAGTGAAAAAATTTAGGCGTCTGTTCTGTGGTATCGGCATTGATCTGGTACTCAACACTGCCACACAGGCAACTACCTTTAAGCTCAATCCGGGACATAATATTCTCTCTTAATTAAGGCGCAGCCTTACCAGTAATACCCGCAGTTAATACAAAACGCATGGCTTCATCCATGCTCATATTGAGATGTCGAACTGAATCACGAGAGACAAAAATCGTATGGCCGCCCATCATATAACTCATCGGTAAATAAACCAGCACGCTATCATCTTCACGGAATGCTTCGGGCAACCGGTCTTTGTCATCCTGGGTGATAAAACCAATTACCTGAATGTTATTGATAGTCACGGCGACCACCTGTCCCATGCCCTCCTTCTTTGGCGACATAAAATCGAACAGGTCTCGAAAGGCACGATATACCGATTTGACCAGTGGTAAGCGATATAACAATTTCTCACCCCAGCCGAATGCCCGGCGAACCAGATAGGCTTTCATTAATAGACCGACGGCAAACATCACCAGTAACCCCGCCAGCATGCCAATACCAGGGAAGTAGAAGGTTTCGGGAATGACCAGATGCAGCACGTTACCCATTAAATTTTCTGAGGTGACCGCTAACCAATACATCAAGTACACAGTTAACACGACAGGTAATAAAGTAATGAATCCAGTGAGTAAGATTCGGCTGATTGCTTTTAACATGCTTGTAGTCCAATAATGGTCGTAGAGTGATTGTCAGTTCAAAGTGCGAATGATAACGGTATTTATCTGTAATAACTTGCATCAATAGGTATATTAGAGAATATTAATATAGCAATAAACACGCTGAGACCGGATTAAATCTGGAAAAATCAGCAAGATAGCAAGAATTTAATCGAACTATCGCAAAAAACTCATAGTCTCAATGTCTACTTTTAAATACAATGAGGCTCCATGGATACAAATATAAAAACAGGGGTAATGCTGTGCGTAAATTAAACTTTTTTTTCTTGTTCGGAATATTACTACTACCCATTCACGCATTTGCGCTGGGTTTGGGTGCTATTCAGATCAGTTCGACGCTCAATCAACAGCTGGATGCACGAATTAATTTGATATCAGCAGTACCTGAAGACGCTGAAGTTTTGATTGTAAAGCTGGCCTCCCGAGAAGAATTTATCAAGGCTGGCCTGGATCGTCCACACGAGCTGACGGATCTGAAGTTCAGAACATTGGTAGAAGAAGGTCGTGTCTACGTCACTGTCGTTACCGCAAAGCCAGTACGTGAGCCATCATTGAGTTTTTTGGTCGAAGTAGAC
>JAOUKV010000011.1 GCA_029882355.1 Gammaproteobacteria bacterium | reverse complement strand
TTTGAAGAGCAGCGAATGCATCATTCTCGCGCCAACGCTCGATCAGGGCAGAGGGTGTAATATCTTGATGGTTAATGATAAGTGTATATATTTCGTGTAATAGAGGCAGACCCTGTATCTCAGAATGTTTGAAACTATCAGGAACTTGAACCTCAAGTGCCAGAGATGGTACTTGCAATATTAAAGCGATAGCATCACGAGTAGCGCTAAGTTTAATTTCACGGTTTGATCTTTTAGTTGATGAAAGAGTGGTTTTTTTAACGGCGTTGTCAGGCGTAGATGTTTGTAATTTATCGGCATTGAGGCCGGTGAGTGATGCCAGTTCCTGGTAAAGCAAATCTTTAAATACACTATCGGGGAGTTTGCTTAATAATGGTTTTGCCTTTTCAGTGAGTGATGATTTTCCTTCCGAGCTATCCAGATTTAGATCTTCAGAAAGATGATCGAATAAAAATTCTGAAAGTGGTTTGGCATTGCTTAAACGGTGTTCAAATTTTTCTTTACCTTCATTTCTAATAACTGAGTCAGGGTCTTCACCGTCAGGCAAAAAAAGGAACTTTGCTTCAAAGCCATCACGTAATAAAGGCAGGGCATTTTCCAAAGCACGCCACGCCGCTTTTTTACCCGCCTGGTCACCGTCGTAACAGAAAATAATTTTTCTAACAGTGCGGAAGGCGCGTTGTAACTGTTCGCTGGTAGTTGCCGTGCCCAGAGATGCGATGGCGTAATTAACACCATGTTGCGCTAAAGCAACTACGTCCATGTAACCCTCAACAATAATAAGCTGCTCAAGATTGCGAACTGTTTTGCGTGCTTCGTATAAACCGTACAGTTCCTGCCCTTTATGGAAAACGGTGTTTTCAGGCGAGTTGAGATATTTGGGTTCACCCTGATCGATAACTCGGCCACCAAAGCCTATGATGTGACCACGCCTGTCAGTAATGGGGAAAATAATGCGATCACGGAAGCGGTCATATTGCTTGCCATCATCTTTGCTGACTAATAAGCCGGTGGCAATTAGTGAGTCAATAGTGGTTTTATCTTTCCCCAAATTGTCTGTTAAAAAATTCCAGCCATCTGGCGCATAACCAATCTGATAAGTTTTAGCAATTTCGCCACTAAGGCCGCGTTGCTGTAAATACTTAACCGCTTTGTCAGAAGTCTTTAACTGTTGTTTAAATAGTTCTGAAGATTTTTCTAGAATATCGTACAGTGGTTGTTTGGTATCTTTGCTTTCAGATTGATTAAAGTGGCCGCTTTCTCTGGGTACATCTAGATTGTATTCAGCCGCAAGTGCTTCGACTGCGTCAACAAAGTCGAGGTTTTCATACTCCATGATGAAGCCGAGTGCTGTGCCATGAGCGCCACAGCCAAAACAATGATAAAACTGCTTGTTATCACTGACCGTAAACGAAGGTGTTTTTTCGTTATGGAAGGGGCAGCAGGCGGTATATTCTTTGCCTTTCTTTTTTAACGGCACGCGCGCATTAACAATCTCGATGATGTCAGCACGAGTGACCAGATCGTCAATAAAGTTTTGTGGGATACGTCCAGCCATAATTGATAAAAATTGCCTGAATAAATATCAAGCTTATTAATGCCTAAGGGATTAAATTGACGAAGGATAATTGTCTGGGGTTAAAGATTCTCTCGTATTCAACAATAGCATAACGGTCTGTCATGCCAGCAATATAGTCAGCAACGCCTCGTGCCATGCCTTCCTGACTACTGCTATCTTTCAGTTTCTGGCAATGCTCTAGTGCTTCGGTAGGTAAAATTCGAGGGTCATTCATGAAGGCATCAAACAGTGCTTCAATAATGGCGCAGGCCTTCATGCTCATCCTGTGAACTCGATAGTGTTGATATAAATTTTTACGTAGAAACTGTTTGAGTTCTAATTTTTGTTCGCACATGGCATCACTAAAAGCCATGGTTGGATTATTTTGATTGCGAATATCCTCAATGCTTTTTGGGTTGATATTTTGAATATTGCTACGTGATGTATCGATTAAATCAACCACCATGACATTAATCATGCGTCGAATCACTTCATGAATTATCTGGCGATCATTGATGCTGGGGTAACGTTTGATAACAATGTCGTGTTGCTGCCTAAATAATTCAATCTTGAGTAAATCATCGATACTAATAAGTCCGTAACGCAGGCCGTCATCAACATCGTGATTATTGTAAGCAGTTTCATCGGATAGATCGGTGAGTTGGGCTTCAAGGCTGGCCTGAGTTTTATCAAGAAAGCGTTGACCTACTGCGCCCAGTTCGTTAGCGTTTGCCTGTGAACAATGTTTGAGTATGCCTTCGCGGGTTTCAAAAGTGAGATTGAGGCCAGCAAAGTCGGCATATTTTTGCTCAAGCTTATCGACCACGCGTAGTGATTGTAAATTATGTTCAAAACCGCCGTAATCTTTCATGCATTGATTGAGCGCTGTCTGACCGGCGTGACCAAAAGGTGTGTGACCTAAATCGTGAGCCAGTGCGATGGCCTCGGCCAGATCTTCATGTAAGCCGAGTTCACGCGCAATGCTGCGTGCAATTTGCGCGACTTCCAGTGAATGCGTTAAACGTGTACGAAATAAATCGCCTTCGTGATTGACAAAAACCTGAGTTTTATATTCCAGTCGACGAAAAGCCGCCGAATGGATGATACGGTCGCGGTCCCTCTGGTAGTTGTTGCGGTAAATCGGTGTTTCTTCTTCGAACAAACGCCCCAATGATTTTTTATCATTGCATGCGTAGGGGGTGAGACTGCCTGAGTAAGTATGTTCCATAATGGTACGAAGGCGACCTTAATCCGTGTAAGCAAGTTTAATGGCTTCAGCCAGTTGCTGTTTGCTGTAATCGCTGGTGACGACAGCATCGCCGATACTCTTTAATAAAATAAGACGCAGTACACCATCAAGCACTTTTTTATCGACCGACATTAAATCAAGAAACTGTTTTTCATCCATGCTCTCTGGTGCGGTAGTGGGGAGTTTTGCGTGCTTCATGATTGAAATAGTTTTTTTGACCTGTTCATTACTGAACCAGCCTAACAAAGCGGACATTTTTGCTGCCATGCACATACCCGCACCAACGGCTTCACCGTGCAGCCATTCACCGTAACCCATACCGGTTTCGATGGCGTGACCAAAAGTGTGGCCAAGATTGAGCAGGGCGCGTTGACCGCTTTCTTTTTCATCGGCAGCGACGACATCAGCTTTGGTCTGGCACGAGACCTCAATGGCATAAGCCAGTGCTTTAGGTTCACGTTGCAGCAGCGCATCCATATTCTGCTCAATCCAGTCAAAAAAGTTAGCATTTTTTATTAAGCCGTATTTGATGACTTCGGCAAGGCCTGAGCTCAATTGGCGATCATCCAGCGTATTTAACGTGTTGGTATCGGCGATCACCGCGCGTGGCTGGTAGAAGGCACCGATCATATTTTTCCCCAGAGGGTGATTAACGCCAGTTTTACCACCGACCGATGAATCCACCTGAGAGAGCAGGGTTGTGGGTATTTGAATCAGGTGTACACCACGTTGATAACTGGCCGCAGCAAAGCCCGCCATATCGCCAACAACACCGCCACCTAGAGCGATAATCGTGGTGTTTCGATCCATATGATGAGTTAGTAATGCATCAAAAATCGTGTTGAGTACATTGAGATTTTTGTATTGTTCACCATCGGGTAAAATTACGCTCTCGAAGCGTATACCATCCAGCAGGGCTTCAACTTTTTTCAAATACAGCGGAGCAACGATTTCATTGGTAACAATTAAGGCACTGTTGCCAGGAATGTGTTTTTTTAGAATATCGGCTTGATCGAGCAGGTTTTGACCAATATATATCGGGTAACTACGGTCACCCAGGTCAACCTTGAGTGTAGAGTATTCAGCCATGGTGTTTCTTCAGCATTGTTTATTCGGAAATATCGAGATGTCCAATAATAACTTGTATTACGTGGCGTAGCGAGTCATTGCTGGTATCAACAATATAATCAGCGGTTTCCCGATAGAGTGGATCACGCTGTTCAATCAGACGGCTAAGAATAACCTCGGCTGGTTCTTCACCGTGCAGCAAAGGGCGATTCTTATCCTTGTGCGTGCGTTCCAGCAAAGATTTCAGATCACTGCTTAAATAAAACACCGTACCACGAGATTTTAGACGTCGTCGATTATTTTCATCTAAAACCACACCACCACCGGTAGCCAGCAAAATAGGATTTTTCCGGGTGAATTCGTCGATAACAGCCGATTCACGTTGACGAAATCCTGCTTCACCTTCTTTTTCGAAAATCAGCGGAATATCCACACCAGTGCGTTCTTCTATAATGCGATCACTGTCGTAAAAATCCATATGAAGACGACGAGCCAGTTGACGTCCAATAGTAGTTTTGCCAGCGCCCATAGGGCCGATTAGGAAGATGTTGGAATGTGTTTTCATGAACGTAAGAGCCTAACTTTTCATCTTACGAGGCGCAACTATTTGTGAGTTAAAAAGCTGAGATAAAGAAAAAGGCGACCAAAATGACCGCCTTTTTCTGTTTTTCTGATTTATTGATTATATACAGTCGACAGCGACGGTAGTGACTGGCGCAGTGGCTGTGCCAGTGTTGACCGTTGCAGTGCAAACTTCAGCTGTTAATGGTTGAGTTAATACAGTAACACTATACGTCGCACCATTATTTAATGGTGTTGCAAAGACAAAGGGTCCGGTTGCAACAGGGCCTAAAATTGTAAGGTCGTCTCCCAGATTATTTTGCAATGTTACGTTACCAACTAGCCCTGTAATGGTTCCGCCGATGGTGTTGTCCACACAGGTGACAGTTACATTGCTTACATTGGCCGTAGTAATATTTCCACTAGGCGCTGTGACGGTACATGTTTGTCCTGCTGGATGATTGAGAACTGTTACATTGTAGGCTGCGGTATCTAGCAGCCCCGTTGCAAAAGTGAAACCGCCATTAGCCGAAACTACCAGGTTATCACCACCATTATTTAGAAGTTCCACACTACCGCCAGCTAAACCCGCGACCGTGCCGCCAACGGTATAGAGTGTCTGGCAGCTAACGTTTACATTGGTTACGTTAGCACCAATTACGGTACCGGTAGGATTCGCGACGCTACATAGCTGTCCCGCTGGTTGAGTAAGGATTGTTACATTATAGGTAGAACCATTATCAATTTGTGTTACAAAGCTGTAAGGGGCATTCGCACTAAGTAGAAGGTCATCACCACCATTGTTTTGTAGTGTAATACTACCGGTTAGCCCGCTTACAGTACCACCTATATTGAATGGTAGATTAGTGCATGCAACACCTACACCAGTAACGTTGGCAGTGGCTACCGTACCGACTCCTCCTGTTACTACGCAGTTTTGACCTGCCGGCTGTGTTAGCACCGTTACAGAGTATGCATTGCCATCTACTATGGGTGTTGCAAAGGTGAAGGCACTGGTACCAGGGGTGCCGATAATCAGGTTGTCCCCCAGATTATTTTGCAGTGTCACACTGTCTAGTAGACCAGATATAGTGCCGCCAATGGTAAACAGGTTACTGGCGCAGCTTATACTTACATTTCCTACAGGGGCTCCAGATATAGTACCTGTACCATTGGTGACGGTGCACACCTGCCCGGTGGGAGGGGTTTGCACGGTCACGGTGTACGGTGTGAGGTCTGGCAGAGTTGTTGCGAAAGTAAAGGGATTGGTGCCTACAAGGTTAAAGACCTCAAAGTTACCATTAATCGCCAAACTCATACTACCAGTTGCCCCACTAATGATACCGCCAACACTATACAGCTGATTAATACAGCTGATAGCCACAGTCGTTATGTTGGTATCAACCACGACACCGGTTGCGCCACTATCGAATGAGCATATTTGTCCAACAGGTTGGGTCAATATAGTCACACTATAAGCATCAGCAGTGACAGCCGGCGTTGCAAAGGTGAAGTTGTTAGTGGTAACCGTAAGGTTATCACCACCATTATTTTGTAGTACCAGGTTACCTGCTAATCCAACAGTCGTACCACCAATAGTGTAAGGGAAGCTTGTACAAGTAACCGCTACAGTTGTCACGTTGGCTGCAGGCATTGTACCGCTAGGATTGGTGACGGTACAATTCTGCCCCGCTGGCTGATCTGCTAACGCTATCGTTACATCGTAGGTAGTTAAACCATCGGCAGGTAAGGGCGTTGCAAAGGTGAATGCACCATTGGCGCTAACAGCCAAAGTGTCACCAAGGTTATTTTGAAGTGATACAGTACCGATTAGCCCAGCGATATTACCTCCAACGCTATAGTTGTTTACACAGTCCACAGCTACATTGGTGACATCTACACCATCAACTGTGCCATTGCCACCAGTGACTGAACATGTTTGTCCTGCTGGTTGGGTTAATATTGTGACATTGTGACTGGTTAAATTATCAATAGGGGTTGCAAAGGTGAAGGCACCATTAGCACTAACCGCTAATGTGTCACCACCATTATTTTGTAGTTCTACAGTGCCAGTCAGTCCGGCAACATTGCCGCCAACATTAAACGTTGCTACTGTGCCGCCATCAAGTTTGAGAAGTGTGGTATCCCATACCATGGCCGATGCTACTGTGAGGCTGCAATTTACAGAGTGAAGGCATCCTGGGCCATTAAAAAATGAATCATTATAATCGTGTTGTGCATTGTTGCCAGACAGATCATTACCATTGACCGTATCAATAACAATGTCAGTCAATATGTCATAGAAACCATTATTACCGACGTCAATATACGGCTCTTGAAGATCTATAAAACCACCATCAGGATCGTCGTAAAACCCATTACCGTTAAGATCGGTAAAAGATTCTTCGCCGAATGTGTAAGCAATGATGGTGTTGCCTGGTGAGCCTACAGCAGGACCGGCGATGTCATTCGCAGGAAAGCCAGTAGTGCCTGATGTTTTCCATGTGACTTCACAGGTTCCGTTTATAGTTATACAGCTTGGATCAATCAGACCATATTCAGTAGCAAAATAGATCGTATGTGAATCAGTTAAAGTCTGGTTGTAACGGTCACCAATTGAGGCTGTAATAGTAACTTCTGCATAGGTGAATGAGGAGCCATTAAAAACCTCAGGGGCGATGTCGCTAGCTGAAATATTAAAATTCTTCTGTGATACAACACCAGAGTTTTGATTTGAGCCGCTGGCTGACAGCACGTCGTCTCCGGCACAGCCAAAATTTAGAATGGAGGCTGTCATGATGAAAGCCATTAATTTGTAATTCATTGTACGCATGTCAATTGCCTCTGAATCTGAATTATAGTGATAATGAATCTTTCAGGATTTTAGGGGTTACAAATATTAGTAACTCTGCTTTTTCATCACTTTCTAGCGTATGTCTAAACATGAAGCCTATTAGTGGCAAATCACCTAATAGGGGGATTTTGTCTATTTGATTTTGTTTTATTTGTTCATAGATTCCGCCTAGCACAATGGTGTCGCCATTGTTTACCAGAACCTGGGTTTGTACTTCACGTGTATCGACACTTGGGATGTTGTTAAATACTTCACCAACAGAATCTTTGTTAACAGTTAAGTCCATGATAATTCTATCATCAGGCGTAATTTGCGGTGTTACTTTAATGCTCAGTACGGCTTTCTTAAACTCAACCGTTGTAGCGCCACTAGATGAAGCTGATAAGTATGGGATTTCAACACCTTGTTCAATAAATGCTTCATGTCTGTCTGCAGTAACAACGCGTGGACTGGAAACAAGTTCACCCTTGTTTTCACTTTGCATGGCAGATATTTCTAAGTCAACTAGTGAACCACCACTTAGTACCGAGAAAGCGATAGCGCCAACATTTGGACCGACAACCGGTAGGTTTACACCAAGACGGTCGAGCCTGGAACCTGTGTAGCTCAAGGGGTGAGTTAGTGGCAGGGTACCACCATTAGTTGGGCTAGTTAAATTATCAAATGCCTGACTATTAACATTATTAGTCCCACCAATGGTGCCAGATAATGTGTTTACACTATCAGAACCATTGCTACTAATGTTGCTAACACCAAATCTTGCGCCAAGTTCTTTTGAGAAATCATCCGTAGCAATGACGATTCGTGACCCTATAAGAACCTGACGAATTGGTACATCTAATTTATTGAGGATACGGCGTACCTCACTGATAACTTCTTCAGTATCTTTCAGTATCAGAGTGTTGGTGCGTTCATCAATAATGACGCTGCCACGAGATGATAATAAGCTATTTCCAGCTTCCTCGCCTTCGCCACCTGAAAATAGCGCCTTAAGTTCAGTTACTTTTGCGAAGTTGACGGTAAAAAATGCGCTACGTAGTGGAGCAAGGTCTGTTATGGCCTGAGAAGCCTCCAGATCAATTTTTTCCTGAGCGGCAATTTCTTCACTGGGTGCAACCAGCATGACGTTACCTGATTCACGTTTTGATAGACCTTTGGCTTTCAGAATAATGTCTAATGCTTGATCCCAGGGGACATTTTTCAAACGTAAAGTAAGGTTGCCGTCAACGGAATCACTAACTACAACATTAAGACCAGTGAAGTCGGCAATTAGCTGTAGCACTGCTCGTACAGGGATATCCTGGAAGTTAAGTGATAAGCGTTCGCCGGTATAACCAAATTTTGATTTCTTCTGATCTTCCAGTTCTTCTTCGGAAATGGGTTTGAGTTCTATTGTGAAAATATTATCGGCCTGATATGCAACGTGTTCAAAGTCTTTGGTTGCTGGCTCGATTTCTATGCGCACATCATTTTCTTTTTTGAAGCTGCTGATTGATTTAACAGGTGTTGCAAAATCAAGAACATCTAATGACTGATGCAGAGATTCATCCAGTTCTGACCCTATGAATTTAACGATAACCTTACCAAATTCTTCGCTGATATCCATAGGGATATTGTTTTCAGTCATAGTGATAATAACGCGACCTTCACCTTTTTCACCGCGACGGAAATCAATTTTGCTGATACCTCTGACTAAATCAGATCGCCTGCTTGAATCAGTTTCTGAAAATCTTTCTGCCTCGCTTGTGTTATCAGATATGTTTGAGGTGTCATCATCGGATTGATTGACAAAAGAAGAACCTGTTGCTTCGCTATCCAAAGTGATTAAGACGCTGTTGCCTTTTGTGTTAACTTGATAAGGAATGACTTCAGTCAGATTCAGAATTACTCGCGTTCTGTTTTTTGCACTAATAGTTGTGACAGATTGAGCTACACCAATACCAATAGGTTGTTGTCTTTTTGGTAAAGTGCTACCAGTATCGGCAAAATCAAAGGCGATGCGCGCAGGATTGTCAATGGTGAAGCTTAATGGTTTTACCGCTTTTTCACTCATTTCCAATGTGATTTGCAGGCGGTTACCCGGCAAATTATCATATTGGATTGATTCGATAGTATTCTGGCTGGCAGATGCGGAATAGCTGCCTAGGCATAGTACAAACGCTAGAAATGTAAGTAACTTATTGGCTCCGTAAAGAGCATTTCCTTTGTTATGATTTTTAGTTATTGTTGTTTTCATATCTCGCTCCACGCGTTACTCATTTCCGATAGCTATTGATGCATCGCGCTCAATGTAGCCACCGATACCATCGGGTACAGTTTCTATCAGATAAATTTTTGTTTCTGTTATTTTTACAATGCGGCCTTCGCTTTGACCTATATAGTTATCTAGCTGCACCCTGTGCACCAGATTTTGCGGGTCTTTGATTAATCCCCATGAATTTTCGGTTTGCTCCATTGTGCCAACCATTGATAGAGTATCAAGAGGGAAGTTCTCAAGATGTTGTTTGGGTCTGGCGGCCGCAGGATGTAATGCGTTTTTTTCTTCGCTTGAATCTTCATCAATATTGGCATTTGCAATAAACGGGTCACGTAACTCGGTTGCAGAATAGGCAAAACTTTCATAAGGCTTAAATTGAGGAATTTCTTCGACTTTACCAATGCCAGAAGTTTTGGTCACGGCTATGAAAGTAGTCAAATCATCCATGTCTTTACTACAGCCGGTCACTAATAGTGCAACTACTGGGAGCATTAGAAGATTTCGGCTTGTACTTGTCAATTTTGTCTTCATTATTGTTCCTGCTCAGTCTCATCTAAGTATTGATAAGTAACCGCAGTGATATCCATGGTCAGTTTTACACCTTTGTCTTTACTGAAGGGAGTAATGGTAATGTCCTGTAGCGTAACAATACGTGGTAATGCAGCAACACCGCTTACAAAAGCTGCAAACTCATGATATCGACCAGTTACTTTTAACTTGATCGGATATTTTGCATAGAATTGTTCCTGGCTTAGTCCTTCGGGTTTGAAATATTCTATTTCCAGACCACTTGAAATGCCTGTTTGTGATATATCCGTAAGTAATGTTTCGATTTCTGTACTATTTGGTAATTGACGTAACAAGGCACCAAAAGATGTTTCCATTTCATCAAGTTGTTGTTTATAGGCATCAAGGTTAACGGCCTTGCTATGCTTTTCCTTAAAAGTTTGTCTTAAAGTGATTTCTTTAGCTTCTGCTGCTTTTAATGCGTCTAATTGCGTTGTTGTATCAAGAAAGTATCCTGCAGCGAGAACGGCGATGCATGCGAGAATAATAATGACAATTTTGACAGGCATAGGCGCCACGCCTATTTTTTTCAGGTCATTTATGTCTATATCATTTAGGTCAATTTCAGAGAGATCCATTAGCTACCTTCTCCATTTTCATTTTCATCTTTAGGACTGGATTGAGAGGTTGTCAGTACAAATTCGCTACTTCTCAATGTACCCTTTTTAGTTTCAATAACGGTTAATTTGGGTGTGGACATCCATGGGGAGCTGTCAATATTTCTCATGTAGGCTGATACTCGACCATTGGACTCTGCTACACCATTGATGACTAAGTCGTTACCATTTTGCTTGATACTGGTGAGGTAAATGCCTTCAGGTACAGTTCTGACGAATTCATCAAATAAATGAACAATTTGCGGGCGTTGCTGTTGTAGTGATTGAATAACCCCCATACGGGATAATAATTGCTGTTTTTTTGTTTCTAATTCATCGATTTCTTTTAAAGCAAGGTCAAGTGCAGTAATTTCTTTAGTCAAGATGTTGTTACGGTCTTGTTGATGGCTGATTTCTCCGGCGATATTCAAATGCACAAGACCAACGATGGCTACCATTAAAAATGCAAATAAACCCAGCATGGAGACAAACTGCCTTGTTTGTTCTGCACGTTGTTCTTCGCGCCAGGGTAATAAATTAATTTTTGCCATTAGTCAAAACTCCTCATGGCCAGGCCGCAAGCGATCATTAATGAAGGCGCATCATTGCTTAAAGATTGTGGGTTCACTTTGGATGATAGCGACATGTTTGCAAAGGGATTGGCGATAACGGTAGATACTTCTAACTGGCTTTCTATTAATTCGTCAATTCCGGGTATGGATGCGCAGCCACCTGCCAGGGCGATTAGGCTAACATTGCTATGTTGTCCTGCTGTGTAGAAAAACTGCAGGAAACGGCCTACTTGCTGTGCAATTGTTTCCTTAAAAGGTTCAAGTACCTCTGGAATATAGTTGTCGGGCAAACCACCAGCTTTCTTTAGACGACCTGCCTCCTCATAAGACAGTCCATAGCGACGCATTATTTCTTCAGTAAGCTGTTTGCCGCCAAAACTTTGCTCACGAGTATAAATGAGATTGCCATCTTCGATGACATTCAGGCTGGTCATGGTCGCACCGATATCAATGACTGCAATGATTCGATTATCCTCATTCTCTTCTATTTGTTCTGCCAATAATGATGAGGACTTTTCAATGGTGTATGCCTCAACATCTACAATTTTTGGCTTTAGGCCAGCTAATTCCAGTGCTTCGGTACGTGCATCAATATTTTCACTGCGAGAGGCAGCCAGAAGTACATCTATTGTTTCAGGGTTGTCCTGAGATGGACCAATGACCTCAAAATCAAGGTTGATTTCTTCCAGGGGATAGGGGATATATTGATCTGCTTCCATTTCGATCTGAGATTCAAGTTCATTATCATTGTCAGCAAGATTTGCTGGCATGGTAATAACTTTAGTAATAACGGCAGAACCTGCAACAGCAACAGCAGCGTTCTTTAATTTAGTGCCGCTTTTTTTTACTGCCTTTTGGATGCATTCCCCTACGGCTTCTGGATCCTGAATATTTTTTTCAGAGACGGCATCATCCGGCAGAGGCTCTATGGCCATGCTTTCTACTTTATAATGCCCGTTGGACATGGATAATTCGAGCAGCTTTACCGTTGTAGAGCTGATATCCAGTCCCAGCATAGCAGGTTTTTTTTGTTTCAGAAGAGACACGTCTCAATCCCCATTCCCTATTTATTTTAAGTAGTTATAGAACATATGTGCAATTATGCATGAAATATTAGACGTAAGTGTTGAAAAAAACTAGTCAAATATTGAATTAATCGCCAAAGCGTAGTCAAAAGATTATAATTTGCCCCCCTTTCAGACCGTCAATATGTATTAAAGGAATTATGAAGCTATTTAAAACACTTAAATATGGCGTAATCATCTCACTGTTTGTGTTCGCGCTTTCATCGATCACATTATTAAGTCTGTATCTATATATTTCTCCTCAATTACCTTCCATTGATGGCCTGAGTGATATCCGGCTGCAAGTTCCTTTGCGTATATATAGCAGTGATGGTTCATTGTTGGGGGAATTTGGAGAGAAAAGACGTACTCCAAAAAAACTGGAAGAAATACCCGAGTTGATGCAGCAGGCATTTTTATCCGCAGAGGATAATCGCTTTTATGAGCATGGGGGTGTGGACTACCAGGGGATTTTGCGAGCAGTGATTAATTTGGTCAGAACAGGCGAGCGCGGGCAGGGTGGTAGTACCATTACCATGCAATTGGCGAGGAACTTTTATCTCAGTAAAGAAAAAACCTATACACGTAAGATTAATGAAATATTTCTTGCTTTTAAAATTGAGAGTGAGCTGAGTAAGCAGCAAATTCTCGAGCTATATCTCAATAAAATATATTTGGGTAAACGTGCCTATGGTGTGGCTGCAGCTTCTCAGATTTATTATGGTAAAGGGTTAGAGGAACTGAGCATTGCGCAGATTGCTATGATTGCGGGCCTGCCGAAGGCGCCGTCGCGTTACAATCCTATCGTTAACCCTGAACGGGCATTAAGCCGGCGCAATTATGTCTTGTCGCGTATGCATGCGCTGGGTTTTATTTCGGACGAAGTTTATGAAATTGAAAAGCAGGCTGTCGTATCGGCCGAGCGCAATCTAGATCGAATTCAGGTGCAGGCGCCCTATGCTAATGAAATGGTGCGCGCAGAAATCGTCAAGCAATTCGGTGAAGAGGCTTATTCAAGGGGCTTGAATGTCTTTACCACTATCAAGGACAAGTTGCAGGAAGCTGCCAATGAAAGTCTGTGGAAGGGTTTGGTTGATTATGATCAGCGTCATGGCTACCGCGGTGTGATCAGGCATGTTGAGTTAGATGAAGAAATTCTAAAGCAGTATTTGGTCAAAGATGGAGGCGCGTTGCCAAATGGTGGTAGTGGCGATGAAAGCCTGCCAGCCGAGGCGCCCAAATCCGATGAAGACCAGTTGCTTGACGTACTCAAGAATGATGAGGATTTTGGGGTGTTCAAATCAGCATTGGTCTTATCCATTTATGATGAGGAAAGCACAGTTGCTGAAAATGAAAAATCGGTAGTAGAAGTTTCATTAGAAGCAGAAACCCCTGATTTAGGCCGTCATGCCAGGGTACTGCTGAGTAATGGTGAGAGAGTGATTTTGCCCTGGAGTGGTATGGTTTGGGCTCGAGCTTATCTGGGTTTAAATAGTGTCGGTGAGGAACTGAAGACTATTGCTGATGTTTTGCGTGTAGGTGACGTGATCTGGGTAACCAGGCAGAAAGATAATTCATGGGCTTTAGCGCAAATACCTGATGTGCAGGGCGCATTGGTTGCGGTTGCGTCAAATGATGGTGCTATTAAAGCTATCAAAGGAGGTTTAAATTTTAATAGCAGTAACTTCAATAGGGCGTTACAGGCTAAGCGTCAGGCCGGCTCCGGTTTTAAACCTGTAATATATTCCTCGGCTTTATCGAAGTCCTACACGCCAGCAAGTTTGATTAATGATGCACCGGTTGTTTTTGAAGATGCGGCGTTAGAGGCATCGTGGCGACCAGAAAATTATAGCGGTAAGTTTTTTGGCCCGACACGCTTGCGCAAGGCTTTGTATACATCACGTAATCTGGTTTCTATTCGATTGTTGCGTTCAGTGGGGATTGGTTATGCAACAAAATTTGCACATAAATTTGGTTTTGATAATAAGGAGCTGCCGCATGATTTGTCATTGGCTCTCGGTAGCTGTGAAGTGAGTCCGTTACAAATGGCGCGTGCTTATTCAGTACTGGCTAATGGTGGTTATCTGGTGCAGCCTTATTTAATCGATCGTATCGAAGATGTCGATGGCGCTATATTGTATGAGGCTGATCCGGCGGTTGCCTGTGTTGCTTGTGAATTGGCTGATCAAGTGGCGGCCATCGATCCATTAATAGAGCAATTAATAGAACCGAGCAATGATGAGGCTGAGGCTGAGTTGGTGAATACGGAGCTTGGTAGCGAAAGCCCTAATGCTGAAAATGCAGGTGGTGAAGAAGCTGTATTAGCCGTATTGCCCAGGCAGGCGGAACAAACATTGGAGCCACGTTTGACCTATCAGATGAATTCAATACTTCAGGATGTGGTGTTGCGTGGCACAGGTCGTAAAGCCCTGGCGCTGGGACGTAAAGATCTCGCTGGTAAAACAGGCACGACTAATGATCAAAAAGATGCGTGGTTCAACGGCTTTCACCCAGATTTAGTTGCGACAGTCTGGGTAGGCTTTGATCAGGTGCGGTCTTTAGGTGGTAATGAAACAGGCTCAAAAGCAGCTTTACCCATCTGGGTTGACTTTATGAGGGAGGCATTGGATGGAGTGCCAGAAAAGCATTTACCAAGACCGGAAGGGTTGGTGACGCTGAAGGTTAATGCTGAAACGGGGGCCGCAGCTACAGATTTGGATCAAGATACTATTTTCGAGATCTTCAGAAGTGAGAATGTTCCTAAAGTAGGTAATGCTTCGTTGGGCTCAAGCGAGGATGTGAAAACTGGGGGGGCTATTCCCGAGCAGTTGTTCTGAGTAGTGATGGTGTGTTTAGCTAAATCGCTAAACGTGTTTTTGGTTATCAGAGATGGTACTTGGCGCTTTCTTCGTGCACACAATCAACCAGGGCTTTAACATTCTCGGGGTTAATGTTTGGTGTAATGCCGTGACCGAGATTGAAGACATGGCCAGAGCCGTGTCCATAAGAAGCTAAAATGCGCGTCGCTTCAGTCTGAATGGCTTCGGGTGTGGTGCCCATTACAGCTGGATCCATGTTGCCCTGCAGAGCCACCTTGTCGCCAATTTGCTCGCGAGCCAGACCAATATCAACAGACCAGTCCAAACCGACTGCATCACAGTCAGTAGCAGCTATGTCTTTCAGCCAGAGACCACCGCCTTTGGTAAATAAGGTGACTGGAATTTTTACGCCATCGACTTCACGTGTTAATTGGTCAACTATTTGTTGCATGTAAAACAGAGAGAATTCTTTGTAGTGAGGCGTGCTTAATGCGCCGCCCCAGCTGTCAAAAATCATCACTGCTTGCGCACCAGCTGCAATTTGTGCGTTCAAATAAGAAGCAACCGAGTCGGCTAAAACTGAGAGCAGTTGATGTGCGGACTTAGGGTCTTCAAACAAGAGTGCTTTGATTTTTGAGAAAGTTTTACTGCTGCCGCCTTCAACCATATAGGTTGCCAGCGTCCACGGGCTGCCAGAAAAACCAATCAAAGGTACATCACCATTTAATTCTTTTCTGATCAGGCTGACAGCATCAATCACATAAGATAATTCATCATGCGGATCGGGCGCGGCCAGCTTGGCAATGTCGGCGGCGCTTTGTACAGGGTATTTGAATTTAGGGCCTTCACCTTCTTCGAAGTAGAGTCCCAGTCCCATGGCGTCAGGAATAGTCAGAATGTCTGAAAACAGAATGGCAGCATCCAGATCAAACCGGCGCAAAGGTTGTAGTGTGACTTCACAGGCCAGATCGGGTGTGCTGCACAAGGTCATGAAATCGCCCGCTTGTTCGCGTATCGCGCGGTATTCAGGCAGATAGCGTCCGGCCTGGCGCATAATCCAGACGGGTGTGCGATCGACAGGTTGTCTAAGTAATGCGCGAATAAATCGGTCGTTTTTCAGGGGAGGTGTTGCTGACATACTAGGTTAACCGTTTATGCAGATAATAAATCTTTGATCTTTCCGCTGATCAAACCGACATCGCCGCGTCCAACTATCTGTGGTCTGACGATTCCCATTACTTTTCCCATATCTTTTATGGATTCGGCACCGGTCTTGCTGATGGCGTCGTTAATAATGGTTTCGATTTCGCTTTCACTGAGCGCCTGAGGTAGAAAGGTCTGAATGACTTCAATTTCAGCGTGCTCGATGTCTGATAGATCGACTCGACCAGCCTTGTCGTACATGCCGATAGATTCGCGACGCTGTTTGAGCATTTTGTCTAGAATATCAATGACACGCGTATCATCCAGTTCAATGCGCTCATCAACTTCTATCTGTTTTAATGCGGATAGCATCAGACGAATGACACCAAGACGATGCTTGTCGCCAGACTTCATGGCCGCTTTCATCGCGTCCTGTAGACTGGTTTTCAGGGCGCTACTCATGGCGTATCGCTTCTATTAACGTCTACGTTGGTGAGGTGAGCGCGCGAATTTACTGCGTTCTTTAGACAATTGTTTCAGGTGACGCTTAACGGCAGCGGCTGCTTTACGTTTGCGTTCTGTTGTGGGTTTTTCATAAGCTTCGCGACTGCGAACTTCTGTCAAAACACCTGCTTTCTCACAAGAGCGCTTGAAGCGGCGTAGTGCAACGTCGAAAGGCTCGTTTTCTTTAACTCGTATTGCTGGCATAGTCATTCTCAAAAATACAAAAAAAAATCCGCATCCAAGTGCGGTGAACGACGTAGTATATCGTACTTTTAGCAAAACCCCAAAGCCCTGCTCCGATATTTTATAAGAATACTGAATATTATGATTGCAGGAAGCAACGGTATGCTGGGAAAATGCGTATGCCATGCCAGCAAAACAAACCGATTAAGAGGGTGAAATGATTGTTCTTGGAATTGAAAGCTCCTGTGATGAGACTGGAATCGCCTTATATGACAGCGAAAAAGGCCTGCTTTCTCACGTTTTGCACAGTCAGGTTGAGTTGCATGCCGAATACGGTGGTGTCGTGCCAGAACTGGCTTCGCGAGATCATATCCGCTATTTGGTGCCGCTGATGGAGCAGGTTTTACAGCAGGCCAATCTTACTCGAAATGATATAGATGGCATAGCCTATACCGCTGGCCCCGGTTTGATCGGCGCGCTAATGTCAGGCGCCTGTGTCGGCCGCAGTCTGGCCTGGGCACTTGATGTGCCAGCGACAGAAGTGCATCACATGGAAGGCCACCTGTTAGCGCCGATGCTGGAAGAAAATCCTCCTCAATTTCCATTTGTGGCCTTGCTGGTTTCCGGTGGGCACACACTTTTGGCGCACGTGACAGCCGTTGGCGAATATGAGTTATTGGGACAGAGTCTGGATGATGCCGCCGGTGAGGCTTTCGATAAAACAGCAAAGATGCTGGGATTAGGTTACCCGGGCGGGCCTGTATTGGCCAGGTTGGCAGAAAAAGGTGAGGCTGGGGTATTTAGATTTCCGCGACCAATGACCGATCGTCCTGGACTGGATTTAAGTTTCAGCGGCCTCAAAACTTTTTCTCTTAATACCTGGCAGAAGCTACAGACTGAGCTTGAAGGCCAGGCTGAAAAATTGGAGCAGGGACAGGCTGATGTTGCCCGGGCTTTTCAGGAGGCGGTGGTTGCTACGCTTTCGATAAAGTGTAAACGAGCACTGAAGCAAACGCATTGCAAAAATCTGGTGGTTGCCGGTGGTGTAGGGGCTAATCAGCACTTGCGTCAGCAGTTATCAAAAATGGTGAAAAAAGAAGGTGGCCAGCTGTATTATCCACGCATCGAATTTTGTACCGATAATGGCGCGATGATTGCGTATGTCGGTTGTTTGCGCCAGATGGCTGGGGAAAGCAAGAGCTTGAGTATCGATGCACGGGCGCGCTGGCCCATGGATGAGCTAACGTCTATCAGAATTTAGATTTTTTCAGGTTGGTTTAGTTTTCTGTGCCCTGCATCATTTTTTTGATATTGCTACGATGTCGCCAGATAAGCAGAATTGCCATGAATGTGGTGGCAGTAATCAAAACTTCGGAACCGCCAAAATACCAGACAATGAACGGTGAAGAAAAAGCCGATACCAAGGCAGAAAGCGCTGATATTTTAAATAGTAAAAATACCAGTCCCCATATAGCTAGTGCTGCAAGACCAATTATCCAGTTAGTGCCTAATAGAACACCATAAAACGTCGCCACACCCTTACCGCCTTTGAAGCGGTAGTACAGAGGATAAAGGTGGCCGAGAAACGCAGAAATACCAGTGATCGCCAGCGCTATGACATCAGTCTGCAATTGTTGCACGGCTAAAACTGGTAACAATCCCTTTAGCATATCGCCTAATAAGGTAATAATGGCCGCCTTTTTTCCTCCGGTACGTAATACGTTGGTGGCACCGGGGTTGTTTGAGCCTACGCCGCGAGGGTCTTCCAGGCCCATCAGTTTGCAGGTGATGATAGCGGTGGAAATCGAACCGAGTAAGTAGGCGGCGAGTGCGAAAATTATATAATTGGGATCAAAGCTCATAGTGTCAGGAAAACGTATAATGTGGCAAAAAAGTAACTGGAACTAGTGTTGTTAAAAAACGTGTGTAAGCTTAACTCAGGTCATCTATAAATGCCGCCTAAAAGCCATAGAAAAATAACCTGTGTTTTTGTTCACGGCTGGGCTATGAACGGTGCGGTGTGGCAGACATGTTTTGATTTGTTACCCGACTGGATTGATGTGATTCAGATTGATTTACCGGGTCATGGCAGCATGGCTGAAGTTAAAGCTGAGACTGTCAACGACTATGTGCAGACACTGGCTGCTTTGGTTAATCGGCCTGTGATCTGGGTCGGATGGTCTTTGGGTGGTTTAGCTTTGTTGCAATTAGCCAAAGATTATCCTGAACGTGTTGCGGGTCTATTCATGGTTTCAACAACGCCCTGTTTTGTTCAAAAACAGGATTGGCGCTGTGCTGTAGAAAAAAAAGTTTTCGAATTATTTGCGGCTTCATTGGAAAAAGATGCGGATGCCACCATCAAACGTTTTCTGGCTTTGCAGGTAAAGGGTTCGGGTGTGACTATGAGTACTATTCGTGAATTACAGCAATCATTGCATAAACGTGGACGTGCTTCCATGGCTGCGCTCAGATCGGGTCTTGATATATTGTTAAATACTGATCTGCGCAAAGAATTGCCCTATTTAAATCGCCCTGTGTCCTGGTTGCTGGGTGGTCGCGATACGCTCGTGCCAGCATCGCTGGCTGATGAATTAAAAATATTACAGCCAAATATTAAAGTTATTGTTGAAAAGGATGCAGCGCATGCGCCATTTATTTCTCATCCAGAAAGATTTGTTTTGGCATTAACCGAGTTTGCAGAAGGTTTACGATGAGACAAATTTTTGACCAGCAACGTGTACGTCAGGCTTTTGATAAGGCCGCGGATAGCTACGACGAAGCTGCAGTGTTACAAAAAGAAGTTTGCAAACGATTGCTGGAAAAATTAGATGTCGTAAATCTATCGCCAGAATGGATTTTGGATGCAGGTACCGGCACAGGTGAAGCCGTTAAACCTTTGCAGAAAAAATATAAAAAAGCGGAAGTGGTTTTGCTCGACTTATCCGAGGCTATGCTACATAAGTCAGTTAAGCAGGGTGTTTTATTTAGAAAGCCGCACCAGGTATGCGGCAACATAGAGGCGCTGCCGTTTGCCGATCAAAGTTTTGATTTGTTATTTTCAAATTTGGCGATGCAGTGGTGTAATGATCTAGGTGCGGCGTTGACAGAATTTAAGCGTGTATTGAAACCAGGTGCATTGCTACATTTTGCCACATTCGGTCCAGATACCTTAAAAGAGCTTCGCACCAGCTGGCAGAAAGTAGATGCAGCCGTACACGTAAATAGTTTTATCGATATGCATGATATCGGTGACGCTTTGCTGCAAGCGGGTTTTGCCGAACCAGTCATGGAGTCAGAAATTATCACCGTAAATTACAAAAAAATTGATACCTTAATGCAGGACTTGCGTGATATTGGTGCTAATGTAACTGCTAATGGACACAGGCAGGGTTTGTTAACACGTAATATGTTAAAAAAGTTGCGTGAAGCTTATGAGGTGTATCGAAAGAGTAATGTGTTGCCTGCCAGCTATGAAATTGTATATGGGCATGCATGGGTAGCAGAGGCCGGAGATAAGAATGCTGGAAGAAATATAGAGGTTGCATTTACCTCTCAATATGTGCGATAAAGCATTTAAATCCACAAATAAAAAATGCAAATTGCACAAAAAAACTAGGACAGCAATTTTGCTGTGATTTTATCTACGAGGAGAAGTTATGAAAAAATTAAGTTTTGTATTTATTGCTATGCTGGTTACGGGTTATGGTCATGCGGCGGGTAGTGATAAAATATACTTCGGTGGTGGTTTGGGTTCCAATTCATTGCCAGGATCTAGCTCTGGCATAGGTTTCCAGTTTTTTGGTGGTTATGATTTACCCGTGAAAATGGGTAAAGGAAAATTGTCAGTGGAAGCGGGTTATATGGATACGGGTGATATGGAATATAATACCATTGGGTTTTCCCCTGTTTTTCCATTTTCTCCTATAAATACTACTGTAGCAACAAAAGCAACAGGCCTTTGGGGTAATGCTGTTTTCAGTCTACCAGTTCAGGCTAAGTTAAACATAATTGCACGCGCTGGTTTGGATATAGGTGATGATGATGGTTTTATGTTTGGCGCTGGTTTAGGCTTTAACTTGAGCCCTAAAATGGAGCTTCGTGGTGAGTATGTAATACGTAGTAATGTTGATTCACTGCAACTTAACTTTGTGATGAAACTGTAGTTTCGTTTAGTGAATAAACAAAAAAGCCCGGCAATGTTGCCGGGCTTTTTTTTATCTCAATTGCTGTGTTTTAATGTTACGCAGTCAATGAGACGCGCAATTTTTTGATCGCATTCTGTTCAATCTGGCGAATGCGCTCGGCAGATACTTGATATTCGTCAGCCAGTTCGTGCAAGGTTGCTTTATCTTCATTCAACCAGCGTCGTTGGACAATGTCTCGGCTGCGTTCATCTAGCTGTTGCAATGAGCTAGCCATGAGTTCCAGATGTTGAGACTGGCTATCGTCGGCTTCTAACTGACGTGCAGGGTCAGCATGCTGATCGGTTAGATAAGCAGAAGGTGAAAACGCCTGTTCATCGTCCTCACTGGCTGGTGCGTCAAAGGCCACATCATAATTGCTTAGACGGGATTCCATTTCTAGCACGGTTTCAGGTTTCACACCCAGAGTGTCAGCAACGTCCTGAACTTCCTCATGATTGAACCAGCCCAGACGTTTTTTACTGCTACGCAATTTAAAAAATAATTTACGCTGGGGTTTGGTGGTCGCAATTTTTACGATCTTCCAGTTACGAATGACAAATTCGTGAATCTCAGCTTTGATCCAGTGAACGGCGTAGGAAATTAAACGAACGTTGTGGTCTGGTGAAAAGCGTTTAACTGCTTTCATCAAGCCAATATTACCTTCCTGAATCAGATCATTAAGTTGAAGACCATAGCCCATATAACCACGGGCAATTTTGACGACAAAGCGTAAATTGCTCATGATTAGCTGTTGAGCGGCCTCAACATTGCCATTTTCATGGAGTTCTGTAGCTAACGCACGCTCCTCTTCAGCGCTGAGAAGGGCAAAACGGTTGACCTGCTGAATATAGGTGCTTAGATTGCTTACGCTAACCGGATACTGATGGTTAGTAGAAATCAGGGCTGTGTTCATAAGATTGTCTCCACGTTGCATAGCTGTGATATTAGCACTCAAGAAGTAGGAGTGCTAATTTTAGCGAAAGTTCCGAGGAATATATCTATACTTTTTTGATGGAGATCAAGTAGATCGCTCAGTCTAAGTGGGTTCAATTTCGTCCAGATGACGCCCTACAGCCAGCCAGGAGCCGAGCAGCCCCAGGCCACAGCTGATAATGATGAGACTGCTGGTGTCGCCCAGACTGAGACCACTGAGCTGGAAATCACTGTTGTAGAGCAGGGCGAGTTTTTCTATCGGTTCAGCCAGCATATAGAGTGATAATGTTGTTAGCAGCCAGGCTAGCAGGCCGCCGCTAAAACCATACCAGAAGCCGGTGTACAGAAAGGGTCGGCGAATAAATGCATTAGACGCACCAATGAGTTTAGAGACTTCAATTTCGGAGCGACGATTTTGGATATCCAGTCGAATGGTGTTGCCGACAATCAGCAATACCGCCAGTCCCAGCAGACTACCGATGGCCCAAATGACGCGATGGGCTATTTCGAGTAGTGCATACAGGCGTTTCACCCATTGCATATCGAGCTGTGCTAGTTCTACCAGTTTGTCGCCTTCCAGTTCTTTGAGTAGTTGATTAATGCGGTCGGGGCGATTGGTGTCAATGATCGGTTGAACCACCAATACGATGGGTAGTGGGTTACCTTCAAGAAATTGCAGAGCATCACCAAAGCCGGAAAGTTGTTTGAATTGTGCCAGACCCTGCTCTTTAGATATCAGGCTAATACTGTCGATTTCATTATGTAGCTGCAAACGGTTGAGCAGTGTTTGTGCTTTTTTCTCGCTGACATTGGCGTGTAGAAAAAGCGAAATTTTCGTCGAGCTATCCCAGCCTGCGCTCAGCCCGCTAATATTGTTGAGTGCCAAATACAGGCCTGCAGGTAATGTTAGCGCGATGGCAATTACGGCCATAGTCATAGATGTGGACAGGGGGTGGCGCGTTAAATGGCCAAGACTTCCAAGCAACACCCTTGCATGATGAATGAAATAGGCGGTGAGCAGCGTGTTGTATTGTGGTCCTTTACGCATGGTTATGCCGCTCCTGAGATGGCTTCATCGGGGCTGATTTCATCGTGCAGAATTCGACCATCTTTCAAACTAAGGGCTTTTGCACCGATTTGCTGGATCAGGTCAATATCATGGCTGGCAATTAATACGCTGGTACCAACCTGATTGAAGCGGGCGAATAGTTGCATGATTTCCAGCGATAGCTCGGGATCAAGGTTGCCAGTAGGCTCATCAGCCAGCAATAATGCGGGTTTATGGACGATGGCGCGAGCAATGCCAACGCGCTGTTGTTCACCACCAGAGAGCGTGATAGGGTCAGATTTTTCTTTTTTTAGTAGACCCACCTGATCTAGCGCAGCACGTACACGGCTTTGAATTTCCTTGTGACGATAACCCTGTATCACTAGTGGCATGGCCACGTTATCGAAAACCGGGCGATCATAAAGCAGGTGGTGATTCTGGAAAATAATACCGATATTGCGGCGCACATAAGGCACTTGACGGTTACTGATATGGCTGAGATTAACACCGTCGAGAATGATCTGGCCACGGCTGGGACGTTCGATGAGTGCAATCAGCTTGAGCAGGGTGCTTTTACCTGCGCCGGAATGTCCGGTGAGGTAGCCCATTTTACCTTTGGGCAAGCGGAAGCAGACTTGTCTGAGTGCTTCATAGCCGCCCGGATATTGTTTGCTGACGTTGTCGAAATGAATCATGCGTGCGATGTCCCGATTTTATTATTCTGTTATTCGAGCAGTGCTTCAACAAATTCTTTGGCGTGAAAGGGCCGTAAATCTTCGATGCCTTCACCGACACCGATAAAACGAATTGGTAGTTTCAACTTGCTGGCGATGGCGAACAGAATACCACCTTTTGCAGTGCCATCAAGTTTAGTAATAGCGAGTCCACTGAGCGTCATAGCTTCATGGAACTGCTGAGCCTGTTGTAGCCCATTTTGGCCAAAACCGGCATCCATAATGAGCAGGGTCTCGTGCGGTGCTGAACCATCGAATTTGCCCATCACTCGCTTGATTTTTTTCAGTTCTTCCATGAGATGATCCTGTGTGTGCAGGCGGCCGGCGGTATCGGCAATTACAACATCAATATTTTTTGAACTTGCTGACTCAATGGCGTCAAAGATAACTGAAGCGGGGTCAGCGCCGGTGCCCTGGGCGACGACAGGTACATTGTTACGGCTGCCCCATTCCTTGAGTTGTTCGACAGCGGCGGCGCGGAAAGTGTCGCCAGCGGCCAATAGCACGGATTTACCCTGTTGCTGAAAATGGTGGGCCAGCTTGCCGATGCTGGTGGTCTTACCGGCACCATTGATACCAACGATGAGGATGACGTAAGGTTTATGTTCGGAGTCGATCACCAGCGGTTGTTCGCAAGGTTCGAGAATTTTGGCCATAATATCGCCTAAAGCGATGTGCAGCGCTTCGGTATTGGCAAATGCCTTGCGTGTTATTTGTGATTGCAGCGTGTCGATAATCTCGCTGGTGGCTTCGATACCAACGTCAGCGCTGAGCAAGGTAGTTTCGAGCTCGTCCAGCATGTTGCTGTCGAGTTCTTTTTTGCCGAGAACGAAGTCGGCCATGCCATCGCCAAATCCGCGACGGGTTTTGGCCAGCTTTTCGGTCAGATCAGCGGGCTCTGCACCTTCAATCTGTTCTGGCTCGACGGGTTTGATAGTTAATGGGTTAAAAGGTATATCAGCGACTGGTGCAGTAGCAGTGCTGGCTTCCTGTTCAACAGGGTTATCTTTAGGTTTTTTTCGTTTACCGAAGCCGAACATAGGTATATATGGTTTATCAGTGGTGTATAGGAGCTGGATATCCTATCATCCAGCACTATCAAGATTAAGGATTATTATTTTAATAAGGGTTTTATTTTCATAATGCGTATTTATATTTCACTACTAGTTTTGACCGCCTTCGTTTTGGGCGCGGTTTTATTTGTTTTTAATGATGAGTCCAATCCAGTCAAAGAAGGTGAGGTGCAGGCTTTCCAGTTAACCAATGGCATGAAAATAAGGGTGATCGAGAATCATCGTGCGCCGGTGGTAGTTTCGCAAGTTTGGTATAACGTCGGCGGTAGTTTTGAACACGATGGCATCACCGGCGTCTCGCATGTACTGGAACATATGATGTTTAAGGGCACGCCAGATTATCCATCGGGTAAATTTTCAGAGATTATCGCCGCCAATGGCGGCAAGGAGAATGCCTTTACCAGCAAGGATTACACCGCTTATTTTCAGCGTATCGCCAGCGATAAACTGGAGATTTGCCTGAGTATGGAAGCCGATCGCATGCGCAATCTGACTCTGGATGAAGCGGAGTTTCTCAAGGAGGTTGAGGTGGTTAAAGAAGAGCGCCGTTTGCGTACTGATGACAAGCCTACCGGTCTGTTATACGAACGCTTCAACGCCATGGCCTACACCAACAGCCCTTACCGTCAGCCGATTATTGGCTGGATGGAAGATCTGGACAGTATGACCATTGAAGACCTGCGAAGCTGGTACAGGAGCTGGTATGCGCCCAATAATGCCACTCTGGTAGTAGTTGGCGATGTCGATGCCGACGAGGTATTCAAACTGGCCAAAGAGTATTTCAGTCCTCTGGCAATCGTCAATTTGCCTGTACGCAAACCACGACATGAAGCCGAGCAATATGGTGTGCAGCGTTTGACCATGCAGTTGCCCGCTGAGATACCGACGCTCATTATGGGTTACAAAGTGCCGGTTTTGATAACGGTCGAAGACCCTGCAGAGGCGTATGCGCTGGAGGTGCTGGCGGGTTTACTGGATGGCGGTGATAGCGCGCGCCTGACGCGAAACCTGATAAGGGGCGAACAGCTGGCGACCAGCGCGAGTGCCGGTTACAGTCTGTACGCACGACATGAAGACTTATTTACTTTCTCGGTGATCCCCTCTGACGGTATCGGTATGGATCAACTCGAAGCGGCGATTAAAAATGAAATTGAAGCGATTAAAAATACACCGCCAGAGCAGAAGGAGATGGATCGAGTGATTGCACAAGTGCTGGCTTCAACCGTCTACGAGCAGGATTCGAGTTTTTATCGAGCCATGCAGATAGGCATACTGGAAACATTGGGCCTGGGCTGGAAAACCAAAGATGAGTACATCGAAAAGGTGAAGGCTGTGACCGCAGAGCAGGTGCAGCAGGTGGCGAAAAAATATCTGGTGGATAAGCGATTATCGGTGGCGGTGCTCGATCCTTTGCCGATAGAAGGAAATGCCGCTCAGGCCAGCAGTGTGAAAACGGGAGGCCGTCATGCTAATTAAATTATCATCGATAATATTTGGCCTGTGGTTGAGCTTAATCTCGGTGCAGGTTTTTGCTATGCCGGATATTCAAAGCTGGCAGTCGGATAACGGTGCGAAGGTGATGTACGTGCACGTTAATGGCCTGCCGATGCTGGATGTGCGTGTGGTATTCGATGCGGGCAGTGCACGTGATGAGGGTCTGAGCGGTCTGGCGGCGTTGACCAATGGTCTGCTGGCTGAAGGTGCTGGAGGCAAAACAGCGCAGGTGCTGGCTGAGCAGTTTGAATCGGTAGGTGCGCAACTCGAAAACGATTCCATGCGCGATATGGCGATTGTCGGTGTGCGCAGTCTGACTGATAAAGTCTATCTTGATACGGCATTGGCGACATTGACAACGGTATTGAGTCAGCCTGATTTTAATCAGAAAGAATTCGAACGTGAGCTGGCCAGAATGAAGGTGGCGGTGGCCGCAAGAAAACAATCGCCTGCAGCCATTGCTGATGAAGCTTTTTATAAGGCAATTTATGGCGATCACCCCTATGCGGCACCTTCAGGTGGTACAGAGGAATCGCTGGAAATATTGAATCTTGAAGCCATCAAAGCTTTCTATCAAAAATATTATGTAGCCAAAAATGCACTGATCATTATTGTCGGCGCAGTCGAGCGTCCACAGGCAGAGGTGATTGCGAACAGTCTGTCGAAGGGTCTGACCATTGGTGAGAAAGCCGCAATAATTCCAGAGGTGCAGCCTTTAAGCGAAAGTAAAGTAATTCGTATTCAGTACCCTTCCAAGCAGGCGCATATTTATGTGGGGCAACCTGGAATGAAGCGTGGCGATAAGGACTATTTTAGTTTGTATATGGCGAACCACCCCTTTGGTGGCAGTGGCTTTGCCTCACGTCTGGTGGAAACGATTCGTGAAGATCGTGGTCTGGCGTATAGCGTGTATAGCTATTTTTCACCAATGCGTGAAGCCGGGCCTTTTATGATGGGTATGCAGACACGTGCGGATCAAACGGATCAGGCGGTGGCATTGTTGCAATCCGAACTGGATAAATACATTGCAGAAGGTCCGGCCGATGATGAGCTGGCTGACAGCATCAGTAATGTGGTCGGTAGTTTTCCATTAAATCTGGACAGTAATAGCAAATTGATGGGCTATCTGGCGATGATTGGTTTTTATAATCTGCCTGCAGATTATCTGCAAAAGTTTGTGGAAAATATTGAGTCTGTAACACCTGCGAAAGCAAAAGAGGCAATGGCGCGTAGAATCAAAACGGATAAATTAGTGACAGTTATCGTCGGAGATCTGGCAGCACAAGACAATGCAAATCAGGATAAGGCTGAGCAGAAAAAAGTTGGGACAGTAGAAGAATGAGTAAATCAGAGCGTGGTCAGCTAAGAATTATTGCGGGTTCGTGGCGAGGTCGAAAGCTTGGTTTCCTTGATAGAGAAGGCCTTAGACCCACTACAGATAGAGTCAGAGAAACTGTGTTTAACTGGTTGCAGGTGGATTTACCGGGCAGTAGATGTCTGGATTTATTTGCCGGTAGCGGTGCGCTAGGTCTGGAAGCGGCTTCACGTGGCGCTTCAAAGGTCGTGCTGGTAGATAAGGATATCGAAACGGTCGATATGCTAAAGAAAAACATTGATTTATTGTCAGCTCGGCAGTCGGCAGCAGTCTGCAGTGACGCGATAAGTTTTTTACAAAGCTGTGATTTCATGTTTGATGTTGTCTTTCTTGATCCTCCTTACCGCTTAGACGTTATAGCGCAGTGCTGTGAATTGCTTGAGAACAAGCAATGTTTGTCTGATCATGCGAAAATAGTCATCGAATGTGATACCAGTAAAGAAATAAAGGGTTTGCCGGATAATTGGCAATGCCAGAAACGTAAAACTGCCGGTCAGGCGGCTTACCATCTTTTTACACGAGAGATGGTTCTGTAATCATCAAAATAGTTAATTAGGGTAGGTAGAACAAAGTGTCAGTCGTTGCAGTTTATCCCGGTACTTTTGATCCTGTGACCAATGGCCACAGCGACCTGGTGCAGCGCGCATCAAAATTGTTCGACAAGGTGATCGTGGCCATTGCAGCGAATCCCAGTAAAACGCCTTTATTTAATCTAGATCAACGCGTGGCGATGGTGACTCAAGTATTGTCCGATATTCCAAATGTAGAGGTATGTGGTTTTTCCGACTTACTGGTTCATTTTGTTAGAAAAAAAGAGGCTAACATCATTTTGCGTGGTTTGCGTGTGGTTTCGGATTTTGAATTTGAAATGCAGCTGGCCAGTATGAATCGTCGGCTGGATAATTCGATTGAAACGGTTTTCCTGACACCTGCGGAAGAAACCAGTTTTATTTCTGCCTCACTGGTTAAAGAAGTGGCATTACATGGTGGTGACGTTTCGCAGTTTGTCCATGCTATTGTCGTGGAAGAACTTTGTGCCGTTGTCGATAAAATCTAAATAAGTAATTAAATTTTTGGTTAGAGTATGGCTTTATATATTACAGATGAATGTATTAATTGTGACGTGTGTGAACCTGAGTGCCCAAATGAGGCAATTTCAGCAGGTGATGATATCTACATAATTAATCCAGACCTGTGCACAGAGTGTGTCGGTCATTATGAAACTTCGCAATGTGTAGAAGTTTGTCCCGTTGATTGTATTCCACATGATCCCGATCATGTTGAAACCCAGGAACAGTTGATGGAAAAATACAAAAAGCTAACGGCAGCTTAGTTTTTTGGGTGTAACCGGTAATTTATAATCAGCTCATCTCAATGGTGCCGATTTAGTAATAGTCTTCTTTTTGCTGTTCCTATGTGTTTTGCCTAAAAACTCGCTAGAATGGCGTATGGTCAGACAACTTTCAAAAATCATCCTTCTTTTATTTTTTGTTTCTACAGCCAGTGCTGCGATGGAGAAGGAGTCGGCGACTTTTCAACCAGCAGTAGCCAGTGCTCATCCTTTGGCAACTGAAGCTGGAATTGAAATATTACAAAACGGTGGTAATGCCTTTGATGCAGCGGTTGCAGTGTCTGCTGCACTGGCCGTGGTGGAGCCTTATAGTTCTGGTTTGGGCGGTGGTGGCTTCTGGTTGCTGCATATTGCCAAAGATCATAATGATGTCATGCTGGATGGACGTGAGCGAGCGCCTTTGGCCGCAACACGCGATATGTATCTGGATGAAAAGGGCGAAGTCATTGCCGGTGCATCAATTGATGGACCGTTGTCGGCAGGCATCCCCGGTACGGTTGCGGCGCTGGAGCAGCTCTCTAAAAAATACGGCAGTCTACCTTTGTCGACAACCCTGGCGGCGGCTATCCGTTATGCGCGTGATGGTTTTGCTGTCGATGAACATTATATAAAAATGGCGACACATCGCCAGAATGCTTTACAAACTTCCGATGCGGCAGAGATTTTTTTACGTGATGATCTAGTGCCCAGGGTGGGTGAGCTTATTACCCAGCCGGATCTGGCCGAAACTATTAAGCTGATTGCTGAGAATGGATCAAAGGCCTTTTATGCCGGTGATCTGGCAAAAAAAATGGTGGCATCAGTTAAAGAACATGGCGGTATCTGGAGTATGGAAGATCTTGCTAGCTACAAGGTAGTTGAGCGCTCACCTGAGGTTATTGTGTATAAAGGTATGCGCCTGGTGGCAGCATCACCACCGTCTTCTGGCGGTATGGCCTTGGCTGAAATGCTCAATATGCTTTCATTTTTTAATATCGAAAAAATGAAGTCAGTGGATCGTATACATATTTTGACAGAGGTGATGCGTCGAGCTTATCGTGATCGAGCTGAGTATTTAGGCGATCCAGATTTTATTGATGTGCCCACTGATTTACTGACATCATCGGTTTATACCAATAAACTCGTTAAGAGTATTAATCGGAAAAAAGCCACACCTAGCTCTTCCTTGAAGCCGGTGGCTGATCCAACGGGTAAGGGAACTGATACCACTCATTTCTCAATTATTGATGCTGAAGGGAATCGTGTATCGGCGACCATGTCGATTAACTATCCTTTTGGTTCAGGATTTGTGGCAGAAGGTACGGGTGTTTTATTGAATGACGAAATGGATGATTTTTCATCGAAGCCCGGTGCCGCAAATGTTTATGGCCTGGTCGGAGCAGAAGCCAACGCCATCGAACCGGGGAAACGCATGTTGTCGAGCATGACTCCGAGTTTTCTAGAAACCAAAGATCGTGTCGCTATACTGGGCACACCAGGAGGTAGTCGAATTATTACCATGGTATTGCTGTCTATGCTCGATTTTTATCAGGGTGGTGATGCAGAGAGCATGGTAAATTTGGGTCGTTTTCATCATCAGTATTTGCCTGACAAAATAACTTTTGAACCGGGTGTGTTTAATGAGGTGGAGGTCGAGGCATTAATGGCTATGGGGCATCAGGTTGAGGCCTTATCTGGTTCTTACGGTAATATGCATGCGATTGTGGTTGATAAAGCAACTAAAAAAGTCGAAGCAGCCTCTGATACTCGTGGGATAGGTCGGGCTATAGTGCTGCACTGAGGGACAAAATCGTAGCCTCTAATCGACGGCTTTCCAGGTTTATCTAAGTCCCATATTTTCCTGTTCCTTTTGCGCAGTGTGAAATTCAGCATCTTTGGTTTTTTCAATTAGCTTGACTAATTCTGTTCGTTGTCTTTCTGCCATGCCCATACTTAAATATCTATCAGCGGCTTTGAGTACTTTTTCAAGGTATCCGATACGGTAGTTATGGCTGAGCAGTGTCTTGGCCAGAAAAAAAGGATCCATTTCTTTTTCTCTCATTTGAATGGCCATTTTAAGCGCGGTGTTAATTTCTTCATCGCTGGGTTTGGACATGTCTACATTTCCTCATCGTTTTAGATCTTTAAAATATTATAGCTATTGAACTCGGTTTATAGTGGTGATTTTCATAGGGGTAAATCCGTATCAAGTTTATTAGTTGAAGTAGTCAGGCATAAAAAAGGCACCAGCGTTAGCTGGTGCCCAAAGGCAGATGATCAAGGCCTGCAGCAGTCTTGCATTGTTATAGTTATCCGTTCAGGTAACGCTATAGCTGTACCTGTAGGATAAAAGTACCGTCCTAGAACTTGGCAATTACACCAGCAACTAACACAGAGCCATTATTAGCCAGTTTTGATGCGTCGTTCAGGCCGTTGTCAGCACCATCAGCCCAGAGACCATATACGGATACTTTTTTACCTAGCTTGTGGTTGAAAGATAATGCCATCATAGTTGCATCATTAACCAGACCCTGGTCTTTAACGCCGTAAGCTACTACTACACTATTAGTATCACTTAGTTTCTGTTTAACGCTGAAATAAGTATTTTTATCATCTAATGTGCCATCATCTTTAACTGCTTCAGACATCAGGCCTAATTGAGTGTTTCCTATTGTGTAACCAAGTGAAACTTTTACGCCAGTTTCATCATTGGTAAGAGATTTCTCAATAGTTTGAGTAGCAACGGCAAAACCAAAATTATCAATCTTCATGTCATAGGCAACGCTTGTGTTTTCGCCAGCGTTTTCTTTAGCTGGATCATCAGCACCTGCTGCATAGGCAAGGCCGAGTTTGCCAGGTCCAATTTTATTCCAGTAAGCAACAGAATTATCGTTACGAGTATCCTGGCCTTTATCAATAATGTTATTGAAATCAGCCCAGGTATCGCTCAGGTGCTCAACATTTTTCTTGCCCGCAAGTTTGTATGGTGAGTCATCACGTCCAATGCGAACTTCACCCCAACCACCTTTCAGGCCAACATACATATTACGAGATTTGATGTGATTGTGGTCTTTGGCTGAAACAGTGGCAATGTTGCCTGTGACAGCGTCTGTAGTTGTAGTGACAGCAGTTGTATCTTTTGATACGTCAGCCATATCTACTTGCCATTCAAGTTTGTAGACAACTTTGGTGTCACCGTCAGTAACGACATTGCCTTTTATACCAATGCGTGATGCATGACTTGAAACAGCATTGGAACTAGTCTTTGTGATGCCGTCGTCTTCTGATACAGAACCGAATGACAGATGTGCTTTACCATAAACAGTAGGCAGGTCAGCAGCTAGAACAGGTGTGGTCAGTGCAGACAACATTGCTATTAATGATGCTTTTTTAGTGAATTTTTTCATAAATTTAAAATCCCTGGGTTGGTTAAATAATAGAAATCTGATTACAGACTGTGCGGCGTACTTTAAAATCGGTTTGTGCAGATATCGTTAAGATCTAGTTTATGTTGCGTGAATTGATTGTTAGGATTTTGTTAATCCATATAATATTTGGCTCAGAGTAAAATCAAAAAAAGACTGGGGGGAAGACCAGATCACGGTTTTCTCTAGTGTTAGAATGTATTACGATCCGACCACGATTGTTCCGTAAGTTCCTATTGTTCTTTTGAAAGGAGTTACCGGTGAAAAATGAACTATTCTTCTGGATATTAGCAATCATGCTGCTGTCTATTCCCCTGCCCGGTTATGCGTTTGATAACGGTCCTACCTGGTTCGGCTTTAACCACACCCTGAACACATCGGGCGCCCGTACCATTGGTATGGGCGGAACTACCGTCGCATCGGTTGACGATGCCAGCGCCAGCCTTGCCAATCCAGCTGCACTGGTGCATCTCTCGAAAACAGAGTTTCGTTTTGACAGCAATTTCCGGCATGTTGAGGCGGTTACCCACCCGGGTGCTGACAATCTCGGTACTGGCGACTCGATCAGTATGGGGCTCCGCGTTGAAGAGACCAATCAGATCGACCCTGCACTTGTGGCACTGGCGACCCCGCTGGGTGATGGACGAACCGTTGTCGGCCTGTTCTATCATGAAGTTATGCCATACGACCGTTCTGTTACCGTCATCGATCCGATCAGCGGAGGGGTAACCGAGAAACACAACGTGATGTTTGACCTCGACGAGTTTGGAGTTTCTATTGCGCGCAGCCTGTTTGATGGCCAGTTCGCAATCGGCCTGTCGGTGAGCCTGGTTACACCAAACATGATTATCACGTCAAAGCAGGACCGAACTCCGCAGCAAGGCAGTTTCGATGGGGTTCAATTCAGCTCTTACGGTAGCCAGTCTGAGCAGGAACCCATATGGCGTTTCGGGCTGCTCTACCGTCCCAGTGAAACCATGTCGTTTGGTCTCAACTACACGCTGACTCAGAATATTGAATACACGCTAACTACCGCAAACTCACCTGTCACTGTCAACAGTGCCCAATTAAACGGCTGTTTTGGCGACGTTAATATAGGCACCCTTGCTGATGGCACGCCAACCGGAAGCTGGATTTGCGAAAGCTCACTGACAGTGCCCGAAAGTTTGTCTATCGGCTTTGCATACACACCAGATGAAGCATGGACCTTTGCCATCGATGCAACTCGCATCAACTATAACCGTGTTGAGGAATTTAACGCCGCGTTTGCCTATCCTGGCGGTGATGTCACGGTCATCCAGAGGAATGATGAATTCGTGGCCAAAGATGTTATCGAGCTTCACCTCGGGCTTGAGTATCTCACCCGATTCAAACAATATCCTATGGCACTCCGTGCTGGATACTATTTCGATCCTGCCCATGACATAAAATATAACGGCACCGATTCTACCTCACAGCTAATTTACCCTGGCGGTGAAGATGTACAGCACCTCAGCGCTGGAGTCGGGATACTGTTCTTCGAAGCACTGCAATTCGACCTGGCACTTGATGCCGCTGATGACGATAGTTATCGGCTTGCGATTTCGTTCGCCTATGGATTTTAATATCCGAAAAAGCGACATAATGACGATCAAGGGGTAAGCTTAAGCGTTCCTCGTTCGGACGCAAACTGCGATGCGCTTGCGCTGCAAAGCTTAGTAATTATGTGTAATAGAGTAAGTAGGCATAAACTGAACTATGAGTGATCTGAAAAGCATAGGGTATAGCGACTGGTTTAAGAGTCGAGCGGATGATGAACAAATTGCCGCTCATGGTGTTGCTCGGATAGTTTCTGTACATAAAGATAGCTATACAGTCACAAAAGGAGGGGAGGAGATATTTGCTGAGTTATCAGGAAACCTTCTTTACTGTACAGAGTCGGCTAGTGATCTTCCTACTACGGGTGACTGGGTGTATGCCGATTTTTACGATGATGATAGCCACGCGATTATATATGGTGTCTTCCCAAGAAAGACACTTCTGAAGAGAAAGGCGGTCGGAAAGCTCGTTGATTTCCAGTTGATAGCTGCAAATATTGACGTTGCTTTCATTATTCAATCATTAAATGATAATTTTAATTTGCGAAGATTGGAGCGCTACTTGGTTATGGTCAATGAAAGTGGTATTGAACCAGTTATTCTACTGAGTAAGTGCGACCTTGTACCGAGGGAAGAGGTTGACGAAATTAAGAAAAAAGTTTTGAGTGTTGCTCCTCAAACCGCCGTAATCGAGTTTAGTAATTTAAATCAAGAGAATATTGATTCAATTATTAGCTTATTAAAGAGCGAATCTTCCTATTGCTTGTTGGGTTCTTCTGGTGTTGGTAAAACTACCTTACTTAACAGTATCGTAGGTGATAATAAATTTGAAACCAGACCCGTAAGTAAAATACAAAGCAAGGGCCGACATACTACAACAAGCCGTCAATTAGTTCGCTTAGAAAGCGGGGCAATGATAATAGATACTCCGGGAATGAGAGAGCTGGGTAGCATGTCCGTAGATGATGGCCTGGATGAGACCTTCTCAGAAATACTGGCGCTTTCTCAAAGTTGCAAGTTTGCTAACTGTTCCCATGCCAATGAAAAAGGCTGCGCGATTTTGGCTGCAATAAAAGCTGGTGATCTATCTGAACAACGTTATCAAAACTATTTGAAGATAAAAAAAGAGTCTGAATTCAATCAAATGTCCTATTTAGATAAGAAAAAGAAGGATGAAAATTTTGGCAAGCTTATTAAAGAAACTATGAAGAATAAGCAGAGGTAGTCACCTAGCAAAAGTAATTGATATTGATATGCCTCCGTGGTGCTGGTGTTATATTTATGAATGATGAGAGTTAAAGAAATAAATCTACGTTACTTATTTATACTTTGAGTTCACACCTGGAGATGTTGATATGGATACTTTAGTAACTGCCGAATGGCTGAAACAGCATATTAATGACTCGGGTCTAGTCATACTTGATTGCACGGTTGTTACCATGCCCGATGCAAATGATGCACGTGGGTTGAGTAATGTCAGTGGGCGCCCTGATTATGAACTTGGTCATATCCCCAACGCTGGCTTTGCTGATCTTAAAGACGAGCTCTGCAAATCTACTGGCCCTGTTGAATTTGATTTATTAAGCCCTGAACAATTTTGTGCCGCCATGAGCGAATTGGGTGTGGGGGATGATTCCCATGTTGTGCTTTACGATACTAATTACACCGGCTGGGCTGCACGGGTCTGGTGGATGCTGCGTTGGGTTGGTTTTGATAATGCCGCAATCCTGGACGGTGGTCTTTCAGCATGGACATCGACAGGTAATGAACTTTCTCTTGAGCCTGTTAGCCGACCTGCACAACAGCTAACTCCGAAACCACGCCCTGAGTTGATAGCGCAACACGATGAAGTGCTTGCCAGTATTGATAATGAAGCGGTTATTCTTATCGATACCTTACCCGAGGAGTTTTATCGAGGTGAGATAAGTATGTATCCTCGGACCGGTCATATCCCTGATGCGGTTAATATTAATGGCCTGAGCCTGCTTGATAAGACAGGATGTTTGCTTAAGCAGGATGAACTGGCCTCAATGCATGCTTTTGATCACAATGCCCGCATAATCACTTATTGTGGTGGTGGCATCGTAGCCTCAACCGATGCGTTTGTTTTAACCCGATTGGGATTTAACAATGTGGCCGTTTATATGGCGTCACTTGAGGAATGGACGGCTGACCCCAATAACCCGATGGAGACAGGTGAAGTTAAATAAAAAAAGCCCGAGACAATGCTCGGGCTTTTTTATCACAATAATTTGCCTAAAATTTAATTGGTTGCGTAATGGTAAACGCACCACGGATATCGCCAAGTTTAAATCCCGTCGCTTTGTCGTCTGGATAGAGCGCCTGTAATTTTGCTTTAATAGGTGTGGCAATATTTTCACCATGGCATTTCAGGCAAACTTCGCCGGTGGGGATAGCTTTCATAAAACGGAAGGATTTTTTGCCGTTATTTTCTACGGCTTCAAAATAAGCCATGGGTTTAACATCTTCGCCTTTGGCTTTGCGTGTTTCAAAGTCATTTAATACTTTAGTTTCCCAGGCATCTGGAGCGTTGGATGAATTTCGGGTTTTCAGGCTGGTGCGGGCAACTTTCCAGCCATGCTTTTCAGATAGATTTTTTGCAATAGCGGGTGCTTTTTCATTGCAGACATTGATAGCGTTAACAGGTCCGCCTGCCTTCATGGCTGTTTGCAGCTCACCTTTGAGTTGAGTCATGAATTCTTTGACAACCATTTTACTTTTCTGCGCATGTTGTTTTAGGTCGGTATCCGCATGAGAAGTACTAGCGAATATTAGACTGAGTATCGTTGAGGCAATTAGTTTTTTCATAAGACTGTCCGTGGTGTTATAAGAATATTAGAAAATTGAAAATTGAATAATATTAAGCGCCTGATATTATATCAAGAAGTGAGCGCGGTAAATAACATAGGTAGTTTTTCAGGTAGCTTCTCAACATTATCTATAACTGTGTAACCACCAGCGCCAAATATATCCTCTATGTAGTCATCAGCTTTTTTATCCAGACTTATACAGTGTGTGTAGATACCTTTGCTGGATAATTCATCAACGGCTTTGTGGGTGTCTTCGATGAGTAATTTTTCATCGGTGACATCAATATCTGCCGGCTCGCCATCGGTCAAAATTAGCAGTAATTTTTTATCTGCTTTTTGGCCTTCCAGATAATGAGAGGCATGACGTACCGCTGCGCCCATACGGGTTGAGAAACCTGCTTCAATAGCCGCTAAACGTGCTTTTACGCTGTCATCCCAGTTTTCGCTGAAACCTTTTAAATGATGATAACGAACATTATGACGTGTGTCTGAATGGAAACCGGCAATGGCGAATTTATCGCCCAGTTGTTCGATTGACCAGCCGAGTAAAGTTACCGCTTCACGACTCAGTTCAAGAATGCTTTGTGTGCAGCCTTCAGGAATTTCATGCAACGACGCCGATAAATCCATTAACAATAAAACCGCAAAGTCACGACCATCATGTTTGTGGCTCATGTTGATGCGGGGGTCAGGTTGTGAGCCACTCTTGAGGTCGATCAGTGAACGGATTGCCACGTCAAGATCGAGCTCGCTGCCTTCTTCCTGATAACGCTGGCGCACATAATATTGGGGTTTTAATAAATCCAGAATGCGTTTTAAATATTTCGCCAGTGCCGAATGTTTTTCTAAAATTTTGTCGATGTCCGAAGCGTTGCCCGGCGCATGTAATGACTCGTACAAAGTCACCCAGTCAGGCTTGTAACTGCTCGTGTTGTAATCCCACTCGTGATAATGACGAGGCGGCAGGCCGTCAGGTTCAATTGTCTCAGAACTTTGCGGCTGGCTGGTATCATCTTCGGGTTCATCATTTTCTTCGATGAATACCCACATGTGACGATTATCGTCGCGGTAATCAATCACGGTATTTTCAAAGTGAACTTTGGGTAACTGGTCACTTTGTAAACGTGTTCTTGCAGTGAAAGAAATTGCAATGCCTAGCATCTCTTTGGTGCTGGACTCGCTGTCTTTCATCGCGTCCCAGAACTTGCCAACGAACTCAAGAATGTCGGGGTTCTGGTAACCGTGATTGTCATCAAGAATGGCGCGAGAAATCATCGCTAAACGATGGCGTACACAGGACTCTTTTTCATTGTCGCAGTCACCTTCAATCGGCGTTGGGTGCAGTGTAAGAAAATATTTTTTCAGTCCCGGATATTCTCGGATAATTAATTGTTCAACACGTGAGTCTTCAAACGTTTCAACTGCTATGCGCTGAAACGGTGATAAGTTATCTGCTACCTGGCGTTCAGTCCAGCGTTTGTGCGCGGCCATGTGCGCCAGTGTAATGCGGTAACGATTGATGCCGCGGACGCCATCAAGATCGTCATAAACATCGGGCACGCGCATACCGAGACTGTCGTAATAAGGTTGTGGTTTGCGAAGTTCATCAAAGCCTAAAGAATAAGGTACGAAATATTCTTCTGTCTGCCACATGCTACGCATGTACATATCCAGCTTGCGCTCATTATCCATGTACAAGGTGCCGTGGCGTTCACGTTGCAGCATGGCTTTGCTGTCGGCAGATTTCAGGTCGAAATAATCTTTCTGGCGTTCGGGGTGGTTGTGATAATTACGCACACCGTATTCGATCCAGTTTTTTAAACCTTCAAGAGAAAGCTGGCTCAATAAATAAGGAATTTGTTTTAATAGAACAAGAAAACCCTGACTGGAATGGGTTTTGTGATGACCATGAACCGAAGTGGTTGTGGTATCGAGCATCTTAAAAAGAATGTCGAAAAAATGCTGCATTTGTTCCAGCGTGCCGAGGCGACGAGAGGCTTCAGGCAGGCACTGCATAAATGGCGGAATGGCTTTACCGTTGGGTGAACGTGACATATCCCAGACATGTTTGGAAACAATTTCCAGAATAGGTTCGCCGACACGTTTCGCCATCTGCGGCATTTCTTCGAGATAAATCGAAACCGGCTCCCAGCCACGGCCGATCATACAAACCAGTGAAGCACCGGAGAGATAGTCCTCAACGCCCTGGTTGCTCAAGTTGCGCAATGCATCTTTCATGTAGTCGTCGAAGCAGTCTTCAATCTGCTCAAAACTACATTTCAGTTTGTCGCGGTAATCCGCGTATTCTAGTTCTTCAGTCGTCATTGTTTTTTTACCGCTACAGACGCAGAAATTTTAGGCAAAAATAGTATCGATAGAATGAACCAATGTGCTACGAATATCGTTGTCGTCAGTAATCGGTGTTACCAGTGCCATTTTGCAGGCCCGCTTGGTATCAATACCTTTATTGATTAACGTTGCTGCGTAAACCAGCAGGCGAGTCGAAATACCCTCGTCCAGACCGTGACCTTTAAGGTGACGCGCGGTGTGCGCAACTTTAACCAGCTTGGCAGCGGTCTCTTCATCAATGCCCGCCTCTTTGCTAACAATGGCCGTTTCCACTTTGCTATCCGGGTAATCAAAATCCAGACCAGTGAAACGCTGCTTGGTCGACTGTTTCAGATCTTTCATCAAACTCTGATAACCGGGGTTATAAGAAATAACCAGCTGGAAATCAGCATGTGCTTCGATCAGCTCGCCCTTTTTATCCAGCGGCAAGGTGCGGCGATGGTCGGTCAAAGGATGGATAACTACTGTGGTATCCTGACGTGCTTCAACGATCTCGTCCAGATAACAGATCGCACCAATACGCGCAGCAGTGGTCAACGGGCCATCCAGCCAGCGGGTGCCATTAGCATCGAGCAAATAACGACCCACCAGATCAGAAGCCGTCATATCCTCATTACAGGCAACAGTAATCAGAGGCTTGCCCAGTTTCCACGCCATGTGTTCAATAAAACGAGATTTACCGCAACCCGTGGGGCCTTTGATCATCACCGGCAGGCGCGACTCATAAGCCGCTTCGTACAAAGCGAGCTCATCTTCCTGTGCTTCGTAAAAAGGCTCTTCAGTGATTTTGTATTGTTCGATGTTTTGATCACTCATTTTTTTCTCTGCTCCGATGACAATTCAGTGTGGCCTGATAACGAGGGCGGCCATATAAGTTGCCGCTAGTATACTGAGTCTATTCTATAAGGGAATTCAATATTTCTTTTGGCTATCATAAGATAATACTTATGGCTTCTGAGTAGAGAGGGTGAGTGCTTTAGTAAAAGATTTTTTTACTGCAGAGGGCGAAGATAAAATATGGATGATTTATGTTGAGGTGTCTGTTACCGGTTGAAACTGCAGTCGTTAGCCGTCGTTGCTCTGTTGGCCTAATTCTGCAACCCAAAAAAAAGCCCCGCATTGCGGGGCTTTTTTATCAGCTGTACGTTCGACTTATTTGTGAACGCCCAGTTTGTCTCTCCAGCCTGGGAACAATGCATCAGCATCATGCTCAAACGACTCGAATGCACGAGCAAATTCTTTATGCTCTTTCGCGTATTCGATTGGATCAGCACCCTGTTTCCAGCAATCATATGCCTGGTGTAAAGAAATCGCACCAGCAGCAGGAGAATCGATGTGACCGTATGAACCACCACCAGAAGTGTTGATTACGTTACCGTGACCCAGATTCTCGAAGAAGCCAGGAAGACGTAGCGCATTCATACCACCAGAAATAATTGGTGTCGTTGGTTTCATGCCGTTCCATTTCTGGAAGTACTCAGGTCCCTGACACTCATCACGCTCGATCATGTAAGCGATGATTTTATCTTCCTGACCGCCTTCCATTTTGCCGTAGCCCATTGTGCCCACGTGGATACCAGAAGCACCCATCAGACGAGACATTTTAGCTAGAACATAAGCAGTGTAACCACGCTTAGAAGAAGGTGAAGTCACAGCACCGTGACCTGCGCGATGGTAGTGTAAGTACTGACCAGGGTAGTTGCGACGTGCAGTGGTAACCATACCTGGGCCACCAACATAACCGTCAACCAGGAAGGCCAAGCGAGGCGCATCTTCACCGAATAACTCAAGACCGTAGTCAGCACGAGCACACATTTCGTGGTGATCGTCTGCAGTGATGTTCATAGAGAAGATTTTAGCTTCGCCAGTTTCGTCCTGTGCACGCTTCATAGCGTCATGTACAAGAGGAAGAACTTTTTTCATTGGACAGAAAACCTGGTTACCTTGAGGCTCGTCATTCTTAATGAAGTCACCACCTAACCAGAAAGAGTAGGCAGCAGCTGCGAATGGCTCAGGACGTAAACCAAGTTTAGGCTTGATGATAGTACCAGCAATGTAACCGCCGTTTTCACGTGGGCGACCTAAGGCATTCCACAAGTCAGTGATATCCATTGAAGGACCGTCGAACAGGTTCAGCATCTTAGGTGGAATGAAGAAGTCATACATCTGAGCGTTCTTGATGTCACCCATGCCCTGGTTGTTACCAATAGCAAGTGTAAGGAAAGAAACGATCATAGCGCGACCGTCGATTACGTTACGGTCGAACAGGTCGTTCGGGTAAGCAATCTTCATGATGCCTTTAGCTTCATCGATGAAGTAAACTAATGCGTCAACACCTTTAGTGAAGTCGTCAGTAGTAGAAACTTCAACGTTAGTACCTGTTGATGATTCAGCAGCGAAATGAGCTGCTGCTTCAAGGTAACCGTAACCTTCAGCAGGTTCCATTGTGTAAGCAACAAGAATGTGTTTGCCATCGGCAAGCAATGTATCTTCGTTCAAGCTTAGGTCTGAATAACGACCTGTTTGATCTAATAAAGCCATGTTAATTCCTCTATTTAAGCATTATTTAAAAAATTCATTTGAGCACCAGAATGAGCGGTGCCCCTAACTGGGTCGCTACTATATCGCCGATGTTTCATAAATGACACTCAGACTTTTTGATTGTTATCATAAGGTAGGCCTTATGGTAATATGGGAAGCATGCATATTACATTACGACAAATTGAGGTGTTCAATGCGGTGGTTCGGCACCTCAACTACACGCGTGCCGCGGAAGAGCTACACCTGAGTCAGCCAGCGGTTTCAATGCAAATACGCCAGTTAGAAGAGAATATTGGTCTGCCATTATTCGAGCAGCTGGGCAAACAAATGTTCATGACCGATGCCGGGCGTGAGATGCACGCCTATGGACGTAATATCGTCGATTTACTGGATGAGGCGGACAAGGTTTTTCAGGCGCTTAAGGGGCTGGGTCAAGGGGAGTTATCGATCTCAGTGGCGACTACCGCCAGCCATTTTGCAACACGCTTGCTGGCGGCATTTTCAAAACTGCATGAAGGTATCACCATCAGCGTTGATGTCACCAATCGTGAGACCCTGCGCCGTCAGCTTGATCATAATGAGCGTGATCTGGTGATTATGGGCAAGCCTCCAAAAGGTATGGAGGTCGATGCCGATGCTTTTATGGAAAACCCACTGGTGATGATTGCTCCTTCTGATCATGCCCTGGCTGGGCGTGAAAAGATTCCTCTGGCGCATTTTGCCAAAGAGAGCTTCGTGGTTCGAGAGACCGGATCTGGTACGCGTAGTGCGATCAAACGTTTTTTTGACCAGCATGGCGTAGCTTTTAATATGGGTATCGAAATGACCAGTAATGAGGCGATCAAGCAGGCGGTTGAAGCGGGTCTGGGGCTGGGTATCGTTTCGGTGCATACGTTAGAGCTGGAATTAGAAACTAAAAGACTGGCGATACTGGATGTTGAGGATTTCCCCATTTTGCGATATTGGTATATTTTGCAGCGCAAGGGTAAACGATTGTCGCCCGTGGCAGTGGCTTTCAAGGAGTTTGTGCTGAATGAGGCTTCAAAATTTATTCGTTTGCCTCAGTAATTGCTTTCATGCCTGAGTATTTATGCCACTAGAAATTATTTATCAGGACGAACATCTCATCGCGGTTAATAAACCAGGTGGTCTATTATCGGTGCCCGGTATTGGAGACCTGAATCAGGACTCAGTCGCCATGCGCATGCAGTCAATAAATCCGGAGGTAAAGGTAGTGCATCGACTCGATTGTCTTACCTCCGGCATTATGCTGTTAGCAGTGGGTATTAAAATGCAACGTGAGTTGAGTCGACAATTTCACGACAGAAAAATAAATAAACAATATGTTGCAGAAGTGCGAGGTGTCCTTAGTGAGCAGCAGGGGCTGATTGATATACCAATGAGAGGTGATCCTGATGATCGGCCACGACAGATTATTGATTATCAGCAGGGTAAAGCCTCAATTACCGAGTGGCGAGTGATCAGCGTTGATGGTGATCACTCGCGTTTATTGTTGAAGCCAATTACCGGGCGCACGCATCAGCTTAGGATTCACTGTATGGCTATCGGACATATTATTGTTGGTGATACTTTATACGGTGATGAAGTAGAAAAGCAGGAAAAAAGAATGTTATTGCATGCAGAGACGATTTCTTTTTTTCATCCGGCAACCGGCGAGGCTATGACATTAACTGCCGCTTGTGAGTTTTAAATTTATTGTGTACTCCAGCCGGATAAAATACTGGCCCTGAAGCGATAATTATGAAAATCAAAAATGGCACCGCTACGAGTAATTTCAACAAGGATTAAATCTTGACCAACAGCGCTACCTTCTTCCATAAATCTATCATTGATGACCAGACTTCGCTGTATTGGCGAACTGGAATAAACGTGGGCGGAAAAAACCATGTTGGGTATTTGTTGCCGAATATTGGCAGGCAATTCGTCGATATCAACAACGATTTTGTGATTTGTTTGTGGTGTTGGTTTTATTGTATTTATATTATTGTCAGTTATCGAAGCTGGTGCTGAGTTATGTTGCTGGTTTACGGGTGCGATTGTACCGATAGAAGCCGGTGGCGGATTTTTTTCAATGGGGTTGCTATCTTGATAGGGTGCAACATTGTTTGTTTTTGATTCAGGTGCAGGCTCAACATTGCTCATGTTTTTTTCTTGGTTTAAAAAATAAATTAATATAAAAACATTAATTACAAGTACAGCAATGAGAACCCAGGGCCATAGGGGACGTTTTTCCTGATGGTAATTCAGGGCAGATGAATGAATGGTTTGTACATTGGGTATTGAGCCGTTACCACGGTCCTGCTCCGATTTTTTTAGCGCATCTAGAATATAAGACATTATCTTTTATCCTCTGCGGTTACGGAAAGTGTAGGTGCTTGCGTACCAATTGCAGTATTAAGATGAATCAGGGTCAGAGGTCCGGCAATGCCATCAGCAATTAGGCCTTTGCTTTGTTGGAAACGTTTCAGTTGTGTAATTAAATCTTTTGAATAAGTATCGTAAATAGTTGGGGTTTTACCATAGCCATACAAACGGGTGAGCTGTTGCCCCAGCCATTGAACTATGTCGCCGTTACTACCAGGCAAAATTGCCTGTTGGTAAAAAGGCGGCGGTTGCCATAATAAAGAGAACTCGCCGTACCAGTATTTTTCTAGCAAGGCGGTGTCAATTTCAAGGCTATCCTGACCAGTGTTCAGTATGGCTTTATTTTTATTTAAATAATCGAGCACCATGTAGGCCGCTTTGCCATCATCATTATAGAGTTTAAGCACAACGGGGCGATTTAGTTTGCGTAAGCTGTTGAGGTTGCCGCGGTGATTGAAACAGCTCAAACCGTGTGCTGAATCGTTGCATATGCTTTTGTTTGTTTTGCTGTTGTAATTTGGCTGCCAGCGCATCAGTAGGCTGCTAAAAGCGACTTCTTTGTTTTGATCTGCAGATGAGAGAATGTAGTCCTTAACAGGATCAACGAAATTTTGAATCTCTGCGGGTTCTTTACCTGCTTGTTCGGTGGCAATGAGTTCTTCCGTAGTTACTTCATCGGTTACGTCGTTTTGTATACTTGTGACGGCATCGCCAGGTGTTTCTATAGGCCTATTGTTGAGCAGAATAATGATCAGAATAATGGTAATGGCTGTGACAGTGGCGATAGTAGTAATGCGAAGAGCTTTACCAAGTTTTGATTTATTTTGGACATGTTTAAGTTCACCGAAGACTTCATTGGCGGCGGTTGATAATGTTTTTGTATCAACGATGGTTTTGTTTTGCACATAGGTGCCAAGCAGCGATCGGTCACAAAGCACATTGAGTAAGCGCGGTATGCCTTTGCTCAGGCGATAAAGTTGTAAAATAGTCGGCTCGGGAAAGAGCTGGGCATTTTGTCCGGCTATGGCCAGACGATGATTAATATAAGCTTTAACGTCACTGCGAGAGAGCGCATTGAGGTGGAAGCGAGCGGTAATACGTTGAGCCAGCTGTCGCATGTCCTGTCTTGCAAGAATGTCGAGTAACTCGGGTTGTCCGAGAATGATGATTTGTAATAACTTTCGCTGATTCGTTTCCAGATTGGTTAAAAGCCGCAATTGCTCCAGTACAGTATTATCCAGATTTTGTGCTTCATCAATGATGAGCACCGTTTTTTCATTGCGAGCATTGGCTGCGATCAGAAAATCATTAATCCGATCAATGTAGGTTTTAATCGTATTGTTTCCAGGGGGGTATTCGATATGGAGTTCATCACAGATACTTTCCAGTAACTCATTAGCCGTGACCTTGGGATTGACCAGCAGTGCAATATGAGTGTGCTCGGGTATTTGTTCAAGCAGGCAACGGCAAACGGTGGTTTTACCCGTGCCAACTTCACCGGTCAGCAAAATACAGCCGCCCTCGCTGTTGAGACCATAAACCAGATGCGCAAGCGCTTCGCGATGCTGTTCCGTCATATATAGATAGCGTGGATCAGGGGCAATCGAAAAAGGCGCCTCTTTGAAATTGAAATACGCGTTATACATGTGTGTCCGTCTGGCTATATGGTTGGCGCATAACTATAACGGTTTAAGTTAATAAAATCAGTATCATCATTTGCCTGTTTTTTATCAGTAAGACGAAGTTATGCCTAATTTATTTAGAGCAAGCTTGATGAAGATAAGCCATTGAGCATGATAGTATTATGTCACGTGAGACATGGATCTGACCCTTGGTCGTCAATAATCAAAGAGAGTGGACAATGTTAGATTCAGATGTATCCAGCGTCACCGACAAACTGGCAGAGTTGCAGGCGGAGTATCATCAGCAGCTTCCAGAAGTCATTGCTGAAATCAGGCAGCGCTGGATTAAGTTATGTCAGGACGAGATAGCCAGCTCTGAGATTAGAGCTGATATTACCGACCTGTATATCAAAATCCATGGTTTGACGGGTGCTAGTGGTACTTTCGGTGCCATCGCTGTGAGTGCTATTTCTGCAGATATCGAAAGACTGCTTAAAGAAAAAGCAGGTGAAAATTCCGGCGTTGATCCAGAGTTACGACAAACAGTCGACGCCCTGTTTGAGCAAATGGTGCAGGCTGCCAAATCATGGTGCCCAACGGCAATTCCCTTTGTTCCCCACGTATTGAATGAACGTACAGATAACCAGGACGGAACGCTGGTGTATCTGGTCGAAGATGACGTTCTGGTTGCAGAAAGCATTTCAAATGGTCTTGAAAATGCCGGTTATAGTGTGTTGCACTTTTCAAACCCCATGGATTTTACGCTTGCCTGTGCCAAACGAGATCCCGATGTTGTATTGATGGACATGATGTTTGATGGCGACAGTATGGATGGCGTCACGGCTATTGAGACGCTGCAATCAGAGCTCTATGATTGTCCGGTTATTTTTATCTCTAAGCGTACAGATATTTCAGCACGACTGGCGGCCACTCGTGCGGGAGCCATGCGCTATCTCACCAAACCACTGGATATGGGAAAGCTGGTTCAGACCCTGGATGGTTTGTTTTTTCAGCGGTCTGATGACCCCTACAGAATTCTACTCATTGATGATGAGGATGTCATGCTGAGCTATTTTGCAACGGTATTGCAAGAGGCCAACATGCTGGTTGAATCGCTCCATAATCCATTAGAGTGTCTTGATAAACTGGACAGTTTTAAACCTGATTTAATCCTGCTGGATGTTTATATGCATGGCTGTTCCGGGCTGGAACTGGCTCAGGTTATTCGTCAGGATGATGGTTGGTCACAAATACCTATCGTATTTTTATCTACAGAGCAAAATATAGATCGACAGTTGCTGGCTTTGAATCTGGGTGGTGATGATTTCATCAATAAAGCAGTTCAGCCTGAACACCTGATTAAGGCAGTTACCGCCAGGGCAAAGCGCTCACGTTACGCTTCTGCCATGCAAAAAAACTTGCAAGAGACTTTGCGTGAAAGTGAGTATGTAAACATTACGCTCAATCAGCATGCCATCGTCAGTATCACCGATGTAAAAGGTCTAATCACCTACGTTAATGACAAGTTTTGTGAGATCAGTGAGTACTCCCGCGAAGAGCTGCTGGGGCAGAATCATCGCATGCTCAAGTCAAATATCCATCCCGCCGTTTTTTTTAAAGACATGTGGCGAACAATCAGCCGAGGGGAAATCTGGCATGGTTGCATAGGTAACCGCAGCAAGAGCGACAGCGAATACTGGGTGGAATCGACGATAGTTCCATTCCTGAATGAGCGCGGAAAACCTTACCAGTATGCAGCAGTGCGTACCGATGTAACGCAGATGCGCATTAATGAGGACCGGCTTAATCGCAGTCAGGCCTTTGCTAATATCGGTACCTGGGACTGGAATATAAAAAACGGTACTTTATACTGGTCTGAGCGCATCGCGCCCCTGTTTGGTTATGAGCAAGGCGTGGTTGAGCATAGCTACGAGAATTTCCTTAATTCAGTGCATCCCGATGACAGACAATCCGTCATTGATGCGGTCAATAATTGCGTATCACACGGGGCCAAATACGATATAGAACATCGCGTTGTCTGGCCGGACGGTACGGTGCGTTATGTACAGGAAAGTGGCGATGTGGTGCGTGATGAATATGGCGAGCCAGCGCACATGCTGGGTGTGGTGCAGGATATTACACTGCGTAAAACAACAGAGTTGGCCCTTAAAGAAAGCGAGCAACGCTTGAAACTGGCGCAGCAGATCGGAAAAATCGGTAACTGGTCACGGGATATAAGCAGCGAACAGGTGTACTGGTCTGACGAGATTTATCAGATTTTTGGTTATCAGCCCAGGGAGTTTGAGCCGGATTACAAACGCTTTATGGCAGCCGTACACCCCGATGATATTGCAAACGTCAAACAATCGATAAGGGCAGCTGTCGAGAAAGGAGAAAAGCACAGCGTCGACCACAGGATAATATTGCCGGATGGTCAGATACGCTGGGTGCATGAAGAGGCTGAAGTTGTAAAAAATGAGGCTGGTGATGGTGTTGCCTTACAGGGTACGGTTCAGGATATTTCAGACCGAATCTGGAGCGAGCAGCTGCAAAAAGGCTATAACCAGATTCTTGAGCTAATCACCAAAGAAAAGCCGCTGGAAGATATTTTGTTAACAATCGTCCTGTATGCGGAGAAGGTTTTGCCGAGAGTCATCGGAGCAATAATGTTGCTGGATGAGTCAGGCGATCATTTGCATGTAGGTGCAGCACCACATTTACCTGACTTTTATACCAAAGCACTTGATGGTATAGAAATTGGACTCACAACAGGATTGTGTTGTGAAGCAGCATACAAAGGTCAAGCTCTCATCGCAGAGGATTTAAGCACTCACCCTAACTGGGTGGATTATAGAAAACTAACAAGTAAAGCGGGTCTGGGTGCCTGTTGGTCATTACCTATTCTTGCGTCCAATGGTGATGTGCTAGGTACCTGTGATATGTATTACAGAGAAATAAAGTCACCAGATGCAGATAGTTTAGAGCTGGTTTCCGAGCTGATTAAATTTGCGGCAATTGCCATCGAACAGAAACGCTCAATAAGAGCGTTGGTTGATGCCATGAAAGAAGCGGAAGAGGCTAATCGTGCCAAGTCACAATTCCTTTCCAGTATGAGTCATGAACTGCGTACACCGATGAACGCCATCATTGGCTTTGCACAATTGTTGCAGATGGATGAGGAAATTTTGAATGAAATTCAGCTAGACAATATTGGTGAGATTGTCAGCGCAGGCAACCACTTATTATCACTAATTAATGACATTCTTGATTTATCAAAAATTGAAGCAGGCCGTATTGATCTTTATATGGAAGCTGTACTCGTCAGTAAAGTTATTGATGAATGTCTTAGTATGATCAAGCCATTAGCTGATAAACGTGGAATAGAAATAATACTTGTATCTAAAGGGCAAAAATTGTCATTGAAGGATATTGATGAAAAAAATATGGAAATTCGAGCTGACCGAACACGTTTAAAGCAAGTGCTATTTAATTTATTAAGTAACGCAGTCAAGTATAACAAAGAAAATGGCCAGATTATTATCTCGTGCGCTGAGTCTGATGAGGGTTATATTCGGATCGGTGTTCAAGATACAGGAGCGGGTATTTCTGAGGAAAAACAAGCTCAATTATTTACGGCATTTAGTCGTTTGGATGCCGAGCATTCAGAAGTGGAAGGTACGGGTATTGGTTTGGTGATTACCAAAAGTTTAGTAGAAATGATGGGTGGTAGTATTGGTGTAGAAAGTCAGCCTGGTGAGGGTAGTGTTTTCTGGGTTGAGCTACCCCGAAATAATGAGAGCCTGGATCATAAGGCCAAAAAACAAATGCCAGATGATGAGAACATACCTGAGACGGAGGAGAATCAATGCGAATACACGTTGTTGTATATAGAAGATAATCCTGCCAACTTGCGTTTAGTTATGCAGTTGTTGACTCGAAGGCCGAATATAAAATTGTTGGGTGCTGAAGAACCTATGTTAGGGCTTGAATTAGCAACAAAACATTGTCCTGACCTTATTCTGCTGGATATTAACTTACCCGGAATTGATGGCTTTGAAGTATTGAAACGTCTACGTGACAATGAGGCTACCAGTGGAACACCGGTGGTAGCCGTTAGCGCTAATGCAATGCCAAGAGATATAGAAAAGAGTATGGCCGCAGGTTTTAATGAATATGTAACCAAGCCAATTGATGTGGTGAGGCTGTTGTCTGTAGTGGATGAAATGTTGTTATCAATAGTGAAAAACTGAGTATCAGCTATGAATGAAAGTTTGCAACAAGTTAGTAATGATCAGCAACATGAAATTCGTGCCGAGCAGATTCGTTTGTTATATACGGCAATGCCAGTGGCCTTGATGGTGAGCTTTATCAATGCCTCTCTTTTAGCTGTAGTGCAGTGGGATGTTATTGATCATGTCATTTTATTAATCTGGTTTTTTGCTGTTATTTTTATAATAATACTAAGGGGCCTGCTGTATGTTACTTATAAAAAATACCAGATTGATTTTGTAGATTCAGAAAGATATTGGCGATTTTTTCTTGCCGGTGTGCTTGCGTCGGCACTAGGCTGGGGTGCAACTGGAATTTGGCTTTTCTCGGATGATATTGTGCATCAGGCCTTTTTGGCTTTTGTACTAGCAGGTATGAGTGCTGGCGCAGTGTCGAGCTTATCCTTTTTGCGCGGGCCTATCATTAGCTTTCTTGTTATCACGCTATTGCCCTTAATAATTCAGCTACTGCAGAGTGATGTATTTATTGTGAATACTATGGGGGGCATGCTCATCTTGTTTGTTTTGGGTTTGATAGCTACCTCAAAAAACATATACAGTAATACGTTAGATAACATTGTATTGCGCATGGAGTCAGCGAAGAAAAATAAAATATTGAATCAGGCTTATCAAGATTTAGAGCTGTCCAAGTATGAATCAGAAAAAGCGAATCGTGCAAAGTCAGAGTTTTTATCGCGCATGAGCCATGAGCTGCGCACGCCAATGAATGCTATTATCGGGTTTAGCCAATTAATGCTAATGGATACTATTCAGCCGTTGAGTGAGGAGCAAAAAGATAATGTTAATGAGATTTCAGTGGCAGGTGAACATTTGTTGTATCTTATTAACGAAGTGCTTGACCTTTCCGCTATTGAGTCTGGTAGATTGCAAATATCGATGGGGTCGGTGGAATTAAAAGATGTTATTGGTCCTTGTTTGAAATTAATTGGCACTGCGGCAACTCAAAAAGAAATAAAGATACTTGATCAGGTGAGTGAGCATAATTATGTAGTGCAAGCAGATTTTTTACGTCTTAAACAGGTGATGTTGAATATACTGTCTAATGCGGTGAAGTACAATTGTGACCAGGGTATTGTTAGCGTGAGCTGTGAAAAAAAAGATAGTGAGACTTTGCGTATTGCCGTGACTGATACGGGTAGGGGTTTGGCAGATGAAGATATGGATAAATTATTTGTTGCTTTTGAACGATTGCAGAAAAATGAAGATATTGATGGTACGGGCATTGGTTTAGTTATTACTAAGCAGTTAGTAGAGTTGATGAATGGTCGTATTGGGGTTGATAGTGCCGCTGGTAAAGGCAGCACTTTTTGGCTGGATTTGGCTTTGGCAAAATAGTGTATTAATGTGCGAAGAGATTGTTTGTAATGATGTAAGGTTGAATGCTGTAGCAAAATATAAAGTGATAATCAAGAGTGAGTGCCTGTAATGAGTGACAAAATAAGTGATGACTTGAAATCTGCCTGTATTCTGGCTGTCGATGATGAATTGCCCAATGTTAAGTTGCTGGGAAGAATGTTGTCGGCAAAAGGTTTCGAACATGTCTTGAGTACACAGGATCCACGTCAGGTGTTAGGTTTGGTGCAGAATAATGATGTGGATTTGATTTTGCTGGATATTAATATGCCGCATATGGATGGTTATCAGGTGATGGAGCAACTTCAATCGGAGATCTTAGAAGATCTGCCACCTATTCTTGTACTTACCGCTCAGCATGCTCAGGACTTTCGTCAGCGTGCGCTGGATGCTGGTGCGCGTGATTATGTGACCAAACCTTTCGATGCTGATGAGCTAGTTTCACGAGTTATAAACCTGCTTGAAGTGCACCGCGCAAATAAATACATGAGCCAACAGAATGTGATTCTGGATGAGCGCGTGCAGAAACGTACTCAAGAACTAGAAATAGCGCATCAACTACTGCATGAAAGCCGCCTTCAGGTGGTTCGACGATTAGGACGTGCTGCTGAGTACAGGGATAATGAAACGGGTTTACATATTATTCGCATGAGTAAAATGGCCGCTTTGATAGCGAAGGCTGCGGGTATGAGTGATGAAGAATGTGATCTGTTGCTGAACGCTGCTCCGATGCATGATATTGGTAAGATTGGTATTCCTGATGCTGTGTTGCTTAAACCTGGCAAGCTGGAGCCGGATGAATGGGAGGTCATGAAAACCCATGCTCAAATTGGTGCGGATATTCTTGCTGGGGATGATACACCTTTGTTGAATATGGCCAGTGAGATTGCACTGACTCATCATGAAAAATGGAATGGCAGTGGTTATCCCAATGGTTTAAAAGGTGAGAATATTCCTCTGGTTGGTCGTATTACTGCGTTGGCGGATGTGTTTGATGCTTTGACATCAGAGCGTCCCTATAAAAAGGCATGGTCGGTGGAAGATTCTGTTTCATTGATTAAAAAAGAAAGTGGTCAGCATTTTGACCCAGCTTTGGTTGAGCACTTTCTCGCAATTCTTGATTCTATGGTTGACATCAAACAGCAATATGCTGAGCCAGGGTCAGAGGTTGCTGCCTGAGTAGCTGTTATCTTTTGAACTGACTGCGCCATTGAATATGAAAATTACCTGATATAATAACGCCATGTATTCAGGCACTGTTTCTATTGCGCCGATGATGGCCTGGACTGACCGTCACGCGCGTTACTTCCTTCGTTTAATTTCTAAACAGACTCTGTTGTATACCGAAATGGTGACTACGGGTGCACTGTTGCACGGTGACCGTGATGGTTTTTTGCGTTATCACCCCGAAGAACATCCCATCGTTTTGCAATTAGGTGGTAGTCAGCCCGACGATTTGGCTGAATGTGCTTTGATGGCGGAAGACACCGGTTACGATGAAGTTAATTTAAATGTTGGATGCCCAAGCGATCGGGTAAAACGGGGGAAATTTGGTGCTGGCCTCATGGCCGAGCCGGAACTGGTCGCCGAGTGTGTGGCGGCTATGCGCAATAAAGTGAAGATTCCCATCACAGTTAAATGCCGAATCGGTATCGATGACATGGATGATGAATCGGCGCTGGATGAATTTGTCGCGATAGTGGCTGAAGCGGGTTGTGAGCATTTTATCGTTCATGCTAGAAAAGCCTGGTTACAGGGATTAAGCCCAAAAGAAAATCGTGATATTCCGCCGCTAAAATATGATGTGGTATATCGGCTCAAGCAGGCGCGACCCTCGTTGAGGGTGACGATTAATGGCGGCATTAAAACATTGGAATCGATGCAGCAACATCTTCAGCATGTGGATGCGGTGATGTTGGGTCGTGAGGCTTACCATAACCCCTATCTGTTATCACAGTTCGATGCGCAATTTTATGGCAGTAATGAGTCGCCGCGTTCAAGGCAGGAAGTTATTCATGCGCTACTGCCTTATATCGAACAGGAGCTGACCGAGGGTACACCTTTGCATTCGATGACACGGCATTTGCATGGACTGTTTTTAGGTTGTCGTGGCGCCAGAGCCTGGCGTAGATTTTTAAGTGAGAATGATAATAAAACGGATGCTGGTACTGAGGTGTTACTGCAAGCTCTTGAACGGGTTCAATAGAGGCTTATTGGCAGTCTAAATGACTTTTCCAGCTCAATAAAAAGCTGATATCGGGTGTTGCACCCACTTGAATATCTTCGCTGAAAGCAAGATCAATTTCTGAGCATTCACTAACGTGGATTTGGCTACCTAAAACCATGTTATAGGCTGGGCCTAGTAGCGATAATTGACTGTCCGAATAAAATTGACTGTGTGCATTGATCTGCATTCTTAGATTAAAAATTTCATGGGCCTGCCATTGAATGCCCACATAAGTGAAGAGCACTTTGTCCTCGACAGCTATGCCGGAAATCTGATTCCCCCCGGGGAATAAAACACCCGCATTGGTATCGATACTCCATTCAGGATTGAAGTGATAATCACTCGCGAGCCAGAGTGACAGGTCGCTGTGATCGTTACCACGTAGGTAGTTTGGGTCGCCCGTTGGCAGGTCGGCAGACACCCAGAAACTGAGTGTTGAATCATGTTTCTTAACAATATTTTTGCCGAGTGCTATTTGAATATCACCGAGACCACTATTGGCTGTATTGAGATTGATCAGGGTCTGACCATTTTTATCATACAAAATTTGGAATTGGTTATCGGTGACATTGGGTCGATTTGCGCGGGGTAAATGAAAAAACTCGTGCCAGCTATCGATGGTGTTGTCGAGAAAACCTTCTCCATAATAAATCAGTGGCAGGTCTATTTTTAGCGCCCAGTCTTCAGTGATCCCATAAAGCCAGGCGAGCCTCAGGTTGTAAGATTCAAAATCAATGAATAGGGATTCATTGTTATTTGTTTCGTCATTTAATGTATTGGTGACATCGATAGTTAGTGATAATAGCGATGTGTCCGCTTCAGGTAATTGGGCGGCTACAGCTTGAGGCTGTCCCTGTATTAGAGAAAAGGGATTTTGATCTTGCGTTAGAAAAGGTTGTGCCGCCGATACGGTTGTTGCTATCGCGAGGCAGGCTATAAACGTCGGGCGTAAAAAAGCCCCGATGCAAAAACTGCAATCAGGGCTTCTTTTCAACAAGTCAGTGATAACTTATTTCAGGCTTGCATAGTAAGCAGCGATGTTAGCGATATCTGCATCGCTCAAAGCTTTAGCCATAGGGTTCATCGTTGCGTTTACGCGTGTACCGGCACGGAATGCTTTCAGCTGTGCAGCCAGATAAGCATCTTTTTGGCCAGCCAGGTTAGGATTCATTGGAGCCATGCTGATGCCTTTAGCACCGTGACAACCTGCACACATTGCAGTTTTCGCTTTACCGGCAGCTATGTCGGCAGCAGAAGCCATGTTTGATACTGCAACTAATGCTGCAGCGGATAATACAGTCAAAATTTGACGTTTCATAAAATCTCTCCGAAAGAGTTGTTTGTTGCCGGTAAGACCGGTTGTAATAATTAATTGCTAAATGCTTAAAAATTATGGCTCGGGATTCTACCCCAAATACAGACTAGTGCCTAGAGTGCCTAGTTGGTATCTGTTTGCCTTATAAGTATCGTCCAGCACTGGCAATAATTGATATTCCTAATCCAATCAATATGTTAATACCGACTAATTGCCTGATTTGAGCCAGTTTAGCACCGCCTTCCTGAAAATTTTCAACAATAACGGCATGTCTTAGTTTCCGGTAAGGTATAAAAAATACGTACATGAAAATTAGTACCATTACGATTCCCATTCCGTGCATGAGGTGAATGTGGATGCCGACATTGCCGAAACCATTAAAAACACCGAATACCATCCAATAGCCACTGGCCAGTATGGTAATAATGGCGATCCATACCCAGAGAAAGAAGTTTTTGAAAACCTGCACCCAGAGTTTCAGTCGTAGTGGTGGCTCAAGAACTCTAACCGCTGCAGGACGCAACATCATATGGGCAAACATCATGCCGCCCACCCAGAGGATGGCAGACAGTAAGTGCAGGGCAATGCTAACGGACATGAATAAATCTCCAAAATGATTTTCCAGCATCTTATAGAGCTTTTTGTATGATGCAAGTTCCTTGAAGTGCAAGCTATCTAGCAATCATGTAAAATGCCCGGCTTTCTGATGCTCAGCTATATAAGAGCTTAAATTTTGTGAGGAATTACCATGTCTGATTTTAAGATCGCTCCATCCATACTATCTGCTGACTTTGCTCGTCTGGGTGAGGAAGTTGATAACGTCCTTAAATCGGGCGCAGATATTGTGCATTTTGACGTAATGGATAACCATTACGTACCTAACCTGACAATTGGACCATTGGTTTGTGATGCGCTGCGCAAGCACGGTGTTACTGCTGAAATAGATGTGCATTTGATGGTGAAGCCGGTTGATCGCATCATCCCTGATTTTGCAGAAGCTGGTGCTTCTTACATTACTTTCCATCCAGAAGCTTCTGAGCATGTTGATCGCACCCTGCAAATGATTCGTGAGCTGGGCTGTAAATCAGGTTTGGTATTCAACCCAGCGACACCTTTAAATATCCTGAAACACGTTATGGATAAAGTAGATGTGATCTTATTGATGTCAGTTAATCCTGGTTTTGGTGGTCAGTCATTCATTCCTGAAACACTCAATAAATTACGTGAAGCTCGCAAAATGATTGATGAGTCTGGTTTTGATATTCGCCTTGAAATCGACGGTGGTGTGAAAGTGGATAACATTCGCGAAATTGCAGAAGCTGGTGCAGATATGTTCGTTGCAGGTTCTGCTATCTTCGGCGCTGTTGGTGAAAACGATGCCAACGATTACGACACGGTTGTTGCTGCGATGCGCGCTGAGTTAGCTAAAGCTTAAGGTCTCAGAGAATAATCATGGCAATTAAAAAACCAGCAATGGTCTTGATCGACGTTGACGGCACGCTAGTCGATAGCGTGCCTGATCTGGCGTATTGTGTTGACGAAATGATGAAGCAACTCGATATGCCTGTTTATGGTGAAGACAAGGTGCGTAACTGGGTCGGCAATGGCGTTGAGCGTTTAACGCGCCGTGCTTTGATTGGTCAGCTTGATGGCGAGCCGGACGATGCGCTATTCGAAAAAGCTTATCCGATTTTTCTCGACCTGTACGACAAAAACGTGTGTGAGCGTAGCTGTCTTTATGACGGCGTACGCGAGGCACTCGATTTTCTGAAAACGCAGGATGTGAAAATTGGCTGTGTGACCAACAAAAACGCGCAGTTTACTTTGCCCATTTTGGAAAAGCTGGGCATTAAAGATGATTTTGAAATTATCATCTGTGGCGACACGTTGGCCAAGAAGAAGCCTGATCCATTGCCATTGTTGCATGGTGCTGAAAAGCTGGGTGCCACGCCTGAGCAATCTTTGATGCTGGGTGATTCGATGAGCGATGTGAAAGCGGCGCGTGCGGCGGGTTTTGATATTATCTGTATGTCTTACGGTTACAATCACGGCGAAGATATTCGTGATTACAATCCTGATGCAGTCGTTGATTCCATGGCTGAGATTAAAAATATTATTGATTGGTAGCCGCTGGCTATAGTGCTTAGCGCAAACTTGTTCTATTATCTGACTATGCAAATATTTTCCGAACAACAAGTATTGAGGATCAGTTGTCACTGGCGATGGTAAAGCTCGTCTGTGCTGTATGACTGTGTCTAAATGCTTGTAACTTGTTCCGGGAAATATTATGTCCTCTGAAAACGCCAACAAATTAAGATTTGAAAAACTGAAACAAAAAGCCTGTTCTCGTGTACCACTGGTGCGCGAAGTGCTGGCTGATCTTGATACTCCTTTAAGTACATACCTTAAACTCGCTAATACCCCTTATTCGTATTTATTCGAATCGGTGCAGGGTGGTGAGAAATGGGGGCGTTATTCCATCATCGGCCTGCCTTGCCGAAAAATAGTCAAAGTCAATAATCGACAAATCAGCGTTGAAGAAGATGGTGTTGTGATTTTTGATGAGCATGTTGCTGACCCACTGCAATGGATTACTGAATTTCAGAAACAGTATGCACGAGACGATAGCGAGTTTGATGATTTACCGCGTTTCACTGGTGGATTGGTGGGTTACTTTGGTTACGAAACTATTCGTTATATAGAACCGCGTTTAGATCACGAAGATAAAATCGACCCGCTGGGTACGCCGGATATTTTATTGATGGTGTCGGAAGAAGTGGTGGTGTTCGATAATCTCGCGGGCAAGCTATACATTATTGTTCACATTGATCCGCAGCAGGACGATGCTTTATCGAATGGTGAAAAACGTTTGCAGGAACTGGCAGAGGGTCTGCGTTTACCTGTACCCGAAGCGCCCGCGCACGAATCACGTCAGGTCAATGAGGCAGATTTTATTTCGGGCTTTACAGAAGAAGGTTATAAATCCGCCGTCGCCAAAGCTAAACAATATATTGTAGATGGTGACATCATGCAGGTAGTGTTATCGCAGCGTCTGACCATTCCCTTTAACGCACGTCCGTTAGAGTTGTATCGTGCTTTGCGTAGTTTGAACCCTTCACCTTATATGTATTATCTGGATTTGGGTGATCATCAGGTGGTCGGCTCATCGCCGGAAATTCTGGTTCGTCTGGAAGATGGTGAAGTTACCGTGCGTCCTATCGCCGGCACACGTCCTCGCGGTAAAGATGAAGCCCACGACAAGGCTCTGGAAGCAGAGTTGTTAGCAGATCCGAAAGAACTGGCTGAACATTTGATGCTGATCGACCTCGGCCGTAACGATGCTGGCCGCGTTAGCAAAACCGGCAGCGTCGAGCTCACCGATAAAATGATCGTCGAGCGTTACTCGCATGTGATGCACATAGTCTCAAACGTCACCGGCCAGTTGAAACCAAATATGAATGCCATGGACGTGTTACGTGCAACATTTCCCGCAGGCACGGTCAGTGGCGCACCCAAAATTCGTGCTATGCAAATCATCGATGAAATGGAACCGGTGAAACGCGGTGTTTATTCTGGCGCTGTGGGTTATCTTTCCTGGAATGGTGATATGGACACTGCAATTGCGATTCGCACCGCAGTGATTAAAGATAAACAGCTTTCGATACAGGCGGGTGCCGGTATTGTTTATGACTCAGTGCCTGAGAATGAATGGGCAGAAACCATGAATAAGGCGCGTGCGATTTTTCGGGCAGTGACACTGGCCGAATCTGGACTGAATAAAAATGGCTAAACCGTTGAAGTCGAATATTCTTCGTAGTGCTCTATTTCTGATCACTGTTATGGTCTCAGTGTCATCGATGGCGGTTGATGCAGAATGGTCATTGGCTGAAAAATTGGCGGTCATTGTTAATGCGAATGATCCAGACAGTCAGCGTATTGCCGATTATTATCAGCAGAAAAGAAATATTCCTGATGAAAATATTATTGTTATAAAATTTCCTTCTCAACAAAATATTATAAGTAAAGTTTTGTTCCAGAAACTTTATATACAAGTTAAGGAAAAGACACCAGAGCATGTGCAGTTTTATGCGCTAGCCTGGAGCAATGTTTTTCGTGTGGGCTGTATGTCGATTACTAGTGCTTTTGCGTTAGGTTATGATGAAAAATATTGCGCTATGGGGTGTAAAGCGACGGCACCCAGTCCTTATTTTAATGTGACTAGTCGCGCACCGTTTGATGATTTAAAAATCCGACCCACGATGATGCTTGGGGGTAGCTCTATTGATCAGGTATTTGCCATGATTGACAGGGGGGTGCGTTCAGATGAGCAGAGTCCTGATGGTACTGCTTATCTTTTGAGTACAACTGATAAGGCTCGTAATACTCGTGCACAATTGTATGCGCAGACAATTATTACTTTAAGTGAATACATAAAAATTCAGCAGGTGAACGCAAATAAGCTGGAAGATAAAGATGATGTCATGTTTTATTTTACTGGTATGAAGCAAGTTGAAAAAATAGATAGCAATGAATTTATGGATGGAGCTATCGCTGATCACCTGACCTCGGCGGGTGGGGTTCTCTTTGGCAAAAGTCAAATGAGTCTGTTGCGCTGGCTGGATGCGGGTGCTACAGCCAGTTATGGCACAGTGGTTGAACCATGCAATTTTATTCAGAAATTTACGCATCCCGGTGTGGTTATTGGCTTTTATATTCAGGGTGAGAGTCTAATTGAAGCCTACTGGAAAAGTGTCGCCTGGCCAGGCCAGGGTCTGTTCGTCGGGGAGCCGCTGGCTTCGCCCTATGCGAAATTACCAGTTAAACAAGAAGAAATTTAATAGATCGGGTAGGATTCAGATATGTTAATAATGATCGACAATTATGACTCCTTCACCTACAACCTGGTGCAATATCTGGGTGAGTTGGGCGCGGATGTTGAAGTGTACCGTAACGACCAGATTACGGTGGATGAAATAAAAGCGCGAGCACCTGAGCGCATTATGATTTCACCGGGACCTTGTACGCCGGATGAAGCCGGTGTCTCGATGGCGGCGATTAAGGAATTTGCCGGTAAACTGCCGATTTTGGGTGTCTGTCTGGGGCATCAAAGTATTGGCCAGGTATTCGGTGGCAAGATAGTACATGCACGTGAAATCATGCACGGCAAAACTTCATTAATTCATCATAAAAGTGAGGGAGTATTTAAGGGACTGGAAAACCCATATACCGCAACGCGCTATCATTCACTTGTTATCGAAAAAGAATCCTTGCCTGATTGTTTAGAAGTCACTGCATGGACTGAAACTGAAAATGGCGAGATGGATGAGATTATGGGCGTTCGCCATAAAACAATGGCGGTTGAAGGCGTGCAGTTTCATCCAGAATCAATTTTGACCGAACACGGTCATGATCTTTTACAAAACTTTTTGAATGTGCGGCCGTGATTATAAGGTCGTAACAGGTGTTGTTATGGATATGCAAAGTGCAATAAAAGCAGTCACAGAAAAACAGAGTTTATCCGCCGAGGATATGACTACGGTAATGCGAACCATCATGACGGGTGATGCAACACCCGCGCAGATTGGTGGCTTTTTAGTTGGTCTGCGCATGAAAGGTGAGACGGTAGATGAAGTTGCCGCAGCGGCAGCAGTGATGCGTGAACTGTCCACCAAAGTCGAAGTTGAAAAAGAACATCTTGTGGATACCTGCGGAACCGGTGGCGATTCATCTGGTAGTTTTAATATTTCTACCGCCAGTGCTTTTGTCGTCGCCGCTGCCGGTGGCCGTGTTGCCAAACACGGTAATCGCTCTATTACCAGTAAGTCAGGCAGTGCGGATGTGCTGGAGGCGGCGGGCGTTAATCTCGAATTAACACCAGAGCAGGTAGCGCATTGTGTCAATGAAATTGGTGTTGGTTTTATGTTCGCACCGATGCATCACAGCGCCATGAAACACGCCATCGGCCCACGTAAAGAAATGGCAGTACGTACAATTTTTAATGTGCTCGGACCGCTGACTAATCCTGCTGGCGCACCCAATCAGGTACTGGGCGTGTTCAGCAAAGATTGGGTCGTGCCTCTGGCGGAAGTGTTGAAACAGCTGGGCAGCGAGCATGTTATGGTGGTTAACGCCGAAGATGGCCTGGATGAAATCAGCATTGGTTCACCAACATTGGTTGCAGAGCTTAAAGACGGTGAAGTGAGGAGCTACACCATTCAGCCGGAAGATTTTGGTATGCAACGCGCCGAGCTTTCTATGATCAAAGCGGTGGATGCTGAAGACAGTTTAAATATCATCAAAGGTGTTTTCGCTAATCAATCGAGCCCTGCAAAAGATATTGTTTGTCTGAATGCTGGGGCATCTATTTACGTTGCCGGTTTAGTAAATACATTGGCGGAAGGTGTTGAACGTGCAGCTCAAGTCATCGCCGAAGGCAAGGCTGCAGAAAAACTACAGGAGTTGGTCGCTAAGACTACGACTTAATTATGAGTGATACCCCCGATATTCTTAAAAAAATTCTTCAGCGTAAACACGAGGAAATCGCCGAGCGTTCAGAGAAGCTCGCCCTGGAAGATTTAAAAAAATATGCCGAGCAGGCCAGTCCGGTACGTGGTTTTATTGCGGCTATTGAAAGCAGGCTGGCGGAAAATAAATCTGCGGTTATTGCAGAAATTAAAAAAGCATCGCCCAGTAAAGGCATTTTGCGTGAAAATTTTAATCCCTCTGAAATTGCAAAAACCTATGAAGCTAATGGTGCTACCTGCCTTTCCATTCTGACCGATGCTGATTTTTTTCAGGGCAGCGAAAACTTTCTTAAACAGGCGAGATCAGTTTGTAGCTTACCGGTGATACGTAAAGATTTTATCATTGAGCCCTATCAGGTTTATGAGGCCAGAATGATTAATGCTGACTGTATACTGTTGATTGTGGCAGCGCTTGATGATGTCATGATGAAAGAACTGTTGGCACTGGCGCATGAGTTGGAAATGGACGTATTGATGGAAGTTCACGATGAACAGGAGATGAAAAGAGCTCTAGCAACTGATGCAAAATTGATTGGTATCAACAACCGTAGTTTGCACACTTTTGAAACCAGTCTGCAGACTTCTTTATCGATGCTAGATATGGTACCTGACGATCGTATTCTAGTGACTGAAAGCGGTATTGATACAAAGGAAGATGTGAAACTGATGCGTGATAATGATATTCATGTCTTTCTGGTCGGCGAGGCATTTATGCGTGCTGAGGATCCCGGTGAAAAGCTTGCGGAGTTATTTTCCTAGTTTAAAAGCTGGTCGTCCCGGCGCTACTGGATTTCGCTGGTCCTGAAGATTACTATCGTCTTGCCGTGTGCGCTGATTAGATTATCGTCTTCCAGCTCCTTGAGTACACGCCCTGCCATTTCTCGCGAGCAGCCAACCATTTTTGCCAAATCCTGACGAGTACTTTTTATTTGCATGCCTTCGGGATGGGTCATGGCGTCTGGTTCTTTACTAAGTTCGAGCAGGCAGTGAGCAATACGGCCTTTAACGTCGAGAAAAATCAGGTCTCGTACCTTCAGGCTGGTTTTTCTTAAGCGAGTGAAAAGCTGGCCGGTGAGTAAAAACATCACTGTTGGATCTTCGGCAACAATTTTTCTGAACTCTGAATAACTGATTTCAGCAATGACGCAGCTGGTTCGAGCGTGTACCCATGCAGAACGTTTTATGTCTTCATCGCTCAGGTCAAATAGTCCTGATTCGCCGAAAAAATCGCCGGCATTTAGGTGTGCAAGAATAATTTCCTCTCCTGATTCACTCTCTGCCTGTACGCTTACCGAGCCCTCAATGATATAGTAGAGGCTTCCTGAATCATCACCTTCGTGGATAATGACCTTCTTTGCTGGATGCGTTTTTTTATGAGTATGGCTGAGAAGTTTTTCTAACGATGGATTAAGTACTGGAATATCTCGGATAATGCTCATCTTTGTCGTCTTCGAGTGATAAAATTATTTTTGTTTGTACTAGATCATACACAAAACACGCGTGTATGACATGATTAGTTAAAGTTTTATTTTTAGAGAGTAACTCAATGAAAGCAACGGTTAAATGGTTAGACAATATGTCCTTTGTCGGTGAGTCTGGCAGTGGGCATTCTGTAGTAATGGACGGTCCACCCGATGATGGTGGGCGTAATATGGGTGTGCGTCCAATGGAAATGGTGTTATTGGGTATGGGTGGCTGTACGGCTTTCGACGTGGTTCATATATTGAAACGTGCACGTCAGGATATAATGGACTGTCATGTTGAGCTGGAGGCTGAACGTGCAACAGACATCCCCAAAGTTTTTACAAAAATACATGCTCACTACGTTATCAAGGGTAAAGGTCTGGATGCCAGGAAAGTAGAGCGAGCGATTACCATGACGGCAGAAAAATACTGTTCTGTTTCTATCATGTTGGCCAGTTGCGTAGAAATAACGCACGATTTTGAAATTATTGAAGAATAAAGGTGTTTTAGTGTTGGAATCAGAAGAGCAGTTATTTAAAGAGTTACAACAACAGTATTATCAGGCGTGGTTTCGTTTTCATCCTGAGAAAGCGGTTGAAGTTGGTGTAAATGATCATGCTAGTGAGCTTCGTAGTTATGCTGATGATGATATTGGTGCACTGATTGCATTGAATCAGAAACTGGTATCGGCGCTCGATGAAATGAGTATTGGATCACTGTCGGAGGCTAGTCAAGTTGACTTTAAAATACTCAGAGCGGCAGCTGAAATCGAGTTGCATGATATTGAAGAGCGGGACTGGCGCTTTCGTGATCCGTCCGCTTATGTACCGGTGAATGCGATTTATCAATTGCTGATTTATCCTGTTGCTGAAGTGCACAAGCCCTTTAAATGTCGCTTGCAACAGTTTCCTGAGTATCTGCGTGGTGCCAAAACCCAGCTATCTCAATTTCCCGAGCAGGTGGTATTGATCTGGCTAAATGCTGCTGTTAGTGAATGTCGTTCCAGTATTGCATTTATCCGTGATATGGGCCGCAACCCATTATTTACTCATAAGTTTGAAAATCCAGCACGCTTGCAGCCTTTGTTTGAAGATGCTGCACATGCCCTGGAAGACTTCGCAAGATTTCTGGAAGTGGATATTGCGCCTAAAGCAGCGGGCGATTTTGCCTGTGGCGAGCATCGATTTAACCGATTGCTCAATGAAAAGCACTTTATGGAAACTTCTGCCGATGCAGTGTTAGCGTTTGGAGAGAAATTATATAAAGACTGCCGTCAGGCTTTGTTAGAGCAAACTAAAGCCATGCAGGCGGATGACGATGTTGAGGCGTTGTTAGCAAAAATTCAGAAACAGCACCCAAAAGCAGAGCAGCTGCTGGATACTTATCGTCATCGCATGATGGATTCATATGAATGGTGGCAGAAATCAGGATTGCTGACCATGCCGAAAAAGCAATCGCTAAAAGTGCTGGGTACGCCCGAATTTTTACGTCACATGATTCCCTTTGCTGCCTACGAGCCGCCACAGTTCAGCGACCCTGAGCAGCATGGTTTGTATTACGTCACCACAACTACGGATGAGGCCGCATTGGCTGAGCACAGTGTTTTCAGCATTGATCTGACCTGTGCACACGAAGCCTTTCCTGGTCATCACCAGCAGCTTGTCACCGAAAACCAGAGCGAGCCGGGCTATACACGCCTATTGAATGCCTCGGCTTCCATGTATGAGGGTTGGGCTTTATATTGTGAAGAGCTGTCTATTGAACAGGGTTTTCTCGATAAAGAAGAGCACCGCTTCATGATGTTGCGTGATCGATCATGGCGTGCTTTACGCATTATTATAGATGTGAAGTTGCAAACTGGACAACTAAGCACAGAAGGTGCGATTGACCTGATGGTGGCAGAATTAAGTTTTAGTCGTGAACAGGCAGAGGCAGAAATTAACTGGTATAGCTGCTCACCAACGACACCGCTTTGTTATGCGATGGGTCGCGAGATGATTTTGCAGGCACGAAAAGTGGCTCAAGAGCAGGACGGTTTCGATTTGAAAGGATTCCATGACCAGCTTTTGTCTCAAGGCTCAATTGCTCTGCCGTTGGTGATACAGGAATCAATGGGAGATGCTGTCTGGCAAACGGTTAAGGGGGAAATGTTTGCCTAGAAGGTTTATTTGACTAAATCCGATAAGTGGATTTAGTCATTACTTTTGACATCAGAGACATCAGGCCTTTGACCGGAGCAGGGAGCTGAGCACCACCGTGGTCAAGAGCAGTAGTGGCATGTTTGGCTTCATCAACACGCATTTGTTCAAGAATGGCACGGCTACGTTGGTCCTGTTTGGGTAACTCTTTAAGGTGTTCATTCAGGTGATCAACTACCTGATGCTCAGTTTCAGCTAAAAAACCCAGGCTCCATTTATCTCCGATAGCACCAGCGAAGGCACCAATTGCTAGCGATCCGGCATACCAGACAGGGTTTAGAAAACTGGTACGGTCGCCTAATTCATGAAGCCTGCTTTCGGTCCAGGCGAGGTGGTCATTTTCTTCCAGTGCTGCCTGTTCCAGCTTTTCGCGTACCTCATTATTTCTGGCAGTGATGGCCTGACCTTGATATAGGGCCTGTGCTGAAACTTCACCAGAATGATTAACGCGCATTAGACTGGCAATGTGTTTTCGATCTTCCTCATTAAGTTCGCAATCATCGACTTTATCGGCGGGATAAGCACGTTGGGTTACAATTGGTTTGCCGGCCACTGTGCGTAAAGCGGTATCGATGTTCATCATCAGGTGATCAATAGGGCTGTAATCTCTCATCTGCTAATATTGCCGACAACGGCGACGACATGCAATATCTATAAAAATTTCCAGCAGGAGTAAATAATGTCACACTATAAACACCATGTATTTTTCTGTACCAACCTGCGTGAGTCTGGTGAAATGTGTTGTGGGCGATGTAACGCAGCAGAAATACGTGACTACGCCAAAGCTAAAATCAAAGAGCTGGGTTTAAGTGGAGAGGGCGGCGTTAGGATGAACACCGCGGGATGTCTGGGGCGATGTGAGTCGGGACCGGTGATTGTGGTCTATCCTGAGGCCATCTGGTATACCTATGTTGACCGTGAAGATGTTGACGAGATTATTTCAGAGCATTTAAGGAATGATCGAATAGTAGATAGATTGCTTATAAGTGATTGATAAATTAAGGGGAATATGTGGGGTGGTGAAAAGGTGATTAATTAATGGTTGACAGGACACAGGCTATATTAGATAATAATTATATTCTTGAATTCTGTTCATTGAATTTTTCATATTTTTGACTCCTCCTCCATTTTGGTGGTTTTTAGCGCAGGCTCCCCGCCTGCGCTTTTTTTTGTAAAAATTTTAGTTTTTATAACAGGTTTCCTTTTAATCTACCAAAAGACAGTAAAACACTTGTCTGTATGTCATATTTTCTGTATTATTCCGCCTCTTTGTCACGTGGATGTCCCGTGGCGATACCATTAGATATAAATTGCAGGATAAACCTGATGAAGACCATAAGCGCAAGAGCCGAAGACGTAAAAAGAGATTGGTTTCTAATCGATGCTGAAGATAAAACTTTAGGTCGTTTAGCTACAGAAGTTGCACGTCGTTTACGTGGCAAGCATAAAGCTATTTACACACCACACGTTGATACTGGCGATTACATCGTTATTGTTAATGCCGAGAAGGTTCGTGTAACCGGCAATAAAGCTAAAGACAAAATGTATTACACTCACTCAGGTTACATGGGTGGACTTAAGCAAATTAGTTTTGAAAAATTAATCGATAAAGCGCCTGAGCGTGTTATCGAAAGGGCAGTAAAAGGCATGTTGCCTAAAAACTCATTGGGTCGCACCATGTTCCGCAAGCTGAAGGTTTATGCAGGTAAAGAACATGCACATGCAGCACAGCAGCCACAACTGCTAGAAATATAAAAGGTATTATTATGTCAGAACAGTATTACGCAACCGGTCGTCGCAAAACATCCAGTGCAAGGGTTTACATGAGCGCAGGTACAGGCGCAATTGTAGTTAACGGCCTGCCCGTTGATGACTTCTTTGGTCGCAAAACATCACGTATGATCGTCCGCCAGCCTCTCGACACCGTTGAGATGAATGGCAAGTTCGATATTAAAGTTTCCGTAAAAGGCGGTGGTAACTCTGGTCAGGCCGGTGCTATTCGTCATGGTATTACACGTGCTTTAATGGAATACGACGAAACATTACGCCCTGCATTGCGCAAAGCTGGTTTTGTAACACGTGATGCACGTGAAGTAGAACGCAAGAAAGTGGGTCTCCGCAAGGCTCGTCGTGCTGTTCAGTTCTCGAAACGTTAAGTTTCAAAACTGGATACGATTTTACAGTTTAGAGATTTTTATCTACTGAGCTGTTTCCAGAGTACTTGGGGAATCGTCTAACGGCAGGACAACGGACTCTGACTCCGTCAATCAAGGTTCAAATCCTTGTTCCCCAGCCAAAATAAAAAAAAGCCCCTCTTTTGGGGCTTTTTTTATTTTTGTTTCGTGTGTTGGGTATCAAATGAAATTATTTAACTCAATCTGAATATATGTCCGATGTTTGTACTAAGTCTAAATGGCGTATATTAAAATAGTCTGTTCTTCTGAATTAACCTCTCATACATAATATAAATTGATATAAGTCAGGTTGCTCATACCTGTTTTTTATTACTTTGTACGCTCCAAATAATTATTAGTAGAGATAAAATTATGAACAATAAAATTTTACTGGCAGCTGCAGTTGCTGTTGCTTGCGGTGCGCCTGTTGCTGCGATGGCAGATGCAAATATTTATGGACAGTTTCGTTATTCACTGAATTCAATGGATGCCGATAAGGGTGCTGGTGCAGCTCTTTCTGGTCAAGACAATGTGTCTTTATTTGGTCTAAAGGCAGAGAGTGAAGGTGACGGAATAAAAGCATTTATTCACCTGCAGACGGGTGCAAATGCGGATGGTGATGGTGCATCTTCTACTACAACTACATACACAGATTCAGCTGGCGACACAGTTGATGTTACTAATACCACTGATGGCGGTCGCGCTTTCGCACAACGCTTCTATTTTGGTGGCCTGAAAGGTGGTTTTGGTACCGTTGCTTACGGCCGCATGTCAACATCGTACAAGATGGTTGGCTTTAAAATGGACCCCTTCTACAATCTCACACATGTAGGTGCTAACGGTCAGCTTTCCAAGTCCTTAGCTACTTACGGTTTATCCGCTGCGAACAATGGTTTTACCGATAATGCTTTGCAGTACACATCAAATGCGATGGCTGGTGTGACTGTGAATGTTGGCCTGTATGTCGATGATGGTGATCAGGATAATCACGGTACAGCTGCTGGTGTTGCATATTCTAAAGATGGTATTACTGCGGGTGTGCAGTTTATTGCAAGTGATGCATCACCTACAGTTGCTAAGCTAGGTGTTGATAATGATGCGATGCGTATTCATGGTGGCTACAAGGCTGATAGCTGGAGTGTAGATGCTTCTTTTGAAACAGTAAGCTCCAATGCCGGTGCTGATGATAAGAGTTATATGTTCCTGGTTGGTAAATATAACGTTTCCAAAGAAACTCAGATTGCTATGACTATCGGTACTGTGGGTGATGATAATAATGGTGCTGATGAAGGTACCGGCTTTACACTTGGTGCTTTCCAGACCGTTGCTCCTAAGACTCAGGTTTATGCATCATATAGCACTGCAAGTCTTGATAATATAACTACAGCAGATTCAGGCGCTGATCCTTCTGTATTTTCACTAGGTGCTATTCACAAGTTCTAGCAGGACATTAGTTCGGGTGAATCCCGAGCAGCAAGGACTGTTTTTATGATCGAAGCTTAAACCTCTCCCTGTTTTGGGAGAGGTTTTTTTTGCTTTGAATTTATTGTTGGCTATAAGACGAAAGTAACAGTGCTAAAGCGAAAAGGTGTTCAATGAGATAGTTGCAGTAAAACCTGTTCAACCTCGACTATAGAAATATCATCCCTGACAGGTATGAAGGTGTGATCACCAGTCTCAAGTTTTTCATTGATGAGTATTATCTCGTTGGATTTATTATTCTCCAGGCCACTTATTATTTCGCGTTTTATTGTGCTTTTAATTTTTATTTCGTAAGCGCCGAAGAAGATGTATTTTTTTTGTGATTTAGTTATTTCAAGGCCTTTACGTGCAATGGTGTATCTAATAATGGGGCAGGCTTTAGGTGCAAAGCCGTACAGGTCTTCGTCACCATATTCAATGCAGACTTTGAGTGTGTATTCCAATGAGTCTTTAGTTAGTGTGACATTTCGGCCCTTTATGGCTTCTTTGAGAAATTGTTCATTTTTTTCATGTGCGGTCGTTTGATTTGTATCCTGATTGGTATGGTGTGTTTTTTCAGGTTCATCTTCATCGTGTGGTATTTCGGGTTTAGATGTTTTCAAAGGAGTCGTTGCACAGATACTGGTGATTTGTTCTGGAGTGAAACCCTTGTTCAGGTAATGATCAATATCATTACGGGCACACTCTGCATAACTAGTATTTGCATACATGGTTAGCGGTAGAACTAATATGAGAAATAATTTGAAACTTTTAAATGTCACAGCAATGCCTTTAATTATTAAAAATATAATCAATTGATGGGGTCGTATTTTTTTGAGATACAAAGTGTATTTTATATTTGTAGTTTTGTATATCAGTTGAGTGGGTATTAAATATATGGTTATTTATTAGAAGAGCTAAGATGTTGTCTCTATTGTTGAGAAATGATTGTATATAAAAAGGGATATAAAAATTATGTGGGTTAAATGTTTTAAAAAAAGATTATTTTTGTATATAAGTGCATCAGCATGCGGTGAGGTTTGATTGAGTATAAGGCTCGCATTTTCTGAAATGGACTTGCATTTTCGGCTTATCTGCATATACTCAGCTTAGTTTTAGAGATATTAGACCTTGTATATTTAGGTTTATATGTCTGAACTGGCGTGGGTTCTGCTGCTTTTTAGATAAAGCGAACCGCTTTATTGGGGGGGCATAGTGGGAGCCATGCCTAAAAATAATAATTGTAATCATAGCTATGATCATAAATTTTAATAACATGCAGGAGTCTTGCATAATGAAAAAAACAATAATCTCACTCGCTATTGCAGCGGGCATGGCAGCATCAGGTGCTGCATTCGCGGAAGCTACCGTTTACGGCCTTATGAATCTGAGTATTGATAGTGCCGATACAGGCAGTACTACTGATTCTATGCAAATGAAGAGCCAAACATCAGCGATTGGTGTGAAAGGTTCTGAAGATGTTGGTGATGGTGTGAAAGCTTTCTACAAAGCTGAGTTCCAGTTTAATGCTGATCAGGCTGCTACCGTGTCTGGTCGTGATCAGTACGTTGGTCTGAAAACTGGCATGGGTACCGTTAAATTGGGTGCTATGGCAACTAACTACAAACAAAAGGGTAGCTCAGTAGATCCTATGTTCCGCACTTCACTTGAAGGTCGTGGTGCTCTGGCTATGCAGTCAAAACTGCACGGTGGTTCAGGTACTCGTACATCGGGTCGTTCTAGTGATTTAGTGCAATATGCCTCACCAAAAATGGGTGGCATGCAGTTAGTAGTTAATACTACTTTTGCTGGTGATGACACTTCAGGTGATACAGGTCCTAAGGTAGACATTGAAGAGACTATTGGTGTTGGTTTCCGTTACGAAGCTAAAGCATTCAGCGTTTACGTTGATATGATTGATATGTCTGCAGAAGACACATCTTCTGTTACTGTTGCTGGTGTAACTACAGTTACTGGTCTTGATACAACCTCAGGTGACGCTGCAACCAAGATTGGTGGTACATACACAGTTGGTCCTGTAAAACTGGGTCTCCAGCTTGAGCAAACTGAAGATTTGATGGGTAGTGATTACATGATGTTCAGTGCTAATTATTCCATTGATGACAACAATAAGGTTTATTTCACGTTCGGCTCAAAAAGTGATATTGCCGTTGCTGGTGTAACTACAGCCGATTCAGGTAGTACATCTTATGCATTGGCGTATGATCACAAAATGAGCAAAGCCACTGACCTTTATGTTGGTTACGGTGCTCGTGATGATGCAGCAGCAACATCAGACGATTACAGCGTTCTGACTGCAGGTCTGCGCGTTAAGTTCTAATAGCTTTTAAAGTATTAGTACGAAAAAAACGGGGCTTCGGCCCCGTTTTTTTGTGTCTGCGATTTACGCGAGAAAAAAATAGCCCTGACCGCGTTTGCGGATAGGGCTATATATCTTTTATCTTAGTCTGTCTTATTTAGAAAGAACTGTCTTCGCACCTTCTGGTGTGCCCAGAATCAACACATCCGCAGGGCGGTTGGCAAAAATACCGACGGTGACCACACCAGCCAGCTTGTTGATGTCATTTTCCAGTTTAACGGCATCCATAATTTCCAGGTTATGCACATCAAGAATGATATTGCCGTTGTCGGTAATGAAATTTTCACGCCAGACAGGCTGGCCGCCAAGTTTGACCAGTTCACGGGCGATAAAGCTGCGCGCCATTGGAATGACTTCAACCGGTAGCGGGAATTTACCCATAACATCGACCAGTTTGCTTTCATCGGCGATACAGACGAATTTGTCGCTGGCACCAGCAATAATTTTTTCACGGGTTAATGCACCGCCGCCGCCTTTGATCAGGTTGAGATAGTGGTCAGACTCATCGGCACCGTCGATATAAACAGGAATGTTGCTGACGTTATTGAGGTCAAAAACCTCGATGCCGCGTTCCTGCAGGAGTTTGGTGGATGCTTCCGAGCTGGAAACCGCGCCTTTGATTTTGTTTTTGATCTCAGCCAGGCAATCGATAAAGTGGTTAACGGTCGAGCCTGTACCCACACCTACAATTGCGTCGGTAACAACATATTCCATAGCAGCTTCAGCTGCTTTTCTTTTCATTTCATCCTGGGTCATGGATTCATCCTCTAAAATTCTTCTGTCAAAAAGGGAATTTTACTCGCCTGTGGGCTGGAAGTCATGAACGTATTTTCTGTCTTTGTGGTTAAACAGTGGCCGTATCAATCATTGCTCTGCTATAGTCACAAAAAATAATGGCTAAATGATCCAATTCATGACTAAAAAATACATAGAAAAAATATTGGCAGCACGGGTTTATGATGTTGCTGATGAAACTCCACTGGAGCTTTCGCGACTGTTGAGTGCACGTCTGAATAATAAAGTCTTGATGAAGCGCGAAGATATGCAGCCCGTATTCTCGTTCAAGTTGCGAGGTGCCTATAATTGTATTTATCAGCTTTCACAGCAGAAAAAAATTAAAGGTGTGATTGCGTCTTCAGCGGGAAATCACGCCCAGGGTGTTGCTTTATCTGCGCAACGTCTGGGTATTAAAGCCACCATCGTTATGCCTAAAACCACACCGGCAATCAAGGTCAATGCAGTTAAATCCTACGGAGCTAAAATCGTACTGATCGGTGATGCCTACGATGAGGCCTATCAGCACGCGATCTCGCTGGCAGAAAAGCAGAAACTGGATTTTATTCATCCTTATGATGATCCTGATGTGATCGCCGGACAGGGCACCATCGGTATGGAAATTCTACGTCAGCACGGCGGCACTATTGATACGGTGTTTGTACCGGTCGGTGGTGGTGGTCTGATCGCCGGTGTGGCGGCGTATATTAAACATCTGCGCCCCGAGGTGAAAATTATCGGTGTCGAGCCGGATGACGCTCCCTGCATGGCGGAAGCCTTCAAGCAAAAAAAACGCGTGAAACTCGATCGCGTTGGCATTTTTGCCGATGGGGTTGCTGTGCGCCAGGCGGGTAAGGAGACTTACCGCATTGCCAGGCAGTGTGTGGATGAAATCATTTGTGTCAGCACCGATGAGATCTGCGCCGCGATTAAGGATATTTTTGATGATACCCGCTCCATCATGGAACCTGCGGGTGCGTTGGCCGTGGCTGGTATGAAGAAGTATGTCGAGCGTGAAAAGATAACGGGTCAAACACTGGTGGCGATTAACAGTGGTGCCAATATGAATTTTGATCGCCTACGCCATGTCGCTGAGCGTGCAGAACTGGGTGAGCAGCGCGAGGCTTTATTGGGTGTGACAATTGCCGAGCGCCCTGGTAGTTTCCGAACTTTTTGTAATCTGCTGGGGCGTCGTGGCATTACTGAATTTAATTATCGCTATGCACATGATAATGAAGCACATGTGTTTGCGGGTATCCAGCTGAGCGAAGGTTTTGCCGAGAAAGATGAATTAATCGCCAAACTGATAGACAAAAAATACCCTGTGGTTGATTTGACCGATAATGAAATGGCCAAGATTCACGTACGACATCTGGTCGGTGGTCATAATCAGAATGTAGAAGATGAGATTATCTATCGTTTTGAATTTCCTGAGCGCCCTGGTGCGCTACTGGATTTCCTGACTAGCATTGGTAAACGCTGGAATATTAGTCTGTTCCATTATCGCAACCACGGTGCAGCTTTTGGTCGTGTGCTGGTGGGTTTACAGGCGCCCAAGAGCGAGCGTAAATCGCTGAATTGTTACCTTGATGAGTTGGGCTACCCATATTGGGATGAAAGCGATAATCCGGCTTATAAGCTGTTTTTATCGAGTGACTGATTAGGTCTTGTAGAAATCATTTTCGGTGGCAATGGCGTGCAAGGGAATATCCCATCTCTGCACCTCTAGTTGGGTGACTTTCTGTATTTCGTGCGCCAGTCCAATGAGTTGCGTGGATTTTTTCTGTTGCCTAATATTGGCCAGACTCCGGTCATAAAACCCCCCTCCCATGCCCATCCGGTTGCCCTGTTCATCAAAGGCGACCAGTGGTAATAATATTAAATCCATGTGTTCAGCTTTGAGCCAGTGCTCGGGCAGGCAGTCGGGTTCGTCAATGCCAAATTGATTGCGGCACATTGAACTGTTTTTCTCAAAAGGGGCAAATAATAGACTATTTTCGTGCGCAGATAAGACCGGCAGATAAACCTGTTTCCCCAGCTTCCAGGCCTGTTTAATAATGTATACAGGGTCGATTTCACCATCGTTGCTTAGATAAGCGGCAATGCATTGACTGTCGATAAATGCCGGGTGACTGAGAAGCTGTTCGGCGAGTTGCTGAGCATGTTTGGCCTGTTGTGAGGCGCTGAGCTGACGTCGTTGCTTACGCTTTTGCTGACGTAGCAGGTTGGGTTTTATTTGTGCTGGCATGAGGAAAAGTTTAGAAGAAGTCTCCGGAAGTACCGTAGCTAACACCATCGACCTTGAACCGGCAGGTTCAGGTGGGAACAGCGATTGCACGTCAGGCTTCCCGCAGAGCGGTAATGCACACTTTACAAACAGCTATGTCCCCAAAGATAGTATTTAAGGCTCAAGGGATAAAACAGGTTGCTTACGTATACCCCAGAGACATCCAAATTCGGGAGCCCCGCCTGAGCGAAACTCTCCTAAATCAGTTTAATGTTTCGCATGCTGTTGTCAATTTTTTCTGACAGGCTGTCGATGCGATCATTTAATTCTGCGTGTTCTTCAACTAGTGCTCTGCCGTTTAAGAGTTCGTGGCTCATATTGAGCGCGGCCATAACAGCGATGCGCTCAGTGCCGATAACGGAGCCTTTATTTTTGATTTCGTTTAGTTTTTCATTGAGCATGTTGGCCGAGGCGAGCAGATTTTCTTTTTCATCAGCCGGGCAGGCAACACGGTATTCTTTTTCTAGAATCTTAATAGACAGTGATTCTTGATCTTTCACAGCAGAACCTCTGGTTAGTTAGGCATTTTCCATGGAGCGTAGGCGGGTTATCATGCCTTCAACCTGAGTGCGAGCTCGTTCTTTTAGTTCGATTAAGCCCGAGCGTTCACCAGCCATGTTGTGAAGCTGCTTGCGCAAGTCGGCATTCTCCTCGCTGAGGCGCTGGCATAGCCCGAGTAATTCGTTGGTCTGCTCTTCGAGGTGATTTATTTTCATTTTTGTATTCTCCATGCGACTAATAGTAGGATGTGATTTGGCTATGGTCAAATATATGACGAGAAAAATATAAGAATCTTTGCCCGTGGTAGAATGAGTCAAAATTACAGATTTAGAGAATTATGAGTACACAACCTGATATTGAAGTACTGGATGAGGCATTATTTAAAGTTAATGCTTTGATGGGCGCCGCCGAATCACACGGGGTTTTATGTGGCATGCTGTGCGCGCAAGGCGCTATTGATCTATCCGAATGGATAGGCCATGTGCTGGGTGAGCAGGAAGAAGGCAATGTCCTGCTGCACGATACAGTGCACCAACTAGCCGAGTTGCACCAGCTGACCATCGAGAAGGTTAATGATATTTCTGGCAGTTTCTATATGCTGTTGCCCGATGACGATGAAGACCTGATGGGTCGTACCGAAGCTTTGGCAAACTGGTGCCAGGGTTTTGTTTATGGTCTGGCTGCTGGTGGTATCAATGATGATACTAAGTTGCCGGGTGATGTTCAGGAGATATTGATGGATTTTGTCGAGATTTCTCGTGCTGGACACAATATCGGTGATGATGACGTTATCGAAGTCGGTGATATCACCGAGGAAGATGAAATTGCCTTTGTTGAAGTGGTGGAATATGTTCGTACCGGTGTGCTGCTAATCAATGAGGAATTGCAGAACCTGATTCCTTCTCCCACGCTGCACTAAATCCCTACCGTGATGCAAGATTGATGAATAACAAAATTTACGCTCAACGTCGCAAGCAATTAATGAAAATGATGGGAGAAAATGCCATCGCCATTTTGCCTGCGGCACCGCTATTAATTCGTAATCGTGATGTTGAGCACGGCTTCAGGCAGGACAGCGACTTCTATTATCTGAGTGGTTTTGTCGAACCTGAGGCGGTGGTGGTACTGGTGCCGGGTCGGAAGCATGCGCAGTATATTTTATTTTGCCGTGAACGCGACAAGGTCAAGGAAATCTGGAATGGTTACCGTTATGGACCAGAAGGTGCCGTCGAACACTTTGCTGCAGATGATGCCTTCCCGATTGATGATCTGGAAGAAATTCTGCCGGGTTTGATGGAGCATTGCGATAGCGTGTATTACACCATCGGTCTGAACCTTGAATTTGATAAGCAGGTGATGAACTGTGTGAACAGTCTTCGTCGTGGTTCACGTGGTGGCGTACAGGCGCCTAATGAGTTTGTTTCACTGGATTATTTGTTACACGATATGCGCCTGTACAAGAGTCGTGATGAAATAAAGTTAATGCGTACGGCAGCGAAGATCTCTGTGCAGGGACATATTAATGCCATGAAAGCCTGTCAGCCGGGTAAATATGAATACCAGCTTGAAGCCGAGCTGCTTTACCAGTTCAACCGCAATGGTGCAGGCTGGGCCTATCCCTCGATTGTTGGTGGCGGCGCTAATAGTTGCATTTTGCATTACACAGAGAACAATCGAGTGCTAAATGACGGTGATATGGTGTTGATCGATGCTGGCGCTGAATACGGCGGTTATGCGGCAGATATTACCCGTACTTTTCCGGTGAACGGAAAATACAGCGAAGCGCAAAAAGAAATTTATGATCTGGTGTTGGCGTCCCAGGATGCGGCCATCAAACAGGTGAAACCCGGTAATCACTGGAATGATCCGCACAACGCGGCGGTGAAAGTGCTGACCAAAGGCATGGTTGAGTTAGGTTTGCTCAAGGGTAAACCTGCTGAGTTGATCAAAAACGGTGATTATTCAAAATATTATATGCATCGCACTGGACACTGGATAGGCATGGATGTGCACGATGTAGGTGATTATAAGGTTGATGATGAATGGCGTTTGCTGGAACCCGGCATGGCTTTGACTATCGAACCAGGCCTGTATATTCCCCACGGTAGCCGTGGCGCGAAGCGCTGGTGGGATATCGGTGTGCGTATCGAGGATGATGTGCTGGTGACCAAAGACGGCTGTGATCTGTTGACCAAAGGTCTGCCAAGGACCACCGAAGAAGTCGAAGCGGTGATGGCGTCTTAGATTATTTATGGATGCTGAAGCCAAAACTTGTGATGTGTTAATTATCGGCGGTGGTCTGGCCGGTGCCAGTCTGGCCTGTGCGCTGGAAGGTAGCGGCCTGTCGATTGAAATCATCGAGGCATTTCCGCTCAATACCGATGCTCAGCCCTGTTATGACGACCGCACCGTGGCTTTGTCTTATGGTAGCCGTGTTATTTTCGAAGCCATGGGGCTGTGGCATGCCATGGCTGACCGTATTGAGCCGATCAAAACTATACATATTTCGGATCGTGGTCATCTGGGCGTGACGCGTTTGCGACACTCTGACGAGGGTGTTGAGGCACTGGGTTATGTTGCTGAGAATCGTGTGCTGGGTGAGGTTTTGTATCAACGCCTGGCAGAAAATCAGAATGTGAAGCTGCATTGCCCGGCAGAAGTGTTGAGTTTGCAGCAGGCAGATGAATCAGTGTCTGTGTGTTATCAGGAAAATGGCAAAGAGTTTGAGCTGACGGCGGGGCTGCTGATTGTCGCGGATGGCGTGAGCTCAAAAACTCGCGATATGTTACAGATTGGCACCAGTCGACAGGATTACCAGCAGAGCGCGGTGATTACCAATATCACACCAGGACAACCGCATCAGAATGTGGCTTACGAGCGTTTCACCGATACCGGCCCGCTGGCTTTTCTGCCTTTGACCGAGCACCGATGTTCGGTCGTCTGGACGGTGCCTACTGAGCAGGCAGTAGATTTAGCTGCACTCGACGACGCGGCCTTTCTGGAAAAGCTTCAGCAGCGATTTGGTTTCCGACTGGGGCATTTGAAAAAGGCTGGGCAACGTCACGTCTATCCTCTGGCATTAGTTGAATCGACACAGATAGTGCGAGGCCGCGTGGTAATTATGGGTAATGCTGCGCATGCAATTCATCCGGTGGCGGGGCAGGGTTTTAATCTGGCATTGCGAGATATTGCTTTACTCGCCGAGTTACTGGTATCTAATTCATCGCAAACGCTTGATGAAACACTGGCGACCTATGTGGAAATGCGCGAGAAAGATGCGCGACGTGTGTATCGTTTTACCGATGCGCTGGTGAAAATTTTCTCGAATGATTTTTCAGTGCTGGGGCATTTGCGAGCATCGGCTTTGTTAGCCACAGATTTAATGCCCTTTGTGAAACACCGCCTGGCAAGACAAAGCATGGGTTTGAGTGGGCGCCTGTCAAAACTTGGCCGTGGCCTGGCGATGGAGAAGCCGAATGTCTGAAACAGCTTTACGTTATGACATTTTGATCGTCGGCGGCGGCATGGTTGGCCTGACACTGGCGAATCTATTAAACGACTCCGGTCTGAAGGTAGGCGTGGTTGAAAAATTCGAGCCCAAAACGGTAACCGATGAAATCGATATTCGTGTCTCGGCCATTAATCGCGCATCGGTTGATATTTTTAAAGCCATCGGCGCCTGGCCCGAGATGGCCGCACGCGCTTGCGTTTATCACGATATGCATGTCTGGGATTCAAGTGGTGCTGGCATGATTCATTTCGACAGTGCTGAGGTGGGTCTGGATGCGCTGGGCTACATTATCGAAAATACCGTGATTCAGCAGGCGCTGCAGCGCTGCGCTGAGCAGGCTGAAAATGTTGACTGGATCTGTCCGGTCAGTATCGACTCGATTGAATTGGCTGATGAATGTCAGCAACTACATCTTGATGATGGACGTATTCTGGAGTGTCATTTGCTCGTCGGTGCCGATGGTTCGCGCTCACAGGTGAGAGCCGCAGCAAATATCGATTTTGAGCGTTTATCTTATGGCCAGCGTGCGATTGTTTGCAGCGTAGAAACCGAACAACCGCATGCTGAAACTGCCTGGCAATGTTTTACACCGGACGGCCCGCTGGCTTTTTTGCCTTTAATGAATGGTCAGAGTTCAATTGTCTGGTCATTGGAAGAGAGCAAGGTCGATGCCATGATGGCGCTGGATGAAGATGCGTTTTGTCGAGAGCTGGAGCAGGCTTTTGAGTATCAGTTAGGCTCGGTAAAACTGGTTAGTCCACGGGCGGCTTTCCCGCTGGGACATGGACACGTTGATCAATATGTACAGAACGGTTTGGCCCTGGTCGGTGATGCCGCACATAATATTCATCCGCTGGCGGGTCAGGGTGCTAATCTTGGTTTTCTCGATGCTGCCTGTCTGGCAGCAGTCATTATGCAGGCACACGTGGCCAATCGACAATGGTACGCGCTGCACACGCTACGAAAATACGAACGAGCACGCAAGGGCGAGAACCGCCTGATGGAATCATCGATGACCGCGTTCAAATTATTATTCAGCAACAATGATCCGTTGCTATCGGTGGTGCGCAACGCCGGTCTGGTAATGGTCGATCAGGCGCCGATAATCAAGAACCAGTTCCTGCGTCATGCTATGGGTAATTAGCTAGTTATGGGCGTATGTTTTCTCTGGATATTTTCCACACAGACGTAGTAGCATACGGCTTCGAATTTTTGAGTAAATGATGAGTTTTTATCGATGAGCCAGAAGACAGTTTTATACGACAAGCACGTTGAATACGGTGGCAAGATGGTGGATTTCGCCGGTTGGCAGATGCCGGTGAATTACGGTTCACAGATGGATGAGCATCATCAGGTGCGTCAGGATGCTGGCATGTTTGATGTCTCGCATATGACTATTGTTGATCTGAAAGGTGAGCGTGTTACAGACTTTCTGCGTTATTTGCTGGCCAATGATGTCGCCAAATTGAAAGAGGAAGGCAAGGCTTTATACAGCTGCATGCTCAAAGAAGACGGCGGCGTGATCGACGACCTCATCGTCTATTACATGAATGACAACTGGTACCGCATGGTAGTGAATGCCGGAACTCACGATAAAGATATGGCATGGATTAATAAACAGGCACCGGCGTTTGATGTCGACGTGAATGAGCGTGCTAATGTTGCCATGATCGCCGTGCAAGGTCCAAAGGCAATAGAAAAAGCGATTGCTGTATTGCCGCTGGATGAAGTTGAAGCAGTCGCCGAGATGAAGCGTTTCTTTGGTGTTGATTGTGGTGAGTGGTTTATTGGTCGCACCGGCTACACTGGCGAAGACGGTTTTGAGATCATGCTGCCCGAATCCGAAGCGCCCGCGCTTTGGGATAAACTGGCACACGCAGGCGTAAAACCCTGTGGCCTGGGCGCACGTGATACTTTGCGCCTGGAAGCGGGTATGAATCTTTACGGTGCAGATATGACTGAAGAAACTTCACCGCTGATTTCAGGCCTCGGCTGGACCATTGCCTGGGAGCCCGAGGATCGAGATTTCATTGGTCGTGCCGCTATCCAGCGGGGGCGCGATCAGGGTGTAAGTCAGAAAATAGTCGGTTTGATACTGGAAGAGCGCGGCGTTTTACGCGGCCACCAGAAAGTAGTGGTTGAAAATGTAGGTGAAGGTGAAATAACCAGTGGCACTTTTTCTCCAACTTTGAAACAATCTATAGCGTTGGCGAGAGTCCCGGTTGCAACGGCTGATGTTTGTCAGGTTGAAATTCGTGGAAAATTATTAAATGCCCGTGTGGTCAAGCCCGTGTTTGTGCGGGATGGCCAGGCGGTTTAAAAAATTAACTTAAAAATAACGGTTAGGACGGAGTTGCTATGAGTGATGTACCTTCAGAATTGAGATATACAGCATCGCATGAGTGGATACGTGATGAAGGTGACGGCACTGTCACTATCGGTATTACTGATCATGCTCAGGAATTACTGGGTGATTTGGTGTTCGTGGAATTGCCGGAAGTCGGCGCTGACCTGACAGCGGGTGATGCCTGCTGCGTAGTCGAATCGGTCAAGGCTGCTTCAGATGTGTACGCACCTCTCACTGGTGAAGTTCTGGAAGTCAATGAAATGCTGGCTGAATCACCAGAAATTATCAATGACTCGGCTTTTGATGATGGCTGGTTGTTCAAAATGCAGCTCTCAGCCGAAGTTGAGCTGGAAGAATTGATGGATGCCGATGAGTACGAGAAAGAAATCGAAGATTAAATAGCGATTTTGTTTCGATGAACGCCCCTGTTGTTGCCGCACAGTTTCAGCAGGGGCTTTTTTGATTTTTTAATACTAACAATGTAGTTCAAAGCCATGCCTTTTATTCCCCATACTGAACAGGAAATTGCCGAGATGTTACAGGCGATTGGTGCCGATGATATCAGCGCCCTGTTTGAAGAAATCCCCTCGCATTTATTAGCCAATGAATTAACTGGTGTGCCTGAAGGCATGACTGAAATGGAAATTTCACGCTTGATGCATGCCCGCGCAGCGCAGCATCCGCAGTCAGTTTGTTTTCTCGGTGCCGGTGCTTACGAGCATCACATTCCGGCGGCGGTTTGGGAAATTACCACGCGTGGTGAATATTACAGTGCATACACGCCGTATCAGGCGGAAGCTTCGCAGGGTACTTTGCAGCTGGTCTACGAATTCCAGAGTATGATGACTGCATTGACCGGCATGGATGTCTCGAATGCGTCGATGTATGACGGTGCCACAGCTCTGGCAGAAGCGGTATTGATGGCGGTGCGCGGTAACCGTAAATCCAAATCGCGCAAGATTTTAATGCCAACAACGGTGCATCCTACTTACAGAAAAACCACGAGGACGATTGTTCAAGGTCAGCATATTGAATTGTGTGAAGTAGATTATGATCCGGCAACCGGCGTTACCAGTCTGGAAGCGTTCAAAGAAAAGGCCGGTGATGACATTACCGCGATCGTGATTCAGCAGCCGAATTTTTTTGGTAATTTAGAAGCCGTCGATGAGATTACCGACTGGGCGCACGAGAATAATATTCTGGTGATAGCGGTAGCTAATCCTTTGAGCCTGGCGATTTTAGAAGCGCCGGGTAACTGGGGTTCTGCCGGCGTGGATATCGCCTGTGGTGATGGTCAGCCATTGGGTGCGCCGATGTCAGCCGGTGGTCCGTATTATGGTTATTTGTGTTGCACGCAAACACTGGTTCGACAAATGCCGGGTCGTATTGTTGGTCGCACGCTTGATCAGGATGATAAAGAAGGTTTTGTTTTAACCTTGCAGGCACGAGAACAGCATATTCGCCGCTCCAAGGCGACGTCGAATATCTGTACTAATCAGGGTTTGGTAGTTACCGCTTCTACCATTCATATGTCGATTCTGGGTGCCAGTGGACTAGAAAAAGCCGCCGCGGCCTGTCATGCGAATACCATGGCGTTAGTTAAGCAGCTGTCACAAATCGAAGGTGTGGATTGCGCTTTTGAAAGTAATTATTTCCATGAAGCCGTGTTAAAAATAAATAAACCTGCGGTTGAAGTTTTAGTTGCGCTGGCTGAAAAAAATATTCTGGGTGGTTACGATCTATCTGAGGCCTATCCTGAACTGGGTAGTGCCATTCTGGTTTGTGCCACTGAAATGCGAACCGATGAAGAGATTAGTGCTTATGCAAATGCATTAGCCGAGGTATGTGCATAATGTTAATTTTCGAACATTCAAAGACCGGTCGAAATGGTGCGCCACAGTCACCTAAACAAAAGGCCAATGTTGACGATATCCCGGCTTCTTTTTTGAGAAAAGATCGCGCCGCTTTACCCGAAGTTTCAGAAATGCAGGCGGTGCGTCATTATACCCAGTTGTCGCAAAAGAATTTTTCTATCGATACCCATTTCTATCCGCTGGGTTCGTGCACCATGAAGTACAACCCGCGTGCCTGTAATACACTGGCGATGTTGCCGGGATTTTTATCACGTCACCCGATGGCGCCGGAAGCACAGTCGCAGGGTTTTTTAGCCTGTATGTACGAACTGCAATCGATGTTGTCTGATGTCACGGGCATGGCGGCATTCTCGTTGGCACCGATGGCAGGTGCGCAAGGTGAGTTTGCCGGTGTTGCCATGATTGAGGCTTATCATAAGTCACGTGGTGACGATGGCCGTAAAGAAATTCTGGTGCCCAGCGCGGCACACGGCACCAATCCCGCAACCGCCACCATGTGTGGTTTCAGCGTGCGCGAAATTCCAACGCTGGATAATGGTGATGTTGATCTTGAGGCTTTGAAAGTCGCGGTCGGCCCTGAAACTGCGGGTCTAATGCTGACCAATCCATCAACACTGGGTGTGTTCGAACGCCAGATTGAAACCATCGCCAAAGTCGTACACGAGGCGGGTGGTCTGCTGTATTACGATGGTGCGAATCTGAACGCAATTCTTGGCAAGATTCGTCCCGGTGATATGGGTTTTGATGTCATCCATAGTAATTTACATAAGACTTTTTCAACCCCTCACGGTGGCGGCGGTCCCGGTGCTGGCGCGGTCGGCGTGGCTGAAAGACTAAAACCATTTTTGCCTTTACCGGTGGTCACTAAAGAAGGCGAAAATTATCGCTGGCTGACAGAAAAAGATTTGCCGCAAAGCATCGGACGTTTGTCTGCTTTCATGGGAAATGCCGGTGTGCTGTTACGCGCTTATATTTATATGCGCATGCTGGGTCGTGAAGGCATGGTACGTGTCGCTGAATTTGCGACACTAAATGCCAATTACATGATGGCTGAAGCGAAGCGCCGTGGTTTTGAACTGGCGATTCCCGATCGACGCGCCAGTCATGAATTTATTATCACACTGAAAAATGAGGCCCGTGATTTACACGTAACAGCAATGGATTTTGCCAAGCGTTTATTGGATCTGGGTTACCATGCACCAACCACGTATTTTCCTTTATTGGTGCCAGAGTGTTTGTTGATAGAGCCCACAGAAACTGAAGCCAAGGAAGCGCTGGATGGTTTTATGGATGCGATGCAGCAGATTCGTGAAGAAGCTGAGGCTGATCCTGATCTGGTCAAGGGCGCACCTTATACCTTGCCGGTAAAACGTCTGGATGAAGTCAGGGCGGCGCGTCAGTTAGATCTTGCCTGGAAGGGCAACGAAGTAGAATAGAAGTCAGAGCTGTCGCACACAGTTGCGGCCATCTGATTTGGCCTGATACAGCGCCTTATCAGCGCGTTCTAAAAGTGACTTTTGGTCATCTGAAGCCGCGTTAAATTCAGTAACACCGAAGCTGGCGGTTACACGTCCGATGGGGAAGCGGTGTTGTTCGATATCCTGTTTTAATCGCTGAGCATGTTCCATTGCGCCTTTTATATTGGTTGATGCCGTGAGTATGATGAATTCCTCGCCACCATAACGGGCAAAAACATCTGAGCTACGATTGGCCTCGGAAATAACCGTTGCAATTTCTTTCAGAACGATATCGCCAGTTGGGTGGCCGTGAGTGTCATTAATCTGTTTAAAGTGGTCGATATCGAAAAAGATAAGTGAGAGCTGCCCGCCATACCTTTTGGCCTTATCCATTTCAGCATCGAGTAAACGATTGAAGTGTAGTCGGTTGTATATGTTTGTGAGTGAGTCAGTGTAAGCAATTTCTTTGAGCTGCTCGCCGAGTAATTTGACGCGTGCCAGTAAATAGCCGAAGAGTACGCCTGCGAATGTCGGCATAATAAATGATATGTAAGTCAATTGCATGCCCAGTAAAAAATGAGCATGAATGATGTTCAACTCCGCAGTAAAGACACAGGCTAAAGTAATGTGAGTGGCATAAATGAATGTTTTGCTACTGAAAACTTGAAGGTGTTTAATTTTATCGGGTAATTTCATAATTAGTGTTAATGTGACAGAATAACAACATAATTTATACGTGCTAATGTTAGTCTGATCTCGGTCATAAAAGGTGGAAATATGAATAATAAAAACAATATTTTAATGATAAGCATTTGTTTGATGTTGCTCACGGGCGTAGCTCAGGCGAGAGAATTTAAAGAAGTAAATATACCAGATAAGATGGTATTGGTTGGCACGAATACGGATATTATTATTAATGGTGTAGGTATGCGTACCAAGTTCTTCTTTGATATTTATATTGGAGCACTGTATCTGGAAACAGCAGCAAAAACGAGTGAAGACATTTTGTCTCAAAATGGAGCCAAGCGCGTATTTATGCATTTTGTCTATGATGAGGTCCCTGCAGAAAAATTGGTGAATGGTTGGAACGAGGGTTTTGAAGGGAATTTATCTGAGCAGCAACTGGCTGGATTAGCCGAGCGGATTAAAGCTTTTAATGCCATGTTTGATACTGTCCATGCTGGTGATGAGATACTTCTGGATTATCTGCCGGACCATGGCACACGAGTAACCATTAAAGGCAAAGTAAAAGGTGTGATTGAAGGTAAAGACTTTAATGATGCATTGCTTAATATATGGCTGGGAGATGAACCTGCTGATGAGGGTTTGAAAGAAGCCATGCTGAATGCTGACGATTAGTCTGTTTTTTTGACTAGCTCGGCGGCAGCTTTACGCATGATAGCCTCATCAACAACGCCGGTTAAAATACGTTCACCAAAAACAAAACTGGGTACACTTTTAATTTTGTGCTTTCGTGCGTGATTGAAGTTTTCCAGTAACTGTTGCTGGTACCCTGGTTCTGACCATGCGGCATCAATGACATTGTTATCGATGCCGCAGTCTTTTGCGATATCTCGTAATATATTTCTGTCACCGATATTCTTTTTATCAACAAAAAAAGCAGTAAATATTTTCTCATGAAGTAAATAAAATATTTCACGTCCCAGTTGCTTGCTGGCTTCGGATAGGAGTAGGGAGTCTTTGGAATTGGTAGTGAACGTGTGTTCGGCCAGAGGGATATTTTCTTCTTTGGCAACTTGTTTTAGATTTCGCATTAATTCATCCCAGAAATCAGAAGAATAATCAAGATCAGTAACGGGGTCACCTTTGGCAGAATTCTCAGGGTGGATTTCCAGGAAACACCAGTTAATTTTTAGATCGTACTCATCTTTTAGCCGCATTAAACGATGATGTCCCACATAACAGAAGGGGCAAATATAATCGCTGAAAACGGTAATCTGGATTTCTGGAAGCTTTGACATTTGTTTGTCCTGTTAAAAAAATATCATTTTTAATCCTATCAGTATCATGAATACAGCAAACCCTTTTTTTAGTGTGCTTTCAGGCAGGCGATGCGCCAGTTTCGCGCCTACGGGTGCAAACAAAAAACTGGTAATAATGATGAATATAAAAGCAGGCAGATGTACATAGCCCAGTGTTTGTTCGGGTAAATTACTGACTGACCAGCCTGTATAAATATACGAAGCGGCACCAAATACTGCGATAGGTAAGCCACAGGCAGCTGAAGTGGCCACGGCGTTTCGCATTGCTATATTGTGCCAGTTTAAAAAGGGTACGGTGAGCGTGCCGCCACCAATGCCAACGATGGCGGAGAACATACCGATGATAAAACCACCAACGGCAGATTTTATTTTGTTGAGTGAGACAGTGTGCTGCTGACTTTGGTGGCTCAATAATAAATACAGGGCAACGATGCACTCAAAAACACCGAAGCCGGGTTTGAGAATATTGGTTTCAATGTCACTGGCAGCGATGCCACCCAGCCAGGCTCCCAGACAAATGCCCGGTGCTAATAATAAAAATATTGGCCAGAGCACCGCCTGTTTTTTATGATGTGCGCGAGTGGATGAAATTGAAGTGATGATAATGGTGGCTAGCGAAGTTGCTAGTGCCATGTGCATGAGGTGTTCAGTGGGCAGGTTTTGTGCACTGAAAATAAAATAAAGGACAGGAACTATAATAAGTCCACCGCCAACACCCAGTAATCCACTGGCCAGTCCGGCGAAAAAACCAGTGGCCAGATAGAGTAATGGCTCTATCATTTTTTAAATATTATGTGTGCTATGAATTTTTTCCAGTAATTCGCAATCAAGCATACTGTGACCATCGGCATCACCAGCTAGCACATTAAATGGCTGATCCGGTTCACCCATGTTATCGAGTACGAGAGCAGCACCGCTGAAGTCATCATCCTGAGTATAACCATTGATAGTGATCAGTGTGGTTAGTCCTGCATCCTGTGATGACAGAATGCCATTACGTGAATCTTCAAAAGCCAGACACTGTTCCGGTTTAAGATCCATGGCTTTTAAGGCAAATACGTAGATATCACCGGCCGGTTTTTTGGCTGGCACGATATCCCCTGCAGCGATAACTTCAAACCAGTCCAGGGAGTCAGCGCCCAATGTATGGGTGAGTAACGCTGTTACATTTTCGGGCGTGGTTGTGGTTGAAATGGCCAGACGATAACCTTTATCGCGTGCTTCATTAATTAGTCTTTCGACACCAGGGCGCAGAGGAATGGCACCGGTAGAAAGTAGTTCGGTGTAGTGACGAGTTTTGGCCGCGTGTAATTCTGGCACTAAATCATCAAAGTTTTCAGGTAAATTATCACTGCCAAGTAGGTCGGAAACGCAATAGCGCATGCGCTCTTTGCCACCAGTGACGGCCAGTAATTTGCCATAGAGTTCGACATCCCAGTGCCAGTCGATACCGTATTCATCGAAGGCAGCATTGAAGGCGACGCGATGTCCATCGCGCTCCGTATCGGCCAGCGTGCCATCGACATCGAAGATAAGTGCTTTAAGTGTAGAGTTTTTCATAGAGTCGGATTCTACATGATTTAGTTGTTTTTAATCATTAGAGACAAGAAGGAATTGGTGTAAAGTTACGCCCCATCTTGATGAGAAACCCGGCTCAAATATGACCACACCTGCTAAACAATCAATTGAACCAAAAGCTAACCAGCGATATTCCTGGGCTTTTATCAGGTCTGTGGCTAAAGAGCATAAACGAACTTTGGTAAAGGCTCATGTTATTGCCATCCTGTCGGCATTATTAAGCGTACCAGTGCCTATCTTGATGCCAATGTTGGTCGATGAAGTTTTGTTGGATAAACCCGCGGTTATTGTTGGCCTGGTAAATCATATATTTCCTGTAGCATGGCATGGGCCAGTGTTTGTTATCGTTGTTGTTATGCTGGCGTCTATGGTGCTACGCCTGATTTCACTGTTACTCGCAGTTTGGCAAACGCGTAAATTCACTTTGGTAGCAAAAGACATTAGTTTCCGAATACGTGCAGGCTTGTTGCAGCGCCTTCAAAAAATATCCATGTCAGAATATGAAACCATGGGCACGGGTGCGGTGACTTCGCATTTTGTTACAGATATAAACGCGATTGATGATTTTATTGGTGTCGCCCTGAGTAAGTTTATGGTGGCGGTATTAACGGTGATTGGCATCTCCATGGTGTTGTTATGGATGCATTGGCAATTGGCGTTATTTATTATTTTTATGAATCCCGTAGTAATTTATTTCACTATGGTCATGGGTAAAAAAGTTAAAAAATTAAAACGTCGTGAAAATACGGCATTTGAAGTTTTTCAACAGTCATTGAGTGAAACGCTGGATGCTATTCAGCAAATTCGTGCGAGCAATCGTGAGCAGCATTATTTACAGCGCGTTACTGAAAGTGCACAGCAGTTAAAAAATCACATGGTTAACTATGGCTGGAAAAGTGATGTTGCCGGGCGATTTTCCTTTTTCATTTTCCTGATGGGGTTTGAAGTTTTCCGTGCGGTCAGCATGATCCTTGTTTTATTCACTGATTTAAGTATTGGTCAAATGTTTGCTGTTTATGCCTACCTCTGGTTTATGATGACGCCAGTGCAGGAGATTCTGGGCATGCAATACAGTTTATATAGTGCCAATGCAGCGCTCGATCGAATTAATCGTTTAATGGAGCTTGAGGTTGAGCCACGCTACGAACACAAGATTAATCCATTTACAGATAAGCATACGGTTGGTCTGCGCATTGAAAATATTTGTTTCTCCTATGGCGAGGACTTCAATGTACTGGATAATGTCAGCCTTGAGGTTGCTGCAGGTGAGAAAGTGGCTCTAGTGGGTGCTAGTGGTGGAGGTAAATCTACACTGGTACAGATTATTCTGGGACTTTATCCTGCCGATTCCGGTAACCTTTATTTTGATGGTATCAATTTACGTGAAATTGGTCTGGATGTGGTCCGTGAAAATGTAGCGACCGTGCTACAGAATCCCGCAATGTTTAATGACTCTATACGTGAAAACCTGTGTTTAGGTCATGATCATAATGATGAAACAATCTGGCATGCACTGGAAATAGCTCAATTACGCACCGTGGTGGAAAAATTGCCGCTAGCTTTAGAGACTATTATTGGTCGTAGTGGAATTCGCCTGTCAGGCGGGCAGCGCCAGCGGTTGGCTATTGCGCGTATGATTTTGGCTGACCCAAAAGTGGTTATTTTGGACGAAGCCACTTCTTCGCTGGATACCGAGACCGAAGCACGCTTACATGAAGCTATGCATGAGTTTTTGCAGCAGCGTACCACTTTAATCATTGCACATCGTTTGAGTGCAGTTAAACAGGCGGATCGTGTGCTGGTGTTTGATGCAGGTACAATTATCGATGAAGGCTGTCATGAAGAATTGATCTGCAGAGATGGTCTTTATCGCGATCTTTATGCTAGTCATTAGCGAGCATTAATTAACTTAAAGGAAGAACCATGAGATATAAGTTTCCATGTTTGAAGCAGTGTTTGATGACAATGGTGTTTTGTGTTTTTTTTACACCTGCTCACGCAGCTCCATTTGCAAAAGGGGATGTATCTGTCTCGTTGGTCTTAGGCTCCGGCCAGGCTTTCAATGACAACTACAGCGTCGTCGGTGCGGGTGTTGGCTACTATGTGCTGGATGGATTGAGATTGGGTATTAGCGGTCAGAGATGGCTGGGTGGCGATATTTTAATCAATAAATACAGTCCCCAGGTTCAGTATGTGATGGCGCGTGATGAAAAGCTCAAACCTTATCTGGGTGTCTTCTACCATAAAACCTCCATCGAGGGTTTTGATGATCTTGATGCCGCAGGCGGCAGAGCAGGGGTTTACCTCTCTGGTCGGGGTAACTACTACATCAGCGTTGGTATCGTGCACGAGTACTATCTCAGTTGTGACGAGGTAGTGTATGTGTCCTGCTCCGACACCTATCCGGAACTGACTGTTACTTTTAGTTTGTAAGGTTTGTATATTATGGATTGCTAATGTTGCCTGTCTGCAATATAATTAGAATGATTCTAAAATTAACAATGAAATTAACGAGGGAAACATGAAAAAATCCATATTAATTGCCATATTGGGCGGTTTTATTTCTACACAAGTTAGTGCCAATACCTGGCAGGCTCTGCCCACAACCGCGCCAGCACCAGCAGATAACCCAACTACCGCTGCTAAGGTTGAGCTGGGCAAAATGCTGTACATGGATCCTCGTTTATCTTCAACTGGCACGGTTTCATGCAACTCCTGTCATAACGTCATGGAGGGTGGCGATGATAGCCGCGCTGTTTCCATGGGTGTGAAGGGCCAAACTGGTGGTCGTAGTGCGCCTACTGTCTGGAATGCTGCTTTTTATTCAGTACAGTTCTGGGATGGTCGCGCTAATTTGCTGGAAGATCAGGCCAAGGGCCCAATTACCAATCCTATCGAAATGGGTATGAAAGACCACGATCAGGCAATGGGCGTGATCAAATCTATTCCTGGTTACAAAGCGCCCTTTGAGAAAGCTTTTGGCAAGGATTCAGTAAATATTGTAAATGCAGCCAAAGCCATTGCCGCTTTTGAGCGTACTCTCATTACCCCAAATAGCGCTTATGACCGATTCGTTAAAGGCGACAAAAAAGCCCTTAACAAACAGCAGCAAAAAGGTATGAACAAATTTGCTGAATTGGGTTGTAATAGCTGCCACTCAGGCGCCGCTTTCAATGGTCCAAAAATGGAAACTGGAACCGGCTTCTTCCAGAAATTCCCTACCTTTGCTAATAATTCATTCGTCGAAAAATACAAACTGACTGATGATAAGGGTAGAGCTGAAGTGACTGGTAAGAAAGAAGACACCAATATGTTCCGTGTACCTACATTGCGAAACATTAGCGATACCGCGCCTTACTTCCATAACGGTTCAGTGGCAACACTCGATGAAGCCGTTCGTATCATGGCTAAAGCACAGTTAAACCGGGATTTATCAGCACAGGATACAAAAGACATCGTGGCTTTTCTTGGTGCTCTGGGGGGGGAATATCCAGAAATCACCATGCCAAGACTACCTGCATCTAAAGGCTCGACTGTTATTGCCGATTAATGCTTAGTATAATGCTCGTACACGAAGCCTGATCCTTGTGATCAGGCTTTTTTAAATACTCGGAGAAACTTGTGGCTACCGTTGAATTAGATAAAGACAATTTTGAAGCAACTATTACTGGTAACGATATCATTATCGTTGATTTCTGGGCACCCTGGTGTGGTCCATGTAAATCATTCGCACCTATTTATGAAGCTGTTTCAGAAAAACATGAAGATGTTGTTTTCGCGAAAATTAACACTGAAGATCAACAGGATCTGGGTGCTAGTTTCAATATACGCTCAATCCCAACATTGATGATCTTCCGCGAAAAGATTGTGATATTCTCTCAGGCAGGGGCCTTGCCAGAAAGTGCGCTGGAAGAAATTATTGGCAAAGTGAAAGAGCTGGATATGGATATGGTCAGAGCTGATATCGAGAAACAACAGGCAGATAGTTAGGAAATTATTTTTTTAAGAATTGAAATAGCCGAACAATGTTCGGCTTTTTTGTTTTTGTTGTTACGGGATATTTTAATAATCAACCACTAGAGATTAGCGATGGATATTGGTTCAATAGAATGCAACATGTATGTAGATATTTCAGGGCTGGACTGTGCTGTGCCATTTTCAAATCTGGCCGAAGCTGTAGAGGTGTTAGAGTCGGGTATGAAGTTGTTAGCAGTAACCCAGAAACAAGCCATGCAATCTGATGTGCCTGCTTACTGCCGGCAGATGAATCTTGAGCTGATCGAGCAGGGGGAAGATGGTGAGCAGTATTATTTTTTGATTAAGAAATAAAAAATTAGCGATTAATCGAGGGAGTATTTTCAATGAATGAGCAAAAAATAAAAGTACGTGTGACCGAGACAGATATGATTATGGAAGTAGGTATTTTCAGTAAAAGTGAAGATAAAATTGAAGTGGTTTTAGGCGAAGGTGTTCACAGTGTGAAGTGTGAGCTTTTACCGACGGCTAATGGCAATGCTTATGTGGGTTCTGCCATGGGGCGTGAAATTGTCTATGAGCGTAGCCGCGATGAGGTGAAAGCCGATGTTGAGGTAGAAACGCACGATTATCGCGATTCAAGGCGTCGATAAATTCAGACTTCGTCGGTCGGCCACTGAGTCTGTAAATAAAGTGTCTCAACCGCCTGTCGAGCCCACGGCACCTTGCGCAAAAATTTCAGGCTGGAGTTGATGCTTGGCTCATTACTGAAACATTTGATGTTGATGCGCCGAGCAAGTTCATCCCAACCATAGTGTTCAACCAGCCGATTCACCACCATCTTCAAGGTCACGCCATGTAGCGGATCCTGTTTTCCTGGTTTGTCGATATGCTCGCTTGTCACTATTCTGATTTAGTCACAGCTTTTTTAACGCGGATTTTACTGCCCGCCACTTCCGTACCATTAAGCGTCTTCACCGCGACCCTGGCCTCGCCCTTCATGGGCATGCCAACAAAGCCAAAGCCTTTAGATTCACCAGTCTTTTCATCCATGACTATATTGCAGAACTGCACATTGCCGAACGCTTCGAACATAGCTTTAAGCTCTGCCTCGGTGACAGTTCGGGCAAGATTGCGTATCAGTAGTTTCATGGGAGCACCGTGTTAATATCGAGTTTGGGAATTATACCGTCCACGGAGGCGGCTAGTTAGATTATTTGAATATCTAGTTGGAGTGCATATTCATGAATAAGGAAATATATAAAGGCGGCTGCCTGTGCGGTAAGGTTCAATTTGAAATAAGCGGTGAAATACAAAATATCGTTTATTGTCATTGCTCACGCTGTCGAAAAGCGCAGGGCAGTGCATTTGCTACCAACGGAAATATAGATGCCGATAAATTTGTATTTATATCGGGCGAAAATGAAATGACTGGTTATGAATCGACGCCGGGTCAAACGAAATACTTCTGTCAGCATTGTGGATCGCCCATCATCAGCAAGAGCATAACAAGTCCAGAAAAAGTACGGGTACGTCTTGGCGTCATCGAATCAGATATTAGTGAAAGACCATCGGCACATATTTTCGCCACCTCAAAAGCTGATTGGGATGAAATAAGTGACGACTTGCCGCAATATGAGTTCTACGAACCAGATAGAGAGGCCTGAGCGTTACCTTCCTCACTGGTTAACACTGGATTTAAAAAAACCAATGGGTGGGTTTGGCTATGTCCAACTGTAATCAGGGAAGAATTAACAGTAACGGTGCCAGGCTTCATTCCTGAAATCATCTTCTTAGTGTAATATCAGCGCACTGAGATTTATTGGGGGTTTATGGGTGGTTAATTTATTAAACGGTATGGCAAAAGAGCAGCTAATAAAAGGGCTGGGTACAATATTGCTTGGTCTTGCTCTTGTTTCATGTGGTGATACTGATGGTGCTCCAGAAGACCTTGTTGGAACAGCTGCAACAGGTGCTGCGACGTCGGGAACGGTATATGCCATCGATGCGACTGGTGTTGAAATTAGCACAGCCATCAATGCGGATGGTTATTTTAGATTCGATGCCAGAGGTATGACTGCACCCTTTATACTGAAATCAGTAGCAGATAACGGTACTGATCCAGATTTATACTCTTATGCAGAAGGTACAGATGTAACGGCAAATATTACTCCGATGTCTAATCTGGCTTTGTTCATAGTCAATGGTAATGCTGATCCAGCTCCTCTATATGATAGCTGGACGAGTACATTTGGGAATATTACGGTGGCAGCACTAACTGATGTACAGGCTATGATTAATGCAAATCTGAGTATGCAATATACCGCTTTTGGTTTTGACCCTCTGGTTTTTGATTTTATTGGCGTTGGATTTTCAGCAAATAGTACAGGCTTTGACGGTTTATTGGATGCAATGACCGTAGATCCCGTTGCTGGAAGTATTTTGTTTGCGGGTTTCACCACTCCGCTCACATTGAACCCTGCTATTGATATTACGGGCTATGATATTGGTGGCGACAGTGTTGCAGTATCAGGCGCATATTCAATGGCAGTTGAGATGGTGGTTGATACTGTTTCTTTAGGTAGTTCGCAGCTTGCAATCAACCTGCCTGCTTCCTCAGTGCCGACAAAAACAGATTCTCAAATTGTTGAGGATATGTTTATTACCTTTTATGGCGCAACAGGCACTATTGTAATCAATACGCCGCCGGTCGTAACTGTGGAGATTGATGCTGCTACTCTTATTGAAACTACCATTGCAGTGCTTGATGCAACAATAACTACACCGGACCCGGATTCTGCTGTTATAAATTATGTTGCGACATATACCTATGTACAGAATCCGTAGCTAGAGTTGCTTGAAAAACGCCCCATTAATGGGGCGTTTTTTTTGCATGGAATAACATGCCCCAGTTCCAGACTTTGATGGGTTCTTTATTAGATAAAGCAAAATGTTCTACCTGCATATCGGGCAGGCTGAGTATCGAACAATTGTGATTGAATACCGTGCTACCGGGATTGATTAACAAAATATCACCCAGCTGTTCACAAAGTATTTGATGAGTGTGACCGACGATTAGAATATCGGCATTTAAATCTTTAAGCTCGCTAGTCCATGAGGCTTTCCTGTCCTGATAAACCTCACCTTCAGGATCGAGTAATTTAATGCCGCCGTGTTCCTCATCAGGAGGGCTGGAGTGAACCACATAAATACGTTGGCCTTCGATGTTTATTTCAAGATGAGAAGGCAGAGCGTCAAAAAAAGTTTCAAGCCTTTCTTTGTTCTGATTGGGGTGATCCTCTTCTGACCAGTGATCGTGATTACCCGAAACCATCAGGCAGTCATGTTCTTCCAAAAGATCGATTAGGGGTTCAACATCGTGCTCTATTTTTTGTTCGCCGTAACCGGCGATGTCACCAGCACAAATAATGATATCGACCTGTTCACGTTTGAAAATCGCCAGGGCTTCCTGAAGTGGTGCCAGTGTTGAATGGGTGTCACTGATGAGGCCGATTTTTGTGGACATGGTATTTAAATATTGAGTGATCTGCCGCCGTCGACTGGAACGATATGCCCGGTGATGTAATCAGCATCACGCACCAGAAATAAAATGGCTTTGGCGATATCTTTGGGTTCACCGTGGCGTTTCAGTGCGGTGCGTTCGATGATGCGTTTTTTTGTAGCTTCATCCATATCATTGTCCGGCCATAAAATAGCCCCGGGGCCAATGCCGTTAACACGAATTTCCGGCCCCAGCTCTTTGGCTAATGACTGTGTGAGCATGGCAAGCCCGGCTTTGGCCGCACAATAAACCGGGTGACTTTTCATCGGACGGAAGGCGTGGATATCGACCATGTTGATGATGCAGCCGCTAGTCTCTTTCAAAAAGGGTGCCGCTGCCTGCGATAGGAATAACGGGGCTTTCAGATTGCTGTTCATCAGGTTGTGCCAGTGACCGAGGGTGATGCTACCGACTTCAGTAGGGAAGAAGCTGGAGGCGTTGTTGATCAGAGCATCAAGATGTCCCCAGATCTCAACCGAATCCTCAATCAGTCTGCCATAGACGTGATCATCATCGAGATCGGCCTGTACTACCGACGCTGAATTGGCGCGAATCAGATTGAGCTCAGCGCTAAGCTCATCGGCAGCCTGTTGCGAACTTCGGTAATGAATCACGATATTCATCCCTGCAGCGTGCAGGACACGTGCCGTCTCAGCACCAATACGCTTGGCACCACCGGTAATCAGGGCAACTTTTTCATTCATTGTCTT
>JAOUKV010000051.1 GCA_029882355.1 Gammaproteobacteria bacterium | reverse complement strand
AATTTATCCCAAAATGAAGAGTTATCACGATATTTGAAAGCGAAGCCAGGCAAGAATGCTCGGTCAAAAAAACCTTTCATTAATGCTGGCATCGTACCCCACCAATTCGGGTATATGAATACTATGTGATTTGACCATTGCATGAGTTCTTGGGCATTAACTAAATCCGGTTCCAGTTCTTGTATTTTGCTATAGCCTTTCCAAAGTACTGGATCAAATTTCAATTCACCAAGATTTATTGTATGAACCTCGTTGCCTGAATCTTTTGCACCTTCAATATATGCTTTAGCAAGAGCACCACAAAAACTCTCTTCATCAGGGTGCCCAAGGATAACGAGAATTTTCTTTTCCATTTTTTATGCCTAACTCTTGAGCTCACAGGTTGACAGCGCGTCAGTGATGGCAATCCTTGTGCAGCGATTTGTATGGTTTTTCGTTATGTGCCATAGTTATTACTACTTTTCCTTTGAAATGTCCTTCCCCGAAATACCGGAAAGCTTCAGCAGTCTCACTTAACGGAAAACATCTGTCTACAACTGGTTTTACTTTGCCGGAATCAAAAAGCTCGTTAAGAACCTTCATATCCTTGTTTGGTTTATGCATTACTAATGTCAGTTTCTTACTTCCGACCCTGGAAATCAGTGATCCAAGGGACACGAGTTGTAAGATTTGGGCAGTTCTGCCTCCAACCGTGACATAAATCCCATTCGCACTTAAGGAACGTCGATAATTGAAAATCGAACGATCTGTTTTAACATCAAGGATCAGATCGTAAGACTTGCCATTTCTGGTAAAATCTTGCTGAGTATAATCAATAACGTGGTCCGCACCAAGAGAGCTAATCATATCCAATTTACCTGCGCTGTCCACTCCAGTCACTTCAGCGCCAAATGTTTTGGCCATCTGAATTGCAAATGTACCTACGCCGCCACCAGCGCCATTGATCAAAATTCTTTGCCCCGGCTTAATCTCTCTCTTCTCGCAAAGCCCCTGAAGAGCGAGGATCCCAGCTTGGGGCGTGGCCGCTGCTTCTTCGAATGTCATACCGGCCGGCTTCAGCGTTAATTCGTTTTCACGAGCACATACATATTCGGCGAAACCTCCCCAAGAACCCTCGCTTAGGTCTCCAAATACATCATCACCCGGTTGAAGATGTTTTATATTACTTCCAACCGCTTCGATTCGACCAGCTATGTCACATCCGAGTATCTTGTTTTTTGATTTTAGAAGCCCAAAAAACAATCGGTACTCTAACGGCCTGCCCGTTAACATATCCCAGTCCCATGAATTTATTGAGGCCGCATGAACTTTTATCAAGACTTCATTGTCCCTCAGAGCAGGTATTTCTACTTCTTTTAATTCAAGGACATCAGGAGAACCATATTTTTCATATACGATTGCTTTCATGATCGCTCTTCCAATGAATTCGCAAACCTAGACATAATGACTTTCCACTGTAGGCGCCGACCTCCGTCCTAAGCGTGGATTAACGCGGAGCGTCAGAGCCATAATACTTAATGTAAAAACCATTAGTAAACAGGATCGGAGGTCGACATGAATAAAAACTTACTCTTTATTGGACTGGATGTATACAAAGAAAGTATAGAAATTGCGATTGCGGAGTTTGGGGTCAGAGTAAAAACTATCTTTACAGCTCATTAGTTTTTACTCTGACCCTAATTATCGAAACTCAAACCATTCAGAAAGATTTATGGTGCAATGCCCGGTGGTTATTGCAGCCTACGGGTGATATGGGATTGCACCTTACTGCGTTAATCATTCACTTTACTGTTGACATCGTTGCTCTCCGGCATGATATCAGAGAAGATATTCACGGTTTTGCTGTCGGGACCATACGCCTTGTATAAGGCAAAACTCATAAAGCCGACGAATATTACCGCGGCAGAAACAATAACTATCAGCCTGCGTATTAATCGAGAGCGTAAGTGTTTATCGATTGATTTATTTTTATCTGTTATCTGCATTTATTAAGTACTAACGTTGATTAAAGAGGTTTGACCATATTAATTAATCGTACCTACGGTGCTAGTTTTCTAACTCTATTTGTTGACCATTTTTTTCCAATAATGGTGTGTTGTGATTTTCGATCTGGTCTTGAATATAGTTTTCATCACACTTTCCATATCTTTCTAACCAGTAGATCGTATTGCCTACCATAACGACTGAGCTGGATACAACGGCAGAAATAACAAATACACCTGCTGAGGTCACATAAATAGCTCCTGCAAGACTGCTTGAACCTAGATCTAAACCAGAATCAGGTCCAATTACATCAAGGGTCAATTCTTTTGATTGAAGGTCGCATTCTATGTCTTTTGAGTTGTTAATACCTTTCGGGACAACTACGCAACTCGAAAGAAAAATTAATACTATAATGATGCAGGATTTCATTAGTTGAATTTCATTCCATTTAAGTCGAATCTTGCCCTGCTTTACCGACTGACTTGTTATGTTTTTTAAGCACGTAAATAACTGGGTTCAGAGTAAAAACTCACCGCCGCCCAACTTTACAATCATTCAATAGTTTTTACTCTGACCCCAAACATCCATACCCTGCGGTTATTGCACCTTACCACGTTAATTTTTTATGCATTAGTACGCTTAGCTATGTAATTGATGTGTTTTGCAGACAAAAATATCAAAACTACCTGTGAGGCCAAGATTACAATAAATAATGACATTGTTGTCTCTTCTGGTATTCCGCCTAAATACATCTCCTGAATTACTAATGAGGCTATAACTGCTGGAAGCATAAATAAAACAAATACACGTATGAATACTATAAAACCAACTGATAAATAGCGCTGAATGATTTGTTTTCCATTTATGCCACCATTACATTTGTAAATAAGCCACAAACCGAATATTGTGACAAAAACACCTACAACGCCAGCCAAGGTATCATAGTCATTTGGTGTTTCATATTGAATTACAGCAAGAGCGTACAATATTGAATTTGCCATAAGGTATTTGAACTGTTCTGATTCTGATAAGCCATCAGATATTAACTGTTCGTTTAATTTGTCAATTTTCCAAAAATACATAATCTTCTCCTTAGTAGCGTAGGTTGGGTTGAGGTACGAAACCCAACAGTTATATTATCATGTAGATGTTGGGTTTCATGAAAAACATTCTAGCCAACCTACGAGCTATTCTTAGCTACAGTGTTACACGGGCTACAGCTTGTCAATCAATATCAAGGAGTCTGACCCCTTGATTCCATACTTGAGTGATTTGTTATATTTATCTATCCCAATTACAAAAAAAATTAAATTCTTCACCATTAAAAGTGAAACGACCAGTAGTTGATCTAGCCTCACCAGAAAAACTATTACTACCCCATAGGCCTGAAAAATAAATTTGATTATTAACCGATGGGCCATTATCTGGCCATATTACAGAAAATGACGTTAGCTCACTTACATGACCACTATGGTTCAAACTGCCATCTTTTTTAATTAGTGTGTAATTCTCGGCTTTTCCAGTACGACTATCAGTGATTTCAAATGTATAAGGCCCACCAGAACAATTTAAAAAAATACTAGCTAATGAGTCTTTAGACTCATATTCATTTTTGATTACAAAATCAGACTCTGGGTAATCGATAATTTCGATACTGACGAGATTGTTAGAATCAAATTTTCCATTTATATGCCCGGTATGGTACTCGCCAGTTATAGTTTGATGTTGGGTATACTTATTATACGTTGGCCCAGCCTGCCAGCTCCTATGTTTGGGATTTTCATATGTAACAAGATAATCAAATACCCATGTTAATAAGTTATCATTTTCATCTTTAGGGACTCCCAGAATCTTTATAATTTCAGATTTTGTAGTTTTTATTGAAAGACCACTTTTTGTTTCAATGTTTTCGTTTACCTTATCGCTGTACCTGCAATAATCATCACCATTAAATGGTGACCTGCTAATTTTAAAACCATACAGAGTCGAATAATCATGTAGAACACCCGTTATAAATGTTAGCCTTACCGAATTCTGTTTGTTTTTATAACAGACTTCTGTAAGTTCGTGACCTTCACCTCCATTTATTTCTACAGCTTGCTTTTCCATGTATGCCAATACATCATTAATCTTTGAAGAGGTCAAAGTGAAATTCATGATTGAATTATTGGACTCGAATATTTCACGCTGAACATCATTTGCCACAGATGAGGTTGCTATTAGAAGAAATATGAACGCCAAGTTATGACCTTTTATCATATATTTTTACCATCTATGGAGCGCGTAGGTCCGATTAGCTTAACGTAATCGGACGAATGCTAATTTTGCAACGAGATAAATGCGTACGATTACGCTGAGCTGATCGTACCTGCGGTGCTGAATGATTTATGGTGCAATGCCCTGTGGTTATTGTACCCTACAGTGTGTTATTTTCTCTCTGACACCTATTGTTTAAATAAAGAAAAATGAATCAAGAAAATCATCGGCTTTCTGATCAAATTGATTATTATTTCTGTAGAGACAGCTTAAAACATAGAGATTATTAAATTTCATAAATACTCGAGATTTATAGAACCAGGCACTCTTGCTAAGCAATGTATATTCGTAGCCTTTAATACCGTCTTGTCTAATATAACGACTATTCGTTATTTCACCACCAAGCTTCCTGATTGTGGCGTTTTTAGAACTTTCAATTACGTCATTTAAACTACCAATTGATTCAGTAACATCTAAATAGTCTGAAACACCAACAGTGCAGGTAAAATCATTATCTCTTGCGACATAAGTTGTGTTTTTTAATCTACCTAACACTGGAATCTTGGCAGTTGTTGTATGCAAGGTAGGTTCTTTATGAAAAGATGCCTGAAATTTATATGGTGAAGATACAACTTTGTTCGATAGTGTATCTTCCTGAGTAGTATTAAATCCTATAGAACTAGAGAAATACTTATAACCACCAACTGCGACAAGAATTATTATAATTAATGTTATCTTACTCATAGCGTATACATCTTCCTTAGTTATTATTACTTAAATAAACGGGATCAACCCCCTTAATTTTGGAGTTTGGGGTCAGAGTAAAAACTATCTTTACAGCTCATTAGTTTTTACTCTGACCCTAATTATCAACCCCAGACAGATGCTGAAAATTCATGCTATCAACGAGAAATCAAGGAGTCTGGGGTACACCTAAATACCCTAATCATCTCCATCAAGGTTCATACTATCTATAATTAGGTCGCTTAGGCTAAGATCAGTTTCATAGTTTGCCGTGTCGGGGATTATCTCAAATAGGCTCGATCTTTTTTCCTTAGCCGCTTTTAATTTACTACGATTATCTTTTTCGGCCTCATCAATTCGTTTAGCGATTTTAGTTTTCTCACTATCAGATAGTATTAAATTACCTGATAGAGTTAAACCACAATACATACACTTATCTACGATAGAATCTAGCAATTTTCTATTACATTGAGGGCAGTTTCGTTCCATAATTTATTACTCCTTCCCAATAATATTTCAGACCACCTTAGTATGGGTTACCACGCAGAGCGTGGGAACCAGAAACCATAAATTAGTATATTAGAAAGAATTGCTCTCTGACACCTATTGTTTTAATTTGTTTTAAGTTTCACTTCTTGCTGACAACATATTTTAAAATCTCTACTACCTGCTCAGGCGTCGTTGCCCATGCCATAGCTGAAGCGTCCACCTCTTTTAGTGGGTGTACAATGTCTTCGTCATGAAGGGTGATGTAAGGCGTATCGTTTGCAGCGCAATAACCTGCATCAAAAGCTGCATTCCACTGCTTATACTTGTCTCCGAAACGAATAACAGCGACATCGCAGTTGTCAATCAGGGTTTTCGTTCTAATGGCATTAACTTTCGCGGATTTGTGATCACGCCAAAATCCATTCTCTTCTTTACCTAGCAAATCACCCGCGGCATCACTCGCTTCGTGATCAGTCACCGCAGACATGAACTCAACGGGTAAATTAAGCGCCGCACAGCTCGTTTCTATCCGCTGTCTCCAGTCAGTGTGTATTTCTCCAGAGAGGTATACATTCCAGTTCATATTAATTCCTGCCTTTCATAGTTTGGATTGAATATTATAAATTAAACCCAACAGGTTTATTGATTTATAGATGTTAGGTTGCGGTAAAAAGACACCCAGGCCAAACTACTCGCTGAATCAATCGAGTCTGACACCATTGATCTGAGTGGGCCTCTCTTGAAATCAAGGAGTCTGACCCCTTGATTTATTGAATGGTATGTAAATAATTGGGGTCGGATCACAGTACTCACTAATATTAGAAAGTATTGTGATCTGACCGCGGCTTTTTCTTATTAACCATTTCTAATATTAGAAACAATTG
>JAOUKV010000050.1 GCA_029882355.1 Gammaproteobacteria bacterium | reverse complement strand
TACGATGGTCGATGAGTGCCGCCAGCGAGGTTGATTTGCCCGAGCCTGTACCACCAACGAATAGAATCAGGCCATTTTTTAGCATAATGACTTTTTGGAGCACGTCGGGCAGGCCGAGATCCTTGAGGTTGGGTATTTCTGTGACGATGTTTCGGATCACCATAGAAAATTCGTTGCGCTGTTTGAAAATGTTGACACGAAAGCGACCAATGTTAGGCAGCGAAATGGCAAGATTCATTTCTGGTTTATCTTTAAAAGCGGCACGCTGCTTGTCATTCATGATTTCATTAGCCAGACCCTCTACCCAGCCAGGAGGCGCGCGATCTTTACCTAGCGGTGTCAGTTTACCGCTGAATTTTGCACTTGGTGGCGCACCGGTAGAGAGATAGAGATCAGATCCACCTTTTTCGGCGAGAATTTTTAGAAGAGGTGTAACTTTCATGTAGTGCTTGTCTATAAGTATATTTTGGGGAGCGTAAGTATACCGATTGTGTGACTATATGGCACGTCTCTGAAAGTGCGGTTAATGAGTAGAAATGGTTAATAATTGCACCATATGAGGGCGAAGATGCTAAGGCCAACAAGTTTTATCCTTAAGTAATTGTTATTTATCTAATAATTGATGATTATTTGGTGACAGAGGTCAATTCAAGTAGATATATAGCTGTCAGATACATAAAATGACCGTCCCCTTAGTTGATGTATAAAAGAGAGGCTGTTGTGGCGACGGTAATGACAAAAAAAGAGAAGTATGCTTTTCCTGATAGACGTGTAATGAGTGAACGTGAGACCAGGCTGCAGCATATATGCCTGCAACTGGCATCTCTTGGTCATAAATGCCAGTTGGGCACGGATACGGGTTATTTGTCCGTGGCAGATGGCCTGATAAAAAACTATTCTGAATATCGTCGCTTATTCGCAGAGTACCGCTGTCCCGCCGATCAACGCATACAAGATTTTCTGAATGACTATTTTGAGCGTAACGGTATTGAGCAGACGGTTAAATTACCCTCTGAAACATTCCTGCTAAATGATAGTGGTTTGGCGCGTGAATTATCTCTGCCATTGACCGGTAAAAAATATAAATCTGATTTGCTGGAATCTTATCGGGTTAAACAGGGTGTTCTGCATAATCCTAAGAATGATAGACGTACTACCTCCGGTGTTTTTCATATCGTAGAGGGAGGTTTACCTATACCTGCAGATAAAAAAGCAGTGCCGGTAAATGTGTATGCAAATTTATTACAGATAGCGCTGGATCCTCCAAAAGAGCTATTGGCACTGCCTATTTCCAGTGGTCTGCCCAAATCTATAGATCTTTGGGTATCCCTGCTATTGAGGCCTATCGTACGTCCGGAAGTTGAAGGTGTGTTGCCAGAGAAAACTTTGGAGACGCGCTTCTTTGCACCTGGTGGTTTGGTCGCAAATCTCGACTTTGTTGAAACAATTTTTGGCAATGGTGGAGATCCTTTCTTATCAGAAAATGACGCGGCACTGGATATCGATCACTGGACTGGTCACAGTGGTTGCGTCATTCTGGCGCCACACCTGACTAAACTGACTAAAAAGGGATTGGGCCTGCCGCATTACGATGATGCTACCGAACGACAACGTAAAGAAGGAATGTGCTGGAAGACTGACGAAGAGCTGTATAACGACGGTAGTGCTTTCAAAGTGGTCTGTCGTGATATAAATGGTGTCATTGTCACCATTATTGCGGACAATTATTTTGGTTACAGTAAAAAAGAAATTAAATCACAAATTAGTTTTTCAGCTAATTTGTTCGGTGGTGTTGAAGAAGAGCATGCCGGTGGTGCTGTGGCATTCCCAAGATTTAATCTGGGTGAAAGTTATTTGCCAAAAATAGAAAAAGAAATGATCAATCATACTTTTGCCTGGTTATGTGATCAGCATAAAGAAAGGATAGAAGTGCAGGAAGAAGGTTATGCGATAGATAAGAATTGGGAAAATATTTTATATATTCCTGAAGATGCGCAAATGGATATGCAGGATCAGAGCATCAGCTGGAAGAAGAATGGTGAGAGTAAACAAATTAAGTTAGTTGCCAAATATACTTATATATACCCCAGTGGTTTTAGAGTGCATTTACAGAAACATCCGCAGGCACCAAGTTGGCGCCTGATAGGGACTCTAGGCGAGGGCACATTTTGTCATAAGCCAAGCACTGTCTCTGGCGGCGGTAAATCTGAAATTTCAAAATCAATACAGGACTCAATGATTTCTGGACCTGTTTATGTGGGTGATATAGAAAAAGACCTGGATCAGGTAGAAGCTATTTTTAATCGAGATTATTCAACTCGTTTTAAGAATAAAGATAAAAAAGATAATCGATCTATTTTAAGTAAAGAGCGAAGTCTGGGCTCGGTTATCCGTTTATTGACGCCATCGAAAACAGATTACACGGTTGAGTATAAAGAGTGGTTGGAGAGTCTCCCTCAGCATATTTTGGCTTTGGTCTATATGATAAAACGGTTTTATCAGCATGAGTGGAAGGGTGACTGGAGAAAACATTTTACAGTTGACGAGGTAAATGGCAATCCAGGTCATGAGCTTAAGTTTGATGGTCGCAAGTTAATCACCAGTTATTTGCGTGTCGGTACGCACAGTGATGGAACATGGCGAATTTATAAGTTGAGACAGGATTTTGTTGCTTCGACAAAAATACAGACTGAGGATGATATTAGTGCCTCAACAGTAGTGCCTGTTTCCATGCTCTATGGCTTGAATAACCGTTATGACGTAACAAGTGTGAAGTTAGTAAAGAATTGTGAGAATCGTTTGTTTCAACGACCAGATGATGCAATTGTTCGTGGACATGATAAACAAACTGAATCGGATATGGCTGAGGGTGGTAACTTTATCTCAAACTTTGAGCCATTAGATAGAGAAGATGCCCAGGAATTAGTTGAGGATGCAGTTGGTTTTCAGGAATATACCAAACCAATGCAGGATTTGATTAGTCAGGTAATAGAGGATGATGATACTGAGTATTTTGTTTCTTCAGCGCACCCCAGAATGGTTGATGGCAAACCTAGCGCAAATGTTCGTTATTTGCAGATAAGACCTGATCTGGTTGATGCGCGTAGTTCATATCTGGCAAGAGTTGGTACCAGTTTGTCTCGTGGCTTATCTGCGCATCAACCGGTTTATTATCCGGTAAATGCCGTCCTGCAGGGGCGCAGAAATAATCCGCAAGATAAAGCCGCAGGTATTAGACCACTGGCTGTTTATAATCCCATTCATTATCAGGAATTGCCGGAGCTGTTCATGGAGCTTATCTGTAGCTTGACCGGTAAGTCTCCTTCAACAACCGGTGCAGGTTCTGAAGGAGCGTTGACTAAGGGACCATTCAATGCGCTTTCAACAACTGCTGATTTAAATAATGCATTAGTGTCGTATATATTGTGTGACCATGATGGCTTTAGTAGTGCCGCAGGGTATATTGGATCGCGCCGTCGTGTTGACCATGATATTAGTATGTTAATGCCTGAGATTTGGTGTCGTTTGCCTGTGTCACAACGCCAGCCTGAGTATTTAATTGAAAATGGCTATCTGGAGAAACTGGATGATTTTTCATACGAAGGAAAAGTGGTGCATGCCAGTCGGCTTGGTTTCCGCATTACGGAAAAATTTGTACATAACTTTTTTGGTAAGGTTTTTGATAACCCTGTGATTGTTTTTGATGAAGCTATGCTCAGGCCTGAAACGCAGGATATGGATGCCTATGTTGATGGTATAAATAATATTAGCGAGTCTCAACAAAAGGTTGCACTGGCATATTTTGAAGATGGCTCTATCAATGATGCATGCCCACCGTTACAGGCACTGTTAAATATAATGGCCTACGGTGAATACGAAGGTAAAACAATTAACGATACATCAATACGAGAATTGTTTACAAAAGATTACTTAATGAAGAGTGATTGGTATCAGGAGCGCTTGTCTATCAAGCAGGCAAGGGATGCAGCCTTATGGAAAAATCATCGAGATTACGTCGAACAAAAAATGGATGAGCTACCTGAAAATAATACAGATGAGTGGGTGGCACTACATGGTCGGATTGAAAAAGCAGGTGAAATGTTCGATTGGGTAAGCAGCCAGGGTTATCTTGATAGTATACAGGGCTCATTGGGCGCGGACTGGATTCACAAAAAGACATGATTTATTTAGTTCATGTGCAGTAAATATTTGCCTGTAATAAATGTCGCCTTATGGTTGCGAAATTTTATTGCAGTAATGTTTTTGCTGGGTTGTTTTACGCCAACATCACTATTTGCCGATGAACAGAAAGTATTTAATCCGAACAGGACTTATATAGTCGGTTTTGCTCAGGATACGATGAGTAACGATTGGCGTGCCGCGCAAGTTCGTGATGTTGAGGTGGAACTTTCTAAATACCCATTCATTAAGTTTATATATTCCGACGCAAAAGGTAGCGCTGCCAGGCAGGCGCTGGATTTAGAAAGGTTTGTTACTGATGGCGTTGATGTAATTATTACCAGCCCGAGAGATGCCAATATCATGGCACCGGTTATCAGCAGGATATATAAACAAGGTATTCCAATTATTCTGCTAACGCGTAAAGCCTCTAATGAGGATTACACTGCATATATTGGTGCAGATGACTATGATATTGGTCGCCAGGCGGCAAAGTATTTAGCGGCCAGGCTCAATAATAAAGGGCGAGTAGTTATGCTCAAGGGGGTAGCCACCGCGACGACCAGCATAAAGCGTACGCAAGGTTTTGTTAATCAGGTAAAACAATATCCTGGAATAGAAATTGTTGCGGAAGAGTATGCAGATTACCGTCGAAATAATGCTATAAAGGCGATGGAGAAAATATTATCAAAGCATATAAAGTTTGATGCCGTATATGCGCAGTCGGATAGCATGGCAACAGGTGCGCGTATGGTGATGAAGAAATTCGGCATCGATCCAAAAAGCAAAATAATTATTGGTATTGACTATATTGATGAGGCAAGAAAGGCAATTATTAGCGGTGAGCAAAGTGCCTCGTTCACCTACCCAACTGCAGGTAAAGAGGGTGCTGAAACAGCTGTTAGTATTATAAAGGGAGAGAAGGTTGAAAAGAATCAAAATATTGATTTTAGATTGATGACTAAGGATGGTCTTAAGTAAGATTTTTGATTGTATAACAATTTAAAAGGATGTAATAGATAGTGCCAAATTTCCATACCCTGAAAAGTAAAATAGTTTTAATGCTAATGACATCTATCGCATTAGTATTAGTTCTTATCGCGTTCGTTTCATCGTTTCTTATAACAGAGCTTCATCAAGATACCGCAGAAGAAAAGCTATTAAATAGTATTGTCTTATTGCGGCAAAACCTGGGAGAAAAGCAGGACAAACTGATCGAAAGCGGGCAAAGATTGCAAAGTAATGAAGACGTTTTGGCATCGACGCATCTTATATGGGATTACCAGAATCCAGATAAATATCAGCCCTTAATTTTTGATATAGAAAAAAAAGAGCTTACTAATTTACTTGAAATAGAAGCGCAGGGCAGTGATTATGCATTTGCAGGTATTTATTCCATAAAGGGAGAATGGCTTTCATTTTATGACGCTAAAAACAAGATAAAAGCTTATGGTTCATATAACACGAAAGGCCATGCGGTTATAAAAACCGGTGATACGGGAATAAATTCTCCGAACTATAAGTTCCCTATAAGTCCAACAAAAGGTGGGGCTGATTCCAGGCAGGGACCTTACTATCGTTTAAGTAATAATGGAAAAGATCTTATATTGATGGCGCAATTTCCAATAATGACGCCCGATACGCAGGTGCCCAGGATTATGGCATGGTTGTATATCGCTTACGTTCTAGATGAAGATTTTGCGAAGGATGTTTCAGTTAAAACTGGTAGTAATATGATCATATATGACCAGTTTAAAAAAGAAGGTCTAAATTATATTCTAGTTGGCAAAGGGCATAATCTAGCATTTGGTGAACAGACAACAATGGTTGTTGACAATATTTCTGATGCCATGAATGCAGAGGGTAATCATGGTGAAGGAACGCATTTTATGCATGCAGATGATTATTTTGCAGTTATGTTCCCACTAAAGCTCGAGAATGACAATGATTTGTATGTTACCTTCGGCCTGGATAAAGCAAATTTGTCCAGTAGTATTGCGACATTTAAAGAAGCAATATTTGTTGTTTTAATATTGAGTGGACTGATTGTCGTACCCATGGGCCTATTGTTTGCGTGCCGTACTGTAATCAATCCAGTGCATAGATTAACCGAATTGGCTAAGAATCTGGCGAGTGGAAAATCATCAGATATGTACGGCTTCTCAGGTAAGGATGAACTCGGTATGCTA
>JAOUKV010000061.1 GCA_029882355.1 Gammaproteobacteria bacterium | reverse complement strand
CCAACACAGTAACCGACGGTAACTACCTTTCTTACGGTGTGCGCGAATTTGGCATGTCAGCGATCATGAATGGCGTCGCGTTACATGGTGGGTTTATTCCATTTGGCGGCACCTTCCTAATGTTCTCAGAATATGCACGTAACGCCCTGCGCATGGCGGCATTGATGAAGCAGCGTTCTATATTTGTTTATACCCATGATTCGATTGGTCTGGGTGAGGATGGCCCAACACATCAACCAGTTGAGCAAACTGCGACCTTGCGTTTGATTCCAAATATGAGTGTGTGGCGTCCGTGTGATGCTGTGGAAACCGCTGTCGCCTGGAAATCCGCTGTTGAAAAAGACACTGGTCCTTCTTGTCTGATCTTTAGTCGTCAAGGATTGGCTCACCAGAACCGAGATGCAAATCAAATCGCCAATATTGCTCGTGGTGGCTACATTCTGAAAGATTGCAGTGGTTCTCCGGACGCGATTATCATTGCAACCGGTTCAGAAGTAGAGCTAGCCACGAAGGCGGCAGCAGAACTTTCCGACAAAAATATTCGTGTCGTATCCATGCCATCGGTTGATGCCTTTGAGTCACAAGATGCCGCCTATCAGGAATCGGTTCTTCCTGCCGGAGTTACCAAGCGTGTTGTTGTCGAAGCAGGCGTTACCGCTAGCTGGTATAAGTATGCAGGCCTAAATGGCAAAGTGATTGGTCTTGACCGCTTTGGTGAATCAGCGCCAGCGGGAGATCTATTTAAACACTTTGGCTTCACCGTTGAAAATGTTGTGAAAGCGGTTAAAGAAGTTCTGTAAATAATTATTAAAAAGATTTTTTATTAAACTTTTGGAGAAAGAAAATGGCTATTAAAGTCGGTATTAATGGTTTCGGCCGTATTGGTCGCATGGCGTTCCGTGCAATCTCAAAAGACTTTCCTGATATGGAAGTAGTCGCAATCAATGATCTTTTGGATGCGGACTATCTTGCGTATATGCTGAATTATGATTCTGTTCACGGTCGTTTCGATGGTGAAGTGTCTGTGGATAACGGCAATCTGATTGTAAATGGCAAGAAGATTCGCCTAACAGCTGAGCGTGACCCCTCAAATCTGAAATGGGGTGATGTTAATGCAGATATCGTTCTTGAATGTACAGGTTTTTTCTTGACCGAAGAAACTTGTCAAAAACATATCGAAGCCGGTGCTAAAAAGGTTGTTCAATCTGCGCCTTCAAAAGACAGTACGCCAATGTTTGTTTATGGTGTCAACCACGACACGTATGCTGGTCAGAGCATTGTTTCTGCTGCCTCTTGTACGACAAACTGCCTGGCACCAATCGCCAAGGTATTGAATGATAACTTCGGCATCAAACGTGGCTTGATGACAACCGTACATGCTGCTACTGCTACTCAGAAAACCGTTGACGGTCCTTCACAAAAAGACTGGCGCGGTGGCCGCGGAATTCTGGAAAACATTATTCCTTCTTCTACCGGAGCTGCCAAGGCAGTAGGTGTTGTCCTTCCTGAATTGAACGGTAAATTGACCGGTATGGCTTTTCGCGTACCAACTTCTGATGTATCAGTCGTTGACTTAACTGTCGAATTGAACAAAGACGCGAGTTATGACGACATCTGCGCAGCTATGAAAGCAGC
>JAOUKV010000049.1 GCA_029882355.1 Gammaproteobacteria bacterium | reverse complement strand
ATATTGAAGGGAGGTACACCCATGTTAACCAGACGGGCCAGAGTTAGTGGAGCATCATTAGTATGTAAGGTCGACATCACCATATGACCAGTTTGTGCCGCTTTGATTGCAATCTCAGCGGTGGCCAGGTCTCGAATCTCACCAACCATGATGATGTCAGGATCCTGACGCAGGAAGGCGCGTAACGCGGCTTCAAAAGTCATGCCTGTTTTTTCGTTAACGTTAACCTGATTAATGCCTTCCAGGTTGATTTCTACCGGATCCTCGGCGGTTGAAATATTGGTGTCTTCTTTGTTCAGAATGTTCAGGCCGGTATATAACGATACGGTTTTACCACTGCCGGTGGGACCGGTAACTAGAATCATGCCATAGGGATTGGACAGGGCATTCATATAGAGCTCTTTCTGGTCAGGTTCATAACCCAGCATGTCGATACCGAGAGAAGCACTGGAAGGGTCCAGAATACGCATTACCACTTTTTCGCCAAATAACGTTGGGCAGGTATTAACACGAAAATCGATGGCTTTATTTTTCGAAATCTTTAGCTTGATACGCCCGTCCTGTGGTACACGTTTTTCGGAGGTATCCATTTTCGACATAACTTTGAGACGAGCGGCCATTTTCATGCTCAGGCCAATTGGAGGGGATGCGACCTCACGTAGCATCCCGTCGATACGAAAGCGCACGCGGTATCGTTTTTCGTAGGGTTCAAAGTGAAGATCAGAGGCGCCTTTTTTAATAGCGTCGAGCAGCATTTTATTGATGAATTTAACCACTGGTGTGTCATCAATGCTTGAACCTGCATCATCATCTTGATTTTTGTCTGCATCAGTATCTTCAAAGTCAAGGTCATCTAGCCCTTCGTCCAGCATGTCATCCATGCCGTCGTCTGCATCCAGCATTTTTTCGATAACCTTGGAGAGTTTATCAACTTCCACCAGTACGGCCTCGGTATTACTGCCTGTTTGAAATTTGATATCATCAATAGCGGCAAGATTTGTTGGGTCAGAAATACCGATATATAAGCGGTTACCGCGTTTGAACAGGGGTAGAGCGTGATGCTTTTCTATGAGTTTATTATCAACTAGATCCCTCGGAATAGCCTCCATATCGATGGCATCAAGGTCGAATACAGGCAGGCCAAATTCCACGGAAGCTTCCATGGCAATTCTCTTCGCCGTCAATATTTTGTGATCAACCAGATATTGAGTAAAGGTTATTTTCTCTTCGCGAGCACCTTTTATGGCCTGGATTGCTTTTTCTTCATCAATTAAGCCATCATTGACCAGCTTGCGTGAAAGACCTTGTAGACGTGGTTCTGCAGACATAAGTGAATTAATTATTCCGTTATTTTAGAGGTTATGACGATTTCCGGTAGAAAAACGTAGTGAAATTTCATACCGGTAAAGCATAGACGAAAATTGATCAAATTGTCACGTTTAAATATGTAATCAGTAAATTAAAACCACAATAAAAAACCCGGATTTCCGAGTTTTTTATTGTGGTTTTAATTTATGAGCTTAGGGGCCCGATATGGTATGGCTCACCCTTGTAGGATCGCTAATTAGCTTGACGGTAACGGTATAACATTTAGTGATATTGCCACATGGGCCGGCGGTAACGGCATATTTGTATAAATCATGATCCCCCGTAGGTTTCCATCCGAGTGCATCTGATAAAATGCTCCCCACGCCAGCGATATAAGTACCTGCTAGATAGGTATCATTCTCGTAGAAAAAATTTTCTTCTGCGACAGCCAGACTCTGTGCGTTATGAGTCACAGCTCCTTTGTCAGCGTCCTCGGTATAACTGACAAATGCGGGTATCACAATTGCAGACAGTATTCCTACAATGGCAACCGTAATCATAAGTTCAATTAAGGTGAAGCCGTTATTCGAATGGTTATTTTTCATGTTGTATTCCTCACGCAATGGCTAATATAAGACAGCCGTTTAGGCATATTGGGCTTTATAGCAGAAATTATCTAGCAATCTAGAGTCTATATCGTGTTAGTGGTAGTTATTTTATGATGAAACGATAAACCGAATACAATAAAGTGTGTATTTTGCTTGTTGTTTCACTGCCGCGCCAGCTTTAAGTGGTCGAATCACTAGGGTTGGTTAATTTTAGGCAAAAAAAACCCCGCATAAGCGGGGTTTTTTTAAGTGCTGATAACCTTATTAGAGGCCGGCACCCTTCTGGCATTGTGCGCCAGTAGCACTACCGGTAGCGCTGTTGGTAGCAGTATATGTAGTGGCACCATTAGCCGCTACAGATGCTGTAACTATACAACCATTATCAAATACCAAATTAGCTGCTGCATCTTTCACTGGAGGGTTAGGTGTAATTGTGAGGTTGGTTTGACCAGTCACTTCACCGCCAAGACCTGCGCAGCCAATGTCTGTCTGAATACACGCCTGTAGTTTGGTGATGTAGCTACCTACAGCCTTCATACCAGCACCACCTTTTGATGTTGCTACATATTCAGAATAAGCAGGTACTGCAATCGCTGCCAGAATACCGATGATGGCGACAACGATCATCAGCTCGATTAGTGTAAAACCTTGTTGGACTTTTTTCATAATAGTTTCTCTTTATAAGTAAAAGTATGTAATGGGTTGTTATTTTGTTTATTTAAAACCCCATCTTTTCGGGATTGTAATATACAAAGCAGTTGTTGTGCCAATATCTTAAAAAATAAAAAAATTCTATAAAACAGAGGCTTACGTAATTGTTGATTTTTTAGTGAAATTATCAATATGTCAAAAATGTAAAAAAGTGACAATTTTGTTATACATTGTGTCGAGAATGACAATCATTTGCATAAGTGCTTACCAATAATCAATGGTGATTTAGCCAATATTCATTTTTTCCAAACGGTATCGGAGTTGTCTCAGGCTGAGGCCTAAACGTTTTGCGGCGGCGGTTTTGTTCCAGCGGGTTTCTTCCAGTGCCTGCATGATGGTGTTTTTTTCCTGTCCGGCGAGATTTATGGTGTTCGTTGTTTCTTCTGTCTCCAGTGCCTGCCTGGGTTTTAGGCGCAGATCATCGAGTGTGATGACGTCGTTCTCGGCCATTGCCAGTGCTCGTTCCAGAATATTCTCCAGTTCACGGATATTACCCGGGAATTGATAGTCCATTAGCGTTGATAGCGCGCTTCGGTCGAGTGCCGGAGCCGATGTCAGTCCTGACTTTTCAGCGAGAGCTTGCAGTATTTGTTCGACGAGCAGAGGAATGTCTTCAACGCGTTCCCTGAGACTGGGAACGGACAAGTCAATAACATTGATTCGATAGTATAAATCTTCTCGGAAAAGACCATCTTTAACCTGTGCGGCAAGGTCTTTGTGGCTGGCACTGAGTATGCGCACATCCACCGGGATTTCGTGCGAGGTACCCACAGGTCTAATGGCCTTTTCCTGAATGGCGCGCAGCAGTTTGACTTGCATGTTCATAGGTAACTCGGCTATCTCATCAAGGAAAAGTGTGCCGCCATCAGCCGCCTGAAACAGCCCTTGTTTATCGGCATTTGCGCCGGTAAAACTGCCCTTGATATGCCCAAAAAATTCACTTTCCATGAGTTCAGCTGGAATCGCGCCACAGTTCACTGGTACAAAGGGGGCATCAGCGCGACTACCCTGTTCGTGGATCATTTTGGCCGCACGCTCTTTGCCTGAGCCAGATTCACCATGAATAAAAACGGGAGCCTGACTTCGGGCAAGTTTTTCGATATGTTTGAGTAATTGTTTTACTGTGTTGGATTGCCCAGTGATTGTAGTTTTTCCGGTGTTTTGCTCACCAGCGGTTGATTTTGTTGCTGACGAAACCAGGTTGCGCAAAATATGAATATCGACAGGTTTAGAAACAAAGTCAAAAGCTCCCGCTTTAAGTGCTTTAACGGCTGATTCCATATTGCCGTGTGCGGTGATAACGGCAATAGGTAGTGCTGGGTAATTATTTTGTACATGCTGCACCAGCTCAATGCCATTACCATCGGGGAGGCGCATATCAGTCAGGCATAAATCAAAGGTTTCTTTTTTGAGCAAAGAACGGGCATCAGCAACGGTATACGCCGATTGGGTTTGAAAACCCATACGCATAAGAGTGATTTCGATTAACTCACAAATATCAGGCTCATCATCAATGATAAGCACGCGTTTCATAGGCATATTTATACTTGTATATCCATTGTGTCACTGTCTTTTAGGCCTGTTGAGTTTTTACTGTCAGTTTTCATAAAGTAAATTCTGAAGCAACCGCCATTATGTGTTTGTTCAATCTGCTTGATCTTAGCACGATTATTTTCTACGATTTCCTTGATAATATAGAGCCCAAGCCCAGTGCCTTGCGTACTGGTAGTGTAAAAGGGTTCAAATATATGAGCGGCGATATCTTCATTGATGCCCAGGCCGTTATCGATAATATCAATATAAACCTGCTCGGCTTCGTCAGATAGCTGGCCATGCAATTTAATAGAGAGCTGCTGTGTATCTATGCCAGAGTGATTGATCGCGTTGCTACATAAATTCCAGAAAACTTGATAGAGCTGTTCCGGGTCAAATAATACGGATATTGACTCAGGTTGAATGTTGATGTCTATCTGATTCTCGTTTATTCCGTTGGAGGGGCAGAACTCATTTTTAAATTGAACTAACCAATTCTTTAAATTAACAACTTCGGGGTTGTAGTACTGTTTTCGAGAGAGTTGTAAAACATTTTTAACAACATCATTAATGCGTTGGGTGTGAGTAGTAATAATGCGAGCTAATTTCAAATCATCAGGGTTCTCGGACGATTCTTCCAGTAACTGGGAGGCGTGTTGAATTGCAGCCAGTGGGTTTCGAATTTCGTGAGCAATGCTGGCCGTTAAACGTCCTACTGAAGCTAGTTTGACTTGTTGAAAACGCTGATTAAGTTGGCTGGCATCCTCCAGAAAGACAAGAGTTTGTCCCTGCGTTCTTTTATCTTTTTCAATAGCACTAAATCCCGGTTGTATATCGGGTAAGCCATGGCTTTGTTGAATAGGTGTTTGTTGTGCGTGTTCGAAGTTGAGTTGCCATTCAACAAAACGTTGGAACAAGTCGGGTGCAATATTCTTTAATGAGGTGTTCGCGGGCAGTTTTATATTGCCCAGAAGGTTTTCAGCAGCATTATTCGACATCAGTATGTTGCCGTTTGGTGAGAGTACAATGATGCCGGTTCTCATGCTGTGTATTATGTGTTCACTCAGTTGAGTTGCTGTTTCCAGTTCACGTCCCTGTTCATCGGCGAGTTGCTCTGTATCACGTAGTTGTTTGGAAAAGTTCGATGCCATGAAAGCAAAGGTGAAAATAAGCATTCCCAGAATACCCGCTTGCATAAAGGAAGCTTGAAAATCTGGTGTAATCAATTGTGAATATATTTGATCGGTGAGAATGGTCAGTGTTGTTGCCGCGGCAAATAAGAGCGTGAGTCGCTTAGGTAAGAATAAGCCGCTTAGGGATATATTGATAATAAGTAGCATGCCAAGGCCTGATTTTATTCCGCCGAATGCATGAGTTATGGTAACGATGACAATTATATCGATACAAGTCTGTATTATTGTTTGTGTTTTGATGCTGGGTTTTTGACGTTGAATACCGAGGATGAAAGCAAAGAATGAGCAGAAATAGAATATAGAAGCACTAAGAAACAAAATTGGCTGAAAGTCTTTGTGTGAAGCAAATAAATCTATCCAGTCATTTAGATAAATTGTAATAAAAAATAATGCCAGTGTCCCTCGATAATAATTAAATAGGCGAAGACGATGCCAGCCTGAGCTAGAGTGAATATGGTTTAAAATATTTTGGCTTGCTGTATTCATTGTATAGAGGAAATTTAGTGCCTGAATTGCCTGTTAAGAGTACAAAGTCTGTAATGATGAGACTACGGAAAATGACTGGTTTATCTAGTGCGTTTTTATTTCAATGATCATGAGAAAGATAGTTTGCATTTACTGTGTCGCTCTCTGATAAAATTTCAGTTTGATTAAAAGTTTACTCAACATCATCAGTCATACAATAGCTAATTAGGTTCTATAGATGAAGAAAACCGTAAGAGTTGCCATGGTACAGGATAATTTTCTTGTCGGCGACATCAGGGGCAATGCCGACAGGATCATCAGCCTGTCACAGGTCGCCCAGAAAAAGGGCGCTGATCTGGTGATGTTCCCCGAGCTGGCGCTGGTGGGCTATCCGCCGGAAGACCTGCTGTATCGTCCCGGTTTTGTCATGCAGGTCGAGGCTGAGCTGGCGCGTATTCAGTCGCAACTAAAAGATATCGATGTGCTGCTGGGCTTGCCCGAATATGTCGGTCAGAAGCGTTATAACTCGGCGGTCTGGCTACGCAATGGTGAGCGTATCGCCACCTATAACAAACAGGCATTGCCTAATTATTCGGTGTTCGATGAGGCGCGTTATTTTAGCGCAGGCTCACAGAGTACAGTGGTCGAGTTTGGTGGTGTGAAATTTGGTATAGCCATTTGTGAGGATGTCTGGGAAAAACAGCCGTTGG
>JAOUKV010000060.1 GCA_029882355.1 Gammaproteobacteria bacterium | reverse complement strand
GCTGGACAATACCGTAGCGTCAATATCAGTAAAGGTGATTTTTCATTTGCCATGGCTGCTCAGATCCCGAAATTAATGCAGAAGTTTGAGCTTGAACAACTGGCGAAATACACACCCTGTAATTTTGATGAACGTGAGCAGATTGTCAAAGCGCTTGCCGAAGTGCATACCGAGTTGGTGTTGATTCACCCTTTTCGTGAAGGAAACGGCAGGTGCTCGCGACTATTGGTTAGTATTATGGCTTTGCAGGCTGGTTTGCCTGTGCTGGATTTTAGTTTAATTAGTGGGGCAGAGAAGTCGGATTATTTTGCTGCGGTACAGATGGGGATGGACCGTAATTATGCGCCGATGGAAAAGCTATTTGCTGAGATGATCGAGAATTCGATTAGCGCTTCTTCGCGCTAGCATGTTTAGTTCGGTTAGCTGCATCGCTAATTTGCTGGTTGATAGATTCGACACTGGCACCGGTTTCGATCGCGGTGGAGCTGGAAACACTGGTTATGAGTGAATCACGGTATTTTTGTGGATTCTGTAAATAGGGGTTTGATTCGAATAATGACTTTTTCATACATTCCACCATCTGGATTTAGGGTGACGGACCCTGAGATGTCAAGTTTCCTGATACTCTGGCCCACCGCTGGAAGGGAACATATCAGGCACATAACAGGATTTACCCGTCACTTGTTAATATCGGCACTTTGGCGTTAAAAATCAAGCGAAATTCCGCTTATTTTATAGAAATAGAATAGTTAACTAGTTGATTTAAAGAGATTATTTTGAGAAATGATGAGTGCGGGGAGTGCGGGGTCTGACCCACGTAAGCTATTGATATAAATATAAAAAGAGTTAAAATATAGGCCAAATTAAGGCTTAAATGGCCTATTTTAAGGATGAAATGATAGTTTTATGGAGGAAACATCATGCCACGCGCAAATCGTTACTTTATACCCGGCCATGTCTGGCACATCACACATCGTTGTCACCAGAAAGAATTTCTACTCAAATTTGTAAAAGACCGCCAGCGCTGGCGTTATTGGTTATTCGAAGCGAAAAAGCGTTATAGGTTATGCGTATTGAATTATATGGTGACGTCGAACCATATTCATTTGCTGGTGCATGATCAGGGTAAGGGTGAAATTACGCAAAGCATGCAACTCATCGCCGGTCGTACGGCACAGGAATACAATCAACGTAAAGGTCGCAAAGGTGCGTATTGGGAAGATCGCTATCATGCGACGGCAGTGGATACTGATGAATATCTTGCACGGTGTATGGTGTATATCGATCTTAATATGGTAAGAGCCGGTGCTGTGAAACATCCTCGCGATTGGGTTAGCTGTGGGTTTCGTGAAATTCAATTTCCAACTGAACGTTATACTGTCATCGACAAACAAATGCTGATGGATTTATTTGGTGTTTCTAAATTTTCTGATCTACAAGAACTACATCGCGGCTGGATTGATGAGGCACTAGCATTAAATAATATGCAACGTGATGATGCCTGGACGCAAAGCATTGCAATCGGTGGACGTGGTTTTGTTAGCAGTATTAAGGAAAGTCTTGGTACAAAAGCACAGTATCGGGATATCACTGAATCTATTGATAAGCACGTGCTGAAAGAACCGACAACAAAGTATTACCGTTTACGGAAGCAAC
>JAOUKV010000010.1 GCA_029882355.1 Gammaproteobacteria bacterium | reverse complement strand
TTCCGTACAGGCTATCTCAGCAGATAAAATGAAAAAAAAATGTGATGATGGTAGTCATCAGGGCGTAGCGGCTGATTTACGTGTTATGAAAACAAAGCAGACGGCGTTGGAAGATATCGTAAGCAAGCAAGGTGACTTGTTGCTGCTGATTCTCGATGAAGTCCAGGATCCGCATAATATTGGTGCCTGTTTGCGTTCAGCAGATGCCGCTGGTGTTGATGCCGTGATTGTTTGTAAAAATCGTAGCCCCGGCATTACCGCAGTAGTTCGAAAAGTTGCCTGTGGTGCTGCAGATACAGTGCCATTTATACAGGTGACTAATCTCGCTCGTGCGATGGAGTTACTGCACGATAATGATGTCTGGATTGTTGGTACTGCCGGTGAAACCGATAACAGCCTTTACGACATTAGTGCTACTAAGCGCATGGCATTGGTCATGGGCGCAGAAGAAAAAGGCATGCGTAGATTGACCCGTGAGAATTGTGATGAGCTGATTTACATTCCCATGCGTGGCAGTGTAGAAAGTCTCAATGTTTCAGTTGCCACTGGTATTTCTTTGTTTGAAATCAGGCGAAAAATTGACGCAGCTTGATCTTGTTATCCCCGGCCTGTGTGGTCCTCTCCCCGATATAGATCGTCTCGATAGTAAATCTATCCATGCTTTAATTGCATTTTTAGCCAGAGCAGATCAACAGACAACTAAACAAAAAAGTTTTCATGAAGTGCTCGACAGCCTGTTTGCGCTGGATCAGTCTAAACCGTTTCCTGCTGCGGCTTTGTCTTTATTGGCGAGTGGTCAATATACCGAGCACGGTTTTTGGTTTCATGTTGATCCGGTTCATCTTCAGGCCGATATGGATCATGCCATTCTAAGAGATACCCACGGACTTGATTTGACGCAGCAGGAATCTGAAAGTTTGCTTGAAGAATTAAACGCGCATTTCAAAGACGACGGCATACGTTTTTTAATGGCAGATAAGGACAGATGGTTTTTAAATATTAGCGATCATGAAAAAGTTTCCACCACGCCCCTGAATGAAGTGATCAGCCGCAATGTTTATTCATTTATGCCAGAAGGTGAGGATGCCCTGTTCTGGAAAAAGTTTATGAACGAGGTGCAGATGTTGATGTTCCAAAGTCAGGTTAATGCGCAACGTGAACAGAATAATAAATTACCAGTTAATGGTGTTTGGCTTTGGGGGGAGGGCGCTTTGCCTGATCGGTCTGAGTTACAGTCGATGGAAGTTTATAGCCAGCACCCTCTGCTTAAGGGTTTGTCTACTTTAAATAATTTGAATTACCATTCGATGTCTGGTGTAAAAACTTTTATTGAGCAGGTTTCTAATCAGGAAAATAATTTATTGGTGCTCGATGATTTGTTTAACGTGACCTGTTATGGCGATGTTATGGAGTGGCAATCGAGTTTTAATGAATTATATGCCAGTTGGCTTGAACCACTTTTAGCCTGGGCAATGAAGAATAAAATTAAAGTTAATCTGCATGCCTGTAATGGTGTTTGTTATCAGATTGCCAGTCACAATCGCTTCAGGTTTTTCCGTAATAAAAAAATAGAAAACCATATCAAAACTTATGAATGATGTCAGTGTTATCAGTAAGTGCTCTGAAATATCTGCAGAGTTGCAGGCAAGTGATTTAAATCCGTTGCTGAAACGGATTTATGCAAACCGTGGTATTGAAAGCTGTGATCAGCTGGATTATTCGATTACCGGCCTGCTGGATTTTAAACGGCTAAAAGGTGTTGATCAGGCAGCGCCATTGATTGCTGATGCCGTGATGAATAATCAGTCGGTGGTTATAGTCGGTGACTTTGATGCTGATGGTGCGACCAGTTCCGCCTTGATGGTGCGCGCCTTACGTTCTATGGGTGCGGATAAAATCAACTATCTGGTGCCCAATCGTTTTGAATATGGTTATGGATTGACGCCAGAAATTGTTTTGCTGGCCAAGAAAATGTCACCGGATTTAATCGTCACCGTTGATAACGGCATCTCCAGTATTGATGGCGTAGCCAAAGCCAAACAGGAAAATATAAAAGTTGTGGTCACGGATCATCATCTACAGGGAGTGGTGTTGCCTGATGCTGATGCGATTGTGAATCCCAATCAGCAGGGCTGTGAGTTCCCCAGTAAAATGATGGCAGGTGTCGGTGTGGCTTTCTATGTCATGCTCGCGGTTCGTGCCGAGTTGCGCTCAAGAGACTGGTTTAATGAACAGCGCACAGAACCCAATATGGCCGTGTTACTGGATCTTGTTGCCCTGGGTACGGTGGCCGATGTTGTGCCACTGGATAAAAATAATCGGCTACTAGTCGAACAGGGTCTGCACCGAATTCGCAAGGCTCAATGTTGTGAGGGCATTCGCGCTCTGCTTGAAATTTCGGGTAAAAACATGAATGCCTGTACCACTCAGGATTTTGGTTTTGCGGTGGCCCCCAGATTGAATGCTGCCGGACGTCTGGATGATATGTCGGTTGGTATTGAATGCCTGCTCACCGATGATTTTGATCAGGCCATGCATTATGCAAAAATGCTCAATGACATGAATCAGCAGCGCAAGGAAATTGAAGGCGATATGCTGGCTCAGGCGATGACCGTTATGGAAGGTTTATTGGCCAAACTGGATCAGGAAAAACTACAGGCCGGACTTTGTCTGTACGACGAGGACTGGCATCAGGGCGTTGTGGGTTTATTGGCTTCCCGAGTCAAAGAAAAATATCATCGCCCGGTGATTGCTTTTGCCGATGCCGGCGGCGATGAAGTTAAAGGTTCTGCGCGCTCGATACCGGGCGTGCATATACGCGATGTACTGGATGCGATTGCAACAAAATATCCGGCAATGGTACAAAAATTTGGTGGTCATGCTATGGCCGCAGGCCTGAGTTTGAATAAATCGGATCTCGAACAATTTACCAGTGCATTTTCTGAACAGATTGAAGTTAGTTTAGGTAAACGCTTTTTGGATAAGGTCATCGAAACTGATGGCGGTTTGCTATCGGGTGAATTGAGTTTGCCGCTGGCCGAAACCCTGCGTTTTGCAGGCCCCTGGGGGCAGTGTTTTTCTGAGCCCTTATTTGACGATGAGTTTGATGTTGTCGATTGGCGCATCGTCGGCGAGAAACATCTAAAACTTAAGTTGCGCCATAATGTCAGCGGTCAAGAGGTTGAAGCGATCGCGTTTAATCAGGGTGCGGATGTTCTGCAAGCAGGTGAGTCATCAATAAAAATGATTTATCGTATGGACGTGAATGAGTTTCGTGGTCGTAAAACCCTGCAGTTAATTATTCAACACATTGAATCTAAGTGAGATAAGAATGAATTTTTATTCCATAGTTCGAAAGCTACTTTTTGTATTAGAACCTGAAACAGCGCATACCGTTTCTTTACGTTTAATGGATCTGGCTAATAAATTGGGTTTGCTGAAATTATTTCTTGGTAAGCCAGTTAAAGCACCTGTAACGGTGATGGGTATCGAGTTTTTAAATCCCGTCGGCCTGGCTGCAGGTCTGGATAAAAACGGTGAGCACATCGATGCGCTTGCCGCCTGTGGTTTTGGTTTTGTCGAAATAGGTACGGTGACACCACGTGCTCAGCCGGGTAATCCCAGGCCTAGATTGTTTCGGCTTGAAGCCGATGAGGCAATTATCAATCGCATGGGTTTTAATAATCACGGTGTTGAGTCGTTGATTGATAATGTAAAACGAAGTCAGCGAAACTGTGTGCTGGGTATCAACATAGGTAAAAATCGTGACACTTCACTTGAGCATGCGGTCGATGACTATCTCTCGGCTCTAACTCAAGTTTATTCTTATGCTGACTATGTCACGATCAATATTTCATCACCGAATACACCTGGCTTACGAGATTTACAGCATGGTGAAGAATTGGAGAAACTACTTTCTAGCTTAAAACAGGAGCAGTCTCGCTTAGAAGATGTTCATGGTAAATATGTACCACTGGCCGTCAAGATTGCACCGGATCTTGATGACAGCGAGATTGCCGAGCTGGCTCAGACATTTATTCGACTAAAGATTGATGCTGTTATCGCAACCAATACCACTAATTCGCGTGAAGGATTGCATGATCTGGCTCAGGCAAAAGAACAGGGAGGCTTGAGTGGAAGACCATTAAGTCAAGTGTCAGATCATGTGCTTGAAAAACTGGTGGTCGGGCTGGATGGAAAAATCCCCGTTATCGCTGCTGGGGGCGTGTTTTCTGTCGAAGATGCCAGAAGAAAAATGCAACTGGGTGCCTCTTTGGTTCAGGTATATACCGGTTTTATTTATCAAGGACCTGATTTAATTAGGAATTGTGCTGGAGTTAGCTCGTAATATCCAGAAAATACAATATACTCAGAAGATGATAGACGTTTTCGATGCTGTTAAGCGTATGCACGTCATCAGGAAAAATAAATCGACAATAATTAGAGAGTATTGAAATGAGTGATCGTGTTTATTTGTTTATCACAGGTCTGTGTATACTGACGGCGCTGTATATTGAGTCGAATGCCATGATTTATGTATTGGTCGTAGTTCTGCTGCTTGAGGGTATTACAGGATTCACATTGCCAATATTGTCACAAAAGATCAGCAAAGTTGAACTTGAGCCTGGGTTGTTGAAATACAATAAAGCACCCCGGTTAAATTTTGAAGCATTCCGCATGTTAAGAATTTCTCTCGCTGTTGTTGTGCTTGCCAGCTACATAGCCGTACATGAATACAATATTGACATGCTCTGGTTTTTCCCCTGGTTTATCGGATTTGCTGTACTTGGAGCCGGTGTCAGTGGTGTCTGCCCCGTATATTTGGCCATCAGGTGGTTAGGTTTTAAGTAATATAACAATATCGATGGAGCCGAATAACCTACCTTTTCAACCTAAGCTTCCCGCACGCATTGCAGGAATCATGTTTTGGGTGCTTGTACTAATCAGCCTGATTATTGCAATTCACTTTATAAATCAGGCCGAGAGTGAAACTGACATAAAGCGTGAAAGTAATACGTATTTATTGGCGCACGAGCTGGAAGAAATAATTAAGTCTGCTGATGGATATTTGGAGGTCGCAAATAAAGAATTAACTGAGAAAATTAATTTCTTCCAGGAAAGCATTGGTTTTAATGCTGTATCCATTATTGGCAGTGAAGAAACGATTGAGTTCGGTATTCGTAATATTGATGACGATGAATTCGAATATCATGATTTTGAATATATTGGAACTGATAATAATGCTGATACCAATACTATGCATCGATTTAGTATCAAGGTTTATTTCACCAGTAAACAAAAAACGGTCGCTGAAATTCGAAAGAATATGCTGCTGAGCATTGGTGTTGGCATCCTTCTATTTGGTTTCTTTTTGCGACACGTTTTGCATATCATACTAACGCGACCTTTTATTTCCATGTTGGAATCAGCCAAGCGTTTTACGTTGGGTGATGAATCGGTTCGATTTAATGACTCCCGACAGGATGAATTTGGTTATTTAGGGCGTTTTATTAATCATGCAATTGAGTCAGTGCTGGATCAACAGGAGGCACTGGTTGATGCGCTGGATAAAGTATCAACATCAGAAATTGCGCTGATGATAGAAAAAGAGATGGCGGAAGTAACTCTGCACTCGATTACTGACTCAGTATTGACGGTAGATCAAAAAGGTATATTAACATTCGTTAATCCGGCTGCTGAAAAATTGTTGGAAAGTACACGTGAAAAATTAGTTGGCAAACCTTTTATAGAGGTGATGAACATTGTTGATGAATCATCAGAACGATTGAACTTCGACCCGGTAGACGAGTGCTTTAAAAAAGTCGGTATTATTGAGCTTCCAGAGCAATCTTCTTTGATTAATGAGGGTTCGAGCCTGATCGCCATCGAGGCATCTGTTGCACCAATGAAAAATGTATCAGGCGATTTGCTGGGTGCGGTTGTGGTGATTCAGGATGTAAGCCACACGCGAACACTGACGCGCCAGTTGTCTTATCAGGCGAGTCATGATGCTTTGACAGGACTGTATAACAGGCGAAAATTTGAAAGTCATCTGCAGGATGCCCTGATTAATGTTAAGCATGAGGGCAGACATCATGTGTTGCTCTATCTCGATCTTGATCAGTTCAAGATTGTGAATGATACTTGCGGCCATATAGCGGGTGATGAGTTACTTCAGCAATTACCATTACTATTTAATAAAATATTGCGCAGTGGTGATGTTGTCGCCAGGCTCGGTGGTGATGAGTTTGGTGTTTTGCTCGAAAACTGCAGCCTTGAAAAGTCAGTTGTCATTGCCGATAAAATTCGTGAACAAATCAAAGGTTTCCGCTTCGTCTGGGAAGATAAAACTTTTGAGATCGGCGTTAGTATTGGTGTGGTTGCCATTGATGCTGAAAATTCAAATATGTCTCATATATTGAGTTCAGCGGATGTCGCCTGTTACGCGGCCAAGGATGCGGGAAGAAATCGCGTTCATGTCTATGAAGAGTCGGATGTGGTTGTATCTCGCCGACATGGTGAAATGCACTGGACTGCAAGAATTACCAAAGCACTGGAAGAAGATCGTTTCTGTTTGTACTATCAGAATATTGTTAATCTTGAAAGCGGTGACATAGAGCATATTGAAGTGTTGATACGGATGATTGGCGAAGATGGATCAATCATTCTTCCTGGAGCATTTTTGCCCGCAGCAGAGCGTTTTAATTTGATGATATCAATTGACCGTTGGGTAATTACCCATGTTTTTCAATTGATGGCTCAGTGTGAGATAGAGCAGTCTAATATTCCGATGAGCATGGTGGCTGTTAATTTGTCTGGAGACTCTTTGAGCGATCATAGTTTGCTTGAGTTTATCTATTCAGAACAAGAGAAGTATAAAGTGTCTCTGGACCGAATTTGTTTTGAGATAACAGAGACGGTTGCAATTAGTAATTTGACTCAGGCTGTTTTCTTTATTGACGAGCTCAAACAACATGGCTGTAAATTTTCGTTGGATGATTTTGGTAGTGGTTTGAGCTCCTTTACTTATCTAAAATCTCTGCCCGTGGATTATTTAAAAATTGATGGCTCATTTGTTAGAGATATTAGTAAAGATGAAATTGATAAGGCAATGGTCAAATCAATTCAGCAGGTTGCCGAAGCTATGGATTTAAAAACTATTGCTGAATGGGTGGAAAATGAAGAGACGCTCAATATTCTTAAGGATTTGGGTGTTGATTGCGCGCAGGGCAACTATCTGATGGCTGCTCAGACTGTTTTATGTGAAAGTAAGATTTAAACGGCAAGTCGTCGAACTTTTTGATCGCGTGTGCTGTGTCCCCAGGCTTTATCAAAAAACTCATCAAGTTTTCTAGCTCGTTGAGGAGACATGAAATTAACTGAAGCTTCGTAATTATATTTTCCAGCATTTACTCTGTATAACAAGCCAACACCATCAACTGTTAAAAATGCACTTTTATCACTTCTGTGTATTTCTGGTGGATTGTGGATAAAAATAGAACTGGTTAGCTTTTGAGTGATTCGAATTAGGCGGTGTCCTTTTTTTACTGCAGATGATGAATCTTGTACAAGAATACGTATTTTTGCACTTGGATGACGAGTTGCAAGATTAAAAACATGTTCTTCGAACTCATTATTGTTGTAAATAGCGTCATCCATGTCCTGTGTAAAAATATTAATATTGAAACGAGCCTGACTGGCAAGTGATAAGGCTGCATTGCGGTTTTCTTCAGCATGGCTGAGCTGTATTTCAGCTTTGGTTTCTCCCAGTATGAAATGGCTCGGGATGTCTTCGCAGAATGGCAGGGCGGGTATTTTAGGCATAGTGTTAGTTATTATTTAGTAGCTTATACATAGCTCTGTGCACTATTCCTGCATCCATGAATTCAGTGCCATTATGAATAAAATTAAATTTTTTATAAAAATCGATGGCTTGATTTTGAGCATGTATGTAAACCATGCTGTAGCCAGTATTTGTAGCCCGTAATAATACGGTTGTCAGTAATTTTGTACCAATACCTCTGTTACGATAATTTCTTATTACCGCCATTCTTCCTATTTGTCCATCAGGTTTTAGGCGGGCAGTGGCTATTGGATTATCATCGTAAAAGGCCAGGAAATGAGTAGATTGCTCATCAAATTCATCCCATTCGAGTTCAGCTGGTACAAGTTGTTCTTCAATGAACACACTAGTCCTTATTTGTACTAATTCCTGACGGCTTTGCTTCCAGTCTGTAGTGATAATCTGAATGTTGTCTGTCATATTTAACATTTAGAGAAAAACTGACCCGAAATATTCTCGGGTCAGTTTTTAGATGTTTCTGGCTTGTTGTACGGCATTACCAATATAATTCTGCGGTGTTAGTTCAAGCAAACGTTGGCGAGCTTCTTCGGGGATTTCCAATGTTTTGATAAAGGCGTGCATGTCTTCACGATTAATACCTTTGCCACGCGTCATTTCTTTGAGTTTTTCATAGGGGTTTTCAATGCCATAACGACGCATTACAGTCTGGATTGGCTCAGCAAGAACTTCCCAGCTATTTTCTAGATCATCGTTTAACTTTTGCGCATTGGCTTCGAGTTTATTGAGGCCTTTGCTCAATGACTGGTAGGCGATCATGCTGTGCGCAAAACCGACGCCGAGGGTGCGCAGCACGGTGGAGTCAGTCAAGTCACGCTGCCAGCGAGAAACCGGTAATTTTGTTGATAGATGGCCAAACAGTGCATTGGCAATACCGAAGTTACCCTCGGCATTTTCAAAGTCGATAGGGTTTACTTTATGCGGCATGGTTGAGGAACCGACCTCACCGGCAACGGTTATTTGTTTGAAATAACCTAATGAGATATAGGCCCAAAGATCGCGGCATAAATCGATCAGAATGGTGTTGAAACGGCTGATAGCATCAAACATTTCAGCCATGTAATCATGTGGCTCAATCTGGATGGTGTAGGGGTTCATGGTCAGGCCAATAGATGTGATGAAACTTTCAGCAAATTCAGGCCAGTTAACTTCAGGATAAGCACAGTAGTGCGCATTGAAGTTACCAACAGCGCCGTTGATTTTGCCAAGTACAACGACGCCTGCGGTGATTTGTTGCTGTTGGCGTAAACGATGAACGACATTGGCGATTTCCTTGCCTACCGTTGTTGGTGAAGCTGTCTGGCCGTGTGTTCGGCTAAGCATGGGTTGTGCTGCTAGCTCATGAGACATGGCTTTCAATTTATCGATAATCTCATCCATGGCTGGCAGAATGACCGTGTCACGGCCTGATTTCAGCATTAATGCATAGGACAGGTTGTTGATGTCTTCTGAAGTGCAGGCAAAGTGCAAGAATTCAGAAACGGCTTCTAACGGTTGATTTCCCTGGATTTTTTCTTTTAGGAAGTATTCGACTGCTTTGACATCATGGTTGGTCGTGCTCTCGATATTTTTTACACGCTGTGCATCTTCGAGACTGAAATTGTCGACGATATTGTTCAGTAAATTATTGGTATGCTCATCGAAAGCAGGCACTTCAGTAATTTCAGCTTTAGCTGCCAGTGCCTGTAACCACCGCACTTCAACCAGTACGCGATGATGGATTAAACCAAATTCGCTGAACAGGGGGCGCAGATCGGCAGTTTTAGAGCCGTATCGTCCATCAGCGGGTGAGATGGCGGTGAGTTCGTTTAATTCCATCGTATTGCTCATTGTATAAATTCCGATATAGTAAAAATCTTCGATTTTATGAATACTTAAAGTCGCGTATTATACAACAATAAAGTTTCAATTTAATGGAGAGGAAAATGATAAAAACACGCACAGTGAAAGACAGTATGGGAGAGTTAGAAGTACCAGAATCAGCCTGTTATGGTGCTCAGACCCAGCGTGCGATTGATAATTTCCCTATTAGTGGGCTGGTCATGCCAGCAGCTTTTTTGAATGCTTTAGCAAGAGTCAAACTAGCTTGTGCGGACGCAAATCATAAAATAGGTGGTCTCGACGATGACAGGTATAGAGCTATTTCTGATGTTTGCCAGAATATGATTTCTGGTGAACTGGATTCTGAATTTCCCATTGATGTATTTCAGACTGGCTCGGGTACCAGTACCAATATGAATGCTAATGAAGTGATTGCTCATCTGGCATCAAGAAACTCCAGTATTGATGTGCATCCAAATGATCACGTTAATATGAGTCAGAGTTCTAACGATGTCATACCAACAGCTATTCACGTTAGTGCCAGCATAGCCTGCGAGGAAAGGCTGTTGCCCGCGTTGATACACCTGGAGAACATTATTAATGACAGGGCTGTGGAATTGCAGGATGTAGTGACCACAGGGCGAACCCATTTAATGGATGCCATGCCTATCACATTAGGTCAGGAGCTAGGTGGTTGGGCTGCGCAAATACGTGGCGCGGTTGAACGAATCATGCAGGCGACTCCTGCAATGAAAAAATTAGCGATTGGCGGTACAGCGGTTGGTACGGGTATTAATGCGCCCGAAGAATTTGGGGATCTGGTGGCGATTTCTTTGGAAGAGCAGACAGGCTTGCGCTTCAGTGTTGCTAATAATCGTTTTGAAAACATGAGCACACAGGATTCTGCGGTTTCATTAAGTGGCCAGCTAAAAACAGTGGCTGTGAGTTTGCTGAAGATCTCCAATGACCTGCGCTGGATGAATAGTGGCCCGCTTGCAGGTATTGGCGAAATTGCCTTACCAGCCTTACAACCTGGTAGCAGCATTATGCCGGGAAAAGTGAACCCGGTAGTCCCGGAGGCTGTTGCCATGGTCTGTGCAAAAGTGATCGGCAATGACGCCTCAATTACCATTGCGGGGCAGTCGGGTAATTTTCAATTGAATGTGATGTTGCCACTGGTTGCTTATGATCTTTTACAGAGCATTGATTTGTTAGCATCCGCCGCACGTTTGTTAGCGGACAAGGCGATAACAGGGTTTACCGTCAATCATGAAAACATCAAAAATGCTTTGGCAAAAAACCCAATTCTGGTGACAGCATTAAACAGTGTCATTGGTTATGAGCTGGGTGCAAAAATTGCAAAACAGGCTTATGCCGAAAGCAGGGCGGTTATAGATGTTGCCAGTGAAATGACTGATATTTCACGTGAAGAGTTAGAGCGTTTATTGGCACCGGCAAGTCTGACAAAAGGTGGTGTTAAAAAATAATGTTTTACGTTATAAATACACCGTTAAATGATCAAAAATAGGAATAAAAAATGAAGCAGGCTATTCAACGAGTTGCACGTTTGAATGAAATTGGTATCAGCCTTTCGGTGGAAAGAGACACCAGTATTGTTTGTGAAAAAATTCTACAAGGTGCAATGGAATTAACCAATGCCGATGGTGGTAGTTTGTACCGAATGACGGATGACCAGCAGGCACTGGAATTTGTTATTGTTGCCAATCACTCACTCAATATTCACATGGGTGGCAGCAGTGGCGTGGAAATAAATTTTTATCCTGTTCAATTGTTTATAGACGATAAACCTAATATTAGTACGGTGGTGAGCTGCGCCGTCCATGAAGATCGCACAATTAACATTCCAGATGCTTATCACGTAGAAGGTTTTGATTTTTCAGGAACACGAAAATTTGATGAGAAAACGGGTTATCGCACTCAGTCTATTTTGACAGTGCCGATGAAAAATCATGAAGGGGAAATTATCGGTGTATTGCAATTAATTAATGCCAAAGACGAGGCCGGTGTTACTAAAGAATTTTCTATTGAAGAACGTGATCTGGCTGAATCTCTAGCATCGCAAGCAGCCGTTGCACTGACCAATAACAGACTAATCGAAGAACAACGCGAACTGTTTGAAGCGTTTATCAAATTGATCGCGGGCGCGATAGACGAAAAATCCCCTTATACCGGTGGTCATTGTCGTCGCTTACCTGAACTCACTATGATGATTGCAGATGCCTGTCATGATTCAGACATCGGCGTGCTCAATGATTTTTCTATGAAGGATGAAGATCGCTATGAATTGCGTATAGCAGGCTGGTTACACGACTGCGGAAAAGTAACTACGCCTGAATACGTGGTTGATAAAGCAACCAAGCTGGAAACCATTTATGATCGAGTACATACAGTTGATACACGCTTTGAGGTTTTGAAACGTGATGCAAAAATTGAAATGTTAGAGAATAAGCTTGCAAGAATTTCTAATGGTAGTAATACTGATAGTACTGATCTTGAACTGGCATATGAGAACAAGATCAAACAGCTAGACGATGATCGTGATTTTATTCGAACAAGTAATGTTGGTGGTGAATTCATGGATGATGAATTACAACAGCGTGTCAGGGATATCTCAAAACACCGTTGGCTAACTCCAAATAATGTCGAGGAAAATTTACTTGACGATGATGAAGTTAACAATATGATCATTCAGCGTGGCACGCTTAATGATGAGGAGCGAGAGATTATCAATAACCATATTGTAATGACAATAAAAATGCTGGCAGAGCTGCCTTTTCCTAAACATTTGTTGAATGTACCAGAGTATGCTGGTGGTCATCACGAGCGTATGGATGGTAATGGTTATCCCCTGGGTTTGACTCGTGAGCAGTTGTCTATTCCAGCAAGAATGATGGGTATTGCTGATATTTTTGAAGCGCTTACTTCTAGTGATCGACCTTATAAGAAAGGTAAAAAATTGTCTGAGTGTTTGCGTATATTAGGATTTATGAAAAAGGATGGTCATGTGGACCCTGATATATTCGATGTCTTTATCAAAGAAAAAGTTTATATGCGTTATGCAGAGGAGTTTTTGCCGGCTGAGCAAATAGATGAAATTGATGTGTCAAAAATCCCGGGTTATGAATTAGGTTAAATAATCCAGGTATTATTAATCAGCAATAATATCGTTGCCCTCAAGTTCCTTTAGCTCGACGCTTTTTAAACCATCCTTCAATACGGAAGTATTAAAGCCACGTTCATTTAGAATGTAAGAAGCAGAAGAGCTTCGACGTCCCGTATCACAGTATAAAATGTAATTTTTATTCTTATCTAAAGTGTCAATTTTCATACGTAAGAAGATCAATGGTAAATGCGTGGCGGCTTTGATATGAGCAGATTTATACTCATTAGGTAAACGTACATCTAGCCATTCGGCATCATTACTGGTTATTTTTTCTTTTGCGGTATCAAAATCAAGCACATCTAACATTGGCTCATTGAGTAATGACAGAAATTGCTCTTTAGATAATCGACTGAGCACGCCCTTGCTTAGCATGACGATAGTAGCGTTGCGTTCAGCATCGGAGATTAAGGCTTCTTCACCGAAAGAAGTACCCGCTTCTAGTTCTGCCAGTTTTATATCTTTATCCTGTCCTGGCATTCTTCGGGTAACCATACAGCGACCTGATTTCACGATATAAAAATAATCGCCAGGTTCACCCTGTTTGATCACCACATCACCGAGATTGACATTGATGTCTTCAAGGCTGGTAAAAATAGCCTGGATGTTAGCGGGCGGGATTCGGCGAAAGGCTTCGGTATTTAATATTCGTGACATCCAGTCATCATCTTCAGCACTATTTAAATCGTCAACCTGAAAAGTGCCAGTTTGATCCCAGGTGAGCATCATATCCAGCAGGTCTGAGTCAATTACAAATACAACCACGTTCGTTTTTGCTATTGCAGAAAAATTTCTTGGAATGATATGCGCAAGCGCAGTTTTTGTATCTTCAGTTCCTGATTCAAGCGATTTAATTACTTTGCCGTTCTCTATTAGCTCTACAACACCGTCATGAAGAAAGATATGATCGGCCTTGGCATCGCCCTGAATAAAAATGTTGTCGCCTTTATTTATTTCGACAATGGTAAGTTTGCCGCAGATTTCTCTGAGGCTTTCAGAGTTCAGAGTATCAAGAGGGTGATAGTTGCTGAGATCCTTGGAAGTTATCGTTGTGCTCATTTCAAAACCTTATTATTTGATTTATGTGATTATAGCTCGATAATCATACATATTTAGTAATTAGCAATAAAGCCACTATGGTAATAATATTCATCCCTGACCGGCTTGTTCGGTAATATCTACGTAAACCTTGATGCGCTGGCCTGGTTGTAGATATTTTTTCTCAATTTTGTTCCAGCGGTGTAAATCATTCACACTTACGCTATATCGATTAGCAATTTGTGATAATGAATCGCCATTTCTGACAGTATAGCTAATGGATTTGATAGTATCAGAAGGTTTACGTTGGCTTAACGCACCCTGTGTCGTTGGGTTGGTCTTCCAGACAACAATTGTTTGTCCCTGACGCAGTGGATCGCGTATCGCCATACCATTCCATTTTGCAAGTTTATGCATGTCGACATTATATTTTCTGGAAATTTCCCAGAAACTTTCGCCTTTTTGAACGATATGATTGATGCGGGTTTTGCCCTTGCTGGTGTTTTTAATACCGCTTAACCGCTGTCCAGCGCTGAGCGCATAATCAGTGCGTTTTCGACTGGCCACTGGTATGAGTAAATGTTTACCGGCACGTATATTGTTGCCTCTTATACGATTGACCTTGCGCAGGTGCTTGACGGTGGTGTCATACTTAACTGCAATCTGACTCAGTGTTTCTCCGGATTTAATACGATGGCGTTGCCAGCGGATTCTATCTTTATCATCCAGATTTTCCAGATTGAGCATTAAAGTATCAGCGGCATCGGCAGGCAAAAGAAGCTGATGAGGGCCTTCTGGTGGTGTTGCCCAGCGGTTGTAAGCAGGATTGTAGTTGTAGAGAGTATCCAGTTCGATTTCGGCCAGCTCAGCGGCCAGTGCAAGATCAATTTGTGAGCCAACATCGACGCGTTTGAAGCCTGGAACATGCGCAATGCAGCGCAGGGTAATCTCGTATTTTTCCGGGTTATTTATCAGTTCTTTCAGTGCTAATAACTTGGGAACATAACTGCGAGTTTCTTTCGGCAGATCCAAACTCCAGAAATCGGTAGGTTTATTACGTTTTTTATTTTTTCTGATGGCCTTGAGTACCGTGCCAGGGCCTGAATTGTAAGCAGCCAGAGCCAGTAGCCAGTCACCTTTGAATATTTTGTTGAGATTATTTAAGAATTTAAATGCAGCCTGAGTTGAAGCATAAATATCACGGCGTCCATCGTACCACCAATTCTGTTTTAACCCATATAGACGACCTGTGGCAGGAATGAACTGCCAAAGACCTGATGCTCTGCCATGTGAATAAGCAAAGGGTTTAAATGCGCTTTCAACTATGGGGAGCAAAACCAGTTCGGTGGGCATATCATACTTTTCAGCCTCACTCAGAATGTAATGCAGGAATGGATCACTACGCTTCATGACGCGCTGAATATAGTCTTTGTGTTTAGCATACCAGGCTAGTTCAGATTGCAAGAGTTTTTGATCAATGTGAGATTCGAGTTTGAAACCAGCACGCAGGTGTTGCCACACGGTTTCATGAACAGGGCTGGATAAGTACGCTGGCTCGAACTCCTGTTCGAATGAGTCAAAATCTGCGAGTTCTGTTTCGAGTGGATTTTGACCGTCATCAGACGGCAGCGTTTCTGGCAGAATCTCTTCGGTTTGAATCTCGGACGAAAGTGTATCTTGTTTGATGGCCGCCGTTTGACAGGCGCTGAGCATGACCATCAGCAGAATAGTAAAAATAAAACGAAGCGTTCTTGTGTGCATACTTTTTTGTACTTAAAATCAATGACTTTGGTTCATTTTACCTTTTTATGGTCCAAACGTGGGGATAAACTATGCGCCTGCTCAACTTTATAGCTGAAATAGTATTGTTTTAAGGGATACAATAGCCGAATGATGCAAGAAGAAAAGAACCACTCAGTCATTATCTATACCGATGGAGCCTGCCGCGGCAACCCCGGCCCGGGCGGTTGGGGGGTCAGTTTGAAGTATAACGGCCACCACAAAAAACTGTTTGGCGCTGAATCGAAAACCACCAATAATCGCATGGAGCTGACGGCAGCAATCAAGGCGCTGGAAACACTGACACGTTCCTGTGACATTATCCTGCATACCGATTCAAAATACGTGCTTCAGGGTATAACTAGCTGGATGCCCGACTGGAAAAAACGGGGCTGGAAAACGGCGGCTAAAAAACCGGTTAAAAATGTCGATCTCTGGCAAAGACTGGATGAGGCCACTCAGAAACATGAAATTGAGTGGGTCTGGGTGAAAGGGCATTCGGGAGATCCAGGCAACGAGCTGGCCGATGAACTGGCTAATCAAGGCATTGATGAGATGTTAGCCTAATCATGAGGAAGTGCTAATGAGACAAATTGTACTGGATACAGAAACAACTGGTCTGGAGCCTAAGCAGGGGCATCGAATCATCGAGATTGGTTGTGTCGAGCTGATTGATCGGAAATTAACCGGCAACAATTATCACCAATACCTGCAACCTGACCGTGAAAGTGATGAAGGTGCACTGGCAGTTCATGGTATTACCACGGATTTTTTACAGGATAAACCACGATTTGCCGATGCTATCGATGGTTTTCTGGAATATATTCGAGGTGCTGAACTGATTATCCACAACGCACCTTTTGATATTGGCTTTCTCGATCATGAGCTAAGCATGGTCGGCAAACAATATGGAAATATCGGCACTTATTGCGGTGTGATCGATACTCTGGTGATGGCGCGTAAGATGCGTCCAGGCCAGAAAAATAATCTGGATGCGCTGTGTAAGCATTTCGACGTAAAAAATACTCATCGTGAACTACATGGTGCTTTACTCGATTCAGAGATCCTTGCTGAAGTTTATTTAATGATGACAGGTGGCCAGGTCACCTTGATGCTAGATAGTGGGCAGGAGGAAACCCAGTCGGGTGCTGTTGTTGAGCAACGTCGCCTATCCACTGATAGGGAACGTTTGACCGTCATTAAAGCAGATGAAACTGAATTGTCAGCACATCAGGATATTATTAAAAATATGGGTGATGTTGGTCTTTGGCAACCTTCTTGAGGGCGTAGTGCTGAAAAAAAACTGGATTTAGTAAGCTTCTTGCTGAATTTGAAGACATAGTGAATGATTACCATGGAGCTTATCTGTGTTAGTTATTGTAAATACTTTATACGATCTTAATAAATTCTTTTTGGAGTTTTTTAATGGGTAAAAATGATATTGAATTTTTTGAGATTTTCCCCTGGGATAAAAATTTTGAGACAGGTATTGCGCTGATAGATGAGCAGCACAAAAAACTAATTTATATTCTCAATAAACTTGCCGCCCATCTAGCCAACCGTTCAGATGTTGTTATTCTAGATGCTATTTTCGATGAATTACTTGATTACACTGATTATCATTTTAAGACAGAAGAAAAAATATGGAGTGCTCATTTTAAAGATGATGACTGGTATACAACACACGAGAAAACGCACGGCTCATTCATAGACAAAGTTATTGCTCTTAAAAAAGAAGAGAATGAAAAACCGTTAGATGATGTTGTGCTGGAGATCGTATCCTTCCTTTCTCAATGGTTGGGTTATCATATTCTCGATACGGACAAACGTATGGCGCATGCTGTGCTGGCACTTGAATCAGGTGCATCATTGGAAGAAGCAAAGGTGCGCGCTAATGAAACCATGTCAGGATCAATGAAAGTATTAATTGATACTGTACTGGCAATGTATGACAGCCTGTCTATACGTACCCTCGATTTAATGCGAGAAAAAGCATTGCGTAAACAGGCTGAAGCGGCATTATTGGCCAGTGAGGAACGTTGGAAATTTATTCTTGAAGATACCGGTGAGTCAATATGGGACTGGGATATTCTTAAAGGAACAAAACATAGCTCAGACCCCAATGCTGTGGTCTTTGATTTGTTGCTGTTGAATAATGATAAAGACAAACATCCTAATAATGAAAACAATATTAGAATTCATCCTGAAGATATAAGTCGAGTACGTGCAGAATTACAAGATCATCTGGAAGGGAAAACGGAGTTTTATGCGAACAAACATCGTGTGCTTCGCGAGGATGCTACCTGGTCATGGGTCAGTACTCGGGGTAAGGTTGTTGCTCGTGATGACAATGGTGCTGCATTACGTATGGTCGGAACGCACACGGATATTACTGAGCGTGAGATTGGCTCCTTAATTTTTCATCATAGTACCCAGGCTATTGTCGTTACTGATTTAAATAATAATATCATTAGCGTTAACCCTGCTTTTGCTGAAATGACGGGTTACAGCAAGGCGGATTTATTTGGCAAAAACCTGAAAGCGCTAGTCGCAAGAAAACATCAACATATGTTCAATGATGAGATTGTTGTTTCGCTTAGTTCTAAAGAAAGCTGGAATGGTGAAATTTTTATTCAAAAGAAAAATGGTGAATTATTTCCAGCTTTAACAAATATTACCTCAGTTAAGACTGTTGAGAAATTTATTGATCATCATATTGTATTATTTTCAGATATTAGTGAGAAAAAACAAATAGAAAGAACTTTGCGTCAGGCTCAGAAAATGGATGCTATAGGTTTACTGACTGGTGGTATCTCACATGATTTTAATAATCTGCTTGCGATTATACTGGGGAGCATAGAGCTGATTGAGTGCCAGGTAACCGATAACGATAAGATTGATAAATCAGTTGCAGATATAAAAATGGCGGGTCAACGAGGAGCCAAACTAGTTGGTCAGCTTCTCAGTTATTCACGTCAACAGCCCAATCAGGCTACTGCGCATAATATTAACCACATTATAAAAAAACTGGATAATTTAATTGCTCGTTCTGTCACACCAGAGATTGAAGTGAAAATGTTGTTTTCTGAAAATCTATGGTTAACTGAAATTGATAGCTCTGATTTTGAAGAAGTTGTGCTTAATCTGGTGATAAATGCGCGAGATGCAATGGCCTCACATGGTGTATTAACTTTGGAAACCAGCAATTGCGTACTTGATGAAGTTTTTTGTTTGGCGCATCTGGGATATAAGCCAGGGGAATATGTAAGACTATCTGTGACTGACAATGGTGTGGGGATGACACTTGAACAGCAAGAGCATATCTTTGAGCCATTCTATACCACTAAGGAGCTGGGTAAAGGAACAGGCCTGGGGTTGTCTATGGCATATAGTTTTGTAGATCGCTCTCAGGGATATATTGATGTTAATTCCAGCCCAGGAAAGGGTGCAACATTCAATCTTTATCTGCCTAGAACAGAAGACATTAAACAACATGAGAAAAATGATAATTTAGAAACCGTTTTGCCTGTTAGGGGGAGTGGTACCATTTTAATTGTTGATGATGAGCCTGCTCTAGTTTTACTTTCCAAAGAAATTTTGTCCTCTCATGGTTATAAAGTATTAATGGCTTATTCAGGAAGTGAGGCACTGGATATCATCAAAAATGAAAATAATGTAGATCTATTGTTTAGTGATGTGTTGATGCCAGGTGGTATGAATGGTTATGAGTTAGCTGAGCAGGCACTTGCTTTACGGCCAGACCTCAAGATTTTGTTTTCCTCAGGTTATGATGGAGATAATTACATGAAAGAAAAAAAGAATCTTCAGGCGTTTACCTTAATCAAGAAGCCATATAGCAGTAATAATCTGCTTAGTGAAGTTCTGACATTGTTTGAGTCTCAATAGCAATCCACAAAATAAAGGCAAATGCTTTGTCTTAAGATCAGCGGCTGTGTTTCAGCGTCCGTTGTTTCTCGCGATTCCAGTCCTGTTCCTTATCCGCTGCACGTTTATCGTGGGCTTTTTTACCCTTGGCGAGACCCACATCCATCTTGGCACGCCCATTTTTCCAGTACAGCGCTAATGGTAACAATGTGTAACCCTTACGTTCGATCTGGCCGATAAGACGGTCAATTTCACGGCGGTGCATTAGCAGCTTGCGTGGGCGAGTGGGGTTAGGGTGGATATGGGTCGAAGCTGAAAGCAGGGGCGTAATCTGGCCGCCTATCCAAAACAGTTCATTTTTATGCACCATTATGTAGCTTTCGCTGATTTGTACCTGATGCTCGCGCATGCTTTTGATTTCCCAGCCTTCCAGTACCAGACCGGCTTCAAAGTTATCTTCCACAGAATAATCATGCCGCGCTTTGCGATTAAGCGCGATGGTATTGGAAGGAGCCTTTTTTTTCTTTTTAGCCATGGTAATGATGTCCGATATAAGCGGAGCAGAGTATACAGCCTGAAAACGATTTTGTACCGTCCTGCCATAAGCGTATAGCCTTATGTATAATTATACGATCAGTTTTTCAGTATCAGGTAATAAAATGACAAGCGAACGGAAATCTATACACGGACAATGGTCCACTCGAATGATGTTTATTCTAGCAGCAACGGGTTCAGCTGTTGGTCTGGGTAATATCTGGAAATTCCCTTATATCACCGGTGAGAATGGTGGCGGTACCTTTGTGCTGGTTTATCTATTGTGTATTGCTCTGATTGGCGTTCCCATCATGATGGCAGAAATTATGCTTGGGCGTCGGGGGCGGCAAAGCCCGATTAATACCATGAGCACTCTCGCTGAAGATGAAAAACGCAATAAGCGTTGGGTCTGGCTTGGCTGGATGGGTATGGTCGCCGGTTTTCTGATTCTTTCATATTACAGCGTTATTGCCGGTTGGGCGCTATCGTATATCTTCCGTACCGCCAGTGGAGTATTTATCGGTGCCACCGCCGAGGGGGTGAGCAGTATATTTGGTGATCTTGTCTCTGATCCTGAGCGTTTACTGGCCTGGCATACCATTTTTATGGTGATGACCACCGTGGTAGTGTCACGCGGTGTGAAAAATGGTCTTGAAGTAGCCATTCGTTTTCTGATGCCCAGTTTGCTTGTATTGTTGCTGATGGTGGTGGCGTACGCCATGACCACAGGACATTTTATGGAAGGTGTGCGTTTCATGTTTACACCAGGAGAAATTACACAAGAAGGTGTTTTAACGGCCATGGGACACGCTTTTTTCACCCTCAGTTTGGGAATGGGTGCAATCATGGTTTATGGCTCATACCTGCCCAGACAGACTTCTATTGCCAAGGCGACGGCATTTATTGCACTTGCAGATACCGCAGTCGCACTTCTGGCAGGGTTAGCGATTTTCCCTATTGTATTTGCCAATGGGCTTATGCCGGGAGAGGGGCCAGGTTTGATTTTCAAAACACTGCCCATTGCTTTTGGTCAAATGGAGGCGGGAACTTTAGTGGGTACCGCCTTCTTTATATTACTGACTTTTGCAGCCTGGACTTCGGCAATTTCAATCATTGAACCCGCAGTGGCGTGGTTGGTAGAAAATAAAGGTGTTAATCGAATTTATGCTTCTGCGTGGGTAGGGCTCGTTACCTGGGTATTGGGTTTAGGAACGGTATTTTCGTTCAATATATGGTCAGACAAAACCTGGAGTATTCCGTATTTGTTCGACGATTATACTTTCTTTGATACTCTGGACAAATTAACTTCAAATGTACTATTACCCCTTGGTGGCTTGTTTATCGCCATTTTTGCCGGCTGGTTGATGCGTGAATCCTCTAGTCGTGGTGAACTAGATTCGGTGGGTTGGGTATTCAGGATATGGCAAATACTACTTAGATTTGTCGCACCCATTGCCGTTATAATAGTCTTTCTTAAAGCCGTTAAAATAATCTAGGTTTTGTATTTTGTCATTAATAAAACGAAGTGCACTGGTGAATTATTCAGCAGCAGAAATGTATGAACTGGTTAACGATGTGGGTTCCTACGCAAAATTTTTGCCATGGTGTCGCTCGTCTTCAGTATTGAATGAAACTGAAACCGAAATGCGAGCCTCTGTTGAGATTGCCAAAGGTATACTCAATAAAACTTTTACTACACAGAATCAGCTGACTAAAAATAGCCGAATTGGAATGGAACTGGTGGATGGGCCATTTAGCAAGTTATGTGGCTTCTGGTTATTTGAACCACTTAAAACCGAAGGAGCCTGTAAGGTGCATCTTGAGCTGGAGTTCGAGTTTGATAATGCCATGATGTCACTGGCCGCGAAGCCTATTTTTACTCAAATCGCCAATTCTTTAGTCGATGCTTTTTGTCAACGTGCAACCGAGGTCTATGGTGAGCGAGACTAATACAAAGATTGATACTATCAATGTCGAGGTAGCTTATGCGGAACCTGCGAAACAGTTGATTTTACCCGTGAACGTCGACGCTGGTACCACCGTGGGTGGTGCGATTGTGCAGTCAGGAATCATGATGAAATTCCCGGATCTGGATATTGAAAACAGCAAGGTGGGTATTTTTGGAAAAGCGACAACAATGACTACGGTGTTGAAGGATGCTGATCGTGTTGAGATTTATCGTCCCTTGATTGCTGATCCCAAGGAGGTTCGTCGCAAACGTGCTGCCGAAGGTAAGGCAACCAAAAAAGGCGGTAGCAGTGACGCTTAGGGCTTATGGTTCCTTTATTTCTCTTTCTCAATCAGTGATTCAAGCTCTTTGTATTCACTATCATCAATTTTAATCAGTTCATCACCTTTGAAAAATAGTGTTAAACGAGATTGTTTGGCCTCTTGGCGTCCTGGAACAATTCGGTAAATATAATCCCAGCGATTGGCATGAAAGGGATCTTTGAGTGTTGGATTGCCTATTAACGGTGTGATTTCACTCTTTTTCATACCAATATGTATTTTATTCAGTGTTGCCTGTTTGATCTGATTGCCCTGCATGACGTCCTGTCTGTGGGCATCAGGAAGCCAGCTGGAGCAGGAACTTATACAGGTTGACAGAATGCTGATCGAGGTCAATACAATAAAAATATTTTTAAAACGAGTGCGATTAGCCATAGGTATTTTGTTTGAAGTGGTTTAGCATGTCGGCTGGGGATATTAACGTATTTAACTCGCATAATCAGTAGAAAATTATTATGGAATCAAACGATTTAAAAAAAGCCGGGCTTAAAATAACCTTGCCAAGAATGAAGATCCTTGAATTTCTTGAGGCTTCGAAGGTTCGGCATCAAAGCGCAGAAGAAATTTATAGAGCATTGTTAGAAAGTGGTGAAGAAGTGGGTTTGGCCACCGTTTACCGTGTGCTAACGCAATTTGAAGCTGCAGGTCTAGTCTCTCGCCATCATTTTGAAGGTGGCCAGGCGGTTTTTGAGCTCAGTCAGTCCGGTCATCATGATCATATTGTCTGTGTCATCTGCGGCAAGGTTGAAGAATTTTTCGATGAAACTATTGAAGCTCAGCAGGCTAAAATTGCAGAAACGAAGGGTTATGAAGTCACCGACCATAGCCTGACCTTGTACGGTCGTTGTGGTGATTGTCAAAAAGCCTGAGTAACGCGGTTTTTTTAAATATTCAGTCTTGTTGTTTTGCATGGCATAATCTGTGCCATGCAAAGCACCCGCCAGCACAGCCAGATAACGCAGCGCTATTCGATAGATGAATACCTGCGTTTAATAGCCTCCCCTGTTAAAGATCATGCGTTACTGCGCAAAGCTTGTGAAAAAGTTTGGCAACTCCCTTATGATGAAGTCACCCCTAGTAGCCTGGATGTAGCGCTACTTTTGAGCGAACTGGGTTCCGATGAAACCACCCTGATAGTTAGTTTATTGAGCACCACTCAATTGATGGAATCACCTGAAGCGGCTGACCTGGAATCAGTCTTTGGTGAGAAAATTTTCAGTATGGTCAAAAATGTTCGCCAGCTGCATGCTTTTCAGGCCTACGATATCGACGACACCCCCGATCAGGCTGAACGGCTACGTCGCATGTTGTTATCAATGGTTGATGACGTAAGGGTAGTGTTGATCAAGCTCGCTTATCGTGTGCAGCGATTACGTCAGTTAAAATATGCCGAGCCTGAGCAGCAAAGGGCTGTGGCTCAAGAAACGTTGGATATTTTTTCACCAATTGCCAATCGCCTGGGTATAGGCCAGTTGAAATGGGAGCTGGAAGATCTTTCATTCAGGTATCTGGAACCCGAAACATATCAACGCATCGCCTCCTATCTTGATGAAAAAAGAGAAGAGCGCGAAGATTTTATCGTACAGGTAGTGGCCACACTGAAGCAGGAGCTTGAGGCCGCCGGTGTGAAGGCTGAGGTTTATGGTCGTCCCAAGCACATCTATAGCATCTGGAAAAAGATGACCTCAAAGAATCGTGATTTTGATGAATTGTTTGATGTCCGTGCCGTAAGAATTGTGGTTGAGAATATCGCAGACTGTTACATGACGCTGGGTCTGGTGCATGGTTTATGGCGGCATATAGAAAAAGAGTTTGATGATTACATCGCCAATCCAAAAGATAACGGATATCAGTCCTTACACACCGCAGTGCGTAATGAGCAGGGAAAACCCTTTGAAATTCAGATTAGAACCAAACCTATGGACGAGTTTGCCGAACATGGGGTGGCGGCACACTGGCGTTATAAAGAAGGCCAGCAGGCGGATGCAAGTATACAGGCAAGTATTAATTCATTAAGAAAATTACTCGATCCAGAACAAACCCGCGATGAAGACCTGCTCGATAACTTTCGAACCGAAATGTTTCATGATCGAGTTTATGTGTTGACGCCCGAAGGCAGAGTGATTGACTTGCCGCAGGGCGCAACACCGATTGATTTTGCTTATGCGGTGCATACCGAGGTTGGTCATCGATGTCGTGGTGCCAAAGTTAATGGTCGTATTGTGCAGTTGACCTATGAGTTGAAAAACGGCGAGCAAGTAGAAATACTCACCAGCAAAGAATCATTACCGGTGCGTGACTGGTTGATTCCTCATCTATCATATACAAAAACATCACGAGCACGTAATCGCATACGCAGCTGGTTCAGACATCAGGATAGAGACAAGAATCTGGTTGAGGGTAAAGCGCTCTATGAACGTGAAATAAAACGACAGGGTGTTCGTCCCGATATAGAAGTTTTGCTGAAGGCCTGTAAACAGGATTCAATAGATGAGTTGTTTGTTTCAATTGGTAACGGTGACTTTTCACTATCTCAGTTATCATCATTGCTACAGGGGCAGAAAACAGGTGACCAGGAAGCTGAAATCCCTATTCTCCCCAGACCGCGAGGCCGGAGTGAAAAGCCTTCTTCCGGTCAAATAGATGTTCGAGGTGTTGGTAATCTTTTGACCACCATGGCCAACTGCTGCAAACCAGTGCCAGGTGACGACATAATCGGTTTTATTACACGCGGTAAGGGTGTCAGTATTCACCGTAAGGATTGCACCAACATCATGAATCTCAACAGGGATGACTTTGCACGCCTGATTGAAGTGGATTGGGGGCGTGATGATAATGAGGCCTATGCCGTTAGCCTGGTGATTAATGCGATTGATCGTCAGGGCCTGTTAGGCGATATCATAACCACATTGGCCAATGAAAAGGTCAATGTGAACGCAGTGAATACCTTGTCGGATAAGAATGAACAGTCAGCACGTATGGTGGTGACGGTTGAGGTTCATGATCTGCAACAGTTGACACGAATCATGGATAAAATTGGCCAGCTGCCTAATGTTATTGAGGTATTACGCGGTTCTAATTCTTCTCGATAGTCATTCTCAATTAAGATGAAGACTTTTTAGTTGCTGTGATTCTGGTATGATGCTTAAATTTTTTTACAGTCAATTTTCTGGAGTTTTCCTTGTCACTGAACCTCATTAAAATAGCGATATACGCGCTTTATTTAACCAATAAATTTGGCTTTAGATTAAGGAAAACTCACACAGCTGAAGAGATGACTGCGGCCCGCCTGGAGTATGCAGAAACACTGTTATCGCGTCTGAATATCAGTGTCGAGGTTGAAGGTGTTGAAAAGATTGAGCAAGCAGGTCAATATCTTATCGTTTCAAATCACCGAAGCATTATCGATCCTTTGATTGTTGAAATTGCACTAAAGAACAAAGGAATTAATGGTTTATGGGTAGCCAAGAAAGAACTCTATAATTCATTTTTCTTTGGCCTGTTTACTCGTAATGCGGGTACTGTATTACTGGATAGAGATGCTAGTCATATGGGCTCTTTTTTTAAAGAGGTCAAAGCAAGTGTCGCGAATGGATATTCAATTAGCGTTTTTCCAGAAGGTACACGCAACAAAACAGATGCACCACTAGCTGAATTTAAAGAGGGTTCTCAAATTATCGCGATAAAAAATAGATTGCCGATATTACCCGTATTTATTAAAAGCAATGCCAATGCAATTTTAATGGACTCAATAAAGAATAACGCGAAAGATTTAAAAGTGGTGATAGAGGTTGGTGATGTGATTGATTATAAAGATCGCTCTGCAACACTCGAAGAAATATATAAGTCGCGATTTAATATTACCTAGAGTTACCTCTCTTCTTAAATGTATGTGTATTCTGATGAATGCTTACCGAACAATATCATCGTTAAATAAATTGTCTTCGAATAAGTCGTCCTCATCTGTTTCGGGCGGGTTGCCATCGTAAACCTGGTTTAGTCTGCGTTGTACCCAGGCATCGCGTATAAAGGCATAGGGGTCGGGTGCTGTCTCATCGACAATGTCTTTTGCTTTTAACAGGTCTGCACGTTTATCAACGTATTTCAGAGCTAGCAGGCTATATGTATCTTTGGCACTCATGTCATCATAAACGAGATCAAGTTCTGTAAAGTCAGCAGCAAGTCCAATGCCGTCACGAATGCTGCTTGGGCCAAAGAAGGGTAGAACTAAATAAGGTCCGCTATCCACGCCCCAGTAGCCGAGTGTTTGACCAAAGTCTTCTTCATGCTTGGGTAAACCGAAATCGGTAGCGATATCTATAAGGCCAAATAATCCAAAGGTACTGTTAAATACAATACGTGCTGATGTAGCAATGGCGTCTTCAATTTTTAACTGTAGTAATTCATTAATTAAAACTAGGACGTCGCCAAGGTTGCTAAAGAAATTAGTAATGCCGCTATCTACAGCATCAGGAGTGACTGCCTGATAACCTTGAGCGATAGGTTTCATCGCATACTCATCGAGTGTTTCATTAAAGGAATACATCGAGCGATTAAAACTTTCGAAAGGGTCATCAGGATTAGCCGGGCCATCGAGAGTAGTGCAGCCTGTGTTAAGGCCGAGCAGTAAAATAATAAGCAATGGTTTAATTAGTGTATTCAAAATTTTTTTCTCTAGTTTGTTTTTATTTTTTTAGCATAGAGTAGGCGAGGCGTGCGATATTTTTTGAGCCACCACCAGTGCCTAATAATTCGCGTAGTTTTAATAATTCATCGCGCATATTCTGGTTATAATTTTTATCTTCAAGTATATGTAATGTTTCAGCGGCCAGCTTTTCAGGTTGCGCTTCATGCTGAATAAATTCTTTGACGATTTCTTTGCCCGGTACAATATTTACTAAACCAATGTGAGAGATTTTTACCAGTCGGCTCAATATGAAATAGGAAAGCCATGCCAGTTTGTGGGTGATCACCATCGGTGTGCCCATCAAACCAATTTCCAGAGTGGCGGTACCGGAGGCAACAATAATACTGTCGCAGGCCTGAATCACGTCGTGGGTATTGTTTTCGATCAGACGGACTTTCAAACTGGCTAGATCTTTTCCATAGATGGCCAGGTCTTCACGTTGCACGGTACTGGCTAGTGGCAGAACAAACTGTAAATCGGGATAGGTATTTCTAAGCAGTTTTGCCGTTGCCAGCATGATCGGTAGCAGGCGCTCGATCTCGCCCATGCGGCTGCCGGGAAATAATCCCACCGTGGTTATCTCGTCCAGTGATAAAGCCGCGCGAGCCTGCTGTGCATTTTTATCGGGGATGATTTCATCGACCAGGGGGTGACCGGTAAACTCAACCGCGACATCGGCCTTTTTATACAACTCAACTTCAAACGGAAAAATCACCGCCATCTGATCGACGATGCGCGCCATTTTATAAACCCGTTTGGGTCGCCATGCCCAGACCTGCGGGCCGATATAAAACAGCACCTTGATGCCCAGTGATTTAGCGTAAGCCGCCAGCTTCTGATTGAACTCCTGATAATCCACCAGAATCAGCAGGTCGGGTGGTGATTGCTTGATGTGGGCTTCAATCTGATTGAGTACGCCCTTGATCATGCGATATTTAAATAACACTTCGACAATGCCGACCACTGCCAGCCTGGAGGCGTCGAATAAAACATCGACACCGGCTTCACGCATATTTTTGCCACCCATACCCTGCAGCTGGATGCTATCATCGATGCCCAGCAATTCTTTGCAGAGATTGGCGGCGTGCAGGTCGCCAGAGGCTTCGCCAGCAACGATAAAGACGGTTTTAGGATTGCTCATATTTCAAATTAATATTGATCAAAATGGGGTTGTTTAATGGCTGGGAATTCTACCGGAAGAACCGTAACAATGCAGGAAGAACTTCCAGAAATCAGTGGTTTACTGGCGGGTGTCGATGAAGCCGGTCGAGGCCCCCTTGTTGGCAACGTGGTCGCCGCTGCGGTGATACTGGATAAAGATCATGCCATCGAAGGTCTGGCCGATTCCAAAAAACTCACCGCCAAACGCCGCGAAGTGCTAGCCGAAGAGATCAAAAAGCACGCCAAAGCCTGGGCGGTGGTCAGCATCAGTCCTGCAGAAATTGACAACATCAACATCCTGCAGGCGACCATGCTGGCGATGAAACAATCAGTAGAACAATTGCAAATCACTCCCGATCATGTCTTCATCGATGGCAACCGCTGCCCGGATATCAGCCACGCCGTCACCGCCATTATCAAAGGTGATGCCCGCGTTGCCGAGATTAGCGCCGCTTCAATCATCGCCAAGGTAGAACGTGACGCGCAAATGGCGGTACTGCACGAGCAATACCCGCACTACGGCTTCGACAAACACAAAGGTTATCCCACCAAAGCACACATGGAGTTATTAGCCGAGCATGGACCATGCCCCGAACACCGTCGTAGTTATGCGCCGGTGAGAAGATGTTTAGAGGGTGGTGCTTGAGATGAGTAGGTGCGAATTCATTCGCACAAAATGGTGATAGAACCAGCGCTGTGCGAATGAATTCGCACCTACAAAAAAACCAGGCTTTTTCTCTGCGGTAAATAGCTTTTTTCTTTTATTTTCCTCAATTTCTCTACCTGATTCAGGTACACTTTGTGCTCTATTGTGGGTTCGATTTTAGACCCCGAAAACCGTCATTTTTGTGAGACAGGCATTGACAGAATTATCGCAAGATCAATCAGTTAGCGGTAAAGCACCCAGCTTTATTCATCTGCGAGTACATACTGAGTACTCGCTGGTGGATAGTATGGTGCGCGTGAAACCGCTGATGACTGCGCTGGCTGCTGATCACATGCCTTCGGCGGCGCTCACTGATCAGAGCAATCTGTTCGCCATGGTGAAATTCACCCGTGCTGCGCTGGGTGCGGGTATCAAGCCCATCATCGGCGTTGATTTATGGGTGCGTCAGGAAGATGAGCAGGGCCTGCCTTACCGCATGGTGCTGTTGTGTAAAGATCGTGTCGGTTATCTCAACCTCAGTCAGCTGATTTCCAAAAGTTACCTTGAAGGTCAGCACGGCGGTGCACCCATGGTGCTCTCATCATGGGTAGAAGAATATGCCGAGGGCTTGATCGCACTTTCCGGTGGCCGTGAGGGCGAGATTGGCCGTGCCTTGCTGGCGGGTCAAAAAGGTCTGGCTCAAGAAAGACTGGTGCACTGGAAATCGGTATTCCCGAACAGCTTTTATCTGGAGCTGATCCGCACCGGCCGCGAACAGGAAGAAGCCTATATCGTCGAGGCCGTTGAGCTGGCCTTGCAGACGCAAACGCCCGTGGTCGCCACCAACGATGTACGTTTCCTGAAAGCCGAAGATTTCGATGCCCACGAAGTTCGCGTCTGCATTACCGCGGGTCGAACGCTGGATGATCCGCGCCGCTCAAAAAATTACAGTGACCAGCAATATCTGCGCACTGCCGAAGAAATGCAGGCCCTGTTTGAGGATATCCCCGAGGCTTTAGAAAACACCGTTGAGATTGCCAAACGCTGCAATCTGGTGACGCGTCTGGGTGAAAGTGAGTTACCCAACTTCCCGGTACCAGAAGGCGACACCATCGAATCTTATTTCACCCGTCTTTCAGAAGAAGGGCTGGCCTGGCGACTGGGAACCATACTCGATGCCACGGCTGAGGATTACGCTGCCCGTAAAGCCGAGTACGATGAACGCCTGAAAATCGAAATCAAAGTTATCCTGACCATGGGTTTCCCGGGTTACTTCCTGATCGTCGCCGACTTCATCCAGTGGTCAAAAGACAACGGTATTCCGGTCGGCCCGGGTCGTGGTTCCGGCGCCGGTTCGCTGGTCGCCTACGCGCTAAAAATTACCGACCTTGATCCGCTGGAATTCGACTTACTGTTCGAGCGATTCCTCAACCCCGAACGTGTCTCGCTACCGGATTTCGATGTCGACTTCTGCATGGAAGGTCGCGACCGCGTTATCGATTACGTGGCGCAAAAATACGGGCGTAAAAGCGTCTCGCAGATTATTACTTACGGCACCATGGCTTCGAAAGCGGTGATCCGTGATGTCGGCCGTGTGCTGGCGCAACCTTACGGTTTTGTCGATCGCATCGCAAAAATGGTGCCGTTTGAAATCGGCATGACGCTAACCAAAGCATTGAATGAAGCCGAAGACCTGAAAGCCGCCTACGACGATGAAGACGACGTGCACGACATGATCGACATGGCCCTGTCACTGGAAGGTCTGGCGCGTAACGCCGGTAAACACGCCGGTGGCGTGGTCATCTCGCCGACTTTACTCACCGACTTTTCACCGCTGTACTGTGAGGAAGGTGGCCAGAGCATCGTCACTCAATTCGATAAAGATGACATCGAAGCCGTCGGTCTGGTCAAGTTCGATTTCCTGGGTCTGCGTACGCTCACCATCATCGACTGGGCGGTGAAACACATTAATGTCGCTCGCGATAAAACCGGCGAAGCACATCTGGTCATCGAACAAATACCGATGGACGATCAGCCCACCTTTGATTTATTGCAGGCGGCGAACACTACTGCCGTGTTCCAGCTTGAGTCGCGCGGCATGAAAGACCTGATCACGCGCTTAAAGCCCGATAGCTTTGAAGACATTATCGCGCTGGTGGCGCTGTTCCGACCGGGGCCATTACAGTCGGGCATGGTCGACAACTTTATTAATCGTAAGCATGGTCGCGAAGCCGTTTCCTATCCGGATAAAACCTACCAGCACGAATCGCTGAAACCGATTCTTGAACCAACCTATGGCATCATCCTGTATCAGGAGCAGGTCATGCAGATCGCACAGGTGCTGGCCGGTTACTCGCTCGGTGGCGCTGACATGCTGCGCCGTGCCATGGGCAAGAAGAAGCCCGAAGTCATGGCGAAGGAACGCTCGGTGTTCGAGGAAGGTGCCAAAAATAATGGTATCGATCCGAATCTTGCGATAAAGATATTTGACCTGGTAGAGAAATTCGCCGGTTACGGTTTTAATAAATCGCATTCCGCCGCGTATGCTTTATTGTCTTATCAAACCGCGTTTCTAAAACAGCATTATCCCGCCGAGTTTATGGCGGCGGTGTTGTCTGCAGATATGGATAACACCGACAAAGTAGTTTTCTTAATTGAAGACTGCCATGAACAAAATCTCGAAGTGATTTCACCGAACGTGAATCAGTCACACTATCGTTTCAGCGTGCCCGATTCCAAAACCGTGCTTTATGGTTTGGGTGCAATTAAAGGCGTCGGCGAAGCCGCGCTCGAAGGCATCATTAAAGAACGTGAAGAAAACGGCGTTTATGCTGACCTCTACGACTTCTGTCGTCGCTCCGATACCCGTAAAGTAAATCGTCGCGTATTAGAAGCCTTAATCAAAGCCGGAGCCATGGATGAATTAGGTGCTGGCCGTTCCAGCTTAATAGCCAGCATCAATAATGTTTTGCAAATGGCAGAACAAAATCAAAAAGACGCGCAAGCAGGGCAGGACGATATGTTCGGCTCAGTAGATACCTCAAGCGATCAGGAACCGGTTCACATGGTCACGGTGGCCGACTGGCAAGATGACCTGCGTTTATCTTATGAAAAAGAAACCCTGGGTTTATATTTAACCGGTCACCCGATTGATCGTTTCGAAAAAGAAATTAAACAATTCACCGATTTCACCTTATCCAAAGCCCCAGACTTTGCGCCCAAAGACAGCGGCGGTGCTCAAGGAAATTATCGCAAAAAAAATACCAAAGAATATCGCGTCGCAGGTTTAATGCTAAACATGCGCACCAGAAAAACCCAACGTGGCAGCAAAATCGTCACCGCCGTACTCGATGATCGCACCGCACGCATCGATGTCGTCATCTACGAAGAAACCTACGAAACATTTGGTCACCTGTTGGAAAAAGACACGCTGCTGGTTGTCGAAGGCCCGGTCTCCTACGACGACTTCAACGGCTCCTATCGCATTGTCGCCAGTTCAATCTATAGCATGACCCAGGCACGCGAAAAGTTTTCACGTTGTCTGGAAATTAACATCGACAAAACAAAAGCCAATGGTTCATGGTCGGAAGTAGAGCTAACAAGAAATCTTACCGATGTATTGCAACCTTATAGAGAAGGGCAGTGTCCGGTTTGTATTCAGTACAATAGTGGGGCGGAGTTAACGCGTTTGACGTTGGGGGATGACTGGCGGATTCAGCCTAGTGAGGATTTGTTGGGACGGTTGCGGCATTTGTTTAGTGATGAGCAGGTTAATGTGCTTTATTAAAAAACGCTCGTCATTCCCGCGCAGGCGAGAATCCATGTTTTTGTAGGATGTGGTGAGGCACGAACCGCATCTGTCGAGAAGTTTTTGTTTGGGGTGAGGGTGAAGTAAAAATACCGCGAACGATGCGGTTCATAAAATGCATTCACCGCATCCTACGTTACTCACATCCATGCTCGACGAACCTCATAATTCATTCATGAATTATGACCCTACCAAAGTCGCATGGCTCGGCAAGGTGTGAGGGGGGGGTAAAAAAGCTTTTTTACATTAGAAGCAAGCTGTGTTAAAAATCAAAGAGCAATTTTCTCATTTATAAAGAATGCTGCATGTTATGGAAAATATTAAACTTTTGATTTATAAAAAAACATCTAGTGTGATACCTTGCGGTTATTTCGATCTAAGTGTTGTAACGGTTTCTTTATGGCGCGACTAATCATTTTCCCAGTATTGCTATTATTAATCAGTGGCATCAATTCACAAGCATTTTTTGGTGACAGTTCAGTTAATTTTTCAGATATTCCAGCTATGGATGAGTTTGTTAATGATTATCAAGGTGTGTTGTCGATTGTTCAAAAGATTGAGTTGAATAAAAAACTTGAAACGTTAAAAGATAAGACTGGTGTTGAGTTTGTGATTCTTATAGTGCCAAGTACTTCTGGTGAAAAAATAAGACACTATACATTTCGAGCAATGGATGCGTGGGATCAGGCTCATAATGGTAGATCAATAGCAGTGTTTATGACTATTGACGGCGAAGAAGGCTCATTTTTTATTGGTACCCGTCCTTCAATTCAGTATTTGCTTCCAGATGTGTTAGTGGAATTTATATGTGATGAAAAGATTTGTCCATACTGGCGATCTTCTGAATGGTTTGATGGTATTGATGTCGGTGTTAATGAATTAATTAATATTTTAGAACGTGCGGATATTGCAAAAGATGTTGTCGAAAATAAAAGATTGCTAACGGTTCGTGAATGGATTGTATTGAGTTTGCTTATGATTGGTTGTATTTATACATTAATTTGTTTTGTTATACGAGGTAGCCGAAAATGATGAAGTCAAATTCTACTCAGCATGTAATAGTGTATTTATTACTGGCTGCTGGGGTTTTTATTACCTTGTCTTATAAAACTGAGTTGGATAAATTGATGGAGGTTCAGGCGGGCTATATGAAAGAAAATACTGGCATAAGGGAGATGAGAGTTGAATCAGATAGAGTGAATCCTGAGGATTATGTGGTGTTTGGTTCATACTCCATACTTTATTTCTATAGTAATAGCTGCCCAGCCTGTCGTCGTCTAAATACCGATCTCCAGGAATTTATTAATATAAGGCCGGATGTAGCGGTGCTCAAGTTTGATTTGGGTTATGACTGGTCAGATGATGATGCATATAATACCTATAGGCTGAAGATAGGAAAAACACCATTTATACATATATATGATCCATCTGGAAATGTAGTTGCTAAAGATATAGGTTATGAAGAGGACGGACTTCATTTACTAAAAAAATGGGTAGAAGCTGAATTGTATAAAGTATGGGACGAACATTAATTAATATAAAGTTGCTTTATTGTTTGTATTAAGTGTTTTTTGTATGGGATTAACTGCAACATTGATTTAATAAGTCTGTAATTTTAACTTTATTTTCTGGTGTATTGCCAGTGCCTCGCCAAAGTTCTTCTCCATCTTTATATAAGACAACCATTGGAAGACCCCTAATCCAATATTCTTTTTTTATGTCTTTTGATTCATGAGCATAGCTACGCCAAGGTTCCCAAGATATACGTGCAACCCTGAGTTTGTTTTTATAGGTTTGCATTACTTCTTCTATGTATGGATTTGAATTTGCGCAGTAACCGCAATTTGGGTCATATGAGGTGAAATGAACTAAAAGACTCCCAGTAGAATTTTCTATTGTTTCAGTAATTGTGTCATCAGTTAGTCGTGTCATTCCATCGAGAGGGATAAAATTGCTTTGATTTTGGTTGTCGCTGCAGCTAGATATAAAAATACTGCTAAGCAGTACAATGGGTAGTAAAAAGACATAAACCAAGCTCAATCTTGATTTGTTTTTTTGATGGGGTAATTTGATTATAGTGATTTTCAACTCTGCATCTCCTTGATAACTTTGTTCTTATTTTTGTATAAGAGCGTTTTTACGTGATCCATATAAAAAAATCAAGGAGCGCGGTAGCCAAGTAGGGTGGGCAAGCTTTTTTGCCCACGTGTATACCGTCAAATTATTTAATAACCGCGTGAGCACAAAACCGTGCCCACCCTACGTGCTATGCTTATTGTACTCTACCTCGCTCAGAAGTTAATCATGAAAATGGAATCATTAAAGAAATATATAATATTTATTACGTTAGGCGGTTGTTGTTTTTCTGCGTCAACAGTATTTGCTGTAGAGAATATACCGGCGAAATATGATTTGATTTTAAGAGGGGGATTAGCAATGGGTGGAGATAATGTTGAAAGTTGGTCTCATTATTATCCATCCATGTCCAACCCGATTATTACGGATAATCCTGGTATGAGAGCTGGAACAGGTCTGTTTCTGGGTGTCGGAATAGAACATTATTTTGAATCAAAGTCATTTTCTATGGAGATTAGTGGAGAGCATCATACAAGCTTCTTTTTTATCTTCCCAGATACTTCAACTTCCGAATTCAAAAAGTTAGTATTTAATATAATTCCTTCTCTTAGTCTTAGAGGACATAAGTTTGGCCTTGGTTTGACGTATCATCACAACCCAGTTTACTCAGACAGTGCTCCATCTAATGCTGGTGTATACAACGATAGATATCTGGGTGATATATCACCAGTGGTAAAACTTGAGTTCAATAATTCTTTGGGTGCAGTTGCACAGTATACCTACGGAAAAGGCATATTTAAGGTTGGGATTAGAGCTACGTCAATCAACTATAAAACTGATAGTTTGTCTACGCAAAGCCAAATTTACAACGAAAACACTATTCCAAAATACTCCAGAACGATATCTGGCAATAATTTAATTATTTTTGCTCAGTTGAGTTTTTGAGCTAGGAGATCGATAAGAATCAAGGGTTCAGACTCCTTGATCACCCACGGGGTCAGGCCTTACAATTTACATGTAAATTATAAACGCGGTAAGTGCCGTAGCCCGGATGAAGAGCAACGTAATCCGGGGTAAATCACGATGAACAACCCCGGATTCCGCAAAGCTTCATCCGGGCTACTTGCTGTTATACGAACAATTAAAGGAGAGAATCATGAGGAATATTGAGAGTAAATATCAAGGAATCGTTGTACAAGGATGGATGGGAATGCTGGTGCTTCTGCTTACCATGTTTATAACTGATCTGGTTGAGTTCTCTATGCGGGGTGAGTATCAAGAGTTGTCCGCGCTATTATCAACAGATCCAGGTGCTGGAGGTCTTTGGGTTCTTTCAATTCTTATATGTTTTAATGTGATTGCTCAAATGTCTATTCGTTCAGTTCACCGGTCTGGGTGTAGGTGGCGTGTGTTCTGGTTTACGGTAGGGTATGTGGCATTCTTTGTAATTCATCAAGTTGTTCACTTGCTTAATGGTGATGGTTTCGATATACATTTCATTCTGGATATTACCCACCATGTTATTGGAGTATGGTCTGCATGGGCTGCTTACAAATGGGCTAAATATGCGGACGTTATGCCTAACCAACGAATCAACATGGACAACCCTCCGGGGTATTTAAACCGTGTTTAAACCTACGGCTAACCAAACCCACCAATAACAGTATTTGGCAGTATTTGGGGTCAGAGTAAAAACTATTTACTTTGCCGGTGAATAGTTTTTACTCTGACCCCAAACATCACGTAAACAGCAGATCTGATCAATCTTTATTTTTGGGATTGTGCGGCGAAGAACAGGAAATTGAATATTGATTGGGCGGCTTAACCCCCTCACCGTCATTCCGGCATGTTTTTAGCCGGAATCCATGTTTGGGGGGGTGTGGGATTGAGTTGGGTTTGGCCTATTTCCTTCGTGGCACTCGGTAGCGATATAGAAATCATGGTTCGTGAGAAACAGAATGACGGAGCGGCGGGGCATTTTCGTATGGCTGTTTGGTCGTAGAAACAGGAAGATAATCAAGGAGTCTGACCGCTTAATCTCCATATTATAAAGTAGGTGATAGTTACGGAGATTATACTCCGTATGATGAAAATGATGAGTTTATCCCAAAAGGACTTATTGTCTTTATGGGTGGCAACCCAGCAGACATGAGATATTCAGTTAGCTACTCTGGTGAAAGGATTGATGGTTTAGGCGGATTACCATTGGCTTTAATGCGAGAAAAATGTGAACCATAACAACTCGTAAGCCAAGTAGGATGGGCACACACACGTACAACTGCGTTCAGGTCACAGCTATGGCTAATATCAGTGAATACTGTGATCCGACCCCGATTAATCTTCAAGATATTGATTATAGAAAGAAAGTGTTGAAATAAATAATGAACAATACATCACAAGATAAATTATTTTTCAGGTTATTTTTATCTGCCGTTCTACTATTTTCCCTCATAGGTTGTACAAGTCTAAATGAGCAGTCCGCATCTACTTCCGTGCTTCAAATCAGAGATATAAAATCAAATAAAAATATTTCTTTACGAGAAAAATTACTCTCTGGTAATTATGAGCAGGCTCTAGCCGAGCTAGAAAAAGATACTTCAAGTAAAAATAATGTTTTTTTACATATGAACAGAGGCTTGCTCAGACGTATGACTGGTGATTACGTTGGCAGCAACCAAAGCTTTGAAATTGCTAAAAATCTAATTAATTCTCTCTACGGTGTAAGTGTATCTGAAGAACTTGGCGCGGCAGCACTTACTGATATCGTGCATAGCTATTCAGGATATAGATATGAGCAAGCTTTACTTCATGCCTATATTGCTATGAATTATGCCCAGATGAATGACCTAGAATCTGCACGTGTAGAAATATTACAAGCGGATTTGCTTATGAATCAATGGAGTGATGTGTCAGATAACGATCCTTTTGTCAGGTATTTTGCAGGCTTAATCTTTGAGGCTCTCGGAGAATATGATGAAGCACTGATTGCATATAGAAAAGCTATAAATTCATATAAAAAGCAATTAGAAAACAAGAGTATTTCTAAAATCCCACCAATGGTAGAAGAAGACTTACTGATATTATTAGCTGATGAAGGCATAGTAAGTGAAGCAACAAAATATCGTATCGAGTTTAAATCAACATATTCACCTAGCCATGAAAAAAATGTTAAGAGATATACAAAAAATAAGGATTACGGTGAGTTGGTCATTATATTCAACTATGGAGTAGCACCTTCTAGAATTAATGAATCGGATCTTATTTTTGCTGAAAATTTAATTAGACCAGGAGAGACAATTTCACGTACTGCTAATTATCAAGGCGCTCGCATACCTGATATTAGAGCTAAATCAAAAAACTTTTCGATCCCATTAGAAATGACTGAAGATATTGAAATGCTTGCAAAATCAACTCAACACGATTTATCAGGCACAGGTATCCGGGTAATTTCTAATGCCCTTTCTAATATAAAAAATAGCACTTCATTCACATTTAACGACTTTCTTAAATATATAAGAAATACAAGGAGTGATCTGGCGGATAAAAGAAGCTGGGTTTCACTACCAAATAAAATATTAATGAACAGGTTGATTCTGCCTATTGGAAAATATGATATCACTATTACAATGCCAAATGAACATGGTCACGAGGAAGTCATTGCTTCAGATAAAATAACTATAAAACATGGATCAATAATGTTCTCATCAATGCATGGTGTCGCTCCTAAGGCTGACGAAACACTAAGAATGGAAGCTAACCAAAACGATAAGAATGCACAATATAAACTTGCTAAAAGACTAGAGAGAACCTACGGTTTAATTAAAGTAGATAAGTCAAACTCTAACGCTCTTTCATGGTACTTAAAAGCTGCAGAATCAGGGCATGAAGGAGCGCAATATTTTTTGTCTTCTCTATATTCTCGTGGAGTGACAAAAAGAATATATACTCGCTCTAACAAACTAAAATCTGATTCCAAAGAAATAAAACGCAAGATAGTTATAAAAAAAGATATAGTGAAATCTCGTAAGTATCTAAAAATGGCATCGGATAATCATCATCCGATTGCAATGCAAGATATGGCTAATGCATATCAATATGGATGGTATAGCACTCCTAAAGACCTAAACAAAGCCTTAATCCTATTGAAAGAAATAAATTCAGTTATAGAAACTGATAAATATAATTGGTCAGTTGATTATGCATTGACTTGGGGTTCAAAGAAATTATACATGAACCAAATTAAATTTCGAATTAAAGCGATAGAACGTATAATAAATCGATAACAATACGCTATTCATGAAAAACGCGGTAAGGTGCAATAAATACACCCTACGTTTTGTAACCTAACCTACGCCCTAAATCCCCATTGAAAACCACAAACCCACCCCCATTATAAAACCACATCACGTTCACCACCCCATCTAACTATGAATAACTATCCAAAATTCCTAAAACAAGTCGAAAGCTTTAACAAAAAATACGCTTCAATTTTTATTAACTGCGAACTTGAACCACTGGTTATGCCTTTTTGGTCATGGCAGGAAATCCAGAACGGAATGGACTTAAGGCAAGATTGGGAAGTTGATGCTTCGCTAACTCCCTTTTACGGTGACTGGCATGAGTTGTTTTGTTTGAATGAAACGACGGGTGAGGTTGTAGCGCTGGATGATAATCGAGAAGAAATCTGTAAATGGGCTTCGATTGATGATTTTAAACGTTGTCTTTCCGTAGAAGAAATTAAATATGATGATGAACCACAAATGGTAACGGCATCTCATTTCTCTGAGTTCGTGAAAACACATTGATTGGTTTCAAGGAAATAGAAGGCAGTTCGTATATGAGTAGCTCATGCGCCATGGGCAATGTAAATCGTAATTTAGTATAAAATTCAAATAATTACCCTACAAAAAAACTATAAATAGGTACGACCCAAATAATTAGTAAAATCGCCCTAATATGTTAATCTCCACTGATGAGATACATTATTAGAGTTCTAGTTATTGCGATAATCGCTCTACTTACGGCTTGTGACCAGGATACATCCCTTTCTTATACACCCCAATTTTCTAATGTACAGCACAGCCTAACAAAGCAATATATTTTTGGTGTGCATCCACTACACAATCCACAAAGGCTACACGAAGTATTTGAGCCTCTAATGCAATATTTAAGCGATAATATTCCCAATGCCAGATTCAAGCTAGAAGCTTCACGTAATTATGCAGCCTACAATGAAAAGCTGTATGCAAAAAAATTCGACTTTGGACTCCCCAATCCTTATCAAACAATCAATGCTATTAATAAGGGATATAGAGTATTTGCCAAAATGGGGGACGATGAGAATTTCCGGGGAATTTTTCTGGTTCGTAAAGATAGCGATATCAATCAGCCCGTTGATTTAATCGGTAAAGCGGTTAGTTACCCTGCATTAACGGCACTGGCCGCAACAATGATGCCTCAATATTATCTACAGACTCATGGGGTTGATGTAATCAACGACCTCGATAATCGTTATGTTGGTTCTCAGGAGTCTTCGATTATGAATGTCTATCATGGCGATACAAGTGCCGGTTCAACCTGGCCACCACCGTGGATTGCACTCTCAAAGGAGCGACCGGAATTGGCACGAGAGCTAAAAGTGATCTGGCAAACAGAACCTCTATGCAACAATAGTCTTGTCGTATTGCCAACAGTTTCAAATGAAGTTGTCGATCAGGTACAGTCACTTCTGGTAAACCTGCACAAAAGTGATGAAGGAAAAAGAATACTTGAACGTATGACATTATCTCGTTTTGAGATTGCAGATAATGAAACTTATCAATCAGTACGCGATTTTATAAGCGTTTTCTCCAGTACTGTTCGGCCACTAGATCAGGAAGATAATTAATTTGTTTACCTTATTGTATAAATTTTGGACTGCATCGATACAACGACAGCTAATTTTGGGTATTGCACTGATACACGCGATTTTAATGAGTATATTCGTCTTTGATCTTGTTGAAAGACAACGTGAGTTTTTACTAAAACAAAATACCACCGGAGCTCAGGCACTGGCCAAAACACTCGCCACCAACGGCACTTCCTGGATAATTTCAAACGACACGCTTGGCATGGAAGAAGTGATCGATTCACAGAAGAACTTTGCAGGTTTAGAGTATGCCATGTTCATCGATATGGAAGGAAGGGTTCTGGGTTATACAGACCGAAGTCAGGTCAATAGCTATATTAATGACCCCGTCAGTCTCAAGCTACTAAAGGCACCTGCCAGGAATGTTATTCTTCTTGAAAATGATGTGCTAATCGATGTGGCAGCTCCTATTTTAATTAATTCACAACAAATTGGCTGGGCACGTGTTGGAATTAGTCGTAAAGGCATCACAGAGAACCTGATGTATGTCAGCCAAAGTGGTGTGGTCTATACCTTGCTTGCAATTACTATAGGCATTATCTTCGCCTGGTTTATGGGGCGTGGACTCACTTCAGGATTGAGGCAGTTGAGTTCAGTCACCCATGGGATTGCTGATGGTGATAGAAAATTAAACTGCGACCTTAAACGCCACGATGAATTAGGGGCGCTTTCCGAAGACTTCAATAAAATGCTCTCTATTATAAAAAATAGAGAACGAGAGCTAAACAAAAACTTATCTTTATTAGACGCGCTTCTCGACTCTATTTCCGATATCGTATTCTATAAAGATTTGAACGGCTTATATATGGGATGTAACACGGCTTGCGAAGTGATAATGGGAGCAAAAGAAAAGGAGATTATAGGAAAATCTGACTATGAGTTTTTCCCAAAAGAACTTGCTGACTTCTTTCGAGAAAATGACGAGAAGATGCTTGCAAGTGGAAGCGCACAACATAATGAAGAATACGTCGACCACCCCGATGGCCGACGCATTTTATTACACACGGTTAAGACCCCTTTCTATACATTAAATGGTGAGCTTATCGGGCTAATCGGTATCGCTCGTGACATCACGCTTATCCGAGAACAGGAAGAGCAGCTACGCAGTAGCCGAAAAATGGATGCCTTAGGAAAACTAACCGGCGGAATTGCGCACGACTACAATAACCTTCTAGGTGTCATTCTCGGCTACAGCGAACTTCTTGAAAGAAAGCTAATAAATCAACCCATACTTACAAGCTACGTAGAAAAAATAGCAGTCGCAGGAAAACGTGGAGCAACACTCACTAACAAGCTCCTCACATTTTCTAAAAGTAAACCTGCAAAAATTAGCTGCGTAAACATTAACGATATTATTAATCAATCCCACCAAATGCTGGAGAAAACACTAACTGCGTCTATTGAAATCAAATTAAATCTTGAACTTAACCTTTGGCACACACGATTAGATGCAGACGATTTTGATAACGCCCTTCTGAATATATGCATTAATGCCATGCATGCTATGGACGGTTACGGAAAGCTACTAATATCCACATCAAATATAGCACTAGATAAAGATGACGCCAGCTCACTTTCACTTCCAATAGGTGATTACGTGATGGTTTCAATATCTGATACTGGAACGGGTATGGATAGAGAGACCATTAGTAAAGTTTTTGATCCATTCTTCTCAACCAAAGGTGAATTAGGAACAGGTTTAGGGCTGAGTCAGGTATATGGGTTTATTAAAAGATGTGATGGAGGCATTAATATTGATTCAGCATTAGGAAAAGGAACAACTTTTAATCTTTATTTTCCAAAGGATTCGAGTAATTGTAGTAAAAAAACAACTAAAAAGCATCAGATGCCTACAGCAAACAAGACTAGTGAGAAAACTATTTTAATCGTCGATGATGAGGGTGCACTGGGCGAGATAATGCAGGAATTTATTTCAAGCGCCGGGTTCATTACCCTGCTAGCTTCGAGTGGATCAGAAGCGCTGAATATCCTTCACAATCAAAATGTTAATTTACTTCTTACCGATATCATTATGCCAAAAATGAATGGTCATCAACTTGCTACTAAAGCTGAAGAGATACAACCAGGCATCAAAGTTTTATTCACCAGTGGCTACAGTAGTAATATTATTTTGGAAGAGAGTAATTTGAAATATGAAACCATCCAAAAACCAGTGAACATCGAAGAACTAATTGCCAAGATTAATGAACTGCTCGCTGAATAATCATTATTGCTAGAGATTTAATTTTTTATAATTAATGGCGAATTTAAGTTCTATGTTCACCCCTCAACTTTTCTTCACGCACCCATAGCCTGAATTCACCCTGTCAAGTAGTAATATTTATCAGCTAACCTTTTGTTTTTTATTCAAAATTGAAAATTTACGGTGGATAATGTATAATGCACGAGTTCATAATTTATGAGTTTATCCCAACCACAAATAGTACTGCGCCCGCCAACTCCCAATGATGGTGCGTCTGTATTTCGCCTGATAGGCCGCTGTCCTCCTCTTGATACCAACTCCATGTACTGCAATCTGTTGCAGTGTTCGCACTTTGCTGGCACTTCGGTGGCCGCTGTGCAAACAGTCAACACGAACGAAGAGCTGGTCGGTTTCATCTCTGCTTACCTGATACCTGGACGTGAAGACACTCTCTTTATCTGGCAGGTAGCGGTTGATGAACGCGCACGTGGCATTGGGCTGGCTGGCAACATGCTGAAACATATCCTCGATCGCCCGCTATGTAGTCAGGTTACGTATCTGGAAACAACCATCACTGAATCAAATAAGGCTTCATGGGCGCTGTTCAAAAGCCTCGCTAATAAGCTGGGAACTACGCTGGAGAAATCCGTCATGTTTGACCGTGATAAACATCTTGCGGGTGAGCATGATACTGAGCACCTTGCACGCATCGGTCCGTTTAACTTCGCCCAGACCTAACATTACGTTTAATAAAATAATACGGCGTTTAAGTATTGCGTCAGGATATCTATATGAAAATTTTTGATGAAATCGAATCGGAAGTACAAAGTTACGCACGCTCTTTCCCCCGCATTTTTCATAAAGCACAGGGTGAATATTTGTACGACGAAGACGGTAACCAGTATCTTGATTTTCTCGCAGGTGCCGGGACGCTGAATTACGGGCATAATAATCCACTGTTCAAAGAAAAACTGCTGGCATATATACAGGAAGATGGCATCACCCATGGCCTGGATCTGCATACCAAGGCCAAGGCAGCGTTCCTGACTGCCTTCAATGAAAAAATTCTTAAACCCCGCGCTTATGAATACGTTATGCAGTTCACCGGGCCAACCGGCACTAACGCGGTTGAAGCGGCACTAAAATTGGCAAGAAACGTTACCGGGCGTGAACATGTTATCGCTTTCACCAACGGCTTTCATGGTGTCAGCCTGGGAGCGCTTGCCGCGACCGGAAACTCGCATCACCGAGGTGCCGCCGGCGTCAGTTTAAGCGGTACATTTCGTATGCCTTATGACGGTTACCTGGGGGAGGATGTCGATACTACTGCTTATCTTGAAAAAGTCATCTCCGATTCAAGCAGCGGTGTAGATCTGCCTGCGGCGGTTATCGTTGAGACCGTGCAGGGTGAAGGCGGTATCAATGTCGCCAGTTTTGAGTGGTTAAGAAACCTTGAGGCAATCTGTAGAGAGCATGAGATTTTATTAATCATCGATGATATCCAGGCCGGTTGCGGACGTACAGGCACTTTTTTCAGCTTCGAAGAAGCAGGTATCAAACCCGACATTATCACCCTGTCAAAATCACTGGGTGGTTATGGTACACCTTTTGCGGTAGTGCTCATCAAACCTGAATTAGACCAGTGGAAACCGGGCGAACATAACGGCACCTTCCGCGGCAATAACTTTGCCTTTGTTACCGCCAAAGCAGCCATTGATCATTACTGGTCTGATGATACTTTCTCCAAAGAGATCAAGCGCAAAGGCAAGTACGTTCTTGAACGTCTCAACGCAATTGCCGAGCTATATGGTGAAGGTAACTTCACTTGCCGCGGTCGCGGTATGTTTCTCGGTATGAATTGCGTCAACGGTGATATTGCCGGAAAAATTACGCATGCCTGTTTTCAACAAGGCCTGATTATCGAAACCAGTGGTGCTGATGACCAGGTGGTTAAGTTTTTATGCCCGCTGGTAACCAGTGATGAAAATCTGAAAAAAGGCATCGACATCGTAGAGCAGGCTGTAAAAGAAGTGTGTGCGAAAGAAGATGGCATTCCCGAAGAGTCCGATTATTTTGATGATGTTCGCGTAGACGATTAATCGACGGGAAACTCTTTTAAACAAAGCATAAAACGAAAAATATCACCAGAGAAAAAAGTAACAATGATTGTTAGAACCCTGGAAGAAGCGGAAAAATCAGAGCGCCGAGTCGAAGACCCCAACGGTAACTGGGATAGCGTCCGACTGTTGCTGAAAGAGGACAATATGGGCTTTTCTTTCCATATCACTACTATCTACGAGGGTGCCGATTTTCAAATGCACTATCAGAACCATCTTGAATCTGTTTACTGTATGTCCGGTGAAGGTGAAATAGAAAATCTGGATGATGGAAATATACATCCAATAGGCCCCGGCACGGTTTACGCCCTGGATAAGAATGATAAACACATTCTGCGCGCCTTCAATGAAATGAAGATGGCCTGTGTATTTAATCCGCCGGTTACCGGCAATGAAGTCCATAACGCTGACGGTGCTTACGAGCTAGAGTCAGCGTGACAGATAAATTAATAATGCTAAATGAAAATAATGAATGCCCATAGTGTAGAAAAAATAGGCGGCTCTTCGATGAGTGATTATGTTGCCATTCGTGACAACATCATTAAAAAACCGATGCGTCGTGATACTCTGTACCAGCGAGTCTTTGTTGTTTCAGCTTATGCGGGTATTACCGACGGCTTACTTGAACATAAAAAAACCGGTGAGCCAGGGGTATATGGTCTATTTGCTGACAGCCTGGAAAATGATAGTTGGTCGAAAGCACTGGAAGACGTTAAAACAGCCATGTTTGATATCAACAAGTCTTTGTTTGGCGTCAATATATCAGGATCTGATGAGCTGTTAGTTCAGGCCAACAGTTTTTTTGATGAACGTATCGAAGATGCCAGACGTGTGCTGATAAATTTGCAAAAAATCTGTCAGCACGGCCACTTCGCACTCGAAACACAGCTTGCTACTGTACGTGAAATGTTATGCAGCATCGGTGAAGCACACAGTGCCTGGAATACCGCAACTTTATTAAAACGCGATGGCATCAATGCCTGTTATATCGACTTAACCGGCTGGCGAACAACAGAACATGTATCCCTTGATCAGCGTATTAAAATAGCATTCGCCGATCTGGATCTGAGCAGCCAATTACCGATCGTCACCGGTTATGCACATAGCGAGTCCGGTCTGATGTCTTCTTTCGACCGTGGTTACAGTGAGATGACATTCAGCCGAATCGCTGTAATCACACAGGCAAAAGAAACCGTGATACACAAAGAGTTTCACCTGAGCAGTGCCGATCCACGACTGGTTGGTGAAGCTAATGCAGTGCCCATCGGACGTACTAATTATGATGTAGGCGATCATCTGGCCAACTTAGGCATGGAAGCCATTCACCCAAAGGCAGCAAAAGGTTTGCGCTACAACAACATTCCGCTTCGTGTTAAAAACACTTTTGAGCCCGAGCATACGGGCACTCTGATCACCTGTGATTATGTTAGCGAAAAACCCTGCGTAGAAATTATTGCTGGCTGTAAAGGCATTTATGCATTGTCTTTATTCGATCAGGACATGACGGGGAGCTTCAATGAATATGACGCTATGTTTCTCTCGGTTATTCATCGTTTTAAAGCTTATATTGTTTCAAAAGATGTCAATGCCAATACCATTACCCATTACTTACGTACCAATATTAAAACCATTAAACGCATAGGCGCCGTGCTAGGGGAAGCTTTTCCGGAAGCGGAAATCGGACAGCAAAAGGTCGCCATTGTCTCCGCTATCGGCAGCGATTTAAATGTGCCTGGCATACTAGCAAAAGCGGTAAATGCCCTGTCCGAGAAAAACGTCAACATATTGGCCATGCACCAGTCTATGCGGCAGGTCGATATGCAATTTATTATCGATGAGGAAGATTACGTAACCGCCGTTCAAAGCCTGCATAAAAAACTGGTAGAAGTGCATGACCATGGTAGAGCGATAAAACTTGCGACCTAATTTTTATTTCTGCTACTTCATTTATATGGGCTCCATAAATACGAAACTATCTTTCAATAATATAAATGACAGTGCAATGAATAAAATTCTTGATAACAATAACTCTGCAGCATTCTCAATATTTATACTCCCTGAAAACTTTCACAGAGACATACTATGAGACACCTATTTGTCCTTCTATTATTGGTTATACCTGCATTGACAATTGCAGCGCCCGAAAGTAATCAGCAAGCCGAACAAAATAACAAGGTGGTCGATGGCCTGGATAAACCACTCTATAACCCATTTGTTGAACGCTATGTTCTGGATGAAATAAAAGCGCTACGCACTAATCTGCAGAACCAGCGTGCAGAATTTATTGAGCGCTTCACAGCCGCTGAGTTGGGTGCATCAGACCGGGCCATCAACTATGCGACCAGTACCGTCAATAATATTTTTTATATCATCGCAGCGGCGGCATCCATACTCGCACTTGTCGGCTGGAGCTCGATGCGTGAAATTCGTCACAAGTTGAGCGATGTCATAGAGGAAAAGGTTTCTCATATTTCCGAAGACTATGAACAACGTCTAGTTGATCTGGAAAATAAGCTTAAGGATCGTACTAACCGAATCATACTGGCGCAAGAAGAAATCACTCGCACAAATACGATGCATTCATTATGGATGCGTGCCGGAATAGAGGCCACTCATCAGGCAAAGATTGATGTCTATGACCAGATACTCAACATTAACCCAACAGATATGGAGGCACTCGCCTACAAGGCTGACGAAGTTCTGGATATGGGCGAGCCGCAATGGGCAATTAGTCTATGCAATAAAGCACTGTTAATAGATGAGGATTATGCTTATGCCTACTATCAACGCGCCTGTGCGAATTCAACACTAAACAACATTGATGCGGCAGTTGAAGACCTGAAAAGAGCGATTGAACTTTCCAGCACTTATATTGATGAAGCCAAAATGGATAAGAGCTTTATAAATCTCATAGGTATTCAAGTGTTCGATGATCTACTGTCAATGGATGCCATAGTATCCGTTAACGATAAGTAGCCTGCAAAAACATTTATCGCCAACCTGAACACGACCCCTAAGCGAAAATTTAAATTATGATAGTTTCTTTCCTGTTTTTTTTACTCCTGTTTGTCGTCATCGGCGTCTCTTCAGCACGCAAGAGCCGTGGCACCAGGCAGGATTATTATTTAGCCAGCAGTTCGATTTCACCGGCACTGGTCGGTTTATCTGCTGTTGCCACCAACAACAGCGGATACATGTTTATCGGCGTTATCGGTTACACCTATGCCACTGGTCTGGCCTCGATATGGTTGATGTTAGGTTGGATCGTTGGTGATTTTCTGGCATCGACATTTGTCCATCGCCGCCTGCGTACAGCCACAGAATTATCCGGTGAAGTCAGTTATGCGGGCGTGCTCAGCAACTGGTATAACAACGGTAAGCAGGACAGCCTGCAACGCATCATCGGGCTTATCTCGCTCGTCTTTCTTCTTGCCTATGCCAGCGCCCAGCTTGTCGCTGGCGGCAAGGCACTGCACGTGTTATTCGACTGGCCGATATGGGCGGGTGCAGTCATAGGCGCAGTACTGGTTGCTGTATATTGCATCGCCGGTGGCATCCGCGCTTCTATCTGGACGGATGCCGCACAGTCGGTGGTGATGATCGTTGCCATGGCAATACTGCTTTTTGTCGCCACCAGCTCGCTGGGCGGCATCGATGCCAGTATTTCACAGATGAATGCGGTGGACGGTTTTCTCGACTGGTTCCCCAAAGACCTGGCACTGCCTGGTCTGGCAGGCGGTGTTTTGTTTGCCATTAGCTGGGCCTTTGCCGGCTTCTCCGTTATCGGCCAACCCCACATCATGGTTCGTTTTATGACGCTGACAAGTAATAAAAAAATGAATCAGGCAAGGCTCTGGTACTACCTGTGGTTTACCGCATTTTATGCGATGGCAACAGGCGTTGGTTTGCTGTCTCGCATTTATCTGGCCAATGACGGCAGCTTCGATGCCGAACTGGCATTGCCGACCATGGCACTTGAGCTGCTTTCACCGGTATTCGTCGGCCTGGTACTTGCCGGTATATTTGCGGCTACCATGTCTACCGCTGACTCACTGGTTCTCAGCTGTTCGGCTGCTATCACGCATGATCTGTTACCACACAAAGTTGAAAACACTTTTCTACTTAAAGCGGCAACACTGCTGATCACACTGGTTGCCCTGTTATGGGCTTTAGTTAATGGCCAGAGCGTATTCAGTCTTGTTATCCTGGCATGGTCCGGGCTTGCCAGCGCCTTCGCACCCTTGCTTATTGTGTTAAGTCTGGGCGGCAAACCGGGTCAGAAATTAAGTATATTGGCAGTTCTCACCGGTTTGTCTGTCGCCATGATCTGGCGTTACCTGGGCTGGCACGGCGCAGTCTATGAAGGTATGGCGGGCATTATCACAGGACTGATCATACTGACGCTGCCGCTGCTTATTAACAAGAAATACAAGATCGAAGCCAGTCTATAAAACGCTTAAGTGATGAACAGCAAAAACTACAGCTTTGCTTTTACCCCCATCGGTCAGGCCAAAGACTGGATAGAGCTACTCCGCATCAACCGGCCGATCGGTTACTGGTTATTAATGTGGCCGACCTTGTGGGGTTTGTTGGCAGCGTCCAATGGCGCACCGCAAATCAACCATCTTTTAATTTTTATCACTGGCGTGTTGCTGATGCGTTCCGCCGGTTGCCTGATCAATGACTTCGCCGACAGAAAACTTGATCCGCATGTAGAGCGAACAAAACTACGTCCTATAGCCGCTGGACGTATCTCTCCAGCGGCGTCACTTTTTGGCTTTATGATCTTGCTGTCTCTGGCACTGTTACTGGTTTTTCAATTACCCAAGTTTGTCATTCTGCTATCGGTAATCGGTGCTTTACTTGCCACCTTATATCCTTTCATGAAGCGGTACATCCATATTCCCCAGGCCTGGCTCGGCATGTCATTTGGTTGGGGGATTATCATGGCATGGGCCGCTGAACAGGGCAGTATTATCAATAGCCCCATACCCTGGCTGCTCTTCGCTGCCAATGTGTTGTGGTCCATTTCCTATGACACTGCCTATGCGCTGGCAGACAGGCCTGATGATAAAAAGATGGGAATGAAATCGGCAGCGCTTTGGTTTGGTGATTACGCCATCTTTGCCATTATTATTTCTGGTGCTGGTACGGTACTGCTACTTGGCACTGCCTGCTGGCATTATGATGTAATCGTTCAATCTGCGGTGATGCTCGCAATATGTTGGCAACTCTGGCTAAGCTTTATGTTGTTCAGGCATGGCGAAAGCTGGGGTTTCCAGTATTTTCTTAAATCACATTGGGTCGGTGCAACGCTTTGTGCTGGTTTTGTTCTCAGTGCGATGGTGCACTAAAGGTTTGGTGTTCTTTTAAAGGCTTAAACTCCAATTTTATGGACGAAAACACCACTTTCTTAATAAAGCATTATGTATCGTACTCACCATTGTAATTAAATGGCTAATTATCACTCTGTGTGTCGCTGGATTACATTTTTATGCATATACTTAGGTGTGTGTATTTAAAATTTAACTTTTAAGATTGATTGATCTATATATATTCAGGGGATAGATGAAACTCGCATATAAAGCATCCGGCCTTATGGCTCTATTGAGTTTGCTGACTTTATTTTTATTAATGGTCATTTTCTCTCTTCAAAATGAGCAACTGGCTATTGAAAATGCAAAGGCTAATCTCGCTTTACTCGCTAATCAAATTTCTGAAAAAGTAAGTACTCGGCTGGAGTCGAAAGCAGCAATTTCCCTTGCTTTCTCTTCGGCTCCTGTTGTAGCCAGTGCTCTAATAGGAAGTAACAGGGAATATGAGGCCTTATCCGATGCTGAGCGCAGTAAAAAGATTGAAGAGCTCAATTCTCGATGGGAGATTTCTATCGACGATAATGATCCCCTTGTTCAGGAGCGCCTAAATAATAATCTTGCTAATTATTTCAAATTACAGCAAATCAACATGCCAGGATTATATGGTGAGATATTTTTAACCAATCGTTTTGGCGTAATGATTGCTTCAACCGGTAAGCTGACAACGCTGGCGCATGCTCATAAGTATTGGTGGCGAGAAGCATTTGATGGAGGAACAGGAAAGATATTTTTTGATGATCGCGGTTTTGATAAAAGTGTTGCCGGTTATGTCGTTGGTATTGTTATTCCAATTAAAGTTAATAATGAAATTGTTGGTATATTGAAATCAAATATTAATGTTATGGAGCTGTTAGATCGTACCGTTAGTGGTTATGCGAAAAATAATTTTGGTGAAATGAGGGTTGTGCGCAGTGGTGGCTTGATTGTTGCCGGACAAGGTGTGACTCCGCTATCACAACGTATGGCAGAAGATCGTGTACGCTATCTGGATCGTAAGCAGAGCAGGGTTGTACATTTTAAAGATACTGAAAACAGTAGTTTAATGATGTCGTCACCCATAGCTATTACCATGGGTGCAGAAATGTTTAGTTTTGGTGGTAGTGCTGAATCTGTCGATCATAGTAAAGGAAATGTTGGAGACGGTTGGCATGTAGTAATCACTGTTGATGATGATGAAGCATTATCATCTGCCACAGAGGCAACAGAGTTGATTGTTTTTCTGGGTGTTATTTTTGCAATGCTTATTACTGTTGCAGCGCTCTTATTTGGTAAAAATATAACTCGGGCGCTAGTAAGATTAACTGATGCCACAAAAAATATTGGACGTGGTGATTTTGATATAAAAACCGATGTTGGTTCTCAGGATGAAGTAGGTGTGCTGGCAGATTCGTTTAACAAAATGGCCATTAATCTTAAGCAAACTATGATTTCACGAGATGCACTGGCAGAAGAGACTAAGGAAAGAAAAAGTCTAAATGAATTATTGCTGGAATCTGCTGCCGATGGAATATTTGGTGTGGATGTAAATGGAATGGCAACCTTTGTCAATCCTGCTGCTACTGGAATGCTGGGTTATAGTATTGATGAAATGCTCAATCAACCAGTATCTGTATTGATAACAAAGAATCAGCTTAATGATGGTTTTATTGATTGTTTAAATCGAGTCATTACTGGTGAAATAGCAGGCAGCGATGCTTGTTGTTGTAGTGATGTTGAGACCTTTTCAAGAAACGATGGTAGTAGTTTTTCAGCAGAATATGCCATCACTGCTATCAAACAAAATGATAACACGATTGGAGCGGTTGTAACATTCCGCGATATTTCTGAACGGATTAAGATGGCCGATGAATCTAGATTATTACAGCGTCAGCTTCTGCAGTCTCAGAAGATGGAAGCGATTGGGAAGCTGACAGGTGGTGTGGCGCATGATTTTAATAATATGTTATCGGCTATTTTAGGTTATTCAAATCTTGCAATAGAGGTCTGTGGAAAAAGTGGTCAAAATGTTGCTTGTGATCAAGCTGACACATTAAGAAAATACGTCAATGAGGTAATTAAAGCGGGTGATCGTTCTAAAAATTTAGTAGCACAACTTTTGGCCTTTAGTCGTGGTGATATGGGTGAAATTAAATGCTTGAAGTTAAATCATTATATTGAGGATGTTATGCAGATGTTGCGAGCTACCATTCCAAGTTCCATTGAGTTGATCAGCTTGCTTCCTGAAGGCGATATTTATGTGAAGACTGGTGAAGTTCAGTTGAATCAGATTATTATGAATCTGGTGATTAACGCACGCGATGCTATTGAGAATCAGATAGGTATTATTGAGGTAGGTATTTCTAAGTTTCAAATCAATGATAAACGTTGTAGCTCCTGTCATGATGAATTTTCCGGAGATTTTATAGAATTGTTTGTGCGTGATACTGGTTCTGGGATGAAAAATGGTGTTGTAGAAAATATTTTTGATCCTTTCTTTACAACAAAAGGCATTGGTTCTGGAGCAGGTATGGGGCTGGCTATGGTCCACGGTATTGTACACGCCAGCGGTGGTCATATTCATGTACAGACGAAAGCAGGGGGTGGCACTACCATCACCCTGTTCTTCCCAGAAGTGATTATGGAAAGTTATGAGGTTGAAAATCAGGCGAAAATTTCTGCAGAGCAGAAACAAACCGTTGTTGGACACATTCTGGTTGTTGATGATGAAGAGTTGATAGGAGCCCTGGTTAAAGAGCAGTTATCTCAAGCTGGTTATGAAGTTACTCTTTTTACTAATCCTCTAGCGGCGCTTGAGCGGTTCAATGATTCACCCGATCAATTTGATCTTGTTATCACTGATCAAACCATGCCTGAACTGACTGGTGATAATTTATCTCGTCGTTTATTGGAAATTAGGAATGATATACCAATTATTTTGTGTACGGGTTTTAGTGAAGTCATTGATGAAGAACAGGCTCTCGAAATTGGTGTCAGTCAGTTTATGAGCAAGCCATTAGCTAAAGACAAATTATTAAATGCAATCAGCCAGTTGTTGGGTGCTTAGTGATCTCGAGCTGTACTCGCTGTTAAAATTTCCCCATGAACAATTCAGAAAGACAAATTAAAGAAGATATAATTAAAACCGCAATCAGGCTGCATCATAAAAATATGCTGGCGGCATGTGATGGCAATATTAGTTACCGCGTTGATGACAATACCATTCTGATCACGCCTTCAGGAGTGCCAAAATTTCTTTTGCAAGAGAATGATATTGCGCTTATTGATATTAATGGCAAGGTGATTACGGGGGAACCCAGTAGTGAAATGTTGATGCACCTTGAGGTTTACAGGATGAGGGCTGAAGCTAAAGCTGTCATTCATGCCCATCCGCCAACGGCGGTTGCCTATAGTATTGCTTACCCTGATGCTGAGGAAATACCTGGTAAAAGTTTTTCTGAACTGATTCTTGCTGTTGGTAAACTCCCCATTGTTCCTTTCCAGATGCCGGGAAGCCTGGAAATGGGCACGGCGCTACATCCCTATATTAAAAATTCTAAAGTTATGGTGTTGGCTCGTCATGGCGCAATAAGTTTTGGCGAGGATCTTGTTGAGGCTTATAACGGCATGGAAAGGCTGGAGCATTCCTGTGAAATTTTACTTAAGGCAAAGAGTTTTGGCGCAGTCACAGAACTTGATGATCAGACTATTGATCGACTTTATGCAATGAGAAAAAAGATTGGAGATAAAACCCTGTGAAAAATTTGCACTCCCTGGGAATCCGTTTTAAAGACGGAGAACTTTATATACTCGACCAGCAGCTTTTACCGCATAACGAAGATCTGATTCTGGTTAAAGATGTCGATCACATGGTGGCAATTATCCAGATGCTGAAGGTAAGAGGCGCACCTGCTATCGGTATCTCAGCCGGGTTGGCGCTGGCACAATTTTCAAAAGGCATTGATGATCGAGATAAGGTTCGGCAGCTGGCACTCACACTGCGTGCGTCTCGCCCGACAGCCGTTAATTTAATGGTGGTTATCGATCGAATGCTGGTGCATTTGGAGAAGGAAAACTTTCACCAGTTTTTTGAAGAGGAGGCGGTCAGGGCCTTCGAAGAGGATGTAGAGCTCTGTGACAAGATGGCTGAATACGGTGCTGAGTTAGTGCAGGATGGTGATGGTATTCTGACTCATTGTAATACCGGAAGGCTGGTTACCGCAGGTGTAGGAACGGCGCTTGGCGTGATTTTTAAAGCCCATGAGCAGGGTAAAAAAATTCATGTTTATGTCGATGAGACCAGACCGTTACTGCAGGGCGGGCGCCTGACTGCGTGGGAACTGGAACAGGCGGGAATTCCCTATTCAATTATCACCGACAGCATGGCTGCCCATATGATGAAAACTGGAAAGATTCAAAAGATCTTTGTTGGCTCTGACCGGGTGGCGCTGAATGGTGACTTCGCCAATAAGATTGGCACCTACTCACTGTCAGTGCTGGCCAAATACCACAACATTCCTTTTTATCCGGTTGCGCCTTACACCACCATCGATTTTGAATGTGAAACAGGCGACGGCATTCCCATTGAAGAACGTGAAGCCTATGAAGTGCGTGGTGTTCGCGGAAGTTTTGGCGATGTCTGCTGGGCTCCCGTGAATGCCCCCGTTTGCAATCCTGCGTTTGATGTTTCTCCGGTTGATAATGTAACGGCCCTAATTTGCGATAAGGGCGTTTTTACTCAGGAAATGTTAAAAAATGGTGTGCTTAAAAGTTTATAGCTTAAAAAACGTGTTGCGATGAATGGGCTGCTGGCTTGGTACGGGTGAGCTGATTTACGTTACAATCCCTCTCTCTACTTGAATAACTTCAGTTTTACTAATGCGCCGCCATATCCGTCGAACCAAGCACCGATTTTTTAACCGCACCACATGGCGTACCCACCTTATATTCTGGCTGGGTGCGATACTCGTTGGTGTGGTGGCTGCGTCCTTTGCTTTGCTGGGTGAGTTTGCAGACCACTCTTTCCGAGAGCATATTGCTGCAACGCCCTGGTTGCCTTTCATCGTTACGCCTTTAGGTTTCGTGCTGATTAGCTGGTTGACGCGTCGTTTCTTTGCGGGTGCGGAGGGCAGCGGTATTCCACAAACGCTGGTCGCGATCGAGCGAACTGGTGAAGGTTTGTGTAAGCGTCTGCTGTCTGTTCGTATTGCTGTAGGTAAATTTATTCTGACTGTGCTGGGTTTGTTTGTCGGCGGTTCGATTGGGCGTGAAGGCCCGACGGTGCATATCGGCGCGGCGATTATGTATTCCATTGGCCGGCACATGCACGTGCCGGCGCGTTACCTGGAGCGTGGTTTAATTTTGACTGGTGGTGGCGCTGGTGTGGCAGCGGCTTTTAATACGCCATTGGCTGGCATTATGTTTGCCATTGAAGAAATGGCGCGTTCATTTGATCGACGTAATAGCACCATGATGTTGATTGGTGTAGTGCTAGCGGGCATGGTTGCGATTGTCGTGCATCAGGATAATTATAATTATTACGGTACATCACCAGCGGATCTCGATTTTGGTTTTGTCTGGCTGGCGGTATTGGTTTGTGGTGTCGTCGGTGGAGTGCTGGGCGGTGGTTTTAGTCAGATATTAATTTCTGCTTCATCGTGGTTACGACCTTTCATGCCGGCACATGCAATCAAGATTGCTTTTGCCTGTGGTCTGATTGTTGCCTTTTTAGGTTTTATCAGTGGTGGCGTGATTTATGGTACGGGCTATATTGAAGCCAAACAGATTGTCAGTTGCGCGGGCACAGAAGCCTGCGCTGCTGAAGTCGGTGTTTTTTATCCCTTGCTTAAAATCCTGGCGACCATCGCAACTTATTTGAGTGGTATTCCCGGCGGTATTTTTGCGCCATCTTTAGCCAGTGGTGCAGGTCTGGGCGCAAACATCGCCGCATATTTTCCGATTGAATTAGCATCAACGATTGTCGTATTGGCTATGGTGGGTTATTTCTCGGCAGTGGTGCAAACACCGATCACGGCTTTTATTATTGTTATGGAAATGACCGATAATCAGGATCTGGTTTTAGCAATGATGGCAACTTCATTGATTGCTACCGGCACATCAAAACTGATTTGTAAAAAGTCGATTTATTTTGCGCTGGCTGAAAATTTTCTGGCTAATCTTAAAGCGATTGAACCGGATATTAAGGCGAAGTCTTAGCCCGCTTTATTTCTTTTTAACAGAACATACACTGCACCCGTACCGCCATCTTTTGGCTGCGCGCTGCAAAAGGCCAGTACTGTCGGTGCTACTCGTAGCCAGCGATTTACCATAGGTTTGATTACCGGTTTCTTGCCGGGTGAGCTGTAGCCTTTGCCGTGTACAATGATGATGTTGCGGCTGCCATCGGCTTCGCATTCAGCTAAGAACTCCAGCAGATAGTCTCGTGCGGCATCAACGGTCATACCATGCAGGTCAATACTGTTGTCGATTTGGAATTTGCCCTTGCGTAATTTTTTCAGCGTGTCAGGAGTGATGCCGTCCCTGGAATACAGTAGTTGGTCGGGGCATTCATCGACGGGCGCATCCGAGAATACATCGTTGATATCAGGTCGTTCGTCATGACTTCTGATTTTGATGTTTTTTAGCGCAGGTTTTGTGCTGACTTTATTATCCTTTTTGATGGGGGTCACTCCCTGCATGGCTTCCTGAAACAGCGAAGCCTCATCGATGACTTCTTGCTCGGCTTCTTCTGCTTCAGTTTCGTTTTGCCAGGCATCGTACCAGTTATCTGGCTGTTTTTTCGCGTCTTTTTTTGAATCATCCTGCATGGGGTGCGGCCACATCATGTATAGTTAGCTTTTGTCCATTTTAACGATGATTCAGGTTTATGCACATATTATTAAGCAACGATGACGGTTATCTTGCACCGGGCTTACGGGTGCTGGCAGATGCCCTGAGCAAATTGCACACGATCTCGGTGGTGGCACCGGATCGAAATCGTAGTGGTGCCAGTAATTCATTGACGCTTGAACAACCGTTACGTGCCAATGTGATGGAAAATGGTTTTACCTGTGTTAATGGCACGCCTACAGATTGTGTGCATCTGGCGATTACCGGTTTGCTTGAATCTGAACCGGATATTGTGATTTCGGGGATTAATGATGGCGCCAATATGGGCGATGATGTGCTCTATTCAGGTACCGTCGCTGCGGCCATGGAAGGACGTTTTTTAGGTTTACCTGCGATTGCTGTTTCTATGGGCTCGTATACACCCGAGTATTTCGAAAGCGCTGCCAAAGCCATTGTGCAGGTTGTTGAGCAGTTGCAACAACAGCCGTTGACCCAGGACAGTATTCTTAACGTGAATGTGCCGGATTTACCCTGGGACGAGATAAAAGGTATCAAGGCAACACGTTTGGGTAATCGACATAAATCAGAAGGTGTAATCAGGCAGACAGATCCACGTGGTGAGCCGGTGTATTGGGTCGGGCCACCGGGTAAAACGCAGGATGCAGGTGAGGGCACTGATTTTCATGCTATTGAACATGGGTTTATTTCGATAACGCCTTTGCAGATAGATTTAACCCGATATGATAGCCTTAACGGCCTAAGCGACTGGTTGAACACCGCTTCGTTTTTTCAAAAATAATAACTATAAATAGACAGCGACACGAACTCAGTAACATGCATCGAAGTATTCAAGGTATAGGTATGACGTCCCAGCGCACACGTGATCGTTTGATCGAACGTCTGCGTGATAAAGGGATAATAGACGAGCGTGTGCTGGAAGTAATGCGCACCACGCCGCGGCATCTGTTTATTGATGAGGCGCTGGCACACCGTGCCTACGAAGATTCTTCTTTGCCTATCGGTCAGGGGCAAACGATTTCTCAGCCCTATATTGTGGCACGCATGACTGAGGTCTTGCTTGAGAAGGGTGTGCCAGATTTTGTGCTCGAAGTGGGAACCGGATCGGGTTATCAGTCAGGGGTATTGTCGCGCCTGGTACCGAAGGTTTATACCGTAGAACGCATTAGTGGCCTGTTAACCAAGGCGCGTGAGTGCCATCGTGAGATCGGGCTGCGTAATGTTTTTAGCAAACACAGCGATGGTTCATGGGGCTGGCCGGAACATGCGCCGTATCCTGCCATTATGGTTACCGCGGCACCTGAACAAATTCCTGAATCTTTGTTGGAACAGCTGGAAATTGGTGGTCGTATGGTAATTCCTGTCGGCACCATTGCGGGTGATCAGCAGTTGAAGTTGATTACACGTACTTCTGCCACTGATTTTGATGAGCAAACCTTGAACGCAGTTCGTTTTGTTCCCTTACTCGATGGCGCGATTCGTTAGTTTCATTATTTTAGGTTAGATTGATGTTATTTAATAAGTTATACAAAAAATGCATGGATATGGCGGCACATCCTAATGCTGAACGTTATCTGGCGGCTGTGAGTATTTTTGAGTCGATATTTTTCCCTGTTCCCACGGCGCTAATGGTGGCTCCGATGGCCGTCGCCAAACCGGAGCGCGCACTGCGTATCGCCACCATTGCTACTCTGACTTCTGTGTTTGGTGGTTTATTTGGCTACATGCTGGGCTATTTTGCTATTGGCTGGATTGAGCCAGTTCTACTTGATGTTGGTTACTGGGATAAATACACCATTGCACAGGAGTGGTTTAGAGAATGGGGTTTCTGGTCGGTCGTGATTGCGGGTTTCTCACCGATTCCATTTAAGTTATTCACCATTACTGCTGGCGCTTTTGCTATGTCGATACCGATGTTTTTATTGGCTGCTCTGGTCGGGCGCTCGGCGCATTTTTTCCTGGTCGCGTTTTCGATGGCCTGGGCAGGGCCAAAAATGGAACCGTTGGTTCGCCGTTATATTGAATGGCTGGGCTGGTTCACCGTGCTGGTGATTGTTGTTGTGATTTACTACCATCGTTAAAACATGTTTCGTACGATTATTTTCCTATTATCACTGCCTGTACTGTTCGTCTCCTGTACTAACCAACGCCTCAATTGGGATCCAGATGATTATACGGTCACCGCTGGCGATACCCTGTATTCGATCGCCTGGCGCTATGAAATTGATCCCGATGATCTGGCCAAATGGAATCACTTGTCATCTCCTTACATTATCCATCCCGGTGATCGACTGCACACCAATGAATCTGACAGTCTCGCGGCTGTAAAGTCTGTTGTAGAAGAGGCTCAACCGCTACAACAAAAGAGGCCGACAGAAATCACAGTGAGACGTGGTGATACCTTATATTCTTTATCAAAGGCAACTGATGTCAGTGTAGACAGGTTGGCATGGATTAATGGCTTAAAAAAACCTTATGTGATCAACCCAGGACAAACTTTGAATCTCACGGGTAAGCCAGTTGTCGCACAAGTTCGTCCCGTTGTGCAAAATACTACTCTCCAGAGTGCAGTATCGCTAGTTACTCCGCAGACTGTTCGTACGCCAGTATCGGTTGTTGACACAAAACGTACGGTTAGCTGGCAATGGCCAGTTGTTGGTAAGGTGATTGAACGCTTTAATAAGAATAAAAATGATGCCAAAGGTATCGATATTGCAGGCAAAGAGGGTGAATCGGTGAAAGCTGCTTCTTCTGGAAAAGTGGTTTATAGCGGTAATGGTTTGATCAGTTACGGTAATTTGGTCATTATCAAACATAGTAAGTCTTATCTCAGCGCCTATGCGCATAATAAAAGGCTGTTGGTGAAAGAAGGTGAGAGTGTAAAAGCGGGTCAAAAAATTGCTGAATTAGGAAAAACCGGCGTTGAAAAACCAAAACTCCACTTTGAAATTCGCAAAAATGGCAAACCTGTTGATCCTATACGGTATCTACCTCGTAGTTGATTGTCCCCGTCCAAACCACAATATCATGTGGTTACCCATCAAATCGTAAAATAAATTTTAATTAATTCAATTAAATCCTTGCTTTACAACGATATTTAGTGATATAAATTTTTCCAACCTGTGAAGGGTTTTAGAAGTGCCTTGTAAGTGTATGGAAATAAAGGGTTTTGAATAAATACTCAGACAGGCACAAAAAATGCGAAAACAAAAATAAAAACGTATTTGAAAAGGGGAAGAAAAATGAGAGAAGCTACGTTAGAGAGCCGAGATAATACTGGAGATGTTGGTGTGTTGATGCACGATATAGATGATATCGATATTGAAGAAGATGATACTGATGAGCTCACCGCTAAAGAAGAGGCTGTGGTTGATAAAAAAACCTCCCCTGATATAACCGGAAAAGTTAATCGTAAAGAGCTGGATGCAACTCGTCTGTATTTGAGAGAGATCGAAGGTTCGCCATTATTGACGGCAGAGGAAGAGGTTTATTACTCCCGTCTTTCCCTGAAGGGTGATATGGAAGCCCGCAAGAAGATGATCGAATGCAATCTGCGTCTGGTTGTCAAAATCGCTCGTCGCTATATGAACCGTGGCCTGGCGCTGCTCGACCTTATCGAAGAAGGCAATCTGGGGTTGATCCGTGCTGTTGAGAAATTCGATCCTGAGAAGGGTTTCCGTTTTTCAACATATGCTACCTGGTGGATTCGTCAGACTATCGAACGCGCACTGATGAATCAGACTCGCACCATTCGCCTGCCCATCCACGTAATCAAAGAATTGAATGTTTATCTGCGTGCTGCTCGCAAGCTTGAGCAAACCATGGATAAAGAGCCTACCGCTGAAGATATCGCCAAAATGCTGGATAAACCCGTAGCCAATGTTGAAAAAATGTTGGGTCTGCGTGATCGTGTGACTTCCGTCGATGTACCTATCGGTGCTGAAAATGATCGTCCTTTGCTTGAGGTCGTTGCTGATGAACGTATGCAAGCTCCACCAGAAATGCTTCAGAACGAAGATGTAATGGCGAATCTGGGTGTCTGGATGGGTCAGTTGGAAGAAAAACAACGCGAAGTGCTGGTTCGTCGTTTTGGTTTGAATAACCATGAACGTACTACGCTGGAAGATGTGGGTCGTGAACTGGGTGTGACTCGTGAACGCGTTCGCCAGATTCAGATGGATGCACTGAAACAGCTTCGTAAAATTCTTGAAAGTCAGGGTTTCTCTGAAGAGCTTTTATTTCAGGACTAATAAGTAGTAAAAAAATAAAAATAAAGCTGCATTACTTAACCGGGTGGTTCTTTGATTCTCCCGGTTTTTTTATGTCTGTATTTTTAGTTAGATAAAATCAGGCCACAGACGACATGGCGACCTTCATTGCTTAGAATGTTATAAGTCCGGCAAGCGGCGCCAGTATCCATAATTTCTACACCGACACCCAGCTTGATTAATTCTGCATAGGTTTCAACGGGCGGAAATACCAGTTTGTTGCCTGTTCCAATTAGCACCAGCTCTGGTTTTAATTGAACAATGGCTGAGAAATGTTCGCTAATCAATTCTTCTGGTGAGTGAGGTGGCCAGTCGGCCTTGAGCTGCTGACTTGAGATAATCAGGCTGTTACTGAAATTCTTGCCATTCACCTGAATCGTATCTTCATCATACATAGTAATGAAATAACCTTCGGTGGGATCAGATTCGGCAAATTTCACAATAGTTATCCAGAGTTGCAAGGGGGTTTTGGCATTATACGTTCTGTTCGATGGCATGCATATGCAGTAGAATGCGCCACTTATTGATATTTCGATCTGATTTGCGCAGATCCGGTGATGGGAGAGAGTCTTGGAAGCAGTTAAAGTAGGTTTATTAGGTCTGGGTACAGTGGGTGGCGGAACGGCGACAGTGTTACTGAGAAATGCAGCAGAAATTCAGGCCCGTGTGGGTCGCGCTATTGAGGTCTCTCACGTCGCTGGTTTAGGTATTGCAGAGCAAACGATTGTTGATCCTGCCAAAGTAAAACTCACTGAAGATGCTTTTGAAGTGGTTAATGACCCGGAAGTACAAATCGTGGTTGAGTTGATTGGTGGCTACACGCTGGCCAAAGATTTAGTGATGAAAGCGATTGATAACGGCAAGCACGTTGTTACCGCTAATAAAGCACTGATTGCGACACATGGCACCGAGATCATGCAGGCCGCCACGGCCAAAGGTGTGACTGTTTCTTATGAAGCGGCTGTTGCTGGCGGTATCCCCATTATTAAAGCTATGCGCGAAGGTTTGGCGGGTAATCAAATTCAATGGCTTGCCGGTATCATCAATGGCACCGGTAATTTTATTCTCACCGAAATGCGCGACAAGGGGCGTGATTTTGGTGATGTGTTAAAAGAGGCGCAGGAGTTAGGTTACGCTGAAGCTGATCCAACTTTTGATGTTGAAGGTATTGATGCGGCGCACAAGTTGACGATACTCGCTTCATTAGCATTCGGCATTGAATTACAGTTTGAAAAAACCTATACCGAAGGCATCAGTAAAATTACAACAGAAGATGTGAATTATGCTGGAGAGTTGGGTTACCGTATAAAACACCTCGGTATTGCTCGCAAAACGGCTAAAGGTATTGAGTTGCGCGTACATCCTACTTTAATTCCAGAAAAACGTTTGTTGGCCAACGTTGATGGCGTGATGAATGCAGTATTGGTTTATGGCGATGCCGTCGGTCCAACATTGTATTACGGCGCAGGTGCAGGTGCTGAGCCAACGGCTTCAGCCGTGGTTGCTGATATTATCGATACCGTACGTTCAATAGACGTGCCAGCAGATCAGAAAGTGCCTTTGTTAGGTTTTAGGTCTGATTCAATGCGTGATACACCAGTGTTAGCCATTGATGATGCGCAGACGTCGTATTATTTGCGTATGAGTGCTGAAGACAAACCAGGAGTGCTAGCCGAAGTTTCAGAGGTTTTTGCGTCTCATAAAATTAGTTTGGAAGCCGTATTGCAGAAAGAACCAATAGAAGGCGTAAATCTAGTGAATTTAATATTACTTAGCCAGCAAGTTCGGGAAGCAAACATGAACGCGGCAATCAAAGAAGTTGAAGCACTAGCCGCAATTCAGGGTGACGTGGTTCGTATCCGAATGGAACATTTGGGATAAATTTGTTTTATAAAATCTGACTGTATTGGTGTTATTCAGTGTTTTTAATTTTGGAATATATTGGCCTATGCAGATCTAATCGCTAATTTTGCTTAAATATACGTCTACACTCTAATAGGATGTCGTCTAATATGGATTTAAATACAAAATTTAGGGATGTGATGTATGTCTGAAATAAACGAGTTAATACTTAAGTGATTGATATGAATAGAATAATGTTGGTTTTTACACTTGTTGCGTCGATGAGTTTGTTTGGCGTCAGGGTGTTTGCAGAAGAGGTCTCTAAAGCTCAAATCAAAGGTCTGGATGAGCAGGTTCAGGAGATCAAAAAGGACGTATTAGGTATTTCCAGTGAGCTGTCTCTACTTGAAGAGAAGTTGCTGTATCCCTCAAATACGCAAATTTCGGTGTTTGTTTCTTTTGCCGATGAAGGAGGTTTCCGACTTGATGCCATGGATATTAAGCTCGATGGTGAGGAAGTAACTCATCATGTTTACACGGCCAATGAGTTAGAAGCACTACGTAATGGTGGTGTGCAGCGAATTTATACCGGTAATATTCGAACCGGTGATCACCAGATTGAAGTTAGTTTTTTAGGTAAGTCCATTATTGGTGGTGTCTATCAGAAGACAGCCAGTTCTAAAATAAGCAAAGGCGTTAAACCGAAACTTGTTGAGATAAAAGTGGCTGGCCAGGGATTTGGTGATGCTATTGAGTTTAAAGAACGGTAAGTTATGCAACGCTTAGCTTTACTGCTGATTAGTACTGTCAGTCTGGCAGCATTGTCTTTTCATACGGCGGCTGCAGAGAAATCCACCGATGTTTTTTTTGGAGAGGCAATTTTCTATGCTAACCAGGCTGAGTATTTTGATGCTATCTCCCGGCTAGATACAGAGCTGGGGCAGTATTATGGACTGGACGATCCCGGTCTTGATTCATTACATCTCTTAATAGATAACGCGCAATTCTCAGTCGGTGATTTTGAGCTTTATTACCGCATGCATCAACGTGCCGGAAGAGCGATTAAATCGGTCATTGAAGGCAATGTCGAACCGGCTGTCCGTAATAAGGCTATCTATCGGCTGGCAAAAATATTGTTGCAAAAAAACCAACCGGTAAATGCTCTGCACGCTATTGAAAAGATCGAGGGCGAATTACCTGATGAGGTCCGTGATGATATTGCCTATATCAAGGCTGTGATTTTCATGGTCAATGGACGTCCTACCGATGCGATCGAAATTTTAACAGGGCTTCAGAGTAGTGATACACATGGCGGTTTTGCAGCTTACAATTTAGGTATTGCGCTATTACAGCTGAATAAGGATGCTGAAGGGATTGCCCAGCTGGATAAAGCTGGAACCAGTAGTGGTAGCGATGAAGGTACGAAATCGATTAGAGATAAGTCAAATTTAGCGCTGGGTTATAAGCTGCTGGAGTCAGGTGATCCTGCGCTGGCTAAAAAATATCTGTATCGAGTACGTCTTGATGGTGCGTTTGCAAATCGAGCTTTGTTAGGTGCAGGCTGGGCTGAAATTGCGCTTGATCGATATGATCGTGCGTTGGTTCCCTGGACGATGTTATCAAAACGTAATGTCACAGACCGTGCTGTTCAGGAAGTAATGCTGGGTGTTCCATTCGCCTATGGCAAGCTTGGCTTGCATGGTAAGTCGGCTATCTTATATGGCAAGGCTCTGGAATCTTACGACACGGAATTGGCCAAGCTTGATGCATCTATCGAAAGTATTCGTGACGGAAAGTTTCTTGAAGCATTGGCGCGAGAGGAGTTAAAGCAGGATAGCAATTGGGTGATCAAATTACGTGATTTACCCGAAGCACCAGAAACTCACTATCTCATGCATTTAATGGCATCACATGATTTTCAGGAGTCGCTGCAAAATTATTTTGATCTTGAAGAAATGCGTAAACGCTTATTAGCATGGGAGAGGGATATTGGCGCCTATCAGGAGATGGTTAATATTAGGCGAGAATATTACAAACCATTATTGCCTGTAGTTGAAAAACAATTTCAATTTCTCGATTCACGTATGCGTCTGCGTATTGAGCAACGCGATAATCTGGAAAATAAGTTGCAATCTATGTTGATTGCGCCACGTCCACAATTTTTAGCCACGGTAACAGAGCGTATCGATGGTGTATCCATAGCGAAATTAGAGAAACGTGTGCAACATCTGCCAAAAACAAATGAGCAGAGACAGCGTGTGGATCGCCTTCGAGGTGTATTAGATTGGAACATTTATACTCAATATCATGACCGACTTACACAAGCCTTCAAACGTTTGCGTGAGCTTGATGGTGTGGTTGCCGATTTAAAAGAAATCTATCGTTCATTTGTACGCACTCGTCAGGCAGCAACACAAAGCTACGAAGGTTATGATGCCGCGCTTAATACTTTGCATATTAAAGTTCTGGAAGCGCAGGAACGGATAAAATCAGCCATGCTCGGACAAGGGCATATGCTCGAATCAATGGCGGTTAATGAGCTGGATATACGTCGTAAGCGTATTGAAGGTGATCAGGTGAAAGCAAGATTTGCACTGGCTGAAAGTTATGATCGGGCACAAAAAAAACAGCTTGATGATGAATACAAAAAAGCAGCAGAGGAAAGTGCAGAACAAGCAAGGAAGGCAGCGGAGCAAGCCGAAAAAGCATTGCTTGAAGATGCTAAGGATAAAGCGGCTAATCAAGAGACAACCAGGAAAGAGCCAAAGTGATGAAAATTCGTTTCGGCCTAATTTTTGTTCTGTCGATACTGCTGAATGCATGTGCCAGCATTGGTGAGTACGGAACTCTGGCGCAATTGCGTGATGTGGAAATTAAGCTTGAAGATGAAAAAATTACTGGCGGCATAGAAAAGGCGATGCAAAGTTACCAGCAATTTCTCGAGCAGACACCTGAGTCAGCAATGACTCCTGAGGCTATACGGCGTTTGGCAGATCTAAAAATTGAACGTCAAAATAATCAACTAGATGCAGTACCAGTTGAAGAGCTGGATGCACCGACCAGGTCAGCAGATATAGTGCCGGTTAAAAAAGAGGCTAGAAAACAAAAAACCAGTACCGATGAAACTGTCATTGCAAAAGATGAATCAGATATTGCATTTGAGAAACGCGCAACAAAAGCCGACGAGATTGAGTCTGCAGTGGATGATGTGGCTACTTTAGCGGATGGCTCCTCCGCTGATATGAATAACGTCGGTGCTAAAGAAGCTATTGCCCTGTATAAGCAGTTACTGGAACGATTTCCTTTGTATGAACGCAATGATCAGGTCTTATATCAGATGTCACGGGCCTATGAAGATATGGCTGATGTTGAAGGCGCAATGGTTGTCATGAATCGTATTGTTAAAGAGTATCCGACTTCCAGGTATATGGATGAGGTTCAGTTCAGGCGTGCGGAGTATTTTTTCACTCGAAAGAAATTCCTGGATTCAGAAGATGCCTATAAATCAATCGTGAATATGGGTTCGAATTCATCGTACTATGATCTTGCCTTATATAAACTTGGGTGGACATTTTACAAGCAGGAGATGTATGAAGAAGCTCTAGAGTTTTTTATGTCGCTGCTAGATTATAAAGTGTCTATTGGCTATGACTTTGAGCAAACTGAAAACAAAGTTGATATGAAACGTATCAATGATACTTATCGCGTAATTAGTTTGAGTTTTTCAAATCTTGAAGGTGCTGAATCAATTATTGATCACTTTGATAAGGTCGGTAGAAAACCGTACGAATTAGGTGTTTATAGTAATCTGGCAGAGCATTACTTCATTAAACGACGTTTTGGTGACGCCGCAAAAACTTATGGTGCGTTTATTGATCGTAATCCTCTTCATGAGATTTCACCGCATTTTTACATGCGTGTAATTGAAATATATAAACAAGGACGTTTTCCTAAATTGGTGGTCGAATCTAAACGTGGTTTTGCCAGTGCCTACGGTGTGAAATCAGAATATTGGAAACATTTTGATGTTAAAAAATATCCCAAAGTAATTGCCCTTTTGCAAACAAATATTAGCGATCTTGCATACCATTACCATGCTCTTTTTAGAAATAAATTGTTCGCTTCGAAAAAGAAAATGCATTATGCGGAAGCTACTCACTGGTACAAAGAATTTATATCATCATTTCCAAAAGATGAGAAAACGCCAGAAATCCATTACAAATTTGCTCAATTACTGCTGCAAGGTAATGAATATGCTAATTCAGCAAGAGAGTATGAGCGTGTTGCTTATAATTATCCCTTGCATGAAAAATCGTCCGCCTCAGGTTATGCATCTGTCTTTGCATTTCGTGAGAATTTAAAAGCCGCCAGCGTGGCGATGCATCCCATTGCCATGCAAGATGTTATTCGTAGCTCGTTAAAGTTTTCTGATGCCTTTCCAAAACATGATAAGGCCGCTATCGTATTGGCAGCGGTTGCTGATGATATCTTTGAGATGAAAGATTATGCTCTAGCCATAATAACCGCGACTAAGCTGGTAGATAATTATCCTAATACAAAAGCAGAGTATCGACGTGGTGCCTGGATGATTGTTGCGCATTCATCTTATGAAACCAATCTCTATGTTGAGGCTGAGAAAGCATACGCACAGGTTTTACTGCTGACTGATATTAAGCATAAAGATAGAGAATCACTGGTAAATAATCTTGCCGCATCTATTTATAAACAGGGTGAAGCGGCGGCGCTATTGCAAGAATATAAAGTAGCGGCTGATCATTTTTTACGTATAGCAAATGTCGCGCCAAAGTCCAGTATAAGAAAAACAGCTGAGTTTGACGCTGCTGCTGTACTGATTAAATTGAATGATTGGGGGAGAGCTGCAAAAGTATTAGTTGCGTTTAGAAACACATTCAAAGATGTGAAGATGTTGCATGAAGCTACTAAAAAGTTAGCTGTGGTTTATCAGGAGGCTGAGCGTTATGCTGAAGCTGCCGTAGAATTTGAGCGCATTGAAAAAGAGTCTAAAGATAATGATGTGCGAAGAGAGGCTTTGATTCTTGCAGCTAAAATGTACGAAAAAGTTGAAAATCACAAACGTGCACTAGTTGTTTACCAGCGTTACGTAGATTTGTTTCCTAAGCCCCTGGAATTTGCTCTGGAAACACGTTATAAGATGGCAAATTTATATAAATCCTGGGGTAATGAGAAGAAATATCACTCTGAGCTTAAACGCGTTATTTCGATTGATGCCAGGGCAGGTCAGGAACGTACGGATCGTACCAGATTTTTGGCCGCTAAATCTTTGTTGGTGTTGACTGAGCCTGCCTTTGAAAAATTTGCGGTGATAAAATTAAACAAGCCATTCAAGAAAAATTTGCTTAGAAAAAAACGCGCAATGAAATATGCGGTTACCGAATTTAATAAATTAGTAAAGTTTGAAGTTGGTGATGTGACGGCGGCAGCAACCTACTATCTCGCTGAGATTTATTATAATTTTAGCCGCTCGTTAGCTGAGTCTGAGCGTCCTGAGAAACTAAATGAAATTGAGATGGAAGAATATGAGCTAGCACTTGAAGATCAAATATTCCCTTTTGAAGAGAAAGCTATCGCAGTGCATCGTAAAAATCTTGAGTTAATCAGTATTGGTGTGTATAGCTCTTGGATTGATAAAAGCCTTGAGAAGCTAGGTTCTTTGATGCCTGCCCGTTATGCTAAATATGAGGAGAGTACTGGTTTTATGTCATTCATGGATCATTACCAGTATAAATTTGTCGCAATTCCAGTACCGGTTGCGCCTGCACCGGTTCTGACCGTAGAAGGTGTTTCTTCTAACGCTAATCAAACGCAGGTGCCTGATTCGGTTCAATCAGTCGATGCTGCTAATGATATTGATAAGTCTCAGACCGCTGTTCCAGACGCTGAAACTTCTACAGGCTCAAAATGAGAGGGCTTTTGATGACTTGTGATTTTACTGGTAAGAATATTGTGATTGCTTTAACACATCGCTTGTTGTTAGCTTTGTTAGTTGTAGGCCTGCTTACTGCTTGCACAACAGCTCCGGTAGAAGAGGTTGTTACAGCTAATATTAGTAGTGACTTTATTATTCGTGATGATATTGATGTCAGGCCTGAAGTTAAGGCTGATTTTGAGAAGGCGGTTAGTTTGCTTGAGCAGAAAGATTATGAACGAGGTATCCGACTTCTGAATAGAGTTGCTGAACGTTCTGAAAAAAGTCTTGCTACCCATTTTAATCTTGGTGTTGCCTATAGAATAACCGGTGATATGCTGCTCGCAGAGAAAAGCCTTACGAAGGCATTGGAGATGAATTCAGCACACCCTGCAGCGAATAATGAAATGGCGATTATCTATCGTAAGACAGGCAGATTTTCTGAAGCCAGGCGTGTTTATGAACGCATATTGGAGCGTTTTACTGCTTTTCTTCCGGCCAGGAAAAACTTAGGTATTTTATGTGATTTGTATATTAATGATTTGAGTTGTGCAATGGCTAATTATGAAATCTATAGTAAGGCCGATCCCGGGGATAAAAATGTTCTCTTGTGGATTTCTGACCTGCGTATTCGTATGGGGAATTGATCATGTATTTTTCCAGAAAAACCTTATTGTTGCTGGCTACTACTATTATGTCTGCTACAGTATATAATTCACCCGTTAAAGCAGAAGATGTTAAGGCTGTTTCCGGTATGTCAATTGTTGGCAATAATGAGGCACCAAAATCGCTGTATATCGTGCCATGGAAAAGTTCTGAAATTGGTATGGAAACGGACCTTTCATCTAATCTTTTAAACGAAAGCTTGATGCCTGTGGATAAGGATGTTTTTATGCGTGAAGTGAATTTCTATAATGCTTCTGCAGCGAAATAATAAGAAATGTTATTATCAAAATCAATCGGCTTTTATATTGCTGTTTGTAAGTAATCTACTTTGAAATGTTGTGAGGAATAAGTGATGGGTTTTATATATACAATTGTTGACTTTTTTCAATCTGGTGGTGCATTTATGTATCCCATTCTTATTGTTTTTGCATTAGGTGTGGCTATTGCCGCCGAACGATTTGTTAAGCTTGCTTCCGTCAGCAAATCAAACCGGAAAATGTGGGAACAGCTAGAACCTGTTCTGGCTGAAGGTGACTTCGATACTGCACGGCAAATGACTGGTGAAGATGAGTCCAAGTCCGCAGTTGGACAATTATTGAGTATGGGGCTGGCTCGCCAGGGTGCTGTCAGGCGACGTGATGATATTGAGATCGCCATGGAAGAGAGCATGATGGAAATTATTCCACAGCTTGAGAAGCGCACGCCTTATGTTGCCCTGTTCTCCAATATTTCAACATTGCTGGGTCTGCTCGGAACCATTATGGGTCTGATTGAAGCGTTTACAGCTGTGGCGAATGCTAACCCTGCTGAGAAGGCTGATTTACTGTCTGCCAGTATTTCGGTTGCGATGAATACAACGGCTTTTGGTTTGATGGCCGGTATTCCATTGTTGATTTGTCATGCCATGCTGACATCCAAGACCAGTGAGATCGTTGACAGTCTGGAAATGGCGTCAGTCAAAACCCTTAACATTATTTCTGAGGCTGCTAAGCGTCAGGCTGGTTAAGTATGTCTAGAAGAAATAATCCGCGGCACAAAAAAAAGGATCCACCTGAGCTGGATGTCACTACATTCCTGAATCTGATGGTGATTTTGATTCCATTTTTGTTGCTTACAGCTGTATTTACTCGTGTCACGATATTAGAGCTAAATATGCCTGCATCCGCGGGTGGCTCTTCAAATAAGAAGCCAAAAATTGCTGTTGAAGTGATCGTACGTAAAAACAAACTGCAGTTAGCTAATGGCCGTAGTGTGATTGCAAATATTCCAATGCTTGATGACCAGTATGATGTAGCTCGACTCTCAGAACTGCTGCAACAGTTGAAAGAAGATTATCCTGAAAAAGAAGATGCCACCGTTTTGATGGAGCCTAATATTGAGTACCGCTATCTGGTTCAATTGATGGATGCTATTCGTGCAACTGATCCGCCGCCAACAGTAGAAGGTGAGGAAAAAGGGCAACCGACTATTTTGTTTCCCGATATATCTATAGGGGATGCGCCATGAAAAAAATGTCAAGACGTATGAAGCGTATGTCAAGAGCACCTAAAGTTCAGGGTATGAACCTTACCTCTTTAATGGATGTTTTTACCATTCTGGTGTTCTTTTTGTTGTCTAGCTCTTCAAGCGGTATCGTCATTGAAGTACCTAAACAAATTGTTATACCGTCTTCAGTAGTGGAAACAGAGCCGCGTGAAACTATTGTGATTATGGTGACACCAACAGCTGTTTTGGTGCAGGGCGAAGAAGTGGTGGACACCCGTGAATTACTTGATAGTAAAAATCCGATTGTTGTAGAAATTGGCGCCAGATTAAATGAGCTTAAAAATTCAGTGATAGGCGCAAGCACTAAAAAAGCATATGAAAGTAAAGAGGTAACTATCCTGGCGCATGAGAATATTCCTTTTAAAGTTTTAAAGAAAATAATGGGTACATGCTCCGGCATGGGCTTTGAAAATATATCACTGGCTGTTATCCAAAAAGCATCGCAAAGTTAATGTCACTAATTACCAGCAACACTATACAAGATCATTCTAACCTGTGAATACTAACGCCTCATTAAAAGCACGAGAGTCAGTGCTGCATGCAGAACTTGAGCAAGCTCAAATAGAGCTTAAAAAGCTTGAGGCCTCGCTACAGCTAATTGTTGACGAGCTTGAAAATACAGATGAAATCAAACAGCGATTTGACGCTCTGTCACAGGTCTGTGTTTCACTTGAGCACTTAGATGAGTTAGGTGGTTTTGATCTTTTTCTGGGTAGAGAGGCGACGGCGAATGACTCTGCTAATTATATCTCTGAGCTTCGTAATCGTGTAAATGAGTATGAAGATTCGGTTGCTGCTCTCCATGCAAAACGCGATAAAGTTCTTCTTGATATTAGGAATGTAAACAATATTATCGGCCTCTCACGAGAGGGTATACTTGAAGTACGCGAAATCGCAGAACAGCGTAAATATGAATTTATTATTGAACGTGAAGTTCCTGCCTTACCTTTCAGGCCCATGGTCATGCCATGGTCAAAAAATAATAAAGATGAAAAGCTGGTCCGTAAATATATGGCCATTGCATTTGCTTTTAGTTTTTTGCTTTGGTATGTCGTTCCAATGATTCAAGTACCACTGCCAGACCCATCAGCTAAGGTTAAAGTACCAGAGCGCCTGGCTAAATTGCTTAAGAAGGAAGAGCCAAAACCAGAGCCCACAAAACCAAAAGAAGAAGAGCTTACGAAGAGCGAGAAACCATCGACGGATAAAAAACAGGCTCGTAAAAAAGCTGAAAAATCTGGCGTACTTGCCTTTAAGGATAATTTTACCGAGTTAATGGGCATGACTTCAATTGAGGATCTTGGTGCCAGTGCCAAAGTTAATAACAGTGGTCAGAAATCAAATCAGGCAGCGCGTAATTTGGTGGTCTCCAATTCGTCTGCGATAAGTGGCATCAGCTCATCATCTTTGAGTCGAAATACAGGTAATGCAGGCAGTGGTTTGAGTGGTATACAGTTCTCTCGTGTAGAAAGCTCTATTGGTATTGGTGATGACGGTGCAGACCGTCCTACAGGCAGTGCAGAACCTGCACGTAGTGATGAAGATATACAGATTATATTTGATCGTTATAAGACCGCATTATATCGGATCTATCAACGCGAATTACGCAAAGACCCATCATTGCAGGGTAATATAGTTTTGCGTATTACCATTGAAGCCAATGGCTCAGTATCGTCATGTAAAATTGAATCGAGTGATATTAAATCGGCGAGTTTGTCGGCGAATATTATCAAACGTGTAATGCAGTTTAAGTTCAATGCTAAAGAAGGTGCTGCAAAGATGACTATTCTTTATCCAATCGACTTCTTACCGGCCACATAGGCCTCTTTACGAGAAAGGGATTTATTTAAAAACTTGGCGTTAATATGGTTTTTTTATTGGCAAAATAGGCTATTTAAATAGTTAGGAAGTGTCATTAGGCCATCTGTTAGAAACGCATTTGTTCAAATTTATCAAAATGTAAAAAATAGCTCGGTATCTCATTGAAGCAATCAGTAGGAGGGCTTTGATATGACTTTTTGTGATTTTATTTAGGGTGAAGTACTACGTTGATAACGTCTACATATATAAAAATTTTAAGAACAATGTCTATTATTGTTTGCGGTTTTGTATGGACTGTAGAAAATGCCTCTGTAGCTGACGGTGATACAGCATGGAGTTGGCAGTGCTAGGTCGTTCCTGTTATGGCTTCTTGCAGTTGGTGCTGTTTGCCCTGTTGTTGGGGGTGTCTGGTGGTGTGCAGGCGGTACAGGTTGCTTGCTCTGATGCACCGTACAATGGCCTGATTGATGGCAATGTATACCCTGTTCCTCCAGCAAATATCAAGATTGACGTTAGTTGTACGATACAAAACTTCCCTGCCTCAAACCCATTAGGCAGCAACTTTAGTTTTGATAATGCTGTCCCGCTGCTCGCTATCTTTGACAATGTGATACACACGGGGCAGATGTCATGTAATACCGGTGCGGGTCATAAAATCTGGTTTACCAATGGTTCGGTCACCGACATCCCTGCTAGTTGTCAGAATTTTGTTATCCCAGCTGAGACCATTGATAAACAGCCTCCTGCCGGACAGACCTCGGCGGGTATTGGTGATCCCTTTACCTATACGCTAACACTACCATCCATGCAGTTCCCCGCTGGTGCCCCTTCGCCAAATGAGTTGACTGATGTTGTTATCTGGGATGATCTCAATGCGACGGGTGCCGATATTGGTCTGGTGGGTTTACCTGTCGTTTCTTTGGGTGGTGCTCCATTGACTCAAGGCGTTGATTATACGTTCAGTAATGTGGCTGGCCTGCTCACTTTTAATATTCCCACTATCCTGATTGGCGATCAGATCGTTATTGAGATCACCGCTGTTCTTAATGATACGGGTGCAAATGTGATTGGGTCGACGTTTACCAATACCGCCAAGTGGCAGTTCGTTAGAGAAATTGATGTTAATTCAGATGGCTTTATTGATCCTCTGACTGAAATATTTACATTGCCTGGTGAATGGGGCATCGCGACCATGGTCATCGCCGAGCCTAATCTGGTGGTTACCAAAACAGCAGATCAGACAACGCTGAATTTTGGGGTTGACGCCAACTTTACTATTGATATTCATAATAACGGTGGTGGTGATGCATGGAATGTCACTATGCTGGACAGGCTTCCTGTTAACGGTGTATCCGGCAACCCCGACTATGCTGGAATGTGTGTTTACGATCCCACGACGGGACCAATCACAGCTCAGGTTTTTTCGTCAGTCGGGGTTCCTGTTACAGGTGCAGCAAGTCCAGGCGCGTTATACACCGCTACTTATGATCCTGTGGCCTGTGAGCTTGATGTAACAATGACATCATCATTGATGAATATTGGCCCTTCTGAGTACCTGAGAATCACCTTTCAGTCCAAGTTGGATCCGTTATCACAGGCAGATCCATTTCCGTTAATCAATATTGCCGCGGCTACCCAGTGGTTTAGTGGTGATCCTGGTGGTGCGTATCCTGTCCGTACTTATACGGGTACATTAACTGATGGTACGCCGGGTGTTACCGATCATGAGGATGACCATACTATCACTACGACGTTGTCTGGTTACTTTTTTCAGAAGACCGTAGAAAATCGAACTACCCTGGAAAATCCAGCAGTTGGGGCGGCACCGGGTGATCTATTGCGTTATCGCTTACGCCTGTTCAATCTGGATCAGACGTTCAAAGCTATAACGATTGAGGATGTGCTGGATACTGGTTTATTTGATATAGCATCAGTCGTACCAGTTACACCGCTGCCTCTTAATACGACATTTAGTGTTGATTCCGGAACAGGTACGTTGACATTTAAAGGCTTTGGCGTCGATCTGGATTCAGCACCTGTTCCTCCCGCTACCAGTGAAATCATATTTGAGTTCGACGTAAATTTGCTACCGACACTCACTAACGGCACTGTAGTGCCCAATCAGGCGATACTTAACGCGACTAACGAGATTCCCGCTCCTGTTAGTGTGGAGAGTGATGACCCTTATATTAATGGTATTTCTCTCCCTTACGACCCAGGTGATACCACCGATATACTGATTCAGTCACCCGGTGCACTGTCGAAGGTGAATACTCAGGCTACTGCCACCATCGGTGAACAATTTACCTACACGATCACCGTGCCCGCTACTCCCGTTGCAGTGCCTCTGTACGATGTACGGGTGCTGGATGATTTGACTGTATCCAGTGCTGATATGAACTTTGTCAGTGCGGCAGTGATCGCCGGTGGGGCATGGACACTCAGTAACACCGGTACGGCTACTTTTCCTGTCATTGAAGATCTGGTTACGGGTATCGATATTCCCGCGGGCGGTCAGGCGGTGATCGAGATCACCGTTGAGCTAGCGAATACGGCCACCAATATTAATGGCCTTAATTTTAGTAACATAGCTACATACACCTATAATCGGTCAAACGGTGCCACGCAAACGAATGGTGTGGCAGGTGTTAGTACTAATATGACCGTGGTTGAGTCGAGTTTGAGTGCCACCAAGACGGTAACGAACGTCACCCCAGCAAAACTACCGACCTCCCCGGTCACCGATGGCGATATTCTGCAATACGTATTGACGGTTACTAATGATAGCGCAACCGCCATGGCATACGATGTTAACGTGGTGGATATATTACCGGCGGAGCTGGCATTAGTGCCAGCCATTACATTTTTACCCACCGCGACCATCAACGGTGTGCCTGTTGTTGGTTTTGAGCCAACACCCACCGGTGCATCGGCGGGTCCACTGATATGGGGTAATGACAATCTTGACGGTAGCCTGGATATCCCACCTGGTGGCGTACTGATACTGACCTATCAGGTACAGGTGACGGCTGGTTCTAATGCTTTCTTCAGTAATGAGGCATGGGTCGACTGGAGTTCACTGGATGGCAGCAGCGCCTCAGAGCGTACCGGTGCAGGATGTCCAACGGTAGTTACGCCTAATGACTATTGTTTTGGCCCCGCCACGGTTACTAGCACTCTCGACAACAATAGTCTGAGCAAGGCGGTTATCGCAAACAGCTGGATTACCGACGGTAGCACCGCTCTTGATGCTACCGTTCGTGTTGGCGACACCGCTACTTATCAACTGACGATGAATCTGGGCGAAGGCACTAACAGCAGCGTCACAGTGTCAGATGTATTACCAGCTGGAATGGTCTTTGACAGTCTGGTTAGTATTTCGCCAGCCTCAGGTGGTGCTAGTTTCACTTATACGCTCGTCTCAGAACCCATAGCCGGTGATGCTGGCACTCTGGTTTGGGACTTTGGCAATATTATCAATGTGCCGAGCGGCGATGGTACGCCGACTGATGCGCTGGTAATTGAATACAGCGCACGCGTTATTGAGAATGATGTCAGCACGATTGCGCAAACACCAACCAGCACTCTGACTAATACTGCCACATTGGCTTATCTGGTTGGTGGCATTCCGGTGGTTGATCCTGCTCGGCTTGTAAGCAGCAGCAGTATTACCGTGCAACAACCCATTTTGGATTTACTGAGCAAGACCGATCGTCTTGCCCGCGCAAGTCCGTTCACTGTCAATATTGCTACTGATGTTATGCAGTTTCGAGTTTCCTCCTGTAATACTACCGGTTTATCTCCAGCCTATAATGTTCAGTTGACCGATGTACTGGCCGCAGAACTAAATGAGGCAAGCATAGCTGGACCAACTAACGGTGTTGGTAATCCTGATGTCTATATCGGTGGCGTCTTACAAACGGCCGGTGTGAATTATAGCTACACCGCCCCCGCAGCCCGCGGCGGCAACATGGCATTCCAGCTTATAACACCGGTTGCACCGGGGCAGTGTGTCGATATCGATTACAATATCGGCTTCTATACTGACATTCCTGCCAACTCGACCTGGAATAACAGCGCCAGCGTAGATTCTTATTACTCAGTAGATGGCTCCTTAGGTCAGATTTATCCTGCACTGGCTCCCGTCATCTACACCATGAGTAACACGGCAGTTATTGAACCGCCTACCAAGACTACTTTGTCACCTGTAAGCGGTGAAGCCACCATTGGTGAAGAGATCGTCTACCAGATCACCGTGCCCAGTGTTGTCAGAAATGCTGCGATGTTTGATGTCAACATTACAGACACCCTCGCCAGCAGCCTGATTTATGTCAGCGCTATTGACACCAGTGCCAACGCATTTACGCTCAACGATACCAGTGTCCTTCCGGGACAGGTTAATTTAAACATTACGCAGATCCCTGCTGGCCAACAGGCCATTATTGAATTACGCACCCGCGTTGATAACACCACATCAGCCAATGCCGGTAATGTCTTTAGTAACACCACCAGCTATACCTTTGCGGATATTTCCGGCGGCTTACAATTACCCGGTGGTCTCGCCACGACCGCCGGCTCAATAACAGTTGTTGAACCGTTACTGACGACGGCCAAGGTTTCAACCAATATCAGTAATCCTGGACAGCCACCAGTGGGCGGTGACATCCTCGAATACGTCGTTACCCTCACCAATACCGGTAGCTCAACCGCTTTTGATACTAATGTAGTCGATACGCTGCCAGCTGAATTACAGCGAGATATTAGTTTTACCGCAACAGCTTTAATTAACGGTGTAGCTGCGATTGGTTTTAACGCGACACCCGCTAATGATCCAGCTGGGCCATTAATCTGGGGGCAGGGTAATGCTGATGGCAGCCTCGATATTCCTGTCGGTCAATCACTGGTACTAACCTATCGAGCAATCGTAGATGCTTCTGTTCAAGCCAATACCACTATTAGTAACAGTGTCTGGGCCGACTGGACATCATTGAATACGGCCAGTGGCAATGAACGCTCAGGTGCGGGTTGTCCAGCGGTGGTTGTGGCACCCAATGACTATTGTTCAGGTCCAGCAATCGCCACTGTTATCACGCCTGATACTAATACACTAACCAAGTCAGTGATTAATGACAGCTTTGCACCCGCAGGTGATGCCACCGTTCGAATTGGCGATATTGCAACTTACCGTCTGGCGCTAACATTGCAGGAAGGCCTGACCCGTAATGTTGCCGTCACTGATGTGCTGCCAGCGGGCATGGTGTTCGTTGATGTCGTCAGCATCAATGGTGATACAGTGGCTGATTACACATCACCCGCCAGTGGTGTCGGTTCCAATTTTGCCTATGCGACTATTACTGCGGCTAATATCCCGGCAGGCGGGGCCAGTGGCACATTGAACTGGACGCTGGGTAATATCAATAATGATCCTCTGGGCGATGCCAGTACCGAAATTTTTGTCATCGAATACCGTGCCCGTGTTATTGAAAACAATATCACTACCATTGCCCAGGCACCAACTACGGTTCTTAACAATACAGCCACACTGAGTTACATCGATGCGGCAGCAAATCCAGTGGTCGATCCGCTTCGTCTGGTCAGTAGCAGCAGTCTTACCGTGTTACAGCCGGTGATGGATTCGTTGACTAAGACTGATCGCCTTGCCCGTGCCAGCCCCTTTGCTGTCGACATCATCAACGACACCATGGAGTTCCGGGTGTCATCCTGTAACACCACGGGTTTATCTCCAGCCTATAACGTGCAGTTGACCGACGTACTGGCGGCAGAACTGAATGAAACTACCATTAGCGGACCAGCTAACGGTCTCGGTAACCCTGATGTTTATATCGGTGGTGTCTTGCAGACTGCCGGTGTCAATTATATCTACACAGCCCCCGCTACTCGTGGCGGTAGTATGTTGTTCCAGCTTATTACACCGGTGGCATCAACTTTGTGTGTTGATATCGATTACAACATCGGTTTTTACAATGACATTGTTGCTAACTCTATCTGGGCTAACAGCGTCAGCGTTGATGGTTATTATTCACTGGATGGATCTTTAGGTCAGTCGTACTCACCGTTAGCTGCGGTGGTTTACACCATGACTAATACGGCCATCATTGATCCACTAGCCAAAATAACACTGTCACCGCTAACTGGTGAAGCCACTATTGGTGAAGAGATTGTCTATCAGATTACTGTTCCGCAGAATCCGAAGAATGCAGCAATGCATGATATTAATATTACTGATACGTTAAACAGCAGTCTTATTTATGTCAGTGCCACCGAAGTCAGTGGTAACGGTTTTGTATTAAATGACACGAGTGTATTGCCAGGTCAGGTCAATCTGAATATTGTGCAGATCCCAGTGGGTCAGCAAGCTGTCATAGAAGTGCGTGCCCGCGTTGATAACACCATATTGGCCAATGCGGGTAGCAGCTTTACCAACACCGCTAATTACACATTTGCCAACACTTCCGGTGGTCCGCAGTTTGTAGGTGGTAGTGGTGTTACGGCAACATCAATAAGCCTGACTGAGCCGTTAGTAACACTGACTAAGGCCGTCAGCCCAGCTCTGCCACCGACAGCGGGTGATATTCTGCGGTACACATTAACGCTAACCGCATCGGGTGGAGTGGTGGCTGATGATTTCTCTAATGCCTTCGATGTCAGTATTGTTGATGGCCTTGGTTTGGGTCTGGCCTATAACGGCAATCCTGCGGTAACGGGGGCGCTTAACACGATTGCAGCACCTGTTATTGTCGGTGATGGCGTTTCTTTAGCGCAGACTCTTAGCTGGAGCCTGGCTGATGGTAATGCAGATATTGATATTGATGAAGGTACAGTTGTTACGGTTAGTTATGACGTTATCGTGCTCGATGGTGTATTGGCAGGACAGGTTTTAAGCAATTCGGCAGTGGCTCAGTGGACCAGCGTCGATGGCAATAATGCTAATGAGCGTGATGGTAGCGCGACTCCGGTAGTCAACGATTACCTCACTCTACCAGCAGTAACAGTGCTAACCACACCCAATACCAACGCCATTACCAAGTCTGTACTGAATGAAACCTTCGCTGCTATTGATGGCAATGTGCGTATTGGTGACGTGATTGATTATGAGCTACGCCTCAACCTGCAGGAGGGTATTAGCCCTGCGGTAACATTGGTCGACGCCCTGCCGCAGGGGCTTCAATTTGAAGACGTGGTCAGTGTTAACGGTGTCACGGTAGCGCCTTACGCAGCGGTTGCTCCTTTCAGTCATAGCGCTGTGACTGTGCCGAGTATTGTCGGTAATGCGCTAACCGGGCCAACAACTGTTACCTGGAATATCGGTGATATTACTAATGCGGGTGACAATAATCCGGCCAATAACGATTTTGTTATTGTCTACCGTGCCAGGGTATTGAATGGGGTGCTGCTACAGACTAATTCAACCATCCTGACTAATTCGGTTGATTTTAGTTACAGCTCGGCGGCAGGAACAACCACGCTAAGTGCGAATGCGGTGGTCACCGGATTGCAACCGCTATTGACGGTGACCAAAACAGCCGTCACCGCAGGTATTGATACTATTATTGATGCTAATGAGTTGATTACTTATACCGTCAATATAGCCAATAGTGGTACCGCACCAGCTTACGATACCGTGTTGCAGGACATCATTCCTGTTGGTCTGCGTAATGGTGCAGCGACCATTACCATGGTCAGCAATTCACTGCTTGTTGCTGGAACCACTCCGGCCAATATTATCCCTGCTTATGACCCCGCAACCGGTATAGCTACCTGGAATTTTGATTCTGGTATTGCCGACCAATACAGCATCCCGGCTGGCGATACACTGCAAGTGGTTTATCAGTTACAGGCCGAGCCCACACTCAGCGCCAGCATGACGCTGACTAATCAGGCTCAAGTGCAGTCGTACTATTCATTCGATAATAATGCGGTACCAACGCTGGGTACGGTAAGTGGTGTTCGTCAGGTTTACGGGCCAGGCAATATTGCCAGCACAACACTGACAACCGCAGGTCCGAATCCATTAAGCAAACAGAACCCGGCAATATTGACCGCTGCTGTTGGCGATAGCTTTACCTACCGCATTACGGTGCCGGTAATACCAATGACAACGGCGCTGAATGATGTGCGCATACTGGATGATTTGACGGCATCAGCAGCTGACCTTGGTTTTGTCAGCGTCACCCGTATATCAGGTTCACAAGTCTGGACACCAGCGAATACAGGTACGATAAATAATCTAGTTATTGAAGATATCACTAATGGTATCGATATCCCTGCGGGTGAGCAGGTCGTGATTGATATCACTGTTGTGCTCAACGATAGTGCTGCTAACGTGAGTGGGCTGTTGTTCAACAACAGCGCAAGTTATACCTTTAATCAGGTCAATGATAATGCTGCTACCCAAACACTTGGCGGTGGTGCTACCACGGCTGATATGACCATTATTGGGCCTGATACTGTCACCATGACCAAGACGGGGCCGGCGCAAATGAATCCCGGCATAGTAGAAGTCTTTACGCTTAATGCACATAACACGGGTACAGCTGCGGCCTGGGATCTGACAATCACCGATATATTGCCTAATCCTGTTCCCGGCGGTATGTGTGATACACCACCAGCCAATATCAGCGCTCAAATCTTCCTGGCTGATGGTGTGACCGCCGTAACCGGTGTATTAGTTGAGAATGTTGACTACACCAGCACCTATGCGCCAGCGCCAAACTGTACATTAACGCTCACCATGACTTCCGCTTTAGCCGCTTTGCCCGCGGATAACCGCCTCATAGTGACTTATGAAGCTCTACTGGATGTTGATAATCCACAGGGCACAATATTGACCAATATTGCAGGAGCAACGCAGTGGTTTAGTGCTGATACCGCAGGCGCCGGAGCAACCGGTCAAATCCGCACTTACACTCATGCGTTAACCAATGGCACTGTTGGTACGCCTGATCATGAAGATGCGCATAGCGTGGTGACTCAGTCGCCCATTATCCAGTTCTATAAAAATGTGGCCAATATTACCAGTGGCCAGAATCCTGGCACTATCGCGCAGCCAGGCGACACCCTGAGATACAGCCTGCTTATACAAAATATCAGCGTGGTTGCGCTAACTAATTTTTCAGTGACTGATGAAGTCGATCGGCTTAATGCTTCAGCGATGTTTGAACCCGGCAGTTTGACGGTGGTGACCTCGCCAGTGGGTTCTGATATCAGTAATACAAATGCTAATGGCGGCACCAATGGCACAGGTCTGATGGATGTGCGCGCTTTGACACTGGATGCAGTTGGTGGTGTTAACGACAATCTACTTATTGAGTTTGAAGTGAGATTAGCACCGGCCATTACGAATGCGACAGTTGTCATGAATCAGGCGCAACTTAACTCAATTGTTACCGGTACACTGGATAGTGATGAGCCTGTTATTAACGGTCCCGATGACCCAACAATTAAGGGCGACGAAGACCCAACACCGATTAGTATTATTTCGGCACCTGCTTTTGAAGTCTGGAAAACCTCTCAGGATTTAACCGGCGATCCAGCTATTCTTGTTGCTGGTGATACATTGCGCTACACCATCACCGTTAAGAATACAGGAAGTGAAGATGCCATTAATGTGCAGTTGCTCGATCAAATTCCAACTAATACTGCTTATCTTGCCAACAGCACCCGCTTAAATGGCGTTGCAGTAGCAGATGCAGCAGCGGGTGTTTCAGCACTGCAGGCGGGTATGTTGATTAACTCAGCAAATACGGCCACTTTGGGTTATCTCGTCGCTGACAGTAATCCGCTCGCTAATAATCTTGCCAGTATAAGTTTTGACGTGGTGGTTAGTGCTAGCGCTATTAATGGTTCGGTGATCTCCAATCAGGGTTTTGTTAATGGTGATGGCAAAGGTAGTGGGCCATTCATTGAACAGGTAACGGATGATCCTGGCACTGTTACCATTGGTGATCCAACCGTGGACATAGTCGGTAGTTTACCGCTGATTGACGCACTTAAAACAGTTGCCATACAAATCGAAAGTGTAACAGGAACACCGGGTATTGTTGATCCTGGCGATACTCTGCGTTACACAATGGTGGTCAGCAATGCTGGCTCGCTACCTGCTACTGGCGTGGTCTTAGTCGATGCAACGCCAGCGAACACGACTTACGTAGCTAACTCGGTACGGCTTAACGGAGTATCTGTACCGGATAATGCGGGATCACCGCTGATTGCCGGTCTTGATATTAGTTCGTCTGATCTAGCAGTGCCGATTGCTGGAGCGGGGACTTTGACACCGGGTCAAATCGCGACAATTACTTTTGATGTGTTGGTAGACGCGGCTGCCGCTACCGGTACCATTATCAGTAATCAGGGCATCATTAGCAGTAATGAGCAGGCCAATGAGCCGACTGATGCTGACGGCATTGATGCCAATGGTGATCAGGTTACGCAGATTATTGTCGGCAATGCACAACTATTGAGCATCACCAAAGAAGTCTTGGTTGTTGGTGGCGGTGCCGCACTTGCAGGTGGTCAACTTGAGTACGTTATTCGCGTTACCAATATCGGTTCTGTACCAGCTAACAATATTGTTATCACAGACAATCTCGATGCGCCCGTCGCGGGTCAGAAGAGTTATGTAAATACTTCAGCAACACTCAATGGTTTGGCGACTGGGGTTAATTATCTTGCGCCGATACTAACGGCTAACTACTCGGCAATTTATGGTGACCTGTTACCGGGTAGTACCGCCACCCTACGTTTCCGTGTTGATCTTAATGCGGCGTTACTTATGGGTACAACCGTCACCAATAATGCCCAGGTCGACTGGAATGCACCGATACAGAGTGCCACTGCCGGTGTTTCGGTTGATATTGGTGGTATACCAGGTGTCGCCAATATTAATGGTACGGCCTGGCATGATGATAATTTTAATGCGGTGCCGGATGCTTCAGAACAGCTCCTGGCAGGCTGGTTTGTCGATATATATCGTGATGGTGTGTTGTTCGATACCGTGGTTACCGATGTGAATGGTGTCTATCAGGCAAACGGCCTGGTTGCCAATGATATCACTGGCGTTCAGTATGAATTACGCTTTCGGGCACCCAATGCCAGTGCTAATACAGCCATGCTGGGCATGGGTGGTTCAATCTTTACTAACAGCCTTCAGCAAATTTCCAACATCATTCTGAGTTCGGGTAGCAACACTCAGAACCTCAATCTGTTAATTAATCCGAATGGTCTGGTTTATAACTCTGTGATGCGTACTGTTGTACCTGGCAGTACCCTAACTATGCTTCAGGCAGCTACTGGCACACCACTGCCCACTGGTTGTTTTGATGACGTGGCCCAACAGGGACAGGTCACTCCGGCTGGTGGCTATTACAGGTTTGATATTAATTTTAGCGATCCCGCCTGTAGCCCAGGCAGTGATTATTTAATTAATATTGTGGCACCACCTAGTGGTTATATCGCTGCACCTTCAACGGCTATTACCGCTGTTACCGATGCGAGCACTGCTGCCTACTCGGTCCCCGTCTGTAGTGCAGATGCGGTTGCTGCAACCACACATTGCGAGGCACAAGCAACGAGCTCTGCTCCGGCAACAAATGTCACACCGGGAATTGCAACAAATTATTACATGCACCTGACATTGAATAACGGCACAGTGCCACAAGACAGTCAGTTGTTTAACAATCACATTCCAATCGATCCGGATTTGAGTAATGCCGTTACCATTACCAAAACATCGTCATTGCTGAATGCCACACGCGGCCAAATGGTGCCATACACCATTACCATAAGTAATACGCTGGCAGTACCGCTGCTGAACGTCAATGTTGTTGATACCATTCCGCCTGGCTTCCGCTATGTGAACGGTTCTGCGCGAATGGATGGGGTTAATCTGGAGCCGGTATTTGATGGTCTGACCCTGACCTGGGCAGGTATCTCACTTGATACCGGAAACGAGCATGTGATACAGCTATTATTAGTTGTTGGTTCAGGTGTCTCCGAAGGTGAATACATTAACCGTGTTCAGATGATCGATGGCCTTACTGGTGGTGCTGCTTCGCCAGAGGCTACGGCTACTGTACGCGTCGTGCCCGATCCAACTTTTGACTGTACTGATATCATCGGCAAGGTCTTCGATGACGCCAATATGAATGGCTATCAGGATGAAGCTGAGAAAGGCCTGGCTAATGCACGTGTGATTAGTGCACGCGGTTTAATTATGAAAACCGATGAGCATGGTCGTTTCCATATTACCTGTGCCGTTGTGCCGAACCAGGATCGGGGCTCGAACTTTATTCTCAAACTGGATGAACGTAGTTTACCTAGTGGTTATCGCGTTATCAGTGAAAATCCGCGTGTGCAGAGAGCGACGCGAGGCAAGATGATGAAGTTTAATTTTGCTGCGACTATTCATCGTGTTATTCGCCTGGATATTGCCGGTCCGGTGTTTGAGAAGAACAGCACTGAAATTCGCCTGCAATGGAAACCACGTCTTAACCTATTACTTGAAGAATTGAGTAAAGGCGCCTCTATTCTTAGAATTTCATATCTTGCGGATACTGAAAATAGTGGTCTGGTCGATGATCGTATTGATGTGATTGAAGAAGAAATCATGAAACTACGTGAGCAGAAAGAATGTTGTTCTGCGCTGACTATTGAAACTGAAATACTCTGGCGTCGTGGTGGCCCTCCGTCTAGAGGTGGCACCGACTGATGAATAGCTATCTACAAAAATTTAACCGGACTCAAAAAATCCATTTTAGTAATGAATGGATAGCTATGACTGTGGGCCTGATTTTATGCCTGCTGTCGGTTGTGGCGGTTGCCGAAACAGCAGTGACTACAGCAGCACCTGTTGAAGAACAAAATATTGTTACCGAATCTGATGTGCTAAAAGAAATCAACGACATCGAAACCAATCAGGAAATGCATTTGCCTGTCGATGAGGCTTATACCGCATGGGAAATGGGTGATGTTGAGCAAATCGACGACAAGATAGAGAAAAAGAATGTCCTGGAACAGGAAGTCACGACCAAAAAACTGAAAAATATCGTACCGCCAATTCAGTTCAAATCAGGCGGTGCTGATATTCCCGAAAACTATATAGAGTTATTACGCGATGCACTGGATAAAGTAAAACATCGTCACAATGTACGGTTACATTTTATTGGTCATTCTGATGATCAAAAACTCTCGGGCAGGCTTAAAAAGAAATATACCGATAATGTTGGTTTGTCGCGAGAACGTGCTGGCACCACAGCAGAGTATTTTCAAAAAGCACTTAAGTTGCCACCAGAAGCTATTTCATATGATGGTAAGGGTGAACATGAGCCTTTAGCCAGTAACAAAACAAGTGCAGGCCGAGCTATCAATCGTCGAGTCGAAGTTCAGGTCTGGTACGATGAAATTCATGAAAAGATAGTTGAAAAAGATGTGGTCATTGCCGGTGAAATGACGCGCATTAAAGTTTGCCGTATCGAAACCGTGTGTAAGCTACGTTATCAGGAAGGCCATTCTAAACGCGCCCGAATTAAGAACCTGGTAGCACCGTTACAATTTAAGGAGAATGTTTCTGGTATTTCAGAACAGTTTTTGCGTCAAATTTCTCAGGCCATGTCCAATCTTAAGGGCAAGGAAAATGTGACGGTTAAATTGATTGGCCATACGGATAATATTCCTTTAGCAGGACGCGAAGAAAGAATCTATGGCACACATACCGGATTATCTAAAGCGCGAGCTCGCCGCGCAGCGCTGGCTGTTCAGGAAGCATTGAAGTTACCAAACCGGGCTATCACCAGTGATGGCCGTGGTGCTGACTCACCAATCGCTTCCAATGATTCTGATAAAGGCCGAACATTAAATAGACGCATTGAAGTTGAGTTCTGGTATGACGATGCTTTGGCAGAGCTACCGGACGAGCCGCAGGTTTGTCCTGAACAGGCGACAGCTGAAACCGTCACACGTGTATATGAGCCGCCATCAGGCAATGTTCAGCCGGTCTATTTTGACAAGGGTAAACCGGTGATGCCGCTTAACTATGATGGCCAGTTAGCGATGATTCTTAAAGGCATGGAAGCTAAGACTAATGCGCGTCTGCGTTTTGTTGGTTTTACTGCGAATGAACGACTAGATCGGCGTACCATGATGATTTATGGTGATGACATAGGTTTGTCAACGGCGCGTGCACTTCGTGTTAAAGAATTGGTGCAGAAAGCACTCAATCTCACTGATAAACAGGTTGAACATGAAGGTCGCGGTGATGTGCAGTCTGCTGATGTAGTCAACACAGGTTTTTCAGATACTGATTCGTCACATGTTCTGATTGAAGCTATTTATGACGATCTCGCTACCCTGGAAGAAGAAGAGGGATTAGAAATAACTCGCTTCAAACGCGTGGTTAAACTTAAAGATCCTTACGCTCTCAATCTCATGCGTATTACTGTTGATGGCAAACCGCTACATGATCCAAACAAGAGCACTCAGGATATGCAGCGTTGTACCGACACCGCGCTGGAAAAGGCCAATGTACAGCTACATTATGATGGTCTGGAGCTTAAGCCGCGCTTGAATATTACTGCATGGCCGAGCTCTATTCGTTATAAGGACAAACCTGAAACAGAGCACAGTGAAGATGAAGTTCGCTTCAAAATTTATAGTAATTACCCCAGTTTTATTAGTAAGTCAGAAGTACGAATTTTTGATGAAAAACAGTCTGAGCGTGATACACCATTAGCCGTAGTAGAGCTTGATGCTAACGGTTACGCTCAATGGCGTGCAAATTTTGAAGACTATCAGGCTCCCGATCGTGAGCTTAAATATTTGCTGCGTGTGTACGATAAAAATGGCAGTTTTGATCAAACAGAAAGTCAGCCATTATGGGTGGTCGATGAGCAGGAACCAGGTTTGCGTGATCGTGATGCAGAAAAAGAATTACTGATCGGCTTTGGTAAAAATCGTCTATCACTGGAAAACATTATTAAAACCGGCGGTACTATACGTGTTAATGGTACTGACATTCCTGAAAATCATAATGTCTGGGTGGCGGGTCGTACAACACCGATCAGTGATGACGGTAAATTTATTTTTGAAGAAATTATTCCAGTTGGTTTGCACACACTGGAAGTCGCTGTTCTCGATGAAAACGGTGGCGGTGAATTGTTTCTCCGCGATCTCAAACTTGATAGCAGTGAATGGTTCTATGTCGGTATAGCCGATGTTACCGCCAGCACTGACAATACTAATGGTCCTGCACAGTTAGTCACCGGTGATCAAACTCATTACGATAATGATCTCGCCATTGATGGTCGCATTGCTTATTACATTAGAGGCAAGTTCTGGACTGACTGGGAGCTAACTTCGAGCTTAGATACACTCGAAGGTCCAATTGATGATGTCTTTAGTAATTTCATGAATAAGTCCCCCGACGCTTTGTTTAGACGTATGGATCCTGATTATTATTATCCAACTTATGGTGATGATGGCACAGTCGAGGAGGGAGCTCCTACTCTTGGTAAGTTCTATTTCAAACTGAGTAAAGGTACTGATCATTTATTGTGGGGTAACTTTAAAACTAGCTACACTGATAATGACCTGGCACATGTGGATCGTGGACTTTATGGTATCAATGGTCATTATGAAACCGACGAAGCCACCAGCTTTGGTGAAAAAATATTTAGTTTTGATGGTTTTGTCGCTGATCCTGGTACTGTAGCAGGGCGTGATGAATTCCGTGGTACTGGCGGTTCGCTGTATTTCCTCAGGCATCAGGATGTGTTGCAGGGATCGGATCGTGTCCGCATTGAAATTCGTGATAAAGATTCCGGTATGGTTGTTGGAGTCAAAAATCTGAGTGCAGTACTCGATTATGATATCGATTATTTGCAAGGCCGTATTATGTTGTCAGAACCGTTATCTGGCACAGTGACGAATGACATGTTGATTAGTAATGGCGGTAGTAGCGGCGATTTTGTTCATCTGGTCGTACGTTATGAATACACACCTGGTTTTGATGAGATAGATACCGTCATCACTGGTGGTCGTAGTCATGCATGGTTTGCAGACATGATTAAACTCGGTATTACCACCACATCAACCGATGACGGCGTTACTGAAAGTAGTTTAACCGGTATCGATCTCACGCTCAGAAAAACGTCGAACACCTGGTTGAAAATACAATCTGCGAGCAGTCTTGGCCTGGGGCCAGAAACTTTAATATCCAATGACGGTGGTTTTGATTTCACAACAATCGCGCAACCGGTTACGACTAATGTTTCAGCCGATGCCAGTCGAATCGATATTAGTCTTGCCCTGAACGAAATGTTTGCAGATGTTAAAGGCAGTTTTACTGCGTATAAACAAGATCTTGATGCAGGCTATTCTGCACCGGGTGTAGTTGCAACGGGTAAAACTGAACAGGCAGGTGGTAGTCTGAACATGGTGGTTACTGAGGAGGTAAATCTCAAGCTTAAAATAGACAAGAATCATCTAGAGCAGGGACTAAAAACTTCAGCTAACGAAATTAATATTGATTACAGTATTGATAGTAACTGGACGACTAGTTTGGGTTATCGCAAGGATAAACGGAATGATGATTCAGTCGTGGTGCCGTTAACGCAAAAGCAAGGTGATCGTAACGATATTTTGTTAAAAGGAGAATATGATTCAAAACAAAAATGGACTAGCTATCTGTTGGCTCAAAATACACTGAGTGTTACAGGTAATCGAGAAGAAAATAGCCGTGTTGGTGTGGGTGGAACATATCGAACTTCAGATCGCTTCAAGTTAAATGGTGAAGTATCAACGGGTGATCTTGGTTCCGCAGCAAAGTTGGGTACAGAGTATCTATACAATGACCGTAATACCTTGTATACAAACTATTCACTGGATAATGAACGGACCGATAACGGTTTAAGTTCACGTCGTGGCAATATGGTCACGGGTGTCAAGTCACAATATTCTGATAGTGCCAGTATCTATGTTGAAGAAAAATATACACATGGCGATGTGCCAACCGGTCTGACCAATACCGTGGGCATAGATTTGACGCCAGATGATAAATGGAACTTTGGAGCGAGAATTGATATTGGATCTTTACAGGATAATAATACTGGTGCGATAACTAGCAGAAATGCCTACGGTGTAGATGTTGGTTATGGCTTCGAGTCAATTATGTTTGCCAGTGCACTTGAGTACCGTGTTGATGAAACAGAAGATTCAACGACAACCAGCAGTGAACGTACTACCTGGTTAAGTAAAAACAGCCTTAAATATCAGCTTACTCCCAGTTGGCGTTTTATCAGCAAATTAAATATTTCTGAAAGCAAAAGTACGCTGGGTGAATTTTACAATGGTGACTTTACTGAGGCCGTACTGGGTTATGGTTATCGTCCGGTAATGAATGATCGTCTTAACGCATTATTCAAATATACTTATTTTTATAATATGCCAACAACTGATCAGGTGACCATTGCCAACACAGCAGCCGATTTTATTCAGAAGAGCAATATTATGTCATTGGATATGACCTATGACTTGACGCGCAACTGGAGTCTCGGCGGTAAATATGGATATCGCGCAGGTGAAATTGCCTATGATCGTATCGCGCCTGTATTCTTTGAAAACGATGCGTTTCTCTACGTACTAAGAGCTGATTTACATCTGGTTAATAAATGGGATTTATTAATCGAGGGAAGAGCATTGCAACAGCCTGATATTGGCGATAGTCGCAGTGGTATGCTCACAGGGTTTTACCGCCAGATGAACAAAAATGTGAAGCTAGGAATTGGTTATAACTTCACCGACTTCTCAGACGATCTTACGGATCTTGACTACGATAGTAAGGGCTGGTTTATTAATGTTGTTGGTAAGATATAAGTTTCTTATATTGAAGGCTTTTGAGATTACAAAAACGAAAGAATCTCTTCCTCAATAGCATCTTTCTCGATAACGCTTTTCTGCGTTATCTCTTTATCAAACAATTCACTAATCACAGTTGGAATTTCAATGCCAGCTTCTTTGGCGATGGACTTCAATGCATCAATATCATGCGCATCTACTTCTCCGGTTAATGCGTTAGCGATAACTGGTGAGAATTTTGTCCACTCGGCGGTTGAGTAAACAATGGTTTTTAATTGTTTTTCGCGACAGGTGTCGTAGGCTTTAAAACAGGTGGCGGTATGCGGGTCCATCAAGTAGCCTTTTTCGAAGGTGTTCTTGATGTAGGCTTTGCCTTCTTCATCATTGCAATAATCGGCTGAGAAAATGGCCTGTATGGTTTTAAGTTCTGCATCACTTAACTGGTAATGTTTTTCTATGTCCAGTTGTTGCATTAATTCTTTGGTACGAATTTCGCCAAACAAATCAAACAATATGCGTTCGATGTTGGATGATTTTAAAATATCCATAGCGGGTGAGGTAGTCGGTATCACTGACTGTGCTCTTAAGTCGTAGGCACCAGTGTTGATTAGTTTCGTTAGAACATTGTTGTTGTTCGATGCAATTAAAATTTTCTCGACGGGTAAGCCCATCTTCATCGCATAGTAACCGCCAAGAGCGTTACCAAAATTACCACTAGGCACATCCAGGTAAACTTTTTCACCCAGATTGATGGCATTTTGACGAACCAGTTCTAGATATGAATGGATATGATAAATGGTCTGGAAAATAATGCGGCCGAAATTTACTGAGTTAGCCGCAGACAGGCTGATATTTTTTTCTCTTAGTTTTTTATTGAAACTACCTGAAGCGAGCAATAGTTTCAGGGCATTTTGAGTGTCGTCGAAATCACCTTTGACGCCGATAACTTTTAAATTGGTCGCATCTTCGGTGACCATTTGTAAACGTTGTACATCTGATGTGCCGCCAACAGGATACATACAGGCAACTTGTACGTTGGCTTTATTTTTGAAAGTTTCTAATGCTGCAGGGCCTGTATCACCGGATGTTGCTGCCAGTATCAGATAATTATCATTGCGTTGCTGTGCGATAGATGAAAGCACGATGCCAAAGGGTTGCAGCGCCATATCTTTAAAAGCACGGGTTGGGCCGTGATAGAGCTCGCTAACGTACAGATCATCAAGAACCTTAACCACTGGCACCGGATTGGCTGGGTCATCAAATTCATCGTATAAGGCGAGCGCTTTATCAATAATGGCTGAATCAATATCAATATCAAAAGCTTCTAGAACACTTTTAGCCAGTGTTTTGTAGCTGGAACTAAGGTGTTTGGCCAGAAAATTTTCACCCAGGTCAGGCATCGACTCTGGTGAATAAATACCACCAAAAGAGGAGATAGGTGAAAGAATTGCCTGTGAAAAAGTGACCTTCTCTGGTCGTTGTCCGTCATTGCCGCGTGTTTCGATAAAGTTCATGTGTGATCCAAAAATATTTTTTACGAATTATACAGAATTTATGCCTGTCCTTTCTCAAAAAAATGAGTCTGGGTGTGGTGTTTTGTAATGTTAAAGATGTTGCAAAATTTCTTCTGGTTTACTGATGGAATGATTAGCCTTCCACTTATTGGTGTCTTCATTTTCGCCAATGTAGCCATACAGCGCGATTAGTGTTTTCATGCTGGCGTTGTTACCCGCTTCAATATCGCGGTGGGCATCACCGACATACATGCATTCTTCTGCCTTGCTGCCAGCCAGCTCACAGGCATGGTACATAGGTTCAGGATGGGGTTTGCGGTTCTCGGTGGTGTCTCCACTGACAATGCAGGCGGCGTATTGTGTCAGTCCCAGTGCCTCCATTAACGGCAGTGTTAGCCAGCCGGGTTTGTTGGTGACAACGCCCCAGTTCAACCCTTGTCGTTCGATGTGATCGAGCACACCTTGCATGCCATCAAATAGTTTTGAATGCACGGCGATTTTTTCTGCATATATTTCGAGGTAGCGGCTTTTCAGGTGTTCCAGTCGCTCTTCTTCAAGATCATTGCCGAAGGCGAGGTTGACCAGTGCAACGCTGCCATCTGAAACTACAGGGCGAACTTTGTAAAAGGGTAGTAATAATTGGTCTTCTTCACGACAGAGTTGATCGAGCGCGGCTGCCATATCGGGCGCGGTATCAATAAGGGTGCCATCAAGATCGAACAGAACGGTTTTAATCATGGAAGAAGCTATTCTGCCGGGCGTTGGTAACAGACCATGTAATTGATATCGACGTCGCGGCTACTGCGGAACATATTGGTCAGCGGATTGAAGCTAATGCCTTCAATGCCTGATAATTCCAGTTGTGCCTGCCTCGCCCAAATATCCAGCTCTGAAGGGCGGATGAATTTGCTGTAGTCGTGTGTGCCCTTGGGCAACATTTTCATCATGTACTCAGCACCAAGTATGGCGAATAGATAAGATTTGGCATTTCGGTTGATGGTGGAGAAATACAGGTATCCACCAGGTTTTACCAGCTGTGCGCAGGCATTGATGATGGAGGCAGGATCGGGTACGTGTTCAAGCATTTCCATGCACGTCACTACATCATAGCGGGCAGTTCGTTCAGCCGCATGGGCTTCAACCGTGGTTTGAATATATTCAATTTCCAGCCCTTCTTCCATGGCGTGTAAGCGTGCTATAGAAAGAGGTGCTTTACCCATATCGATGCCAGTTGCCGTTGCCCCAGCACGCGCCATGCTTTCAGTGAGAATACCGCCACCGCAACCGACATCCAGCACAGCTTTTTCTGATAAAGGACTATTGGTATTGATGAAATTCAGTCGGATCGGGTTCATTTCATGCAGGGCTTTGAATTCGCCGCTTTTATCCCACCAGCGGCTGGCCAGTGCTTCGAATTTCTGGATTTCTGCGGGGTCTACATTGTGTTCGGTGTTAGCTGTGTTCATGGGTGTCTATTCTAAACTAAAGCGGTGTTTAGCTGTTCAGTTTTGCGCTAAATTCATTGGCGGCCTGTTTGATGCGATCAATATCCAGCGTGGTAATGGTTCGGTTTTTCATAATATGTTTACCCGCTACCCAGGCATCGGCAACCTGCTCACGACCACAGCAATAAACTAAATGTGAGATTGGGTCATACACTGGCGAGGCTTCAACCGAAGAGAAATCAACCGCGATCAGATCAGCGTATTTACCAATGCTGAGTGAGCCGGTTTTATCGCTAATGCCCAGTGCCTTCGCGCCGTTAATGGTTGCCATAGTGAGTGCCTGATGAGCTGGTACCGCCGTGGCATCACCTGAAACACCTTTGGCTAACAGAGCGGCTGTTTTCATTTCGCCGAACATGTCGAGGTCGTTGTTGCTGGAGGCACTATCAGTGCCCAGAGCAACATTAATGCCTGCATCCAGTAACTGTTTGACCTGACAAAAGCCGCTGGCCAGTTTCAGGTTGGATTCAGGGCAGTGCACAATATGGCTGCCCGCTGCGGCTAGCTGATCGATTTCATCAGGTACTAGCTGGGTCATGTGAACGGCTATCAGGTTGGGGGAAATCAAACCCAGATCAGCCAGTCTTTGCAAAGGGCGTTTGCCAGTATTCTTAACTGCCTCATCGACTTCAAACGCTGTTTCGTGGATGTGCATGTGTATCGGCAAATCCAGCTCATCGGCCAGCATACGTATTTTTTGTAGTGGCTGATCAGAAATGGTGTAAGGCGCATGCGGTGCAAATGCTGTGTCGATTAATGCATTGCCACGATATTCATCGTGTACGATCAAGCCTTTGTCGATATATTCATCAGCATCGCGTGCCCAGATGGTTGGGAAATCGAGCGCAATCAGGCCAACTGTTGCTCGCATTCCTGCCTTATGGGCAACGCGGGCAGCGACATCAGGGAAAAAGTACATGTCATTGAAGCAGGTGGTGCCACTACGTAGCATTTCTGCGCAGGCCAGTTCTGTGCCCAGCTGTACAAAATCTTCATTCACCCACCGGTTTTCAGCAGGCCAGATATGATTTGTCAGCCAGTCCATCAGCGCTAGATCATCTGCCATACCACGGAATAAACTCATCGCAGCATGGGTATGCGCATTAATCAGTCCGGGTATTATTGCGTGGTTTGAATAATCAATTTCAGTTTGCGCATGATATGTCTCTTTGGCTCTGACTGTGGGCAGAATATCAAGGATACGTTCTTCGTGAATGGCGATACTGTGATCGGCTAGACAGTGTTCATTCCCGTCTACAGGGATAATCCAGCGAGCGTGTAATAGTGTGCTTACATTTTTCATGTGAGGAAGATACCTGTTGTGCTAGACCTGTGCAACTTTAGAACAAGAAAAAGTGTTGGTTTCTATACGTTTGTTGTGATTTTTTCTGAATTAAGTGGTATAAAAGCCACATCAATTTAACTGTTATGAATTCTAAAAAAGGAGTGAACCATGTTTGTACGTAGTTTCCGTAAATTAATGAGTGTGTTTTTGGTATTAGGTTTGGTTGCTGGCATGGTTGCCTGTAAACCAACGATTACACGAGAAGACCCAAATTCAGTAAAAGATTTAAGTGGTAACTGGAATGACACTGACTCTAGAAAAGTTTCTCAGGAAATGATTCAGGATGTTTTATCACAACGTTGGTTGAGTAAATATACGGCTAAACATAATCAGATGCCGACAGTGATTGTTGGCAAGGTACGTAATTTGTCTCACGAACATATCAATACACGAACTTTTATTGCTGATATTCAACGTGCCTTGATTAATTCAGGCGAAGTGAGTTTTGTTGCTTCTAGTAAAGAGCGTACTGAAATTCGTAAAGAGCGTATGGATCAGGATCTGAATGCGTCCGAAGCAACCAGAAAGGCAATGGGTAATGAAGCAGGCGCTGATTTTATGTTGAAGGGATCGATCAATACTATTATCGATGCTGCGGATGGTGACCAGGTCCGTTTTTATCAGGTTGATTTGACCTTGATTGATTTGTCTAGCAATCGTGTGGTTTGGGCGGGTCAGCAGAAGATCAAAAAATCAGTTGAGCGTAGCGGTATTCGTTTATAAACCAATAATGATTTTTTGAATTTATCAGGGAATATTAAGTAATGACTATACATAGTTTGTTGATGAGAACGATTCTTCTATCTTCTGTTTTTTTATCACTATTCTTAACAGGTTGTATGGGGCTAGGTAGCAAAGCCGTATCAATGCAAGCTGAGTTGGCGGCTGGGCGTGTTAGTAATGCTCTTGCTATCGCAGAAAATGAAAACTCTAGCGAAGATGAAGTTCTGGCAAGTCTAAATAAAGGCATGTTACGGCGCATGAAAAGGGATTATCAAGGTAGTAACCAAATCTTCGAAGTTGCCAAAAAGAATATAGAAGAGCTTTATGGTGTCAGTGTCACTGAACAGGCTGGTGCGTTGATCGTTAATGATACTTTGCGTAGTTTTAGCGGTGACCGTTATGAACAGGTCTTACTGCATGCTTATATGGCGATGAATTATATTCAGTTGGATGATTTTGATTCAGCGCGTATTGAAATGAAGCAAGCTGAAGTAAAAATGATGGAATGGGGTGATGATCCAGAAGATGATCCCTTTGTACGTTATTTGTCTGGCATGATTTATGAGGAGCTTGGAGAGAAAGATCAAGCTGTGATCTCTTACCGCCAGGCCAAAGACGTTTATAAATCGACTTCGCAGAAGCAAACTTTTGGTGTGCCAACAGTATTAAAAATGGATTTGTTACGTAGTCTGGCTAATGAAGGTTTTGATGATGAATTTCGTGCTCTTAAAAAAGAGTTAAAAATGAAAAAATTTAAACCTGAGGTTTTAACTAAAGGTTTTGGTGAGCTCATTGTCATACTAAATAGTGGTTTAGCACCAGTTCGAAAAGAGGTGTCGATTTCTGCGGTCACTAATGAAGTGACTGATACCGTTAAAATTGCTATACCATCATATCCTGATCCGCAGCAACGTTTTTCTGCACGTTTGAGCACTAATCATAAACTGGTAGCGAATTTAGAATTGGTAGAGAATATTGATGGTTTAGCCAGAGCTGCACTCAATAATGATCTGCCAATAATCACAACGCGTGCTATCGCGCGTGCTGTAGTTAAGCATAAGACTCAAAGTACGGTTGAAGAAAAAGGCGGTGCTTTGGCGGGGTTTCTTGCGACTGCGTTCAATGTAGTATCAGAGCAAGCTGATACTCGCAGCTGGATAACCCTGCCGCAAACTATTCAAATGGCGAGAGTAAAGCTTCCTGTCGGTATGAATAAGGTCAACATTGATATTTATAATGCTTCCGGTAGATTAGTCGACAGGATAGAGAAAGAGATTCTTATCAAGTCGGGAAAGAGTAGCTTTATAACCGAGCACTGGGTTGCTCCTAATATGAGTTTGGTCGTAATGGCGGACAAAAATAGGAAATTGTAATGAAAAGTATCTATGGTAATCAGTACTTAAGTAAATGGCTTTTCTTCTCATGCCTGCTTTTGACAGGCTGCATGCAATCTACCTCTGTGGTGAATGCAAACCAGCCCGACTGGGTTAATGGTGAGCCATTAAGTTATCCAAACTCCCAGTATGTGGTAGCAACTGGCTCTGCATCGAACATGGAACGAGCAAAAGATCGAGCCTTGGCTAATTTGAGTAAGGTTTTCGAGCTACGTATACGTGAATCATCAACCACACGCCAGGACACACATGTGGCGATTAAAAATGGTGCTGAATCAGTTGATAAGTCGCAGCGAATTAACCAGAACATCAATATACAAACCAATAAGATTATTGATGGTGCGCGTGTTGCTGAACAGTGGCAATCGCGAGATTTGACTTTTTATGCCCTGGCTGTGCTGGATCGTCACCAGGCAGGTAACAATATTCGCGAAGAAATGAGTCGTCTGGACAAAGAAACTGACTTTGAATTGAGTAGTATTGAATCCAAGTCAAATCCGTTGCAAAAAATTGCCGCATATCAACGCGTGCTGGCCTCGCAAGATAAACGTTCTGCCTTGCAAAAGACGCTTAAAGTGATTGATCTTAGTGGTCAGGGTGATAAGTCGAAGTGGAACCGAGCTGAATTGAATGCACAACTGGAAGCCAGTTTGTCATCGCTAAATATGAAACCTGAAATACTGCAGGATGCTGTAGGTGGTCTGGATAAGCTGCTCAAAGGGGCTATGTCTAAATCCGGTTTCCCTGAATCATTAAACGATTCAAACAGTTATGTTCTGGCTTCAGGGCTGGAGATTCAATCTCCTGTTAAAAATCAGAACTGGTACTGGTTACGAGGCACGCTGATGCTACGATTAACCTCTGCAGAAGGTAAGGTATTGGGTAATAAAACCTGGCCTCTCAAGGTATCAGCTTCAAGTGAGGGGCCATTAAATCAGCGTCTGATGGCATCGGTAGAGAAGGTATTGAATCAAGAGCTGAAAGCCACGTTATTGGGTTTTTCCAGCATAGATTAAGTCGATTGAATCGGGGCTACTGTATTAGTAGCTCCTGATGTAAAATAGCTGCAATTATTATTCAAGCATTGCAGCAATGTCTCCAAGCCTTTGAAAATAGAGAAATTTATACAGGCCATTGAAAAGTCACGGCAGATATAGATATTACTCTTGAATTATCAAACTTCCCCCATACTAAGACTATGTCTGGATATCTGTAACCATTAGTCGGTAAATGAGTCACATTGATGAGTAATTGTTTCTACAAAATTCAAAACATGTTCTACACTGAGAGTGAGCGTTAGAAGAGAATGAGTAATCAGCAAAACGATTTTGATTTAGATGATGGTCTGGCTGTTGAAGAAGATCAGCCAAAGCTAGATGAACCACGGCAATATAAGGTTGTTTTGATGAATGATGACTATACTCCTATGGAGTTTGTTGTTGAGGTCTTAAATCTTTTTTTCGGTATGGATTCAGATAAAGCGACTCGGGTTATGATGGCAGTGCATACTAAAGGAAAGGGGGTCTGTGGCATTTTTAGTTATGAAATAGCCGAGACTAAAGTTGATCAGGTGAATGAGTTTTCACGAGTTAATCAGCACCCATTAATGTGTACCATGGAGGAAGCATAAAGATAACCATAACTAATTGGTATTTGTACATTGTTAAAGAGGTAATGTTATGTTGAGTAAAGAGCTTGAAACGTCATTGAATGATGCCTTCAATATGGCGCGTGATAAGCGACATGAATACATAACAGTTGAACATCTGTTATTGGCGTTGCTGGATAATAGTAGCGCTAATTCAGTACTGCAGGCCTGTGGTGCTGATCTTAATCTGCTATCCAGTGAGCTGGATGAGTATCTTGAAAAAAACACACCTGTTTTCGGTGATGTTATCGGCGGTGAAGTGCAGCCTACGCTAGGCTTCCAGAGAGTCTTGCAGCGTGCGGTTTTTCATGTTCAATCCTCAGGAAAAAAAGAAGTGGTCGGTGCGAATGTGCTGGTTGCTATGTTTGGTGAGCAGGAATCTCAGGCTGTTTATTTACTCAACCAACAGAATGTTAATCGCCTTGATATTGTTAACTATATTTCACACGGCATCACCAAAATTTCTGATGATCTTGAAGGTATGGATGATGTCACTGAAGAAGCCAATAATGATCCTGATCAACAGCCATTAGAAAACTTTACTACTAATCTTAATCAACGAGCCATGCAAGGCCATATTGATCCGCTGATTGGTCGTGAAGATGAAATCGAACGCACCATTCAAACCCTGTGTCGTCGAAGAAAAAATAATCCCTTGTTAGTTGGTGAAGCAGGTGTTGGTAAAACTGCATTGGCTGAAGGTCTGGCAAAAAGAATTGTCGATAAAGAAGTGCCCGAAATATTAAATGATTGCACGATTTATTCACTGGATTTAGGCGCGCTGGTGGCGGGTACTAAATATCGTGGTGATTTTGAAAAACGTTTAAAAGCCGTTTTGAAACATTTAAAGCAGCGCAAAGGTTCAATTTTATTTATCGATGAAATTCATACTATTATTGGCGCTGGTTCAGCATCTGGTGGTGTCATGGATGCCTCGAATCTGATCAAACCTGTATTAGCTTCCGGTGATCTTAAATGCATAGGTTCAACCACATACAGTGAATTCCGTAGCATTTTTGAAAAAGATCATGCCTTAGCTCGTCGCTTCCAGAAAATAGATTTGCCAGAACCTAGCGTTGAAGAAACTATTGAAATTCTAAAAGGTTTGAGAACACGTTTTGAAGAACATCATGATGTGAAATACAGTAATAATGCATTACGTTCTGCTGCCGAATTATCAGAGCGTTATATCACTGATCGTTTCTTGCCGGATAAAGCCATCGATGTTATTGATGAAGCCGGTGCACATCGTCAGTTAAGTGGTAAGCCAAGCAAGGCTTCAATTAATGTACATGATATTGAAAATATTGTCGCCAAAATTGCGCGTATTCCACCGAAAACGGTATCGACAACAGATACTGAAGTGCTTAAGAATATTGATCGTGATTTAAATCTAGTGGTATTCGGGCAGAACGATGCTATTGAGTCACTGTCCACTGCTATTCGTATGTCTCGCTCTGGTTTGGGTAATCCTGAAAAACCAATTGGTTCGTTCTTGTTTACTGGACCTACCGGTGTTGGTAAAACTGAAGTTTGCAAACAGCTCGCTACTATTATGGGTGTTGAGCTGGTTCGTTTTGACATGTCTGAATACATGGAGCGACACACTGTGTCCAGATTATTAGGTGCGCCTCCAGGTTACGTCGGTTTTGATGATGGCGGGTTACTAACCGAAGCCATCAATAAACAACCGCATTCAGTATTGTTGCTCGATGAAATCGAAAAAGCTCATCCCGAAGTCTTCAATATTTTATTGCAGGTTATGGATCACGGTACGCTAACCGATAGTAACGGCCGTAAAACTGATTTCAGAAATGTGATATTGGTAATGACCTCTAATGCCGGTGCGCAGATGATGGATCGTCATTCAATGGGCTTCACAAAACAGGATAATGAACTCGACGGTGCGGAAGAGCTGAAAAAAATCTTTACGCCAGAATTTAGAAATCGGCTTGATGCTATTGTGCAATTTGGTGCATTGGACAAAACAACATTATCGCATGTGGTCGATAAATTCCTGGTTGAACTTGAAATGCAGTTAGATGCGAAGAAGGTGGGTATTCATGTCGATGAAACTGCCAGACAATGGTTGGGTGAGAAAGGTTATGATCCGAAGATGGGGGCTCGACCCATGGCACGAGTTATTCAGGAATATCTCAAAAAACCATTGGCGAACGCTTTGTTGTTTGGTGAGTTAGCGCATGGCGGTCATGTAAAAGTTTCTGTACGTGATGGGGAGCTGGATATTCAGACGGAGTCGGCATCTGAACCTAAAGCTGAGGAAGCTTAATATTATTTTGTAATGTGTAAACGGGATACTTAAGATAATAAAAAAGCCTGTCAGTGATGACAGGCTTTTTTTATGTGTTCAGATTATCGAGTAAAAACTACTTAGCGCGATAAATAATACGGCCTTTTTCAAGATCGTAGGGAGTGAGTTCTACGGTAACTGCATCACCAGTCATGATTCGGATGTAATGCTTGCGCATTTTTCCAGAAATGTGGGCAATGACTTTGTGGCCATTTTCGAGTTCAACACGGAACATTGTGTTGGGAAGGGTTTCAAGAACCGTGCCTTCCATTTGTATTGCTTCTTCTTTTGCCATGTTTTACCGGTATGTGATTCAAGGATTGTACTAAAGCGACGTAATTATCGTTAATTCTAGGCTGAACGCAAGTCTTTTGTGGCTTTCTGCGAATATAGTTTTCAGGGTTTGGCAGCTATTTGTGGTTTTTTTGCCACTAATTCTGGATGTTTAGGCAGCATATAGATCGGGTCGATCAGGACTTTGTTGGCGAATACAGCGAAGTGCAGGTGGGGACCGGTGGCTCGACCTGTTGAACCTACTGCTCCTATGAGCTGCCCCTGTTTGACTATGTCGCCGGGTTTTACGTCAATGCGATCCATATGTGCGTACAGGCTGATAATGCCTTGGCCGTGATCGAGGAAAATCATGTTGCCGCTGAAGAAGAAGTCACCGGCATCGATGACGGTGCCATCAGCGGTGGCTATGATCGGTGTACCGGTAACGGCGGCTATGTCCAGGCCGTTGTGAGGGCTGCGTTCCTGTTCGTTGAAGAAACGGCGTATCCGAACACGCTG
>JAOUKV010000009.1 GCA_029882355.1 Gammaproteobacteria bacterium | reverse complement strand
TGAAGAAGAAGTCACCGGCATCGATGACGGTGCCATCAGCGGTGGCTATGATCGGTGTACCGGTAACGGCGGCTATGTCCAGGCCGTTGTGAGGGCTGCGTTCCTGTTCGTTGAAGAAACGGCGTAATCCGAACACGCTGCTGATGCGGCCTTCGGCGGGCCAGATGAAATCAACTTTGGGGATGGTCTCGGTTCGGAGTGTTTTGGCTTTTTTCTTGCGGACACGCTCTTTACCTATGCGTTTCATATCTTCTTTGTTGGGATTTACCTTGCGTTTGTTTTTAATAGTGAGGTGCTGCTCTTCGTACTTTTTATCTATAACAGTGACGCGAGTATTTAGAGTGATGCCGGTAGGGTGTTTGATGGAGAACTGGTAATCACCCGCCTTGGCGCTAAGTGGAATACCGGCCATGGCAACCCATGTTTGTTTGTAGGGGAAGACCGCCACTTGCTCGTTATCGAAGGTGACGACGGTGCCTTCTTTATAATCGGGCATGGCTAGCAGGGCGATGCCGCCGGGTACTAAAGCTTTTTCGGGTAGAGCCTGAGATAGACCGGGTATGGCTAAAAACAGAATCAAAAATAGACTGTGGAGTGGGTGGCGCATTTTATTTGTAGTTAGATTGTAATGATATTGAGGGTAATACTAGCAAATATTGCCTTAATTTCCTTTAGGACTGCATATTCAATCTAATGTAGTATGCCTTTTTTATAACAATACCTATGGTTTATCGTTAAATGAGTCGAGCGCAAACAATTCCTCCTTTTCACGTTATGGATTTGCTGGCAAGAGCCAAGCAGCTGGAATCTGAGGGGCGTTCGATTATCCATCTTGAAGTCGGTGAGCCTGACTTCGCTACCGCGCGACCGATTGTCGATGCGGGAATTCAGGCATTGCGACAATTAAAAACCCACTACACCGCTGCCACCGGTTTGCACGAGTTGAGGCAGGTGATTGCCGATCATTATCAACATAAGTTTGATTTAAAGGTTGATCCGCGACGCGTCGTGGTCACGTCGGGAGCATCGGCTGCGTTGCAATTAGCTTTATCTGTACTGACCGATGCGGGTGATAGTATCCTGTTGGCTGATCCTGGTTATCCCTGTAATCGAAACATCGCTAAGGTTTTAGCTGTTGAAAGTATTGATGTGCCGGTGACGGCGGAATCGTTATACCAGCTCAATGCAGCGCACATTGCTAAATATTGGCAGGCCAATACGCGTGCGGCCATGGTGGCGAGTCCCTCTAATCCTACCGGCACTATTGTCGAACGTGATGCAATGAAGGCTTTGATTGAAGCGGTGGCAGTTGCTGGTGGACATCTAATCGTTGATGAAATTTATCAGGGGCTGGTTTACGATCTTGAAGAATATACAGCGCTATCTTTATCCGATGATGTTTTTGTGGTGAATAGTTTTTCAAAATATTTTGGCATGACTGGCTGGCGACTGGGCTGGATGGTCGTCCCTGAAAGTTATATCGATTCGGTAGATCGAGTCGCGCAAAATATTTTCCTGGCGCCGCCGACTATTTCGCAATATGCCGCACTGGCTGCTTTTGAATTAGATACAGAAGAGATTCTGCAACGACGCGTGACTATGTTTAAAGAACGTCGTGATTATTTGTTACCGGTATTGTCTGAAATGGGCTTTAAGGTGACTGTGTCGCCCCAAGGTGCATTTTATGTTTATGTTGATTGTAGTGCGATAACGGATGACTCTTTTCAATGGGCAAAAGATTTGCTCGAAAAAGAAGGTGTGGCTGTGACGCCCGGCATCGACTTTGGCACGTTCGAAGCCAATACACATGTACGCTTTGCCTACACGCGTTCAGTGGATGAGTTGAAACGAGCCATGTGCCGGATAGCTCGGTTTATTAAGTAATTTATTATTAAAAAATATTAGGTTGTTGATGTGAAAGGTAATATAAAAAAAATGCAGGTAGAACTATCAACCCCAGTTAGCTATCAGCTACCCATCGGTAATGAGCTGGTCAATATGAATGATTTGATCGGTAGAAATATTAAGCTGGAATATCAGGGTGAAATTAATTGTGTTGCCTGCGGAAGAAAAACCAATAAAAGTTTTGCCCAGGGGCATTGTTATCCTTGCTTCAGAGATCTGGCTTCATGTGATATGTGTATTATGAAACCTGAAACCTGTCACTATGAAGCGGGTACCTGTCGGCAACCAGAGTGGGGTGAGGAATTTTGTTTCCAATCACACTATATCTATTTAGCCAATTCCTCTGGTGTGAAAGTGGGCATTACACGTGGTACTCAAATTCCGACGCGCTGGATTGATCAGGGCGCAGGGCAGGCCTTGCCAATATTTAAAGTGGCGACACGATTACAATCCGGCTTGATCGAAGTTGAATTGAAAAAACACGTTTCTGATCGCACTGACTGGCGCAAGATGCTGAAGGGAAATGCCGAATCGATGGATTTGGCCGAGGTGCGTGACCGTATTATTGCGGAATCAACAGCGGCGATTGATGAATTGAAACAGCAGTATGGTGATGAGGCTATCCAATTTTTAGGAGATGCCGAACAAATTGATATTCATTTTCCGATTGAAAATTATCCGGAAAAAATTAAGTCGTTCAATTTTGATAAGCAGTCAGTAATTGAAGGTGTTTTATTAGGCATTAAAGGTCAATATTTGATACTGGATAGTGGCGTGCTGAATATCCGTAAGTTTTCAGGTTATAACATTGCCTTGTCCGTGTCATAATATTCGGCTAATTTTGAATTTTTAATCTATATTCTCAGGCATCTACGAATAGTTAGGAGAGAGTCATCAGTTTACGAGAAGACATTCGTTGCGTTTTTGATCGCGACCCTGCGGCACGTCATACACTTGAAGTATTGACGGCTTATCCAGGTTTGCACGCGCTCATCATGCATCGTTTTAATCATCGATTGTGGAAAATGGGGCTGAAGTGGTTGGCACGATTTTTTGCGCATATCGCACGTTGGTTTACGGGAATCGAAATTCACCCCGGTGCTACCATTGGTCGTCGCTTCTTTATTGATCACGGTATGGGTGTGGTCATTGGTGAGACGGCTGAAATTGGCGATGACTGCACTCTTTATCATGGCGTAACGCTCGGTGGTACTAGCTGGAACAAAGGAAAGCGACATCCAACCTTGAAGGATAATGTTGTCGTCGGTGCTGGCGCAAAGGTGCTTGGTCCTATCACAGTTAACTCGGGTGGGCGTATTGGCTCTAACGCAGTGATTACCCATGACGTGCCAGAAAATGGCACTGTTGTCGGTGTACCGGGAAGATTGGTGCGCCGAGAGCAGCATGAAGATGATGGCAATCAGGAGAAACGTGAAGCTATCGCTGAAAAAATGGGCTTTGATGCTTATGGTGCTACCAAAGAAGCACCAGATCCAGTGGCAACGGCGATAAATCGTATGTTGGATCATATCCATGCTATGGATGAAAAAATGGAAAATATGTGTGCTGCACTCAAGCAGTTAGGCACAGAAATTGATGTTACTAATCTACCAGATCTCGGTCCCTGCAACATATCGTCATCAGGTGAGCATGCCGAAGCTCAGAAAATAGAGGGTGAATAGTCCGCTACAGAAGGCTTGTAGAATAGTTGACTAATTTAGTAGGAAATAATACTTGACTAAATTAGTCGGGATTAAGTAAAATTACCTGCAACTCATAGATATAGGTAGTAGGTAATGCGCCTCACAACAAAAGGCCGCTATGCGGTCACTGCAATATTAGATCTGGCTTTCCATCAGGAGGAAGGTCCCGTATCACTTGCTGCAATTTCAGAGCGTCAAGGTATATCACTTTCATATCTCGAACAACTATTTTCCAAGTTACGCCGTAATGATGTCGTCGTTAGCACACGTGGGCCCGGTGGCGGTTATACCTTGAAAAACAGTCCTGAAGAACTGAGCGTCTCAACCATCATAATGGCTGTAGATGAAAGTGTGAAAATGTCAGTTTGTGATTCAGGTGGTGAAGGTTGTCAAAATGAGCACCGTTGTTTGACACATGATCTCTGGCAGGATTTAAGTAATGAGATCAAAGGTTTTCTGGATGGAATTACTCTGGCTGAAATGATGAATAATAAGCGTGTGAAAGAAGTATCGATCAGGCAGGATTCGATCTGTGCTGATGCAGATGCCGCCGCTTAGGGCTTAGAAGATTACAGAAAATGGCGGTGTATTTTGATCACAATGCAACTACGCCATTGCACGAAAAAGTATTAGAGGCAATGTTGCCTTACATGGGTTCGGTTTGTGGTAACCCGTCAAGCTTGCATCGTTTTGGGCGGTTGCAGCGACAGGCGATTGAACAAGCACGCGAACAAGTCGCTGCACTGATGGGCGCGCAAACATCACAGGTTATTTTTACCAGCGGTGGCACGGAAGCGAATAATTTGATGCTCAAGGGATTGTCTGCTGATGCCAGTGTGCAACGTATAGCAGTTAGTGAAATTGAGCATATGTCGCTGTTAGAGCCTGCTGCCAAGGTGGCTTGTGCTGTTGATCGTATAGCAGTGAATGAGCAGGGCCTGGTGACACAGGAATCGTTGAAACAGGCGATTCAAAAAGATACTGCACTGGTTTCAGTGATGGCCGCAAATAATGAAACCGGAGCCATACAGGATATTGAGAAATTGGCTGAAGTGGCCAGGGAAAGTGGCACATGGTTTCATAGTGATGTCTCGCAGATTGCGGGAAAGCTAGCGTTTAGTTTTGAGCAAACAGGCGTACATGCAATGACTTTGTCATCGCATAAGTTTTATGGGCCGATGGGTGCCGGGGCGTTGATTGTTGATAAGTGCCTGCCCATGCACTCCCTGTTACAAGGTGGTTCGCAGGAAAAAGGTTTACGCGCTGGCACAGAAAATGTTGCCGCCATCGTTGGTTTTGGTATGGCAGCCGAGTTGGCTGCACAGGAACTACTTGAACGCGGTGATCATGTAAAAGTTTTACGTGATGCGCTTGAAAAAGAATTGATGAAGTTTGCTGTGGTGAAAGTTTTTTCACAGGAAATTAAACGCTTACCCAATACGCTGCAATTTGGCGTACAGGGTTTTGATGGTGAGACCTTGTTGATGGAGCTGGATCGACGTGGTTTTGCGGTATCAAGTGGCTCAGCCTGTACCAGTGGCAAGACTGAGCCAAGTCATGTGTTGAAGGCCATGGCGGTATCAAATGATTTAGCGACTAGCGCAATACGAGTTAGTCTCGGACGAACAAATACCATGGCTGAAGTTGAGCGATTTATTGAAGCCATGCAGCAGATTTTAGGAATAAAGAATTCAGCGGTAATGATGGCCGCGAATTTATAAATGAATTAACGTAACAGAAGAGTTGAATTGTGAACGATAAAACTAATAGACCAATATATTTAGATTACAGCGCAACCACACCGATTGATGAGCGTGTCGTTGCCGAAATGATTAAATACATGGGGCCAGAAGCGACTTTTGGTAACCCTGCTTCACGTAGCCACTCTTATGGCTGGACTGCTGAGGCAGCGACTGAGGATGCGCGTCAACATGTGGCCGATTTAGTCGGTGCAGATCCACGTGAAATCGTTTTCACCTCGGGTGCTACCGAATCAGATAATCTGGCGATTAAGGGCTCTGCTCATTTTAATCAGAAACGTGGCAAACATATCATTACCTGTAAGACCGAACATAAGGCCGTGCTTGATAGCTGTCGTCAGCTCGAAAGAGAAGGTTACGAAGTGACTTATCTAGACCCTGAAAAAAATGGTCTGGTTGATTTAGAAAAACTCAAAGCTGCGATGCGCGATGACACTACCCTGGTTTCTATCATGCATGTGAATAATGAAATCGGTGTGATTCAGGATATTGAAGCTATCGGCAATGCCTGTCGTGAACGTAAAATCATTTTCCATGTGGATGCGGCGCAAAGTGCCGGTAAGGTTCCGATAGATCTTGCCAACCTGCCTGTTGATCTAATGAGTTTTTCGGCGCATAAAATTTATGGGCCTAAAGGTATGGGCGCTTTGTACGTACAAAGAAAACCGCGTATACGTTTAGAAGCACAAATGCACGGTGGTGGTCATGAACGTGGTATGCGCTCGGGTACATTGGCAACGCATCAAATTGTTGGTATGGGTGAAGCTTTCCGCATTGCTAAACAGGAAATGGCAATGGAAAATGAACGTCTGATAAACTTGAGAAATCAGTTGTGGGACGGCCTTAAGGATATGGAAGAGGTTTATATCAATGGCGATTTCGAGCAACGTGTTGCCGGTAACCTGAACATCAGCTTCAATTATGTTGAGGGTGAGAGTTTATTGATGGCTCTGAAAGACCTGGCTATTTCCAGCGGTAGTGCCTGCACTTCAGCCAGTCTTGAACCCAGTTATGTACTAAGAGCGCTCGGACGTAATGATGAATTAGCACACAGTTCGATTCGTTTTAGCATGGGTCGATACACTACTAGTACAGACATAGAAACTACGATTGCACATGTGCGTTCTGCGGTTGAGAAACTGAGAGATCTGTCACCTCTGTGGGACATGTTTAAAGATGGTATTGATATCGATAGCATCGAATGGGCAGCTCACTAGATTTATGATTAGTGTGTTGCGTATATAGATAGAAAAAAGAAAATAGAATTTGAGGTAAAACAAAATGGCATACGGTGAAAAAGTTCTGGATCACTATGAGAATCCAAGAAACGTCGGTAAGTTTGATCAAAGCGAGTCAAACATTGGTACCGGTATGGTCGGTGCGCCTGCCTGTGGCGATGTTATGCGTTTACAGATTAAAGTGAATGACGATGGCGTGATTGAAGATGCCGTGTTTAAAACTTATGGCTGTGGTAGTGCGATTGCATCAAGTTCACTTTTGACCGAATGGGTTAAAGGTAAAACATTAGATGAAGCCAAGGCGATTAAAAATACCGAGCTGGCTGAAGAGCTAGCGTTACCGCCAGTTAAAATTCACTGTTCAGTATTGGCTGAAGATGCAATCAATGCTGCAGTAGAAGATTACAGAAAGAAAAACGCTTAATATTTGGAATTATTTGTATGGCGATTACTTTAACTGAACCAGCCGCTGAACGAGTTAAAAGCTTTCTTGAGAGTCGTGGCTCGGGCATAGGTTTGCGTCTTGGTGTAAAAACCATGGGCTGTTCTGGCATGGGTTATGTCATCGAATTTGTTGATGAAATTAATGATGACGATGAAGTTTTTGAAAGCAATGGTATAAAAATCATGGTGGATACAAAAAGCCTGGTTTATATTGATGGTACCGAAGTGGACTTTGCCAGAGAAGGTTTGAATGAAGGCTTTAAATTTAACAACCCCAAAGAGAAAGATGCATGTGGTTGTGGTGAGAGCTTTACTGTCTAGTTCAGGCTGTTTCTTGATTTGCCATACGCTATAATGGCCGCGCTATGACAACTGATATCCTTAGTAGTAATTTCTTTGCGCTGTTTGATGTGCCTGTGTCTTACGATGTTGATCTTGACTTGGTTCAGCAACGTTACAGGGATCTACAGAAAGCAGTGCATCCTGATAAGTTTGTTAATGCTTCCGACCAGGAAAAGCGCATTTCAATGCAACAAACTTCACGTATCAATGAAGCATTCAATGCACTGCGACAACCTGTCGACAGAGCCATTTATCTGCTGAGTTTGAAAGGTGTTGATCTTAATCTGGAGAATGAGACCACCATGGATGCTGTTTTTTTGATGGGGCAAATGGAAATGCGAGAAGCCTTATCAGAGATTCATTCAGCGGATGATCCTCTGGCTGAGCTGGATGATTTTTCCAGACAAATAAAAGATAAAATGAAATCCATGATGGATGGTTTTTCACAAGCACTTGAAAGCGATCGTTTAGACGATGCCAGGGAATGGGTACGAAAAATGCAGTTTATGCAAAAGGCAAAAAAAGAAGTGGATGAATTATCCGCAAAAATTGAAGACGAATTATATTAATCATGGCTTTATTGCAAATTTCAGAACCCGGACAAACGACCGCGCCACATCAACATCGACTGGCGGTAGGTATTGATTTAGGTACAACTAACTCACTGGTTGCCACGGTAAGAAGTGCACAAGCACAAACCTTGCCCGATGAAAATGGTCATCATCTATTGCCCTCAGTGGTTCGTTACGGTGAAGAAGTTATTGAAGTGGGTGATGCCGCAGTAGAGCATGCGGTTAAAGATCCTTCTAATACTATTGTTTCAGTTAAACGTTTAATGGGACGCGCTGCTGCAGATTTAAAAAGTTTGGGTGAAAGTTCACCTTATGAGTTTTCAACAGGCGACAGCTCCGTTGCAAAAATTAAAACACGCTCTGGCGACGTCAGTGCGGTAGAAGTTTCAGCTGAAATTCTTAAAACATTAAAAAATAGAGCGATTGCTACGTTGGGTGATGACCTGGTTGGCGCTGTCATTACCGTGCCTGCCTATTTTGATGATGCACAACGTCAGGCCACCAAAGATGCAGCACGTCTGGCTGATCTTAATGTTTTGCGTCTGCTCAATGAACCAACCGCAGCCGCAGTCGCTTATGGACTGGATACCGGGCAGGAAGGTGTTATCGCTATTTATGATCTCGGTGGTGGTACTTTTGATATTTCGATCTTGCGACTCAAGCAGGGAGTGTTTGAAGTACTAGCCACCGGTGGTGATAGTGCGCTGGGTGGTGATGATTTTGATCATGTTATCGCTGAATGGATGCTGCAACAGGCTGCTTATAAAAAAACACCCAGCCCTTCATTAGTGCGTTTATTGATGAGGGAAGCGCGCTCTGCAAAAGAACAGTTAGCGAGTGACAACGAAGTTAATATTAAAGTCGAAGCCGAAGATTTTAAATGGCAGGGTGTTTTAAGTTTGTCACAAATGCGTGATTTAATAGAACCGCTGATTAAAAAAACCATCATGGCCTGCCGCCGTTCATTGCGTGATGCTGATGTATCAGCTGAGGATGTGCTTGAAGTTGTCATGGTTGGTGGCTCAACACGTACGCTGGCGGTTCGTGAAATGGTCGGTGAGTTTTTCCAGCGTGAACCTTTAGTTTCTATTGATCCCGATAAAGTGGTTGCCGTTGGCGCTGCCTTGCAGGCAGATGTACTGGCAGGCAACAAACCAGGTGATGAAATGTTGTTGCTGGATGTGATTCCACTGTCACTGGGCATTGAAACCATGGGTGGTCTGTCAGAAAAAATTATTTATCGTAACACCCCCATTCCTGTTGCCAAGGCGCAGGATTTCACCACATATAAAGATGGTCAAACAGCCATGGCGGTACACGTTGTGCAAGGTGAACGTGAACTGGTTGATGATTGCCGTTCATTAGCGCGTTTTGATCTGCGTGGTTTTCCGCCCTCTGTTGCCGGTGCCGCGAGAATTCGTGTCACTTATCAGGTGGATGCCGATGGTTTGTTGACCGTGAGTGCACGTGAAGAAAACAGTGGTGTTGAAGCCAGTGTTGATGTTAAACCTTCTTACGGTTTGACCGATTCAGAAATTGAAACCATGTTGCGTGATTCCATGGATCACGCTTCTGATGATATGCATTCACGCATGTTACGCGAGCAGCAGGTTGAAGCCGAGCGTGTTGTTGAGGCACTGGACGCTGCACTGAAAAAAGATGGTGATGAATTATTGTCTGAAGAAGAAAAAGGTAATATCTCTGAGGCTAGAGAATTATTAGTTAACGCAAAAGCGAGCGATGATTCTGAAAATATTAAAGCCGCTATTAAAAAACTTGAAAACGCCTGTGCTGATTATGTAGCACGGCGCATGAATTCAAATATACGCAACGCCATGCAAGGTCATTCTGTTGAAGAATATGCAGGCAAAGATCAGGAGTAGATAGAGCAATGCCGCAAATAATTATTTTACCGCACGAAGAGCTTTGTCCAGATGGCTTGGTCATAGAGGCAGAAAAAGGCAAAACCATCTGTGATGTTGCACTGGCTAATGGTGTTGAGATTGAACATGCCTGTGAAAAATCCTGCGCCTGTACTACCTGCCATGTTTATATTCGTGAAGGTATGGATTCATTGAATGAAAATACGGAAGATGAAGATGACATGTTGGATAAAGCCTGGGGGCTTGATCCGGATTCACGTTTGAGTTGTCAGGCGATAGTTGGTGATGAGGATTTGGTGATTGAGATTCCTAAGTATACGATTAATATGGTTTCGGAGAATCACTAAACAGTTTTGATTTTTCTCGTTCCTACGATCCGCCTGGGAATGCATGCTGTTTATTTACTTGCGTCTTTGCGCGAGAAGCTTTTAACAGGTCGGACCAAGGGGTAAGTCCCCTTGATCTGATTGACCCTTGTTTTTATTCCCAATGAGTTTATTTTCCAGAAAAATTCGCAGCAATATAATCACCGCCTAAAGTCATAAACATATAAAGTTTTTTCTTTTCAATATCGGTTGCCTTTTCATTAATAAAAATCACCAACCATTCAGGCCCGCCGTTAATCATCTTTTTTTCTGATGAGCTTGCTGTTGCAGATGTCCAGCTGTTATCGAGTTTTTTGTTTTCGATAAGTGCAGCAAGTACCCTTTCTGCATTTTTTTCTACAGTTTCTTTATTTACAGGTGTGTTTGCGTGACTATGTCCATGGTCATGGTTTGATCCAGCCATTGTTGGTGTACCAAAAAATAGTGATGATAATACAAGTGTTGTTGCTAAAATTTTCATGATTTTCTCTCTATATTATTAAATTGAGTCGTGCTTGGTTGTTGTATCATTCTTTAAATCCAGACGCTGATATTCGCCATTTATATTTAAAGTAATGCTGACTGGAAAAGGATTGCCGTTTTTCCAGTACCAGCCATGTGTACCTTCAAAAGTGGTGGTTAAAGAACCGCTTGATTGTTCTTTGGTATCTTTGTTAAAACTTTTGAAATATCCTGTCTTATCATCTTTAGGTTCGCCATGAAAATCGAAAAACAGCTCTCCTTTATCGCTTTGCCATGCGTAGTCAAGCGTTGCACCTTTGGTCAGCATTAATTTATATTCTTTATCGTCGTGTGCAGGAATAGTTATCGTAACAACATCCTTCCAGTTGGGTTTCTCAGTGACTTCGAGGTTTTCTGTTATTTGAGATTCTTCGCCAGTTGTGTACTCTGTAGCATTAACGGTATGCTCGTAACCGTGCATCTGCATAAGAAAAAGATAGGCGCCGGCTATAATCAAAAAAGAATTTGATGCTTTGCTAAAGCTCTTAAAGACGTGGCTTTTTCGAAAAGCGGCAATAAGAAGCAGCATTACGGCTAAGGCACTAATTTGCCCAATCTCTATTCCGATGTTAAATGAGATAATATTCATCAACAAGCTATCTTCACTCAAGGGTAGTTGTTGTAGGCGTGTCGATAAACCGAGGCCGTGTATTAAACCCAAACTAAAAATCATTGCCATCATGTTAGGGGCTCTAACATTTAACCACTTCTTAAATCCTTCAAGATTATGGAAGGCGATATAACAAACACTCAAAGCGATGACGGCATCAACCAGAAAATAGTTGACCTGAATAGCGTTAAAGGTCGCGTAGATAAGAGTGATACTGTGACCTACGGTGAATACGGTGATGTATTTAACAATTTCTTTAAACCTGGTAAGGAAAAAAATAATGCCAAAGACAAATGCTAAATGGTCATAGCCAGATAACATATGTGTCGCACCAATCCAGATGTAGCGTAGGTTTCCACCTTCAATGATGCTTTGTTTTTCGGCTTCTGACATGCCATGACCAAAAACCTGACCTGCAAGTAGCGCGATTGCGATAGCCAGAAACCATCGCGATTGTTTAATAATAGATAACATAAATACCTCAATACGACTGATTTAAGATGCTTAATGGCATCCTAAAGAATAATTTTTACTGTTGTGGGGTATTACGAGAAAAGAGGTGGTGCGCGCGGCTTGACTGTTGAGTGATCAAGATAGCCGGGTTTGTTGTTGAGATGACCACCTAATTCAAAGCTGACAGGTTGTGAAAGGAATAGTTGCAGTCTGGTCGATGCAATAATTGCAATGCTGGGCGTAATTTTTTTAACCGTTGCTGTACTGCATTGCTGATCCAGTTCTACAACATTGGAATTATCGGCATGCTGTATTGAATCAATGGAGTCGGCATGGTGGTTTGCTAAGAGATGAGCGTGAGTCGCAACATTATGCTGATGCTGGCTATTGTCATGGTCGTGATGCTCAGATAAATGTATATGCGTTGCGCTCCACTGCATTGACAGGAATGCAGTAATAAGTACAAACAGCAGTGAATAATTTGGCTGGTGTTTAGTCACGGTAATGTAGTGTATGTTGTTGGTCTGTGGAGTATATCGGACACTATTGGCATGTGCTAGTTAATATCGTTGCTCAATACGCGTACTTGCATTACTTATTGCTTACGCGCCATAATGGCAGCCTTTAAATCATCCAGCGTTTGAATTTGATTAATGCTAGCCTGATCTAACCACGGCGATAACTCATTATTTACCTCGATAAAGATGGCGGGTAGTTCTGCATTATCCTGATGGTATTTTTTTAAAAACTCATCGCGATGTAAAAATTCTAATTCGGTGTCGATCTGTTCCAGAAACTCAACCCACTCCTGCTTGATTTTAAAATGCCCGTGCGTCAACGCGCATAAGTTGCAGCTGTAGGTTTTGGGTGAGAGTACTTTGTGTGCGATGTCACTAACGGTGTTGAACAGGCCTGAGTCGGCGTTATAAACAAAGATAAGTTTCATGGTTTTTCCTTATTATTCTCGGTATGGACTGTGCGGGACCTAAAAAGTTCATTGATTTGTCTGTGTTTTCAATTCAACATAGTCGCTTATATGTTTTCATTAAATAATTTAGATAAGGGTTTTTATGTCTTTTTACGATTTTATACTTGAGAATGAGAAACCGATTCGTCTCAGTTTTTTTGTTGGAATGCTGCTGGTAATGGCGATCTGGGAAATCGTTGCTCCCAGGCGTGCATTAACGGTTTCTAAAGCCGTGCGCTGGATTAATAACCTTGGTCTGGTGTTCTTCAACAGTTTTATTGTGCGTGTATTGTTCCCAACGGCGGCAGTTGGTGTGGCAGTGATGGCGAGTGAAAATCAGTGGGGATTATTTAATCAGATTGATGTGCCAATTGGCTTTGCCATGTTGGCTTCTGTCGTGATCATGGATTTTGTCATCTATATGCAGCATATCATGGTTCACGCCGTGCCTGTGCTCTGGCGCTTGCATCGGGTACACCATGCGGATCTTGATTATGATGTCACCACTGGTGTGCGTTTTCACACGCTGGAAATTATTCTTTCTATGTTGATTAAATTTGTCACGATTATACTACTGGGGCCACCTGTAGTTGCGGTGATCATTTTTGAAGTGGTGCTCAATGCCATGGCGATGTTTAATCATGGCAACGTTGGCTTGCCAAAAACACTGGATACTTTATTGCGCTGGTTTGTGGTGACGCCTGATATGCATAGGGTTCATCATTCTATAGAAGATGACGAAACCAACAGTAACTTTGGTTTTAATCTGTCATGGTGGGATCGTTTATTTGGTACTTATCGAGACCAGCCTAGAGCAGGGCATGTGGCTATGACCATCGGCATTCATAATTTTACAGCGCCAAAACAGTGTTCATGGATTAGCGGCATGTTGACCATGCCATTTAAAGGAAAAGTAACAGACTATGCAATTAACCGTCGTCAGTGGAACGATTCAAACGAGAAAAATAATAATGAATAAAAAATTAGTAAAATGGCTGATGCTGTTACTGGTTGCCGTCGGTATTGGTGCTGTTGTTGTCTATCGTGATCAACTCGATGCAAGTGCACTGCAAGCCTGGATTGAAAATGCTGGTGCGGCTGCGCCATTATTGTTTATGCTGGTTTATATTGTCGGAACGATATTTTTCTTCCCTGGCTCGGTGCTGACATTATTAGGTGGCGCATTATTCGGCCCAGTCGCGGGTACTTTTTATAATCTCACCGCGGCGACTATTGGTGCAATGTTGTCTTTCATGGTGGCACGTTTTCTTGCTGCTGACTGGGTCGCTAACAAAACCGGTGGTCGACTAAAACAACTCATCAATGGTGTAGAGAATGAGGGCTGGCGATTTGTAGCCTTTGTTCGTCTGGTGCCTTTGTTTCCCTTTAATCTTCTGAACTATGCGCTGGGTCTCACGCGTATCAGCTTTACTCAATACAGCGTTGCCACCTACATTTGTATGTTGCCTGGTGCCATTGCCTATACTTATCTCGGTTACATTGGCCGTGAAGCTGCCACTGGTGGAGAAGATCTGGTTAAAAAAGCCATGCTGGCATTTGCATTGCTGGCAGTGGTGTCCTTTTTGCCAAGAATAATGGGTGCTCTACGCAAAGGTTCGATGTTGGCAGTGGATGAACTCAAACAACGTCTGGATAGTGAAGAGGACGTGTTGCTATTGGATGTGCGCACACCAGAGGATTATAGCGGTGAGCAGGGGCATATTGCAGGCTCTAAACTAATTCCACTGGAAGAATTAGAGCAGCGTTTGGATGAAATTGGTGATTATCTTGAAAAACCGATAGTGACTATTTGCCGAACCCATAATAAATCGGGTAAAGCAGCACTGTTACTAGCGCAGCATGGTTTTGCCGATGTGCATGTGGCGAAGATGGGGATGACTGACTGGAATGCTCGAGGTTACCCGCTCCAGCAATAACGGTGGAAATTTTTATATATCATTGGAACTTGTGGCGTTTCTTTAGGCCAGAAAGGCGTTAATATGGCGCCAACACACTGAAAGATTAGGGGTTAATGCTGTGAAATGGACCGATACACTGGATATTGCTATTGAACTGGATGAGAAATTTCCTGATATTGATCCTATGCACGTCAATTTTGTGGACTTACGAAACTGGGTCTGTCAGCTGGAAGATTTTGATGATGAGCCGAATCATTCGGGGGAACGCATCCTGGAAGCTATCCAGATGGCCTGGATTGAGGAAAAAAGCTGATTTCAAGCCATTTCAGCGCTTTATAAACACCCTAAACCCGCGTACAATCGCGGGTTTATTGGTTGTAAGGTTCCTCTAAAATCAAAAAGTTAAGTTACTCCTCGATGTTATCGAATAATTAAAATGGTGAGCGAAGTTAATATCCCCCTGACAGCAGAAAAAACTAATTTGCTAGGCTTGGATCGTGAAGGTCTGGTGGCCTTTTTTGCCTCGCTCGGCGAAAAGTCTTTTCGTGCCAGTCAGGTAATGAAATGGATTCATCAACAGGACGTTGCTGATTTTCAGTTGATGAATAACATTTCAAAGTCACTTCGTGATCAGCTTGAAGTTCTGGCTGAGATCACGGCGCCTGAAGTGGTGCTGGATGAACTATCCAGCGATGGTACTCGCAAGTGGGTATTAAAACTGAATGACGGCAATCAGATCGAAACCGTTTATATTCCAGAAAGTGATCGCGGTACTTTGTGTGTTTCATCACAGGTCGGTTGTGCACTGGATTGTAGTTTTTGCTCTACAGGTCGCCGTGGTTTCAATCGCAACCTGACTACTGCTGAAATTATTTCTCAGGTCTGGCTGGCTACACGTTTAGTCGATGAAGAAAAAAAACCGGGACGCAAAGTCACTAACGTGGTTTTGATGGGTATGGGTGAACCATTATTAAATTTTGATAATGTGGTTAAAGCTGTACATATCATGATGGATGATTTTGCTTATGGTTTGAGCAAACGCAGAGTAACCGTGAGCACTGCGGGTGTTGTACCAACGATGGATAAGTTGGGTGATGTACTGGATTCTCGTTTAGCGGTTTCATTGCATGCAACCAATAATGAATTACGCGATCAACTAGTGCCTATTAATAAAAAATACCCATTGGAAGAATTAATTCCTGCTTGCCGTCGCTTTATTGAAAAACAAAATGCACGTACTAGAATTACCTTTGAATATGTCATGCTCGATGGTGTTAATGACACTGATCAGCATGCTAGAGAACTGATCAGACTATTAAAAGGTATTCCAACATTGATGAACTTAATTCCATTTAATCCGTTCAAAGGTTCTGGTTATAAAACTTCATCAGCGAAACGGGTAAATGCCTTCAGCGAGATTTTAATGGAATCAGGAATGACAACCGTGGTTCGTCGTACCCGCGGTGATGATATTGATGCAGCCTGTGGCCAGTTGGTAGGTAAAATCGAAGATAAAAGTCGTCGTGATCGCCGTTTTGAGGAGCCCAGATTCGGGATGAATTTATGAATATAAAATTAGGCTTGTTAATGTTTTTTATTGTTTTTTCTCTGTCTGGATGTTCAGGTGGTCAGAGAGGCGTAAAACAAGATGCGATCAAAAAGGATTTAAAAGAAGCGTCGCTTACTAATATTCAATTAGGTGTTGGTTATTTACAGCGTGGCGAATATCAACTTGCACAGGAAAAATTGTTAAAGGCAATCGATCAAGATTCAAATAACGTTGTAGCCTATACGACTCTGGCTTATATGATGATGCAGGTTAATAAAATGGAAGAGGCTGAAGACTATTATCTTGATGCTTTAGATATAAAGGAAAATGACCCGGAGCTACGTAATGGTTATGGTACTTTGTTGTGTCGAGTGGGACGTGTTAAAGAAGCCATAGATCAATTTAAAGAGGCTTACGATAATCCATTTTATAAGTCAGCATATCTGGCTTACTCTAATGCTGGAACATGTTTGTTACAGGCAAAAAAATACAAGTCTGCTGAAAAATTGTTGCGTAAAGCGCTAAAGCTACAGCCTGAATTATCTGGGGCGTTGATGTCTATGGCTGAGCTGTCTATAAAAACTAAAAGTTATATGTCTTCACGTGCCTATATTCAACGCTATCATGCTATTAATAAACCAACAGCAGAAAGTTTATGGGTGCAGGTTCTGTCAGAAAGAGCACTGGGTGCAAAAGAGCATTATCATAAATATGCGAGCCAATTGCTGGCTGATTTTCCAGGTTCAAAGCAGGCCAGTTTGGTAAAGGAGTTAAAACGTCGTGACAGAATTAGATAATACTAAGCAATCAGAAAGTTCAGAACAGAAGCTCTCTTTTGGTGAGCGACTATGTGTTGAACGTAAAAGACAAAATATTTCTGTCGCAGATGTTGCGAAGTCGATACATCTATCCGAACAAGTGATTGATGCTATTGATCGTTCTGCTGTGGACGAGTTGCCACAACCGACTTTTGTGCAAGGTTATTTAAGGGTCTATGCAAAATATCTGGGTATATCTGATACTTTACTTCTGGAGGAATATGCTCTATCGGTGCCTCACCAGAAAGAATCTAATTTGCAACCACGATCAACCTTGCCCGACGAAGCTAGCAGTAACTCACCCTTTGTAAAAATGATAACAATCTCTTTGTTAGTTATGATGCTTGTGGCGGCACTTTATGCCTCCTTTAGTTATTATAAAAATGCAATTGTTACAGGTGATGTTGAGCATGAGGTTCATACAACTCTACCAGAGAATGAACAGTTTGATAATGCAGATGTTGAATACGCTGTTGCAGATGAATCACCCGATATTGCTCAAGATGTCCAGCTTGTCGAAAATAAGGAAATTGTTCAGCTCGACAGTGATAAACAAGACATTGTTGAGCAAGAAATAATTAATAACACTGCCACTGAAACAGCTGAGTTATTGTTAGAAACTGTTGCTGTGAATGTACCGAGTAAAGTGGAGCAGGAAAATACCGCAAATCAGAGGTCGATTAATAAGCTTGCAGCTGAAGGTGATGATACCCTGGATGTATTTGCAACCCAGGAATCTTGGTTGGAAATTGATGATGCCAATGGCAATAATTTGTACTACAGCTTATTGGTGCAGGATCAACAAGTGACGTTAAAAGGTTCTGCGCCATTTAAAGTTTTTCTTGGTAACGCTCCGCACGTAAAATTAAAGATAAATGATCTCTCTGTCTATATTGAAAAATATATTCGTTCAAATAATATTGCACTGTTCAAAATATCTGTTGATCAACAACAGGTAGTTTTTCATTAATATAAAAACATTCAAGTTTTATGTCTAAATTACTAAAATCTATCCGTGGTATGCATGATGTATTGCCTGAAGACTCGCCTCGCTGGCAGGCTTTTGAGCATGCAATCAGACAAATTATGTCTGCTTATACGTATAGTGAAATCCGTACACCAATTGTAGAATCTACAGATTTGTTTTGTCGTTCTATTGGTGAAGTCACTGATATTGTTGAAAAAGAAATGTATACCTTTGATGATAGAAATGGTGATCGCCTAACTTTACGCCCCGAAGGTACTGCAAGTTGTGTAAGAGCGGGTATACAACACGGACTTTTACATAATCAAATTCGTCGTCTCTGGTACATGGGTCCTATGTTTCGTCATGAACGACCTCAAAAGGGGCGTTACAGACAATTTCATCAGCTGGGGGTTGAGGCATTTGGTATTGCCGATGCTGATATTGATGCGGAGCTTATAGTTATGACTGCGCGTCTTTGGCGTGAGTTGGGCTTGAAAAATTTACGCTTAGAGTTGAATACATTAGGAAGTGTCGAGTCTAGGGCTGCCTATCGCACAGTGTTGGTTGACTATCTTGAAGCACATCGTGATCAGTTGGATGAAGATAGTTTACGTCGTATTGATAAAAATCCATTACGTGTGCTCGATAGCAAAAATCCAGAGATGGAAGAGTTGTTAGCCAGCGCACCTGATTTACATGATTATCTGGATGAAGAGTCAGTTGAACATTTTGAATGTTTGAAAGTCTATTTGGATGCAGCTGGTATTGCATATAGCATTAATCCCAGACTAGTTCGTGGGCTTGATTATTACTGCAAAACTGTTTTTGAATGGGTAACAGACAGTCTTGGAGCTCAGGGTACTGTGTGTGCAGGTGGTCGTTATGATGGCCTGGTTCAACAATTGGGTGGTAAGTCATCGCCTGCAGCAGGTTTTGCGATTGGTATGGAACGATTGCTGTCGTTGATGGAAGAGACGGGTGTTGCTTTCCATGAGAAGCCCATTGATATTTACTTGTTACCCAGAACCTCATCTGATATTGAGCGAGGCTTAAAATTGGCCGAGTCTTTACGTGACGCGCTGCCTGAGTTAAAAATACAAATGCATTGTGGTGGTGGTTCAATTAAATCGCAAATGAAAAAAGTAGATAAGAGTGGCGCTGAAATGGTTTTATTTGTAAGCGATGAAGAGCCAACACGTGTGGTCATTAAATATTTACGGATAGATAGGGAGCAGCAGCTTATTGAGCAGGATGCTGTTATTAGTTTTTTACAAAAAAATAATTAGGATAATGTAATGCAAGATTTCGAAACAGAAGAACAACAGGTAGAAGCACTTAAAAGATGGTGGAAAGAAAACGCTAGCTCATTATTTATTGGCTTGGCTGTCGGTGGTTTTTCATTAGCTGGTTGGAATTATTATCAACAAACTCAATATCAGCATAGTGTTGAAGCCAGTGATATGTATGTGTCAGTTATTGCGCAAACAGAGCTTAGTGCTGGTAGTGTGCTTGATGCAACCGTCGTTGATAAACTGGTTGCTGGGTATTCGGATACACCGTACGCTGCGCTATCAGCATTGGTCATGGCTAAAAATGAAGCTGACTCCGGGAATCTGGATCAAGCAGTTTCACGATTACAGTGGGCGATGGCGAATGCAGTCGATGACGAAGTTAAAGTCATCGCCCAACTGAGGTTGGCTCGACTGATGATTGCTCAGAAGAAATATGACGAAGCTAATGTTCTGCTTTCTTCCAAACACACTGTAGCATTTGATGCATTGTATGAAGAGCTTAAAGGTGATCTGTTTGTTGCAAAAGGTCAGCTTGAGCAAGCGCGTATTGCTTATGATAAGGCCATAGCTAGTTCAGGGAATGCTAGTCGTTGGTTACAGTTAAAACGTCAGGATTTGGGTTCATCACAACTGAGCCAGCCTGCGTTGGCCGAGCCAGCTGCATGATAATAATGCGTTATTATATGCTGGCATTTGGTATCGCTATGCTAGCAGCTTGTGGAGGTGGTGATGATAATTCAGAACCACCTGCGCAATTAACTAAATTTGAAGCAACTAAAAAAATCGAGGAGCAGTGGTCTTTACGTACTCACGGTGCGATTGATCAGCAGTTTTTGTTTATCGAGCCTTTATTGTTAGAAGATAAAATAATTACTGCAGGCCGTGAAGGAATAATAACGGTTACTGATATTCTTACTGGCCAACAAATTCAGGAAATTGATCTTGCTACAACTATCAGTGCCGGTGTCGGTGGTGATGCTAGTCTCTGGTTGTTGGCAACAAAAAAGGGTGAATTAATTGCTATAGATGCATTGACCGGTCTGCTCAAGTGGCAGGTTAATGTACCTAGCGAAGTTTTATCTCGCCCGGTTATGACGGCTGACTCGGTTTTAGTTCGAACTGTCGATGGTCAAATAGTCAGCCTTAATCGTACTACTGGTGAAATAAAATGGAGCTATCAGCAGACTACGCCGGCATTAACTCTTCGCGGAAGTGGTTTGTTAGTCGTTTCACGTGACAAAGTTTACGCGGGTATGTCTAATGGCCGGATGGCTGCTCTGGCACTGAGCAATGGCGAAGTAATTTGGGATGTGGCAATTTCTACGCCGCAGGGGCATTCTGAAATTCAAAGACTGGTTGATATTGATGGCCGGGCAGAGTTATTTGGTTATGTTTTATATGTGGCTGGTTATCAAGGGCGTGTTGTTGCTATCGATGTACAGAAAGGTCAGTTTTTGTGGGCGCGCGATTTCTCGACTTATTCAGGATTGACTGTAGATGCCAAGGCTATTTATAGCAGTGATGAACGCAGTCATGTATGGGCACTAGACCGTTTTAGTGGAGCAACATTATGGAAACAGGAGAAGTTGCAAGCACGATACCTGACTCGCCCTGTTTTATTTGGTGATTATCTTATCGTTGGTGATGTTGATGGCTATCTACATTTGTTGTCCAAGTTTGATGGGCACTTCATTGCACGCGTCTTAGTTGGTGGCAATGATGATGAGGACTTTAGTGATAATAGTATTCTTGTTCCGCCAGTGGTCACTGATGATGCAATCATTGTTACAACGAGTAATGGTCTTTTATATTCGTATACTCTTAAAGATTTGGCAGCTGCCAAATAAATCTGGCCATTCAATATTATGAATCCTGTTCTATCACTAGTTGGGCGTCCAAATGTAGGAAAATCTACATTATTTAATGTTCTGACAAAAAGTCGTGATGCCTTAGTCGCTGATTTTCCGGGCCTAACTCGTGATCGAAAATATGGGCATGGCCTATATGAAGAAAAAGAATTCATCGTCATCGACACGGGTGGTCTGAGTGGTGAAAGCGAAGAGTTGGATGAACACATGGCCAAGCAAACTTTGTTGGCGATTGAAGAGTCCAATGCGATTTTATTTTTAGTCGATGCTCGTGATGGCTTAACTACAGGCGATGAAGTCATTGCTGAACGTTTACGTCGAACTGGCAAGCAAATCACACTGGTTGTTAATAAGTGCGATGGTCTAGATGAACGTACAGTCAGTAGTGAATTTTACGCGCTCGGATTTGGTGATCCTTCGGTAATCGCAGCCTCACAAAATAGAGGTATTAGTGAATTACTGACTAATGCATTAAAGGACTTTGCCGCTGAAGAAAAAGATGAGCTGCCGCATCAATCTGAACAAGGGATTAAAGTTGCTTTCGTTGGCAGGCCTAATGTTGGAAAGTCCACATTAGTTAATCGAGTTCTTGGTGAAGAGCGTGTGGTCGTCTTTGATATGCCGGGCACGACACGAGATAGTATTTTTATTCCTTTTGAGCGCGAAGGTCAACGCTATACATTGATAGATACGGCTGGCGTTCGTCGTCGCCGTGCCGTGAAAGAAGCCGTTGAAAAATTCAGCGTCATTAAATCCATGCAAGCCATTGATGAAAGTAATGTCGTTGTTATGATGATTGATGCACAAAGAGAAGTGGCTGATCAGGATCTTCATTTATTGGGTTATATCCTGGAAGCCGGTCGTGCATTGGTTATGGTCTTCAATAAATGGGATGGTCTGGATGAGTATCAGAGAGACAATATTAAGAAAGATATTGAGAAGCAACTGGGATTTACTGAATTTGCTGAAATGTTTTTTATCTCCGCATTGCATGGCTCTAATGTAGGCTTGCTCTATGATGCAATTGGACGAGCTTATTCATCAGCAATCCGAAAGGTCTCAACACCGGAATTAACTCGCCTATTAGAAAAAGCTGTGGCAAAGCACCAGCCACCGCTAGTTAGTGGTCGAAGAATAAAACTACGTTATGCTCATCAGGGAGGCATGAATCCCCCACGCGTAATCATTCATGGTAATCAAACTGATCTATTGCCTGCATCGTATAAGCGATATTTATCCAGTTTCTTTATAAAAGCACTGAAAATTGTCGGTACGCCGGTAAAAGTTGAGTTCAAAAGCAGTGTGAATCCGTTTGAGGGTCAGAAGAACGTACTAAGCGATCGTCAAATGTTTAAGCGTCGAAGAATGATTCAGCATATAAAGCGTAATGATAAGAAACGTAAAAATACTCGCGATAAGTCATAGTTATTATTTCTTTAAAAATCAATGCTCTAGGCAGGTGTGTTCCCTGGGTTTTAAACAATCATGGCTAATTACTTGCCAAAGATTTTTTATGCGCTACTTTATAAGTAATCACAAGAAAATAGGGGATCCCAAAATGTATAAAAAGTTAACTGTACTTGCCTGTGCAATAGCAACAACAATGGCCGCTTCTTCAGCATCAGCGCTCCAGTTTGATGGGTTTCTAACGACTGGTGCGTCGTGGCACGATGACGAAAATAAAAATCGTTACATTGGCAGTCTTGGTGACCGTGGTGTGCAAAATGATGCCAGCTTTGAAACGGACACCCGCTTTGGATTGCAAATCTCTTCAGACATTGCAGAAGATATGTCGGTAGTCTCACAGATTTTAGGCACAGGTGTTGATGGTAACTTTGATGCCATTATCGAATGGGCATATGTTGACTATAAACTTACTGACTGGTTGAGTATTCATACCGGTAAAATCAAACAGCCTGTTTATCTGGTAAACGATTACGTTGAGGTTGGGTATGCTTACCCTTGGATTCGTCCTCCTGTTGAAATATATTATCTAAATAATCCTTTGAATACGGTGAATGGTATTGAGTTCCTGCTGCAATTCCCCGTTGGCCCTGGCATGCTGTCATTTCAACCCTACTTTGGTTCAAACAGAGACGATATACCTAACACCGGCGGTGCAGCTTATTTCGAGGCTGAAAAAATTCGTGGTATCGATGTTAAATATTCAGGTAAAGGCTTTACCGTTCACGCCAGCAGTTTTGCTTGTGAAGTGAACTTGTATGGTGGCTTCGCTGCTCAAATGGGACCAACATTAGCCGATGTAAATGTTGATTTGACTGGCGAAGGGAAGTGTGAAGTTAATGCAGCCGGTTTTAATCTGGATATGGCGAATGTGGTGATCTATGCCGAAGTGCAAAATCGCCTGACTAATAAGACGTTAGCCAGACCCTTCGGTGATCAAGAAGCTGGGTATATTACTTTGGGCTATCGTTTTGGTAAGTGGCTACCACATGTTACCTATGCCTCTATAGATGGTGTAGCTTCATCAGCAACAGATGCGACTGGCAATTTTGCTGTAACCTGCGCTGTTCCTGGCACCTGTGGACCTAGTGATAACCTGATGAACTTCCCTGTAGCTATTCAGACTTCATTAACATATGGTCTGCGCTACGAGATTAACGATAGCGCAGCACTCAAAATAGAGCACAGTATTGTCGATGTGGAAAATGATCCAACTGCCCTCGCTGACTCAAATAATCCGATGGGACCAGGAGGTATCATCAACTTCGGTTTGTTTGATACCAGTTTCACCAATGCACCGCCAACAGAAAAAGTCGGTGTAACCAGCATCGCACTAGATGTTGTATTCTAAGCAATTGTATCAGTTAAAGTTTTCAGGAAAATGAGCATGGATGCACAGGTAAATGTATAAAATTCGACATTGTTCAGGCAGGCTTGATGCTTATGTTATTAGACACTATATTGCGTTTTAATAAAATTGATTCAATACAACGAACAGATATAGTTAATAAACTAGGTCTATACATATTATTGATCGTTTTTTTGATGTGTTCATCATGGGCGCATGCTGATGGTTTGTTTGATTTTCAAATGACACTCGCTAAAAAGGGTAATGCTGAGGCTGAATTTAAAGTTGGTGAGATGTATGAAACTGGTTTTGGCGTAAAAAAAGATATGAAGCAGGCTAAGGTCTGGATTGATAAGGCGGCGGCTCAAGGTCATGAGACGGCCGGTTTTAAACTCATGTATTGGGATATCGAGAAGAATGGTCTTAAAGGTGAAAATAAGAAAAAATTCACCGAATTACGAACAAAGGCTGCAGATGGTAACTCACAGGCTATGTACTATGTAGGTAAAATGTATGCTCATGGTGTGGGTGTAAAATCAAATTTTGATAAAGCACTAGATTGGCTAAATAAGGCGACATTTGTAGGCGTTCTCGAAGCCGAAAGAGAAGCGATCCTGGTTAGAGAAAGGAAGCAAAAGGCACTAGCGAAAGACCGTGATGAGAAAAAACAGCGTAAGGCTAAAGAAATGGCTGCCCAGGCAGAAAGCGAGAAAGCTGCAGAGGAGAAACGATTAAAAGCCGAAGCTGCAAAGATGAAAAATACCCAGAAAGAGAAAAAAGAAATAGCAGATAAAAAGAAAAAAGCCATTGAGGCAGCGGCTAAGCAAGAAGATAATAAATCTAAACAACAACAAATTGAAGCTGAGAAACAAGCTAAAGTAGAAGCAGAACTTGAAAAACAGGCTTTACTGAAAAAGAAGGCTGAACAGAAAAGAAAAAAAGAAAAAGAATCCAAATTTGAGGCTGATCCCTGCAAAGGCAAATCTGCTCGTTTTCTCTCAACCTGTCGTTAATAGTTAACAGGTAGCCTTAGGGATAAGGCTGTATAATTAGTCATAATTATGTGAAAACTATGACTGCCCTCTATGCCAAAAAAAAGAAATCAAAGCAGTAAAAAGAATAAGCCAAAAACAGTTGTCAGTCGCTCTCCATCGAGAAAGTCAAAGCCACAGCAAAAACGTAGATATCTAAAGTTTTTTTTATTTATCCTTGTCGTTAGTGTTGTATATCTGGTTTATCTGGATATAAAAATAATCAGTAAATTTGAAGGAAGAATCTGGCAATTGCCTGCCCGAGTCTATGCTCGTCCACTGGAATTGTATGAGGGTATGACATTAACGCCTGCGCAGTTGCAGATCGAGCTGGACATGCTGAATTATTCCTCTGAAGATTCGACAACATTAGAGCCAGGGCAGTACCAGCGATCTTCAAATAGATTTGATATTGTAACTCGCGGCTTTGAGTACTGGGATGGTGAAGAAATCAGCCGATCAATACGTGTTGAGATATCAGGTCATAAAATTTCTAATCTTATCGATTTAAGCAGTAATGATTCTCTGGCGTTGGTCAGGTTTGATCCTGCTTACCTTGCAGGAATATTTCCCTCTCATGGTGAAGACAGAGAACTGGTTAGATTGGAAGAAATACCAGAAGAGCTAATAGCGATGCTGGTAATGATTGAGGATCGACGCTTCTATGAGCACCCGGGTGTTGATGTCAGATCGATTGCAAGAGCTTTTGTCGCAAATATAAAAGCCGGCCGAACGGTACAGGGTGGCAGTACCATAACGCAGCAGCTAGTTAAGAATTTATTTTTAACGCCTAAGCAGAATCTATGGCGTAAAGCTAATGAAGCGGTAATGGCGATATTGCTGGATCTGCAATATGACAAAGAAAAAATTCTTGAAACATATCTAAATGAAATATACCTGGGTCAGGATCAGGAGCGGGCTATCCATGGTTTTGGCCTGTCGAGTTTGTATTATTTTGGTAAGCCTTTACATCAACTGGCTTTAGATGAAATGGCATTGCTGGTTGGCATGGTTAAAGGTGCATCCTATTACAATCCTGTTAGAAATCCGGAGCGTGCCAAAGAAAGAAGGGATGTGGTGCTTTCGACCATTCATGATAATGGTTTGATAACGACTGAGCAGTTTAGAAGCTTATCTTCCAAAAAAATAAAAATCGCACGCCATGTAAAACGTGTGCGTTATCCTGCTTATCTTGATCTTGTTAAGCGACAATTAAAAATCACCTATAACTCAGACGATTTAAAGTCAGAAGGCTTACGCATTTTTACGGCGTTTGACCCTTATGTCCAGCATCAAACGGAACAGGCAGTGCTCACTGTTATGCCTCAGCTATCCAGAGATAAGGAGTTGCAGGTTGCCGCTATAGTCGTCTCACCAAATAATGGCGAAGTTTTAGCTATGGTGGGTGACCGTCAACCCGATTATCCCGGTTTTAATCGATCCCTTGATATTCAGCGTCATATTGGTTCTTTGATTAAGCCTGCCATTTATCTATCTGCGTTAAAACAAAGCAATAAATATACCCTGGCTAGTTTGATTGATGATTCACGTTTACGGGTTGTTGGTGATGATAAACAGATATGGGAGCCGGAAAACTATGATCACAAATATCATGGCAAGGTGACCTTATATGAGGCATTGCTCAAGTCCTACAATATTCCCGCAGCACGATTAGGACTTGATGTTGGTCTGGGTGAAATTAGCAAGACCATTCAGCAATTAGGCAATCATAGTCGCTTGCCCCCCTATCCATCGATGACCCTAGGCGCCGTAGATATGTCACCCTTTGATGTGGCGTCAATTTATCAGACCTTTGCTGCCAGTGGATTTCACAGCCCCCTTAAAAGTGTTGTTGCAGTATTAGATAAAGACGGCCAGACCTTGAAGCGTTATCCGGTTGATGTGGCCCGTGAAGTCTCGCCAGAAGTCGTTGCCCTGATTAACCACAGTATGCTGGGGATCGCAGAGGAGGGTACTGCAAAAAGACTCGCTCATGAGCTGGATATCAAGGTGGCGGGTAAAACCGGAACTTCTGATGACTTAAGAGATAGCTGGTTTGCAGGTTTTTCCGGAGATGCTGTGGCAGTAGTCTGGACTGGTTATGATGATAATCGCAGCTCTGGTTTAACCGGGGCCTCAGGTGCGCTGCGGATCTGGTCAAAATTAATGCGTTCTATTTCATCAAGGTCCTTTGAGGTATTAATGCCGGATAATATTACCATGCAGTGGATTGACGGCGAATCTGGACTTCTATCGGGGAAAGACTGTGAAAATGCGATAGAATTGCCCTTTATTAAAGGCTCCGAGCCTGAGACCGAGGCCGAGTGTACCGAAGGTTCTTCGTTCGGCTGGTTTCGTAGATTGTTTGGTGACTAAGTTTGTCTAGATATTATTTTCTTTTTCCCGTTATTCTGCTGATTGCCTCATGTACGGTGATTGAGGAGAAGCAGGCTGACCCCGGGTCAATCCTCGAGTCAAACGAATTAGCCGCGTGGCGCTTATCGAGTAGTGAGCAGCGTATCGCTTATTCAAACCGTGCTGTGGCCCAGCTTTTGCAACAGGCGGATGATCTCATGGCTGAGTCTAAATTCGACAAGTCATCGGATAAGCTCGAGCGTCTGGTACGCATCGAACCCAAGTTTGCGCAAGCCTGGAGTCGTCTGGCCTGGATGGCACTTAAAGCCGGTGATGCCAAAAGATCACAGCAACTGGCTCAGCGAAGCAATAGCTACTCTCGTGACAATGATAATCTGAAATTATTGAATTGGCAGTTCATTCTAAAGGCAGGCGAGTTGCTGAACAATAGTGATATTATTCAGCAGGCAAAGCAGATGATTAAGACGCTGGGTGATGAGTAATGAAAGCCTCTGAGTATCTAGGCGAAGATGGTGTTTTCAGTGAGTATGTTGAAGATTATAAAGTTAGGCATAATCAGCTTGCCCTGAGCGATAGTATTGAAAATGCCATAAAAAACAAAAAAGTACTGGTGGCCGAAGCGGGTACCGGTATTGGCAAAACCTTTGCCTATCTTGTACCCGCGATTACATCGGGTAAAAAAGTCATTATTTCTACCGGCACCAAACATCTGCAAGATCAGCTTTTCCGTACCGATATACCACGTGTACTAAAGGCGCTGGATATGCCAATCAAGGTCGCTTTGCTAAAAGGCCGTGCAAACTATCTTTGCCTACATCGATTACAAATTGCGCCGCATCTCGGTTTCATGAATAAAGTTACACAGACGCAATTGACTGAGATCGGTCAGTGGTCGGGCAAAAGTGAAGTCGGTGATATTTCTGAATTAAGTTCAATCCAGGAAGATGCCTATGTCTGGCCGATGGTGACCTCGACAGCGGATAACTGTCTGGGCAGCGAATGTGATTCATGGAATGACTGCTTCATTGTCAAGGCGCGTAAAAAAGCCATGGAAGCCGAATTGCTGGTGATTAATCATCACCTTCTATTGGCGGATATGACGCTAAAAGAAGAAGGTTTTGCTGAACTACTGCCGGGTGCGGATGCTTTTATCATCGATGAAGCGCATCAGTTGCATGAAGTGGCTTCACGTTATTTTGGTGATACCTTATCAAGTCGTCAGATAACCCTGTTGGCCAGAGACGCAATTGCCGAACAGGTTAACGATGCACCGGACATGACAGAAATAAGAGACTGCGCTGATGAGCTGGAGAAAGTCACGCAAGATTTTCGTTTAGCACTGGGTGATTCCGGCGCCAGGCAGTCCTGGGCTGCGATCAAATATAAACCTTCTTTGGCAAATTGTTTGTCGGAACTGATAGCCGTGCTTTCTGATTTAGCTGAACATTTAGAAACTGCATCTGAACGTAGCCGGGGTCTGGATCAATGTTATCAGCGTTGTTTATTGTTATGCGAACGAGCCGAGTTGTTCAAGAATGATAACGAGCTGGCAGAATCAGCTAACGCCATTCTCTGGTATGAAACTTTCAGCCGAAGTTTTATGTTGCATTCAACGCCGATTGAAGTTTCCAGTTTGTTTCAAAAATACACCAATAATTTTTCGGCGGCGTGGATTTTTACCTCGGCAACCTTGCAGGTAAATAAAAAATTTAATCACTTTTCTGATGCGCTTGGGCTGGATGAATTTGAAAGTGGAAGCTGGCTGAGTCCTTTTGATTATGAACAACAAAGTCTGCTTTATTTACCAGAAGATTTGCCCGAACCTTCCGATCGTAATTATACCTACGCCTTGCTTGAAAAAGTTCTGCCGGTAGTCAACGCCAGTCACGGTGGTGCGTTTTTATTGTTCACCAGTTATCGTGCGATGAACGAAGCCAAAGATTTTTTACAGGATAAAACCGAGTTCCCAATTTTTATACAGGGTGATCTACCCAAGCATCTGCTACTGGCCAAGTTTCGCAAAGCCGGTGATGCCATCCTGTTAGGCACGTCGAGTTTCTGGGAAGGCGTTGATGTCCGTGGCAGCGCACTGTCCTGTGTGGTGATTGATAAACTGCCGTTTGCGTCACCCGGTGATCCGGTGATGCAGGCGCGTATCGATGTGATCAGTAAAAATGGAGGACAGCCTTTTATGGAATATCAGGTTCCGCGTGCGGTGATTGCATTGAATCAGGGCGTCGGCCGTTTAATTCGTGATGTTGATGATTATGGCGTGGTCGTGATTGGTGATCCACGATTAAGCAGCAAACCTTATGGTCGTGTTTTTAAGAGTAGCTTGCCACCGATGCCGATAACCACGCAGCAAGACGATATAGAAAGTTTCTTTGAAAGAAAGAAGCGGGAGCATGAAGAACATGAAACTGCTAGCGCTTGATACTTCAACCGAAGCCTGCTCGGCGGCTTTATATCTTGATGGTGAGATAACGCAGCACTATCAGGTAGCGCCGCGTGAACACACCCATTTAATTCTCGGCATGATCGAGAGTCTATTGCAGGATGCAGGCCTAAAGTCGAAAGATATTGATATTTTAGCTTTTGGTCGTGGCCCCGGTTCATTCATGGGTGTGCGGGTCGCGGCGGGCGTGGTTCAGGGGATCGCCTTTGCGCATTCAATTCCTGTGGTGCCGGTATCTACTTTAGCCGCGATGGCCTGGGTCGCTATGGAAGAAACCGGTGAGGCTCAGATACTAGCTGCGATTGATGCGCGCATGAAAGAGGTTTATTGGGGCGCGTATCAAAAGGACGAAGCAGGCAATATGATTCTGCTAGATGAAGAATGCGTGGTCGCGCCTGAAAAAGCACCTATTCCTGAACAGGGACAGTGGGTCACGGCTGGAACCGGCTGGGCCAGTTATGGCGAGATCATGAAACCCGCACTGGGTGATCGTTGTACCGCCTCACTGGATGAATGTTTCCCCTCAGCAAAAGCCATCGCTGCACTGGCGATAGAATCATACAAAAATGGTGGTGCTGTTTCCGCCGCCGGGGCAGTTCCCGTCTATTTACGCGATAATGTAGCCAGTAAGCCCAAACAGATGCGCTAATAGCCCCTATCAGGGCTGCAATCAGGGCGCTCATAGGGTAAGATTTGCGGCTTCAATTTATACTGGTTTAAGCTGCAAAAAAACACCATGGAAGTCAATCATATATCCAATCTAATCAATGACCTCAAGCAACGCTCTTTGTCGCTTAGGGGGTATCTTTGACTTCGATAATCGCAAAGAAGAGCTGGACGAAGTCGTGCGTGAGCTGGAACAGCCCAATGTCTGGGATGATGCCGAGCGTGCACAAAAACTAGGTCAGGAACGAGCTCGTCTGGAAAAAATTGTACTGACGCTTAATGAGCTGGAAACCGGCCTCAATGATGCCAATGATTTGTTAGAAATGGCGGTTGAGGAAAATGATGAAGATAGTGCTGAGGTTGTCAATGACGATCTTCAGCAGTATGTAAAACAGGTCGAGGAACTAGAATTTCGTCGCATGTTCTCGGGTGAAATGGATGCCTGTAATGCCTTCCTCGATATTCAATCCGGTTCCGGTGGCACCGAAGCACAGGACTGGGCCGAGATGTTATTGCGCATGTATTTACGCTGGGGTGAATCGCACGGTTTCAAAACAGAATTGATGGAAGCCTCAGCCGGTGATGTTGCTGGTATCAAAAGTGCTACCATTCGTTTTGAAGGCGATTATGTTTTTGGTCGATTGCGCACCGAAACCGGCGTGCATCGTTTAGTGAGAAAATCACCCTTGATTCGGGTAGCCGTCGCCATACCTCTTTTGCCTCGGTGTTTGTCTCACCCGAAATTGATGATGATATCGAAATTGATATCAATCCGGCTGATTTGCGCATCGATGTTTATCGCGCCAGTGGCGCTGGTGGACAGCACGTTAATAAAACTGAGTCGGCGGTACGTATCACCCATATGCCGACCAATGTTGTGGTGCAATGTCAGAATGATCGCTCACAACACAAGAACAAGGCGGCAGCCATGAAACAGCTGAAAGCCAAGTTGTACGAACTGGAAATTCAGAAACGTAATGCCGAGTCTCAGGCCGTGGAAGAAACAAAATCGGATATCGGCTGGGGCAGCCAAATTCGTTCCTACGTACTGGATCAATCAAGAATCAAAGACCTTCGCACCAATGTTGAGACGGGTAATACCCAGGCAGTACTCGACGGTGCCATAGACCAATTTATCGAAGCTAGCTTAAAGAGCGGTTTGTAATATTATGAATGAAAAAACAAAAGACCAGGCAGAAGACCAGATAGAAGAACTTTCGCCGGAAGAAGAGAATAAACTGATCGCGCAGCGTCGTGAAAAGCTCGACGTGCTACGTGAAAATGGCAATGCTTTTCCGAATGACTTTAGACGTGATTCAATGGCTGCTGACCTGCATGCGCATTACAGTGAAAAAACAAAAGAAGAACTGGAAGAACTGGGCCAACGTGTATCGATTGCCGGTCGTATGATGGCAAAGAGAGTTATGGGTAAAGCCAGCTTTACCAAGTTGCAGGACATGTCTGGTCAAATCCAGTTGTTTCTACAACGCGACAGTCTGCCAGAAGGTGTTTATAACGACAGTTTCAAAAAGTGGGATGTTGGTGATGTCATCGGTGCTGAAGGTGTCATATTCAAAACCCAGACCGGTGAGCTTTCAATCAAGGTCGATGAAGTTAAATTATTAACCAAATCACTGCGTCCACTACCCGGTAAGTTCCACGGTTTAACCGATACCGAAACACGCTATCGTCAACGTTACCTTGATTTAATTATGAATCAGGAAGTCAAAGAAACGTTTAAAATGCGTACCAAAATAATTGCCTTTATCCGTAATTATTTTGATGGTCACGATTTCATGGAAGTAGAAACCCCAATGATGCAAATCATTCCTGGTGGCGCAACCGCAAAACCGTTTGAAACTTTTCATAATGCACTGGGCCTGCCTATGTTCATGCGTATCGCGCCTGAATTGTATTTGAAACGTTTAGTGGTCGGTGGTTTTGAGCGTGTTTACGAAATTAATCGTAACTTCAGAAACGAAGGTGTTTCAACCCGTCACAATCCTGAATTCACCATGATCGAGTTTTATCAGGCTTATGCTGATTACAAAGACCTGATGGACTTAACCGAAGACCTGTTAAGAAAACTGACAGAACAGGTGCTAGGTACAAGCACGGTTACTTATCAGGACGAGGAATATCACTTCGGTAAACCGTTCGCGCGTATGTCAGTGTTTGATTCGATTCTACATTTCAATCCAGACCTCAAAGCAGAAGACATCTCAGATATAGAAAACGCCAAAAAAGTCTGTGAGGCTTTAGATGTACATGTAAAAGACAGCTATGGCCTGGGCAAAATTCAGATCGAGATTTTTGAGAAAACAGTTGAGCATCGTTTGATGGATCCAACTTTCATCACCGAATATCCAACCGAAGTTTCACCGTTAGCACGACGTAACGATGACAATCAATTTGTCACCGACCGTTTTGAGTTCTTCGTTGGTGGTCGTGAAATTGCTAATGGTTTTTCCGAGTTGAATGATTCAGAAGATCAGGCTGAACGTTTCCATAAACAGGTAGCAGAAAAAGATGCCGGTGATGAAGAAGCTATGCACTTTGATGCTGATTACGTTCGAGCTTTGGAATATGGTATGCCACCAACAGCGGGTGAGGGCATTGGTATTGATCGCCTGGTAATGTTGTTGACGGATGCACAATCGATACGGGATGTTATTTTGTTTCCGCATATGAGGGGAGAGTAACACGGCCGCGCCGTGCGCATCTTATGTCTCGTCACTCCCGTATGCTTCTAGCGGGAATGATGAGAGTAGGTTGGGGGCTCCATACATCACTCTACGGGAGTGGTATTTTTATTGCACTTTACCGCGATGGTTATCGTCAAGCATAATTTCGGAAAAATCTGACATTCTACGTGGGATAAAGTCGCGGTGTTCTCCATTTATATAACTCTTTCGAATTACACCACGCCGCTCTCTATTTACTCTGCGATCAGGTCTGTCAGTGCTTTGTTCAGATATATCACCATTTTTGTCATCTGTTGAGTAAGGCATAGCGCACCTCTGTCATTGTAAATAAACAATAATTGAGCCTGGACAATATACAAGTAAAGCCCACTATCGCTACATTCTATTATCAATTAGCAGTTATATATTCATACTAAGAATACGCCTAAATAAACTGTGGATTAAATATCGAGCTCAAAAATCAATCTCGTACATATTTGTAGATAAAAGGATGTGGTGAGTTTGCGAACCGCATCCTACCGTGCTAAATAATTGGGCTTTCCGAATTTGGTGATTTCATTGGTTCAGGTAAATGCTCTTCTTTAAATTCATCTACTTTGGCTTCAATTTCATGAATGTCTTCAAATCGAGCTATGTGATACAGGGCATCTCCTTCATTGACTAAGGGTAGATTGGTTCTGCCAATTACTATGCCATTGAATGAAGAAAACACGTTACATTCTGTTTCACCAAAAGGGTCTCCCACTACGCCTAATAATGTATTCTTTTTTACTCTACTGCCAAGTGGAACCATTGCTCGTAAAATACCACTCTCCGGAGTGCGAATCCAGGAACTAGATCGTGCGACAACAGGTTCTATACGTTTTTTTGATTTACTGCGTGAAGCAGGCAACATTTCCAGCTTGCGCATAACATTAATAATGCCCTTAACGCCAGCTCGGATGGATACTTCATCAAAGCGTAGCGCTTCCCCCGCTTCATATAGCAGCATTGGAATACCGTATTCTGCAGCGGCTTCTCTCAATGAGCCATCACGTAAATCTGATGAAATAATGACAGGGACATTAAATGCTCTAGCCAGTGCATTAGTTTCTTCATCATCTAAGTTGGCACGTATTTGAGGCAGGTTTTCTCGGTGAATTGCACCAGTGTGCAGATCAATACCGTGCGTGCTTTGACTGACAATTTCATTCATAAGAAGATTTGCCAGTCGTGCTGCCAGAGAACCTTTTTCAGTACCTGGAAAAGATCGATTTAAATCACGTCTGTCAGGCAGGTAACGTGAATGATTAATCAGGCCATGAATATTGACAATAGGGACGGCAATAATGGTTCCCTTCAGTCGTTTTAATGCCGGTAGCTTCAGTAAACGACGAATAATCTCAACACCATTAATTTCATCGCCATGAATAGCTGCGCTGATAAATAGACGTGGGCCAGTTTTTTTTCCTTTGACAACATGTACTGGCATTGTCATTGGTGTATGTGTGTATAAACGGCCGACAGGCAAATCGATGGTGGTTCTTGTGCCTGGCTTAAATTTGATCCCATTTATTGAAAGGGGGACATGGTTCATGAAGGTTAACCTTTGCCTCTTGTCTTCGTTTTGTTGGGCTTGGCTGTTTTCTCGATAAATTCAATGATCATGCCGGCAACATCTTTACCCGAGGCACTTTCAATACCTTCAAGACCAGGTGAAGAGTTTACTTCCATTACCAGGGGACCTCGTTCTGAACGAAGAATATCTACGCCAGCTACATTGAGCCCCATGATTTTTGCTGCTTTAACTGCAGTCGCACGTTCAGCTGGTGTAATCTTAATTAATGAAGCGCTGCCGCCTCGATGCAAGTTTGATCGAAACTCGCCGGGCAGAGCCTGGCGTTTCATTGCAGCAACAACTTTGTCGCCCACCACCAAACAACGTATGTCTGCTCCACCTGCCTCTTTTATGTATTCTTGCACCATGATGTTTGCTTTCAAACCCATAAAAGCTTCAATAACACTTTCAGCTGCTTTTTTTGTTTCTGCCAGAACAACACCAATTCCCTGTGTGCCTTCCAGTAATTTAATCACCAGTGGTGCACCACCAACCATTTTAATCAGGTCCTGAATATCATCGGGGTGATGAGCAAAGCCGGTACTGGGTAAGCCAACACCTTTGCGCGATAGCAGCTGTAAAGAACGAAGTTTGTCTCGTGAACGAGATATAGCAACAGATTCATTTAAGGGAAAGGCACCCATCATTTCAAACTGCCTAAGCACGGCTGTGCCATAAAAGGTCACAGATGCACCAATTCTTGGTATGACCGCATCAAATGCATCTAGCGTTTTACCTTTTAAATGGACTTCGGGTTTGCTTGGCACAACTTCCATATAAGAGCGTAGGATATCAAGCACCATGGGTTCATGGCCTCGTTGTTCACAGGCTTCAATAAGGCGGCGAGTGGAGTAGAGCTTCTTATTTCGAGATAGTATGGCAATTTTCATTTTATTTTCGTTTATCCTTAGCTATTAGATGTGGGTTTGCCAAGCAAAAATGATTCGCCTGGGTTAACTATTATTTTTTGCTCCATGGCGGTTCGGCCAAGTAGCATGCGGAAACGCATATTGTCTCGGTTTGTGAGTGTGATTTCTATAGGCCAGCATTTATTTGCCATTACAACCCCTATTGTAATAACGTAACGGTTTTCTTTATGTCCGCCTGAATCTGATACGACGCGTTCGTCGACTACTTGTGCTTCACAAAAAACTTCTGTTTCAGTGTCATCCTGATGGGGGTGAATGCCAAAACGCACCCATTTTTTATTATCTACTGTAAATTCTTCTACAGTAAAAGCGTGCAGGCAGGAAGTTCTGGCACCCGTGTCAATTTTAGCTTTGATCAAAGGAAGTCCAAGTTCAGGTAGTGAAACCCATTCTCGCCAGCCAACTGCAAGAAGATTTTGATCCATTTAATATGACCTATACAAATATATGAGCGGTTAATTAATAAGCCAATAGTATAAGGTTGTTACGCTATATCTGCTAAGTGTTTTTTTCAATATATATTAGAGATGAATGCCTTCGCCAACTTTTACGATTTTAACTTCGCGTTGAGGGAAAGGGATTTCAATCTGATTTTCTTTAAGCGTATCCCAGATCATGAGCAGCAGGTCTGCTCCAACTCGGTGCTCACCGTCATCAATGCCATTCATCCAGAATTCAATAAGAATATTAACACCTGAATCACCAAAGCTACTTATTTCAGCATCAGGAATTTCTTCAATGGGTAAATCAGGGCCGCTGAGCACTTTTGGGTGGCTGGCAACAACTTCTCTGAGTAAATCGAATAGGTGGTGCAGGTCGGTGCTATAGGCAACCTGTAGATTAATAGAGTAACGTTGTTTTTTATTCTTATGTGTCCAGTTGATAAAACTGGTAGTAATAAATTGCTCATTGGGCACCATGATATCTTTTCCGTCATAGGTCTCAAGTGTTGTCGAACGCATATTTAATTCACGGATTGTACCTTTATGTCCATCAGCGAGCTCGATGTAATCACCAACGGCGAGTGAGCGGTCGAGTAATAGAATAATGCCTGAGATAAAGTTTGAAGCAATTGACTGCAGGCCAAAGCCAAGACCGACACCAAGTGCGCCACCGAAAACTGCCAGGGTCGTAATATTAATGCCCATCGCCTGTAGCAGAAGAATGAAGATCACTACATATAAGGCGACCTGGAAAAGCTTGGCAAAAACCTCACGTGTGCCAACGTCCAGGTTTTTTTGCTGACGAATGGCTTTTTGTCCAATCGCGTTAGATATGCGACCTAGCCAGAACAAAATTGAACCGAAAACAATGACGCGTGCAACGCCATAGGCAGAGATTTTTATATTGCCCATTTCGATATACAAAGATTCAAGATAGTTGGTGACGCCATCAAGCCATCCAAGAACCTGAAGCAGGGCAATAGGAATCGCAATCCATTTAAAAACGGCTTTGATAAAAATATTTGAAACAAAGCGGGAAATGATTGAATAAATTATCAGTACCACAGCCAGTCCCTGAGCAATACGAACCAGCCACGATTCTTTAATAAAGTATTCGCTGAAATCGACAGCCATTACCATAAAAAGAATTATAAAAAGTGGCAGCAGCAGGCTTCTGATTTGGTAGATGGAATCACGTAACCAGAAAAAATGCGTTTTACTGGTTGCTGGCTTGAGTAAGTCAGAATGGCGATCAAGCAAACGAATGAAAGCATAGGCCATGATTACTGCAAGAATGATAATACCCGCTTGCGAATAAAACTGAGGGCTGCTCAGAGCGTTGAGCAAACTATCAGTAAGCTGTTTAGCATGTTCCTGTATTACATTGCTTTCCACAGTGGTTCTCCCAATAAACAGTAAATAGGGGTAATGACTTTAAGGGCTAGTATAAATCTAAAAAAGAAACCTCGTTTCAATTTTAAATCGTAAGAAAACCCGGGTCAGAGAACAACTCTTCCTACTAGACTAATTCAAGCTTTTATCCTGAATTATTCACCCGTCACAAATCCATAAGGTAATTCCAAAACTTCAATCACCGCTCCCTCAGCATCCCTCAATTTCAATACCTGCCCCTCAATATCTGCAATCTGAATAACCGCCAATGCTTCATAAACACCCTCAGCATTCATCTCAGCACTAACAATCACGCCTGTACCAGTTCCCGCCGTACTATTCTCAGCAAAAATCTTATCACCGGCTTTAGGTGCGTCATTAGTCTCAACCGAAATGCGATACATCTGTTTTTTGAGTTTGCCGAGGTAATGCATTCTTGCAACGATTTCCTGTCCGGTATAACAGCCTTTTTTGAAGTTGATGCCGTCAATGAGACCCATGTTGGCCATTTGAGGCACGAAAGCTTCGCAGGTATCGGCAACGATTACTGGGATGCCTGCCTGTATGTTTAGTAGTTCCCAAATGTGTGAGCCGACGGCGGTGGCATTAACATCCAGTGATTGCCAAATTTTTGTTATGGCGTCCAGCTGTCCATAGATTTCGAAACGCGGATCTTTGCCGTGGCTGCGAATGATGCTGTAGTCATTGTTTTGAACACTGTCGTTAACATTCTCCGGGATGCTGCCGGTGATGGCTTTTAATTGTTTGTCTGCATCTGGGCCGTTAAAGCCGAATCTCATCAACGCATCACTGGCATCTTCTAATGTGACTTTGGAGCGCATTACAAACATGCGTAGTCGGTTTAGTACGGGTTCGAGTAGTGGCTGTGGTAGCGATAAATAGAGCGTCTCGCCGCGTTTGAAAATTCTGAAGTTGGCCAGCATTCTGCCTTTGGGTGTGCAGTAACTACTGAGCTGGCTGTGAGTTTCTGTAACCTGGGCGACATCGTTGGTGAATTGTCCCTGTAGAAAGTTCACCGTGTCTTCACCGTAGGCGGCTATCAGGCCGTAGTGCGACAGGTCGCAGAAGATGTTGCCGGAATGGATGATCTGGCGTTCCTGTGACGGGTTGCCAAAGGATTCAACCTTGTTATCGAGAAATTCTGCGCCTGAATCTTTTAAAAAACTTTCCCACTCGATTTTCATCAGTATTGTCTCTCTGTTGAACGATTGTTTTATGTCATTGGCTAGTTTAGACAAAGTATATAGTTAAATCATATATAGATTGCAGGGATATTTGTCGGTGTTGTTTCAATTCGTTTGTTCGTTGACTGTGAATGAGTCATCGTCTGGTCTATGATAGTCTTTAATAACAAAAAATATGATTAGAGGTAATGGTCATGCGAAGGGATAAACGACCGGTTTATTTGAATCTTTTCAAGATTCGTTTACCTATTGCTGGTGTGGTTTCTCTGGCTCACCGTGCATCCGGTATATTGATGTTTTTGGCTATGCCGTTCATTGTCTATTTGCTGGATTTGTCTGTTCAGTCTCATGAAGGTTTTGAACAGGTACTTTTTATCCTGCAACATCCTTTTCTCGTGGCGGTACAAGTCCTGTTTGTCTGGGCATTGGCGCATCATTTGTTTGCAGGTATTCGTTTTCTGTTGATTGATGCAGATATCGCCATTGAGAAAATCCCTGCAAATCGTTCGGCGTGGCTGGTGATGTTTCTGGCTGGTTCAGTCGTCGTGATTGTGGTGCTGGGGACGTTGTTATGAGTCTTTATATTCTTGAAGGTTTAAAACCCTGGGTCATTCAGCGTGTCAGTGCAGTTTATATTTCATTATTTTTACTCTACTCATTAGTTTGCGGCATGACTGTCGATGTTGTCAGTTTTGATCACTGGCGGAACTGGTTGTTTCATCCTTTCAATTCTATTGCGTTTGGACTATTTGTGGTCGCTGTTTTGTTTCATGCATGGATAGGTATGCGTGATGTGATTCTCGATTATGTTCACAATATTATGCTACGTATGTCTGTGCTGGCGCTGATCGTGGGTGTGCTAGTCGGCTGCGGCCTGTGGGTAATCCGTATTTTATTATTTTCTATGGTTGGTCAATGATGGAAGCAATTCAAAGACGAAAGTTCGATACCCTGATCATTGGCGCAGGCGGTGGTGGTTTGCGTGCGGCATTGAAATTGTCGGATGCCGATGCCAGTGTTGCGGTTGTCTCCAAGGTATTCCCAACGCGTTCACATACCGTGGCGGCGCAGGGTGGTATGAATGCGGCACTGGCCAACGTGTTGCCTGATAACTGGCACTGGCATATGTTCGATACCATCAAGGGCAGTGATTATCTGGGTGATCAGGATGCTATTGAATACATGTGCCGTGCTGCGCCTAAAGCCGTTTATGAACTGGAACATTTTGGTGTGCCATTTTCCCGACTCGATAATGGCAAAATCTATCAACGTCCCTTTGGCGGGCAAAGCCAGAACTTTGGTGGTGATCAGGCCGCACGAACCTGCGCGGCTGCTGATCGAACCGGTCACGCTATTCTGCACAGTCTTTATCAGCAGAATATTCGTGCAAAGACCCATTTCTTTGATGAATATTTTTCAGTGGATTTACTGAAAGATGACGAAGGTCATGTATTAGGCGCTCTGGTATTTAATATTCACGATGGCCAGCCGATTATCATCGAAGCCAAAACCACTTTGCTGGCCACTGGCGGCGCGGGGCAGCTTTATAGAACCACCACTAATGCCATGATCAATACCGGCGATGGTTTGGGCATGGCGTTGCGCGCTGGCATACCTTTGCAGGATATGGAGTTCTTCCAGTTTCATCCCACTGGTATTGCGGGTCGCGGCATGTTAATTACTGAAGGTGCTCGAGGTGAGGGCGGTTATCTGGTGAATGGTGAGGGTGAGCGCATGATGGAGCGCTATGCGCCCAGGGCAAAAGATCTGGCCAGTCGTGATGTGGTCAGTCGGGCTATTGAGACGGAGATTCGCGAGGGTCGTGGTTGTGGGCCTAAGAAAGATCATGTCCTGTTGAAGCTGGATCATTTGGGGGAAGACGTTATTCAAAAACGGCTACCGGGTATTCGCCAGACCTGCATGACTTTTTTGGGTATTGATCCTGCGGAAGCGGCGATACCTGTATACCCAACAGCGCATTACACCATGGGCGGCATTCCCACCAATCGAAATGGTCAGGTGGTGATGCCGGTTAAAGATACACCAGAAGAGGTGATAGAAGGTTTATATGCGGCAGGAGAATGTGCCTGTGTTTCTGTACACGGTGCCAATCGTTTGGGCGGTAATTCTCTGCTCGATATTTTAGTGTTTGGTCGAGCGGCGGCGAATCACATCATCGCGTATTTAAAAGAAAATCGTTACCATCGTTCACTGGATGACAGTTGTGTCGAAAAGGCCATGGCTCGTTTCAAGCGTTGGGATACAGATGCAGTAAAAGGTGGTGAGTCAGTCAGTGGTTTACGTGATGAATTGAAAGCCGTTATGGAAAAACATTGTGGTGTATTTAGAAATGAGGAAGTTTTAAAGGAAGGTGTGAAGAAAGTGGAACAACTTGCCGAACGCCTAAAATTAGCAAGCATTGGCGATCATAGTGATATCTTTAATACCGCCAGAGTTGAAGCTCTGGAGCTTGAAAATTTAATGGCCTGCGGTTTGGCGACCATGCACTCAGCTTATGCACGTACTGAGAGTCGTGGTGCGCATTCTCGAATCGATTATCCTGAACGCGATGATAAAAACTGGATGCGCCATACTTTGTATTCATTTGAAAACGGACTTGATTACAAACCGGTTCGCACCAGGCCCGTGAGTGTGGAAAGTTTTCCACCCAAACCTAGAGTTTATTAAGGGGATTAACATGCGTTTTAATATTTATCGTTATAACCCTGATGTTGATAAGAAACCCTATATTCAGAATTATGAGCTTAAGGACATCGAGCCCGGCATGATGCTGCTGGCAGCGTTACTCAAATTAAAAGAGCAGGATGAAACGCTCAGTTTTAGGCGCTCCTGTGGTGAGGGTGTTTGTGGCTCGGACAGTATGAATATCAATGGCGTTAATGGCCTGGCCTGTATCACACCGTTAAATGAGCTTGAGGAACCGGTCGAAATCAGGCCTTTGCCCGGATTGCCTGTGGTGCGTGATCTTATTGTCGATATGGATCAGTTTTATCAGCAATACCGAGAGGTTAAGCCTTATCTCATTGTTAAAGATCCTGTGCCCGAAGTCGAGCTGCGGCAAACACCAGAACAGCGTGAAAAACTGGATGGTTTGTATGAATGTATTCTCTGTGGCTGCTGTTCCACAGCCTGTCCTTCTTTCTGGTGGAATCCTGATAAGTTTCTCGGTCCCGCTGCCTTGTTGCAGGCTTCACGTTTCATTGAGGATAGTCGCGACCAGGCGCTGGAAGAACGCCTGGAAAATCTGGAAGGGCCATTCAAGCTGTTTCGCTGTCATACTATAATGAATTGTGTACAGGTTTGTCCCAAGGGTCTGAACCCAACCAAAGCCATTGGTAACATCAAGAAAAAAATGGTGACAAACTCTTTATGAGTCAATCCGCCAATATCAGTGCCTCACAGCTACGCTGGCGTTGTCGGCGCGGTATGCTCGAGCTGGATTTATTACTGACTGCTTTTGTAGAAATGGAATATAATAGTTTAACTGAGCAAGACACCCTTTTATTTTTTCGTGTGCTAGATTATCAAGATCAGACTTTGTTTGATTTATTGTTAGGGAAAACGGTGTCTCCAGATTTAGCTGTCGCGGCTCTGATCAATAGAATAAGGCAGGCAATAAGAAATTAATCGCATAAGAACTGTAACAGTAAGAGGGTAGAAAGGTGGGTAGAAAATCAGACGGGGATCAACCAAAAACATTTTTTCAGATGGATCGATTTGTGCAAATGAATGGTGAATGGTTTTATACCACGCGAGAAGGTGAGGAAAGAGGACCCTTTGATAGCAAGGCCGACGCAGAAGGCGATTTAATTGATTATATTCGTCACCTTGATCAAATGGAGAAATATGGAGTCAAATAACTCCAAAAGTCTGTTATCTGATGACTCAATTGAATACTTTATTTTTTGATATTAAAGCTTCTAAAATTGCGCTTCGTTTACTCATTGTAATACATGCTCTGGCTGTCCTGTCCATTTTATCAATAAGTGATATAGGTGAGGTAGGCCTTCCGCTAAAAACCTCCCTTTTTATACTTGTTGTTGTCAGCTGGAACAAATACTCAAGTTATTATAAAAACAATATTCATCTCTCTTTAAAATCGGACGGACTGGTCGATTTTAATATCGGTGACAAGGAGTATTACGATTTCCAGCTTGCCAGTGACAGCTATGTTTCTGATGTTCTTTTGCAGTTAATTCTTTCAAACAGTATTACTGATGTTTCTCGTACGGTGACCTTGTTTCCAGACTCTATCAACATTGCTAGCCATAGTCGGCTTCGAGCATGGTTAAAAATCAATTCTAAATATAAGGATCTTGCTTCTTTATAACTAAATCTGTTTCTGGATCTGCACTCTGAAAATTATACCATTGTAGATATTTGTGTGTGACCTTTATCACTGAAGTGTTGCTCCATGTATTTCACGCTGATAGTGGACACTAGTTAGGATAGCACTATAATAAGTGTGTGAATTTAGCCATTAATATATCTATTACTATCATTTCCAACATTGAAAAGGACTGTGTGAGCGTCAAAACTCCTTCATTATGATGCAGGCAGACACAAAAACTCATACTTTAATAGGAGTTTTATCACTACCTATACTTTTACTGATTATTCTTTACCTGTTTGAAGTGCCTCAGCGTAATGAAATAGGTGTTAATGCGCAGCGTATTGATCAGGGTCTGGCGACTATTCGTCACTCAGTAATCGAATTAAAGCAGGATGCAAAAGACGCAAATAGTCTAAACACTAAGGTTGATGATGACATTTTAAAGCTGAAATCTCAGTCTGTCGTAACAGATATTAAGCTACTGAAGGAAATTACTGGGTATGAATTATTGCGGAATAAAGATTTTGATAAATTAGAGAGTGTTTACAATGATTGGCTTAAAGTAGATCGTCAGTTTTATGCTTTATTGAGTCAGGGAGCTGACTCTCAACAAACCAATATTCGGGACCAATCATTAGCTGTTATTAAACGTGATAATCTGTTTCGAGAGATGATGGTGTTGTTGGCTGGTTATGAGGATATTGTTCATAAAGCAATTGCTGATGGCCATTTTGCAGCTAGAGTTTTACAGTTTTCAGGTTTCGCTGTTATTTCATACCTCTTTGTGTTGTTTATTTTGTATCAGTATTTTTCAAATCTAAAACACCGCTCACGAGAAAATAATCTTGCAATTACTCTCCAATCTATAGGTGATGCAGTTATCAGTATCGATAAAAATGGCGATGTTCTCGGAATGAATCTTGAAGCGGAGCGGTTGACGGATTGGCTGGAAAAGGAGGCTGAGGGCCATCATTTGTCTGAAGTGGTGAAACTGACAAATATCAGGGGAGATGAGATCAATGATTTTTCAGGCTGGATGAAAAAAGATCAGGATAACAATGTTGCATCGACACGTTATTCCCTGAATTCTCGATATGGTGAGCATTACGAAATTTCGGGTAAATACTCCCTGATAAAAGATTCTACAGATTCTATTAAGGGTGTTGTTTTTGTTTTCAAAGATATAACAGACAGCGTGGAAATGCAGCGTGATATTGAGGCTTACTCGTCACACTTACGGCATATTGTTGATCATTCAATTGATGCAGTGATAGTCATGGATGAAACTGGTGAAGTGCGTGAATGGAGTCTTGCTGCAGAAGTAATGTTTGGATGGAGTTTTTCTGAGATTGTAGAGCGTTCTCTGGATGAAACGATTATTCCACATGAATATCGTCAAAGGCATACCGAGGGTATCCAGCGTTTAATGAACTCTGAGGATACAGAGGTCAAGACTAAACGTATTGAAACACTAGCCTTGCATAAAAATGGCGACGAATTTCCGATAGAGTTATCGATGAAATCAGTACATACAGATGCTGGTTGGATTTTTTATGCCTATATTCGTGATTTGACCAATGATGCAAAAAAAGACAAAGAAATACTAAAAAATGAAGCCTTGTTACTAGCGGCTCAGCACACGGCAAAACTCGGTTGCTGGGAATATAACCATGTTACAAAAACTCTGGAATGGTCTGATGAAACGTATAGAATTTTTGGTTATGACACTGAAAAACACCAGCCTACCTTTGAATCATTTTTAAATGCTATTCATGAAGATGACGTCGAGCGTGTCAAAACTGAATTTGCCAAATCCATAGCTGATAGAGAGGACTACGATGTAATGCATCGTATTGTATTAGAGGATGGCACTAAAAAAATAGTGCATGAGCAATGTACGACTAGTTTTGATAATGATGGAGCACCATTGTCTTCATTGGGTGTTGTTCAGGATATTACAGAGAGAGTTTCTACACTGGATAATTTGCGTCTGGCAGAAACGGCTTTTGATACCCACGCAGGAATTTTAATCACCAATGAGAAGGGGGCAATTATACGAGTTAACCCTGCGATTGAAAAAATGACCGGTTATACGGCAGAAGAATTAATTGGGGAGAATCCACGTATTTTTCAATCTGGAATTCAGGATGAAAAATTTTATGAGGATATGTGGTATTTGATTTCTGAGTCAGGTATCTGGCAGGGTGAGGTATGGAATAAGCGTAAGGATGGAGAGCTTTATGCTGAGTGGTTAACGATTACTTCTGTTAGAGATGAATACGGTGAAGTGGTTCGATATGTGGCAACTTCACAGGATATAACTAAACGTAAAGAGGCAGAAGCTCATGTCGAGCATTTGGCTTATCATGATGATTTAACTGGCCTGGCTAATCGACGTTTGTTACTTGATAGGCTCGAACAGAATATTTCTTCCTGTGCTCGGCGAAAACATATTGGTGCTTTGTTATTATTGGATCTGGATCGTTTTAAAGATCTTAATGATTCGCTCGGGCATCCAGTGGGTGATGAATTGTTGAGACAAGTAGCTAATCGTTTAACAACATTGATGCGCGAAGAGGATACTGTGGCTCGATTGGGTGGTGATGAGTTCGTTATCCTTTTGCCTGATAATGGTAATGATGAAGTAAGGGCTGGTTACGAGGCACAAAAAGTGGCCGAAAAGATTCGTCTTTGTTTGTCAGATGGATACACTTTGTACGCTAATAAATGTTATATCAATGTCAGTATCGGTATCACTTTATTTGATGAAAACACGAAAAATATTGATGATGTGCTTAAGCAGGCTGATAGCGCGCTTTATAATGCAAAAGCTAAAGGTCGTAATGCTGTTAGTTTTTATGAGTCTGCCATGCAGGCTGATGTGGATAGGCGATTGTCTATTAGCGAGGGTTTACGTGAGGCTATAAAAAATAATGAATTCATTTTACATTATCAGCCGCAGTTGGATGTTAACCATAAATTAGTCGGTGCTGAAGTTTTGGTACGTTGGTTGCATCCTGAAAAAGGCATGATACCACCTGGCGACTTTATTCCTATTGCCGAGGAAACTGGCCTGATTATTGAGGTGGGTGATTGGGTTTTACGTGAAGCTGCACGCCAGATCGGTCTTTGGCACAAAATGAATGTATGTAAAATAGAAATGCTGCGATTGGCAATAAATGTAAGTCCACAACAATTTCATCAGGAAAATTTTGTCGAGCATGTGCTTGATATCTTGTTGCGCGCAGAAGTGTCGCCTGATTGTATTGAGTTAGAAATTACAGAAAGCCTGTTGATGCAAAATCGAGATGAAGTGATCGAGAAAATTAAAAGGCTGCGTGAAAATCATATTCGTGTCTCAATTGATGACTTTGGAACGGGGTATTCATCATTGGCTTATTTAAAACAGTTACCTTTGGATAAGCTTAAAATTGATCAGTCATTTGTGCGTGATATCGTCGAAGATGATAATGATGCAATGATTGTTGAGACCATTATTTCGATGGCCTCACACCTTGGTCTGGAAGTGATTGCGGAAGGCGTTGAGACCAAAGAGCAATTAATGTTTTTGACTGAAAAGGGCTGTCAGAATTTTCAGGGGTATTATTTTAGCCAGCCTTTAGATTGTGTGGCTTTTGAGAGCTATATTGAGAATGTGAAATGAATGCAATTTGATTTATTGGAGGAATATTTTCTTTATATTTTTTGCGATTTTTTCAATGTAAGTGCGTCGATAATAAACAGCATCTTTCTCGCTAATGTTATCCAGATTAAGGTAGTACTTATGCTTAATCCAGGCATTGTAATCAAAGCGAATAGCTAACCGATATAAAAAATGATTGATAGGGTGAAAACCATTTTTTCTGATGATGGCTGCACCGAAATCTAGAACGCAAGGTTCATCAAGATGAGTTACAAGAAGGTTATCTTTTTTCTTTAAATCCATGTGACCCACACCTTTTGTATGCATCTGTTCTATTAGCTCAAACAGTGATTTAAAGTAATGTTCATTGTTGATGGGGCGTTTGTTTCGAATGGGGTCGCCATTAATAAATTCTAATGCCAGATATTGCTTGTCAATGAGACCGTAACAGACAGGTATACCTTCCAACTTTTGTAGCTGCTGATAAACACGCGCTTCGTGGCGAATCATGCGTGTATGCAGATATTTGATAAAGCCCCGTCCGTGTGGGATTTTAATTACCAGTTTCTGATTATTATTGCTATAGAGAAGTGTTTTCCCCTGATAGCCTTCAGCCAGTATGTTTGTATTTGTGCTTAAGCTATCTTCAATCCACTGTTTCAAGCTGGATTGATCAAGGTCTTTAATCATTAGTAATGATTATTCTCTTAATTGCTAAAGAGTAAATACAGGCAGCCGATGAGATAAATAACGATGATTGGCTCACCATTTTGAACAAGACTTTTCTTGAAGGACCAGCTGCTGCTTTGTTCGCTGCTCACTGCGCGTTTGCTGAATGTAGGGAGTAGCGCATGCGTTGTTTTGCTCCAGTTTTCCCACGGTTCACCAAAAAAATCATGAAGTTTCTTATCTTCATAAGCAATGGTTGGCGGGTAGTAAAAGAGAAGTAGTGCAAACATCAACAAATCCGACCACCATAATGATGAGGCCAGGGAGAAGCCAACCAGTAGCAGGATGTTACCGACATAGAGTGGGTGTCTAACAATGGCGTAGGGGCCGCTTGTTGCCAGTTCTTTATTTTTCATGACATATCCGGATGCCCAGAGTCGCACTACTGTGCCGACTGCGGCAATGGCTGCGCCTATATAAAATGGTATCTGTTCGGGTTCGCCCAGAAGGCTAACCAGTAAAACGAATAAAACCGCAAACCACTGTCTGGATGCTTCGTGGTGGCGAAGATCGTTAATAAGTTTGTGAATGCCTTGTGCTTCTGATGATGAGTCTGTGCGTGCCATAGTGTTTCAATAGTGTCTAATAAGATGGGGCGCTATATTATACTATCGTCATGCATAAATCATCGAACAAAGTAGTATGAATATGACAAACAGTAGATTTTGCTATTTTTCTCGCAGGCAGGCCGGGTGAGTAGTCATTCATCAATGATTGGATCCTTGATCATCGCTCGTGATGGTTACGGATGTGGAGAGGTTGCGCCCAGAGGATATGTGAGTCTAATGGACTTGCATGAAAATAATTATCTTCGATTTAGGCGACTGGTGGCTGATCTTGATGCAATCAGTGATCATGCTATATCTGTAGTGCCGGGATGTATGGATTTGCATCTGCAAATTGTTGAGCGCAGCAAATTTACCACTACGATCCGAATGACCTATTATTTTTTCGAGAATCAACAGCTTATTGCTGAGCCAGATCTAAAACTACGTATTTATCATGACGCCTGTTTGGTTGAGGTGTTGGCAGGGCATTTAAAACACGGCCGACAGCGTCTTGATCACTTGCCAGCGACCGCGATCAAATTTAAATGGCGTTTAAATCGCTTTCTTTATAAATGGCTGGGTTATTGTCTATATCTGGGGCATGAATTTAGTGCGGAAACGGCCTGTGAGAAGGAAAAAATGACTTCTGCAAGCGCTGATCTCAGTGAAAAAAGTTAGATGTTTTTATTTGATGTTTATTTGAGTGAATTGATGCGTTTTTATTGTTCATAACAGTGCCTAGACTCAGCTATTTGTGTTACTATTTCCCGCTTTATGGAAACGCTTTTAAAACAAGTATAATAAACTGGTTACTCATCCTAAATGTCTGAATTTGCAAAAGAAATTTCCCCGGTTAATCTAGAAGATGAAATGCGTCAGTCCTATCTGGACTACGCAATGAGCGTTATTGTAGGTCGTGCTCTACCGGATGTCCGTGATGGTCTCAAACCTGTGCATCGAAGAGTGCTTTATGCGATGCGTGTTTTGGGTAATGACTGGAACAAACCTTATAAAAAATCGGCACGTGTGGTCGGTGATGTCATCGGTAAATATCACCCTCATGGTGATACCGCTGTTTACGATACCATCGTACGTATGGCACAGCCTTTCTCGTTACGCTACATGCTGGTCGACGGTCAGGGTAACTTTGGTTCGGTCGATGGTGATTCACCCGCGGCCATGCGTTATACCGAAGTTCGCATGTCGAAGATTGCGCACGAGTTGCTGGCTGATCTTGATAAAGAAACCGTCAATTTTGCTGACAACTATGATGGCTCTGAATCAGAGCCTACCGTGCTGCCAACGCGCGTTCCCAATATGCTGGTCAATGGATCCTCCGGTATAGCTGTTGGCATGGCGACCAATATTCCGCCGCATAATCTAACCGAAGTCATCAACGCCACGCTGGCGCTGATCGATGATCCATCGCTCGATATTGATGCTTTGATGGTGCATTTGCCCGCACCGGATTTACCAACGGCGGGCTTGCTGAACGGTACTGTCGGCATTCGCGAAGCTTATAAAACGGGCCGTGGTCGTATGGTTATGCGATCACGCGCCCATATTGTCGAGAATGAAAAAAACGGTAAGCAGACAATTGTTGTTAACGAAATTCCTTATCAGGTGAATAAAGCGCGTTTGATCGAACGTATTGCTGAGCTGGTGAAGGAAAAGCGCATCGAAGGCATTACCGAACTGCGCGATGAGTCCGATAAAGATGGCATGCGCATTGTGATTGAGCTGCGCCGTGGTGAAGTCGGCGAGGTGGTATTGAATAACCTGTTCAAGCTGACTTCGATGCAGTGTGTTTTTGGTATCAATATGGTGGCGCTGGTCGATGGTCAGCCGCAGTTACTGAATCTCAAGCAGATAATTGAAGCCTTTATCCGTCATCGCCGTGAGGTGGTGACACGCCGTACTATTTTCGAATTGCGCAAAGCACGCGAACGTGGCCACGTTTTGGAAGGCCTAGCAGTGGCGTTGGCGAATATTGATGAAGTTATCGCGCTGATCAAAAAATCCCCCAGCCCTGCCATCGCCAAACAGGCGCTGATTGATACAGTCTGGGCACCTGGCATGGTCACCGATATGATCGGTCGTGCCGGTGCCGATGGTAATAACGACGCATCACGCCCCGACCAGCTTGATCCCCGGTTTGGTCTGAAAGAAGACGGTTACCATCTTTCTGATGTGCAGGCGCAGTCGATTCTCGAACTTCGTTTACATAGACTGACCGGCCTTGAACAAGATAAAATCGTTACTGAATTCAAAGAGATACTGGATATCATTAAGGACTTGCTCGACATTTTGTCGAATCCTGAGCGCCTGTTACAGGTGATCCGAGATGAACTCTATGAAATCCGTGAAAACTACGGTGATGCACGTCGCACAGAAATTATTGAGAGTCAGTTAGATCTCACCATGGAAGACCTGATCACCGAAGAAGATGTGGTGGTGACGTTCTCGCACGAAGGTTATGCCAAGTGCCAGGCCATGGATGTTTATAATACTCAGCGTCGTGGTGGTCGTGGTAAATCGGCGACCAACATGAAAGAAGAAGATTTCATCGATAAACTATTTGTGGCCAACACCCACGACACCTTATTGTGTTTCTCCAGTCGCGGCAAAGTCTACTGGTTGAAAGTTTATCAATTGCCGATGGCAGGTCGTGGTTCACGCGGTAAACCTATCATCAATTTGCTGCCGCTAGAGAAAGATGAACGTATTAATGCAGTATTGCCAATTCGTGAATACGATGAAGATCATTTTGTCTTCATGGCAACCAGCTCAGGCACCGTTAAGAAGACCGCTTTATCCAACTTCTCACGTCCAAGAAGCTCAGGTATTATTGCTGTCGATCTGAGAAATGATGATGTATTAGTCGATGTGGTCATTACCAATGGTTCTAATCACATCATGCTGTTGTCCAATGCGGGTAAATCCATTCGTTTCTCTGAAACTGATGTCCGTACTATGGGCAGAACAGCAGCCGGTGTACGCGGTATGAAGCTGCCTGAAAAACAAAAAATCATCAGCATGATTTTGATTGATGAAGAAGGCTCGATTCTAACCTCTACTGAAAACGGATACGGTAAACGAACCGTGGTTAGCGATTATCCCTTGAAAGGACGTGGCGGTCAGGGTGTGATTTCAATCAAAACTAACGAGCGCAATGGCGAAATTGTTGGTGCCGTGCAGGTGAAAGCCGACGACGAAATCATGATGATTACCAACAATGGCACGCTGGTGCGTATCGCTGTTAATGATGTTAGCGAAATGGGACGAAACACTCAGGGTGTACGTTTGATTCGTTTGACTAAAGGCGAAAAGCTGGTCGAAATAGAAAAAATCGATGCGCTGTCCTGTGAGGGTGGTGTTGACGAAGCAGATATTAATGATGAGGCCGGTGAAGATAACGAATAGCCGTTTTATCCAAAAAAATATTATTTAAACCTTTTCTTTCAATTAATTAGAAATAAAAATAACATGAGCAGAGTTTATAATTTTAGTGCAGGCCCGGCTGCATTACCGACAGAAGTTCTTGAACGTGCACGTGATGAAATGCTGGACTGGAATGGTTCAGGCATGTCAGTCATGGAAATGAGTCACCGTGGTAAAGACTATATGTCGATTGCTGCAAAAGCCGAAGCTGATCTTCGTGAGTTGATGTTGATTCCTGATAATTACAAAGTTCTGTTTTTACAGGGTGGTGCTAGCAGCCAGTTTGCAATGGTGCCTATTAATCTCCTTGGTGATAAAACTACGGCTGATTATTTGTTGACAGGGCAGTGGTCTAAAAAAGCGATACAAGAAGCTAAACGTTATTGTGATGTCAATATTGTTGCCGATACCAGCGACAGTAAATTTACCACTGTGCCTGCTGAAGCGGATTTAAAATTCAATCCTGATGCTGCTTATGTGCATTACACGCCGAATGAAACGATTGTTGGTGTTGAGTTTCCTTATATCCCTGATACCGGTGATGTACCATTGGTGGCTGATATGTCATCAACCATCCTATCGAGTCAGATTGATGTTTCAAAATTCGCTTTAATTTACGCGGGCGCACAAAAGAATATCGGCCCTGCTGGTCTGACCATCGTTATCATTCGTGAAGATCTGCTGGGTAAAGCTAAAGACACTATGCCGGTTATGCTTGATTACAAAACGCATGCCGATAATGACTCTATGTACAACACGCCACCTACTTATAGCTGGTATCTGGCTGGTCTGGTTTTTGAACGTCTGCTGAAAATGGGTGGTTTGTCTTCTATGGCAGGCATCAATCAGAAGAAAGCAGAAAAACTATACTCGGCGATTGATGCCTCTGGTTTTTATAGCAGTCCGGTTGAAAAAAATTGCCGTTCTTTAATGAATGTACCTTTTGTACTGGCTAATGCTGATCTCGACGCAAAGTTTATTGAAGAAGCGGCTAAACAGGGCCTGGTTAATTTAAAAGGTCATCGTTCAGTCGGTGGCATGCGCGCCAGTATTTATAATGCTATGACTGAAGAAGGCATTGATGCACTGATATCTTTCATGTCTACGTTTGAAAACAGCCAATCTTAAAAAATAAATTATTCAATATGATAAATATAAAAACTTACAATAATATTTCGGATAAAGGCCTGAGCCGTTTACCGAATGATACTTACACTATCAGTGAAGATCATGCTGATCCTGATGCAATTATTCTACGCTCTGCGAAATTGCACGACATGGAAATCCCAGCCAATCTTAAAGCGGTAGGTCGAGCTGGTGCAGGTACTAATAACGTACCTGTTGATCGTTTGAGTGAAAAAGGTGTTGTAGTATTTAATGCGCCGGGTGCGAATGCCAACGCGGTTAAAGAACTGGTCATTGTTGGCATGTTGTTAGCCTGCCGTAATATCGTTCAGGCCTGGGATTACGCGGCCAATGTTCAAGGTACACCCGAAGAGCAAAATAAAGCGGTTGAAGATGGCAAGAAAAAATATGTCGGTTATGAATTACCCGGTCGTACTATCGGTGTGATTGGTCTGGGTGCGATTGGTGTTCAGGTGGCTAATGCTGCTGTTGCCCTGGGGATGCGTGTGGTTGGTTTTGACCCTACGATCACAGTGAAAAGTGCCTGGAAAATGGCTTCGGAAGTCGAAGAAATGTCCAGTGTTGATGAGCTGGTAAAACAAGCTGATTTTATTACCTTTCATGTACCATTGATTGAAGCGACCAAAAATCTATTGAATGCTGAGCGTATCGCTACCATGAAAGATGGCGCTGTGGTTCTGAATTTTGCTCGTGATGGTATTGTTGATGATGATGCTATATTGGCGGCTATTGATAGTGGAAAAATCGGTGCCTACGTTTGTGATTTTCCTGCTGAGAAACTTAAAAACAAAAAGAATGTCATCACATTACCTCATCTGGGCGCTTCAACCGCTGAGGCTGAAGACAATTGCGCCATTATGGTGGCTGATCAACTAAAAGATTTTTTGGTAAATGGCAATATCAAAAATTCAGTGAATTTCCCGGATATAAAATTAGCCCGTATTGGTGACGTTCGCCTGGCTATTGCGAATAAAAACATGCCGGATATGGTTGGTCAAATTTCACATGTTTTAGGTCAATCGGGTGCAAATATTTTGCATATGAGAAATGAATCGAGAAATGGTTTGGCTTATACGCTGATTGATCTTGAAACAGCCATAGGTGATGATGTAATCGCTAAGATTACTGATATCGATGGTGTGCTAAACGCTCGACAAATTTAATTATTACTATGTCAGAAAAAGACCCACTTGCTGATGTTAGAACGCGTATCGATAAAATCGATACTACGATACAGCAGTTGGTTTCTGAGCGTGCTGAATGCGCAGCAAAAGTTGCAGAAATAAAACAGGCTCAGGGCGAGACCGGACATTTTTATCGTCCTGAACGCGAAGCTCAAGTTTTACAGGCGGTTAAGGACAGAAACAAAGGCCCATTGAATGATAATGCTATTGCAGGTATTTTTCGAGAGATTATGGCTGCCTGTCTGGCGTTAGAGAAACCTTTAAAAGTGGCATTTCTCGGCCCTGAAGGTACTTACACACACTCTGCCTCGGTAAAGCATTTTGGTAGTCAGTTTGAAAAAGTAGCGGTTGATAATATCGAAGAGGTATTTCGCGTAGTTCAAGCCGACGGTGCAGATTTTGGTGTGGTGCCAGTTGAAAATTCAACTGAAGGAATGATTAATCATACTCTGGATTTGTTGATGGCTTCGACATTAACTATATGTGGTGAAGTCGAGTTAAGAATTCGTCATAATCTTCTGTCTCAAGAAACCGATTTTGCCAACATTGAACGAGTTTACTCACATCAGCAGTCGCTGGCTCAGTGCCGTTTGTGGCTGGATAAGTACTTGCCAAATGCTCAACGTATTGCAGCTAACAGCAATGCAGAGGCGGTGCAGTTGGCTCATGCTCATGAGCATTCAGCCGCTATTGCAGGAATCAAAGCTTCAGAATTATATGATGTGCCGGTGTTAAAATCGGATATTGAAGATGAGCCTGATAACACAACACGTTTTGTCGTCATAGGTAAACATCAGTCACCTGCCAGTGGCAATGATCGCACCAGCTTGTTGGTGTTCGCGCATAACCGCCCAGGTTCTTTGTTTGGTTTGCTAGAGCCTTTAGCTAAACGTAATATCAGTATGAGTAATATTGAATCCAGACCTTCACGTAAAGGTGTCTGGGAATACGTATTCTTTATGGATATTGATGGTCATCGAGATGATGAAAATGTACGGGCGGCGATTGAAGAAATCGAAAAGGCGAGTGCCATGGTAACTGTGCTGGGTTCCTATCCTAAAGCTGTTATTTAATAATCTGTTCTAACTAATCTCTGGATAAAATATTGTGGCTAAGTCATTTCTATCTTTGGCAACATTAGGTGTACAACAACTTCGACCTTATCTTCCTGGGAAACCCGTTGAAGAACTTGAGCGTGAGTTGGGTATTACTGGTTCAATTAAGCTTGCTTCCAACGAGAATCCTTTAGGTCCAAGTGATAAAGCTGTTGAGGCGATTCGTAAATACTCTCATTCGGTAAATTTCTATCCTGATGGTGGTGGCTTCAAACTTAGCGCCCGTTTAGCCGAAAAATTTAATGTTGACCGTGCCTGTGTAACATTGGGCAATGGTTCTAATGATATTCTTGAATTAGCTGCTCGTGCATTTTTAACGCCGGAAACATCGGCTGTTTTTTCAGAATACTCTTTTGCTGTTTATCCTATCGTTGTTCAAGCTGTCGGCGCTCAAGCCAATGTTGCCAAGGCATTCTCGCTTGATCATGCGACGATGCCGCTAGGTCATAATCCTGAATCATTGTTAGCCAGTGTCGATGAAAATACGCGTGTTATCTTTATCGCAAACCCCAACAATCCAACCGGGACCTGGCTACCGCCGCAAGTGCTAAAGCAGTTATTAAATGACTTGCCGGATGATGTTGTTGTTGTACTGGATATGGCGTACAACGAATATATGGATGAGTCACTGCAGATTGATGCCAGTGAATGGCTCGCGAAATTTCCTAATCTTATTATTACTGGCACGTTTTCGAAAATTTATGCCTTAGCCGGTCTTCGTATTGGTTATTCACTATCTAGCCCTGAAATTGCGGATGTTTTAAACCGAGTTAGACAACCTTTTAATACTAATTTGTTAGCTCAGGAAGCCGCATTGGCTTCACTCGATGACAAGGAGCACATTAAAAGTAGTGTTGCAATCAACGATCAGGGTAAAGCGTTTTTGCAGAAATCGTTTGATGATATGGGTTTGGATTATTTGCCTACCATGGGTAACTTTATTGCGGTGAATTTACGTCGTGATGGTCAGGTTATCTATGATGCACTGTTACAGAAAGGTGTTATTGTTCGTCCTGTCGGTAATTATAATATGCCGGAATTTTTACGAATAACAATCGGTACCGAAGAGCAGAATAAACGATTTATAAAAACCTTAAGTGAGATTATAGCGTGACAGTGAAAGTCCAGACAGTGTGCATTATTGGTACTGGTTTAATCGGTGGTTCACTGGCGCTGGCGTTAAAAAAATCCGGCTTTTGTCAGCGCATAGTTGGTGCGGGTAGAACTGAAACAACACTAATGAAAGCTTTAGAATTGGGCGTTGTCGATCATTATGAAACCGACTATGCTGAGGCTGTAAAAGACGCTGATATTGTTGTTGTTGCGGTACCACTGAGTGCGATGAAAAATGTGTTTGAAAAAATTGCTCCGGCTTTATCATCGACGGCGGTAGTGACAGATGCAGGTAGTGCTAAACAATCTGTTATCAGAGATGCACAGGCTGCCTTTGGTGAAAGTTCGAATCGTTTTGTCGCTGGTCATCCTATTGCCGGTACAGAAAAAAGCGGTGTTACTGCTGCCTTTACTGAACTATACGAAAATCGAAAAGTGATTCTTACACCTGCAGAAAATACAGATTCAGATGCAGTTAATCTGGTTTCTGAAATGTGGCAGGCTGCGGGTGCTGAAGTTGAATCAATGTCTGCGCAGCATCATGACATGGTGTTAGCGGGGACTAGTCACTTGCCGCATATTTTAGCTTTTGGTCTGGTTGATTGCCTGAATAATCTTGAAGAAGTTGATGAAGTATTTCGTTTTGCCGCCGGTGGTTTTCGCGACTTTACCCGTATTGCTTCCAGTGATCCAGTGATGTGGCGCGATATCTGTTTGAGTAATCGTGAAGATATTCTGGGTATGATAAAAAAATACGAAGATCAGCTTCAAATGATCAGCAGTGCTTTGCAGGACAGTGATGGTGATGCACTTATCGAGATTTTTCAGCGTGCAAAAAAAGCGCGAGATCAGTTTAGTAATCAGTAATAAGTCTTGATTTATTTTTAATATTTCTGGAAAAAAATTAATGAAATTTACAGTGAAAAATGGTGGCGTCTTAAAAGGCAATATCCGTGTTCCCGGTGATAAATCCATTTCACATAGATCGATTATGTTTGGCTCTATCGCAGAAGGCACTAGTCACATTAGCGGCTTTCTTGAAGGGGAAGACAGTCTGAATACACTGCGCGCCTTTCGTGCCATGGGTGTTGAGATAGAAGGCCCGGAAGATGGCAAGGTTGTGGTTCATGGTGTTGGTATGCAGGGTCTAAAAAAACCTGAGCATGCACTAGATGTCGGAAACTCTGGCACGTCAATGAGATTGCTTGCGGGATTGTTCTCAGGGTTGTCTTTTGATGTTGAATTAAAAGGTGATGCATCGCTTTCAAAACGCCCAATGGCGCGTGTGACTAATCCTCTGGCTGAAATGGGGGCTGTAGTTGAAACTGCCGCAGAGGGTAGGCCGCCATTGAAAATATCAGGCGGTCATCAGTTACACGGGATTAATTATGAAATGCCAATGGCCAGTGCGCAGGTGAAATCATGCTGTTTGCTGGCTGGTCTTTATGCAGAGGGCAGAACCTGTGTCACCGAACCTGCTCCAACACGTGATCATACTGAGCGTATGTTAACGGCTTTTGGCGTACCCGTAGAAGTGAAAGGATCAACCATGTGTCTCGAAGGTCCGGCAAAGCTCACTGCCTGCGATATTGATGTGCCAGCAGATATTTCATCGTCTGCCTTTTTTATGGTCGGTGCCAGCATTGCAAAAGGCTCTGATATCACGTTGGAACACGTTGGTATTAATCCGACACGAACTGGTGTTATTGATATTTTGAAATTGATGGGTGCAGATATTGAGTTGCTGAATCCACGCGAGGCAGGCGGTGAGCCAGTTGCGGATATTCGTATCAGAAGTGCGAAATTAAAAAGTGCAGTGATTCCTGAGCATCTGGTTCCTCTGGCGATTGATGAATTCCCCGTAATTTTTGTCGCAGCGGCCTGTGCAGAAGGTGAAACGGTCATCACCGGCGCAGAAGAGTTGCGAGTTAAAGAGTGTGATCGTATTCAGGTGATGGCGGAAGGTCTGCAGGCTTTGGGTGTTGATGCCAGGGCTACCGATGACGGCATGGTCATACGGGGGGGGGCGATACAATCGGGAACGGTGCATAGTCACGATGATCACCGCATAGCCATGGCTTTTTCCATGGCCGCGCTCTGTGCCACAGGTAAGATTGAAATAGAAGACTGTGACAATGTGAGCACATCTTTCCCGAGTTTTGTCGATCTGGCTTCGAGCGCAGGCTTGAGCATTGAATTAAAGGCTAATTCCTGATGAGTTCGAATATCCCTGTATTGACCCTTGATGGCCCCAGTGGTGTAGGCAAGGGCACGGTTTGTTTATTGGTGGCTAAAAAACTTGGCTGGCATATCCTCGATAGTGGCTCGCTGTATCGTCTGCTGGCATTGAGTGCTGGTGATAATGTTGATCTTGGTAACGTGTCACAACTTGCTGGTTTGGCAAGGGATATGCAGATAGAGTACGTGACATCGGGCGGTGCGCTGGGTATTTATTTGCGCGGTGAAAATGTCTCTGAGGCTATTCGCACTGAAGCTACCGGCGTACTAGCTTCAAAAATCGCAGCCATTCCAGAAGTGCGACAGGCATTACTCGACAAACAGAAAGCGTTCGCTCAAGCGCCCGGTTTGGTGGCCGATGGCCGTGATATGGGTACAACCGTCTTCCCGGAGGCGGCATTGAAGATATTTCTGACCGCCAGTGCCGAAGAACGGGCAAAAAGGCGTTATAAGCAGTTGAAAGAGAAGGGTGTTAGTGCTAATCTCTCGCAGCTCACCGTCGAGCTTCAGGAGCGCGACGAAAGAGACTCAACACGATCAGCTTCACCGTTGTTAGCCGCAGACGATGCCATTGTTATCGATACCTCAACTTTGAGTATTGATGAAGTATGTGCTCAGGTCATGCAGCTTGTTGAACAGCGTTTTAAGTTGAAAGTTTGAAATTAGCGGCCGGGACCATTCCATAGGCCATCTATTTAACTTAACCAGGTCTATCTACCACTGATTTCTTACGGGTAGGTAAACGAATAATCTAACTATTATGTCTGAAACTTTTGCCGAATTATTTGAAGAAAGCCTAGCCCACACAGAAATGACAGCGGGAACCGTTGTCACAGGAACCGTTGTTGAAATTCACGATGGTTATGTCACTGTTTCTGCAGGCCTAAAATCCGAGGGTGTTATCCCTGAAAACCAATTTTATAATCTCGCTGGCGAGTTAGAAGTAGCTGTTGGCGATGATGTTGAAGTCGTTCTGGAGGCCGTTGAAGACGGTTTCGGTGAAACGCGTCTATCACGTGAGAAAGCGAAACGTGCAAGAGCATGGACATCTCTAGAAGCGTCATTCGAGGCGGAAGAAATTGTTGTTGGTACTATCACTGGTAGAGTCAAAGGTGGTTTCACCGTTGAAATGGGCGATATTCGTGCATTCCTTCCAGGCTCACTGGTTGACGTACGTCCTGTTAGAGATACTTCTTACCTTGAAGGCAAAGAACTCGAATTTAAAGTAATCAAGCTGGATCAGAAACGCAACAACGTGGTGGTATCACGTCGTGCAGTTGTTGAAACTGAATACAGTGCTGAGCGTGAAGCTTTGCTGGAAAGCATCGAAGAAGGCAAGACTATCAAAGGTGTTGTCAAGAATCTTACCGATTACGGCGCATTCCTGGACCTGGGTGGCATCGACGGTCTGCTGCATATCACTGATATGGCCTGGAAACGTGTTCGTCATCCTTCAGAAATTGTTGAAGTGGGTGATGAAATCGACGTGGTTGTTCTTAAGTACGACAAAGAAAAAACACGTGTATCACTGGGTCTGAAACAACTGGGTCAGGATCCATGGGCAGAAATTGCTCGTCGCTTCCCAGAAGGTTCACGTCTGTTTGGTAAAGTTAGCAATATCACTGATTACGGTTGTTTTGTTGAAATTGAAGACGGCGTTGAAGGTTTGGTTCATGTTTCAGAAATGGATTGGACTAACAAGAACGTTAGCCCTGGCAATGTAGTTACATTGGGTGATGAAGTTGAAGTGTCAATTTTGGATATCGATCCTGAGCGTCGTCGTATTTCACTGGGTATGAAACAGTGTAAAGCTAATCCATGGGATGAGTTCTCTGCGACACATAACAAGGGCGATAAAGTATCAGGCGTTATTAAATCAATCACTGATTTCGGTGTATTCGTTGGCCTGAACGGTGATATCGACGGTCTGGTTCATATGTCTGATGTTTCATGGGATGTCGAAGGTGTTGAAGCCATCCGTGATTATAAGAAGGGCGATACCATCGAAGCCGTTGTACTTTCAATTGATCCTGAGCGTGAGCGTATTTCACTGGGCATCAAGCAGATGGAGCAGGATCCTGTTTCAACCTATATGGCTGAGTACAAGAAAGGTGCTATCGTTAAAGGCACCGTGCTATCAGTAGACGCTAAAGCAGCAATCATTGACTTAGGCGATGGTGTTGAAGGTACATTACGTGCATCAGAGCTTTCACGTGATCGCGTTGAAGATGCTAGCATGGTGTTGAAAGTTGGCGATGAAGTTGAGGCCAAATTGATGGGTGTTGATCGTAAGAGCCGTGCTCTGAACCTTTCAGTGAAAGCGAAAGATTACGAAGACGAATCTGAAGCCATGAAAGATTACTCACAATCTCAGGAAACTGCAGCAACCACATTAGGTGATTTGCTGAAAGAACAGATGGATGCTAACAAAAAGTAATTTATCTGCTACATTAAGGTAAATAAAGACGGTTAATCGAGGAAGGTTTCAAAATAACAATGACTGAAGAATCACTAGAAAAGTCAATGATGAAGTCTGAATTGATTGAGAGGATCTCACGCAAGCAAACACATCTTGCCTACAAGGACGTAGAACTGGCTGTCAAATGCCTTTTGGGACGAATGAGTAATTCGTTATCCAGTGGTGAAAGAATCGAAATTAGAGGATTTGGTAGCTTTTCCTTGCACTTTAGGCCACCACGCTCAGGCAGAAATCCGAAAACAGGCGATTCTGTTTCATTACCCGGTAAGCATGTGCCGCATTTTAAGCCAGGCAAAGAGCTTAGAGAGCGTGTAAACGACTCTTTAAAGAAAGGCTAGGCACTAAATGGAAAATTGGCTGTATCAATCAGGATACGGTTTTTTAAGTTCTACCCCGAGCAGATTCGCTCATTTTATACAGATAATATTAACCAGGGAATCAAGTTGTGACTGATTTGTCTGAGCTGCCAACCTGGTTGCTATTAACCCCTATCATTTTATTAACATTGTTCTTGTTTAGTCGGCGCAGATGTTCTAATAATAAAAATAAATCTCGTAAACTACCATCTGAGTATTTTACCGGCCTTAATTTCCTGCTCAATGATGAACACGATAAGGCGCTTGATATATTTCTAAAGTTGGTTGAGACAGATTGGGATCTTGTTGATACTCATTTTGCCCTGGGCAAGATTTTTCGAAAAAATGGCGAGATCGATAAAGCCATAAAAATACACCAGGGATTAATTGCCAGGCCTTCACTACCCGATGAATACCGCAGCAAGGTTTTACTTGAGCTGGGTTATGATTATCTCGCGGCAGGATGGTTTGATCGTGCAGAAGGTTTGTTTAAAGAAGTGCTGATTCATGATAGAAAATCTGAAGAGGCTAAGCGAAACCTGATTCTGATCTTTCAACAGGAAAAAGATTGGCGCAAGGCAATTGATGTGGGCATTGATTTGTATTCTGAAGGAAAGTCAGATGTCGGTGTCCTAATCTCACAGTATTATTGTGAATTAGCTGATATAGCTAAAACAAAAGGTGATATTAGTCAGCTTGCTTATAATGCTGATCAGGCTCTGCATTATGACAAAGGCTCTATTCGTGCACTCATCTTACTTGCAAGGCATGAAATGGATAAAAAAAATTACAAACAGGCCGTCTACTATTTTGAGCAGGTCGAAAAGCGTGATGCAGAGTTTTTCCCTATTATTCTCGATCAACTTATTGAGTGTTATCATCGCCTGGGTGATTCAGACAAGTTATTGGTTTATCTCGCCGATGTGGAATTAAGGCATCAGACACTGGCCATGATCGAGAAGCATGCGATGGTAATTGAGCGATATCAGAGTAAAGAGTCCGCCATCGAATATCTGACAGACAGGATTAGAAAATACCCTAATGTTAGAGGCCTGCACTCTCTCATTCAATATAAAACCAATCAGGCTAATGTGGCTGAACTCACTTTGTTACTCGATCTGAAATCGGCTCTAGTTAAAATGCAAAAAGATGATTCCGACTACAAGTGTCAGCATTGTGGATTCCAGTCCAATACACTTTACTGGTTATGCCCCAGCTGTCAAAGTTGGGCAGAAGTAAAACCAACAATGATAGAAGCAGCGTAGAAATGAATGATTCAAAAGTGATTGTAGCGCTCGACTTTCCGAGTGATATCGCCGCCATGCAGCTGGTGGATAAATTGAGCCCGGAGCTTTGTCGATTAAAAGTTGGTAAAGAGTTATTCACGCGTTGTGGACCAGGCCTGGTCAAATCTATGGTTTCGTCAGGTTTTGATGTGTTTCTGGATCTAAAATTTCATGACATTCCTAACACGGTAGCGAAAGCCTGTGAATCAGCAGCCGAACTGGGTGTATGGATGGTGAATGTACATAGTATGGGTGGAACGGCGATGATGGAAGCCGCTCATAATGTGCTCTGCGATGATGATTCACCGCTTTTGATCGCAGTTACCTTGTTAACTAGTAGTGGTGAAAATGAACTGAGAGCGTTGGGCATCGATCAGAATCCTGCTGATTTCGTGAAACGACTAGCCACGATGACTAAAAATGCTGGTCTAGATGGAGTTGTTTGCTCAGCTCAAGAGGCCGCTATGTTGAAACAACTGTGCGGTGATGATTTCCTGTTGGTTACACCGGGAATCCGACCAGAAAATGCTAATGCAGATGATCAAAATAGAATAATGACACCCAGGCAAGCGATAGATAATGGGTCAGATTACCTGGTCATAGGCCGTCCTGTCACGCAATCAGATGATCCTGTTCGCGTTTTACAGGAAATTAATGCCCAGATATAACAGTTGCATCATTAAAAAGGCTATGGTAGTTTAAGAGCTCTTATTCACAACACAGGGAAGCGTTATGATGAAAATCATTCAATCCGTATTACTATCTTTACTCCTTTCAATTTCTGTATCTGTATTTGCAGCTCCAGTTGACATCAATAAAGCCGATGCCGCTACATTATCGGCTGAGCTAGTTGGTGTTGGTGAGAAAAAAGCTGAGGCCATCGTGGCTTATCGTGATGCCAATGGTCCATTCAAATCTTCAGCAGAGCTAATGAATGTCAAAGGTATAGCCGAGGCTACTTTGAAGAAGAATGCCGATAACATCATTATTAAATAGCTATTCTATTTAATCGTATAAAAAAGACCTGCTTTGCAGGTCTTTTTTTTGGTCTTTAATTGGTAGACTAATAGCCATGGGTAATAAAACTATAAATTTATTTGATGGGGCTTTAGATTGTCTAGTTTTGAATGATCCCAGTGAAAAAATTCGAGCTGTTCGTGATTTAAATAAACAGTGGTTAGCTGGCCAGCTAAATGTAATACCATCTCAAGCAGCTAAGCGAGTTGTCATACCGGGTAGACCAGAACATCCAAAACTGGTTAATCCCAGAGATGTTCCAAAGCGAGGTTTTAATTCTGAGCCTGCGCGCATAAAACTGCTACATGCCATTACACATATCGAATTTAATGCCATTAATCTTGCTCTGGATGCAGTCTATCGATTCAGAGCAATGCCGGAACAATACTATACCGACTGGTTGAATATCGCTGTTGAAGAAGCTTTGCATTATTCATTATTGGAAGCTTATCTTAAATCAAAAAAATCATTTTATGGTGCCTATGATTCGCATAATGGTTTATGGGAAATGGCGGTAAAAACCGATCATGACGTCATGGTAAGAATGGCATTGGTACCGAGGGTATTGGAGGCACGAGGTCTGGATGTGACGCCGGGAATGATTAAAAAGTTTCAAAGTATTGGGGAGGTAGAACTTGCCGGTATTATGGATGTTATACAGCGTGATGAAATTGGACATGTTGAAAGAGGGAATTACTGGTTCAATGAATTATGTCGTCAGCGCGGAATTTCTTCTTCAGAAACATTTCATCAATTACTGGATGAATATATGGAAGAATCGATGTTTGATTCATTGAATCAGGAAGCCAGATTGGCGGCAGGTTTTTCTAAACAGGAATTAATCGAGCTGGCAGCTCGAAATAGACACACTAGATAATTTCAACCATGACTAAAATTAATCATATTGCTTTTTTATTTATTCTGTTTTTTGTCTTTTGCAATGCAAATGCAGAAAAAAGACTTGATGCTTACGAACTTATTTATGAGGAACAGGAAACTGGAACTGATACCTATCAGGTAAAATTCACGGTAAACGATAGTTTTCTTCGAATTGATCAGGCAGGTGATACAAGTGGATATGTGATTTATGATGACAATAAGCAGGTTATATATAGTGTTTCACATCAAGATGAATCGGTTCTAGTTATCCCAAAATACGAATATAAAAAACCCGATCTAAGTAAAACAGTTAATATTGAATATTACATTCTTCCTGATGCACCGAAAATAGCGGGGCAATCTACTTATAACTTTCGCGTTACTTCTTCTGATAACTCTAAAGATAAGTGTATGGATATTCTCCTTGCAGAAGGATTGCTTGCAGATGTGGCAGCTACTTTTTCATCATATCAAAAATTATTAACGGGTCAGCAATCACGGCTGCTTAACGCAACACCTGTAGAATATCAGAACAATTGTTTTTTGTCTGATCAGGTTTATAACGAAGGTGATTATTACCAAAAAGGCTTGCCGATCCAAGAATGGCATAGCAACGGTAAAACCAGGTTATTGCTGTCTTACAAGAAAGTAAAGGTGGGTGCTGAAATTTTTCAGCCGGAAGAAAGTTACCAGAAATATTCTTTAGATGGACTAACTAAAAGAGATTAGTTCGGCTTCGTTGTTCTTACTTATTCGAATGTAACTACCTTTGTTATGCCAGTCACTTAAAACCATGCGTTTGACGGGCTTAGCCTTAACTTTAAATTCGTGGGTCGCTGGACGATGCGTATGTCCGTGAATTAATAAGCTTGCGTTATTCTCTTGCATGCTATGGACGACAGCATCCTGGTTTACGTCCATGATATCGAAATCTTTTTCAGAATTGGCGTACTCGCTTTGTAGGCGCATTGAGCGAGCAATTTGTTCACGTTCCAGTAGTGGTCTTGCCAGAATTTGTTGCTGCCAGGCCTTATCTCTTACTACGGATCTGAATTGTTGATATTCAGTGTCATCAGTGCAGAGACTATCGCCGTGCATTAAAAGCACTGTCTGATTATTAATGGTTTCAATGAAGGGTTCATCAATGATTTTAAAACCGCATTTTTTTGCGAGAGTATCACCAACCAAAAAATCACGATTGCCGGCCATATAAAACACATCGACTCCGGCATCGCTGAGTTTTCTTAGTGATTGAAATACCTCTTCGAGACCAGTAGCCTTATCGTCATCGCCAAGCCAGTATTCTAGAAAATCACCAAGAATATAAAGTCGTTCTGCGTGAATGGCGACTTCATCGACAAATCGTTCAAATAGATGAATGATTTCAGGCCTCTCAGGATCGAGATGCAAGTCTGATATAAAGAGCCATTCACGCATGAAGAGACCTAAGCTTCAGTAGCCTTATCAATAGTGATGGCCTCTGTAGGTACATCGCCATGTCCACCGTGATTAGCGGTTGCAACACCAGCCATAGCATCAACCACGTCCATACCATCTGTCACCATACCAAATACGCAGTAACCCCAGCCCTGTCCCGTTGGGGCGGTGTGGTCAAGGAAGCCGTTGTCTTTATGATTGATAAAGAACTGAGCCGTTGCTGAATGCGGGTCGTTAGTTCTAGCCATAGCAATACTGCCACGAAGGTTGGCAAGGCCATTATCCGCTTCGTTTTTAATCGGCGCTTCAACGGACTTTTGCGACATATCGGCGGTGAAACCACCACCTTGAACCATGAAGTTTGGAATCACGCGATGAAAAATAGTGCCATTATAGAAGCCGTCGTTCACGTATTTCATGAAATTAGCGACTGTAACAGGTGCTTTTTCTTCATTAAGTTCAATCGTGATATTACCCTTGGAGGTTTCAAGGATGACTGTTTTAGACATGATGGTTACCTTTGTCAGTGGAATGTTTAAATTAATGGTGCCCCGAACACGATTCGAACGTGTGGCCTTCCCCTTAGGAGGGGGACGCTCTATCCAGCTGAGCTACCGGGGCTTTTTAAAGGGGGGATTTTAGCAGGCTTTGGGGGAACTCTGTAGTGGCGGGTTTATCGTTGCCATGATTCGCGTAGGAATGCGGTTTGGGACGCCCCAGTGCCGTAGCCCGGATGGAGAGCAACGCAATCTGGGATAAACCAAATAACCAACCCCCGGATTCCGCAAAGCTTCATCCGGGCTACTTGCGTACCATCATAAAGCGCCGCATCCACCCCAACTTGATCCGTGCTGGTTGCGCTATTGTAGCAATCTGCTACAATGAATCCAATGTTTCGTTAATCACTATGAGGTTAGGTTTATGGCTAAAGCTGCATCTCCCGTTCGTCTTCAGCAAGATCTCATGCAGGCCGCCACGCTGGCCGGAGAGCGTTTTCATCGAAGTGCTTCTGAGCAAGTAGAGTACTGGGCTGATATCGGTCGTCGTGTCTCCACTGTTATTGATGCTGATACTCTTTTGTCTATTTCCACAGGATTATCTCGAGTCAAAGTGGAACCCGTATTGGCTGAGCCAATTGACCCCAATGCCGTCTTTCAATCGATGGAGGCTGAACGTTTACATGGAACACTCGCAGCTACGGTGACAAATAGTGCGGTTAAATATCAGGCCTCGCTCTCCCACCTGGGTCAACTTGAGCGCATTCAGGATGATCGGGTTGACATCGGTCAATTTAAAAATGGTGAATTTATCATCTCAACCGAGTTAAGCGTTGACTCTGCGTAAGCAGCTGTGGCTGCTTGCCGGGGGGAACGGTGCTGGTAAGAGTACTTTTTATCGTACACAACTGGCGCCACTCGGATTGCCCTTTATCAACGCCGATATCCTTGCAAAAGAGCTTTACCCTGAATCTCCTGAACAGCATAGTTATGAGGCGGCACAAATAGCGGCCGAAAAGCGATCGGAGCTAATTCTTGAAGGGCGAAGTTTTTGTTTTGAAACGGTGTTCTCTCATCCTTCAAAAATCGATTTTCTTGCACAGGCAAAAACTCTCGGTTATGAAGTTGTCCTGGTAATGATTCATCTGGATTCCGACTCACTGAATAAGGCGCGAGTGTCACAGCGCGTCAATGAAGGCGGGCACAACGTACCGGATAAAAAAATTGAAGATCGGATACCGCGGTTACTTGACCATATAAAAAAAGCACTGCCTCTTTGTAACCATGTAAGGATTCTAAATAATTCGCGTGCAGATGATCCTTTCAAACAAATTGCTACAATTATTGATGGGAATCTTGAGTTACTGGTGGATGATCTGCCCGGGTGGGCAACGGAATTACTGAGCGATTATTTTTAAAGCTTACATCCTACAAAAACACGTGGGAAATAATTTTTTAGTCCACCCTACAAGACTTACCCTAACGCAAGTTCTTCCTTCTCTCCATCTTTTCCCGATGACGATAATACAACCGCCAGATATAGGATTCAGGTTCATCTTTGAAGCTCATTATGTAATTTAGACTGCGCATCACGTTGAGTGTCCAGTGCATATTGTCCCTGACATGATGTGTTCCGCAGAAGAGTAGTTCGTCGTCAATTTTAATTTCCAGATCGTCTTCGGGAAGCAGGATTTCCTGATTATCCCGTATGAGTAATAAAGGTACACAACGCAGCTGAGATAGACGGTCGCCGGGGTCTTGCATCAGATGTGAAATCATAATTGTGCGACCACTTGTTAAAGCCTCGGTGATGACGGGGGCAGAGGATTGATTGATATTCACCGACCACACGTGCGGCCTTGATTCACCCACAATGGCGCTAAGCCTGCTGATGGTGATATTTGACCATTCGTTATCCTGTTGTCTGGCTAGATTTAAAAAATTATCCATTAATGGGGTGAGACAATAAGCGCGGATTTTTCTGGCGATGATTTCCCGTGGATGCATAACCAGACAGGTAGCGGCAGCATCTGAATGTTTATGGTGTTTATCAAATGATGAATAAAGAATGTGGTTGTTCCATTTGTTTTGTCTGGCAATGATAAACGTATTGGGGTTGATTTCTAACGCTGTCATGATCATGGACAGATTATTGGAGTCATTGTCGGAACCCGCAATAAGGCCCGAGGCTGTGACAATGCCGGCCTTGTTTAATGTTATGTGATCGGTTCCAGTGCCGATGATAAATGGGCTGTCTTCTCCCTGTTTATCGAATTCAGCTTTCAGATTTTCATCGGGATCAATGATAACCGTGGGGATGTTTCTGGCTTTTAGGTGTTTATAAAGTTCACGGCCAAATCGACCATAACCACAGAGTATCCACGGTCCTTTGTTTATGTAGATAGGTTCGCTGAGTTTTGTGTTGGGTGCACCGGTTAACCAGTCATATATAAGATACAGAGAAGGCGAAAGTATCAGCATAGAGAAGATATCGGCAAAACTCTCAAACGGATTAACAATATATTCGGTGCCGAATGACAGCATATTGTCTTCGAAATCTTTGAATTCTGACCGGCAGGCTACTGTTATTTCCGGGTGTAATAATTTGCTGGTGATGGCTATTTTTAAATTAGTTTCATCAGAAGCGGTAATGGCTATGACGCCCTGACACATTTTGTGTCTGATGCCGGCTAATTCCAGTACGTCGGGTTCGGATGCGTCACCGATAATACTGGGAACGTATTCTTTGAGTTCATCAAGATTTAACTGGTTGAGGTTTTTTTCGTCTTTTTCAACGACGACAGTACGGTAATGTTCTTCGGTGAGGGAATTAACCATGGCTTTGCCGGTTTCACCAAAACCGCAAATAAGATAGAAGGGTTGATGAATGGTCTTGATGTCATTTTTAAATTTATTGGCGGCAACAGCGGCTTTAAAAGCTTTGTCCTGTATAAGGCCAAGGATTTTACCCAGTGCAAAAAACCAGGCGATAACGGTAGAGTAGACGGTTACCAGTGCCCATAAGCGTTGTGCATCAGTCAGTGCATAGGGGATTTCACCAAAACCGATGGTGGTGGCGGTAAAGCTAACAAAGTAGAAGGCATGGAAAAAACTCATGCGCCAAACGTTGCCCTGGTCATCAACACCAGGGATCAGCACCATGCCCAATATGGTTACGCTATAAACACCTATCAATATTAAAAACGGCGTGCGCATGCGCCGAAGTATTATTGAGGTCACCATATTCATGGTTCTTCTCTTTTAGTGGCGCAACATGGCGGCTTCAATCATCAAAAGAATGACTGAGATAATATTTGCCAGTAACGCACCGCCACTGAGTGAAACGATGGTCGCCATGACGGTGGGGGTCATGCCCGTTTCCTGGACGTGGACAGCAAAAGTCCAGACTACGGAGGCAGAGATTAATTGCGCGACGGCAACCAGGCTGGTGGCTAATAACATTGCTCCCAGTTGTGAGCGGTCACCAAATTTAAGCACCGTGGCGATCAGGTTAATGACGATGACGGCAAATAATTCATAGATATTATGATGATCGGGATTGCCAACATCACCGTAAAAAAAACCGAAGTTGAGTGTTAGAGCTAATATCATAAAAAAGCTGAATACGACTTTTTCGAGGTTCATGTTTGACTCCTGATTAGATCTTTTTAGGTCAATAAATTAATAAGTATATTTTTGTAAATATCGGTCAGTTTTTCTAGATCCTTAATATTAATATTTTCATCAATTTTGTGGATGCTTTCGTTTACCGGGCCAACTTCAACGACCTGTGCGCCAGTCGGTGCGATGAAACGTCCATCTGAGGTGCCGCCAGCTGTTGATAACTCAGTTTGAATATCACATACATCTAGAATAGCGGCCTGCACCGCATCGACCAGTTCACCGCGTGGTGTTAAAAATGCCTGACCCGACAGTGACCAGTCGAGTGTGTATTTGAACTGATGTTTATTTAAGATGGACTCGATGCGCGTCTGTATTTCAGTGTGTGTGATTTCAGTCGAGAAGCGAAGGTTAAATAGCACTTCTAAATCACCGGGGATAACATTGGTGGCACCGGTGCCGGCATTGATGTTCGAAATCTGGAAGCTGGTCGGCGGAAAAAACTCATTACCTTCATCCCAGTGCTCAGTCACTAAATCATTGAGCGCCGCTGAAAACAGGTGGATAGGGTTTTCAGCTAGATGAGGGTAGGCGATGTGACCTTGTTGGCCGTGTATGGTGAGCGTGCCACCGATTGAGCCACGGCGACCATTTTTAATAACATCACCGACTGTGTTGGTGCTTGAAGGTTCGCCAACTAAACACCAGTCGATTTTTTCGTTACGCGACTCCAGCGTTTCGATGACACGAACCGTACCATCAGCCGCCGGGCCTTCTTCATCACTGGTGATTAAAAAACCTATGGAACCTTTGATTTCTGCGCCCGATTCAATAACGGCTTTGCAGGCCACCATCATCGCAGCGATGCTGCTTTTCATGTCGGCAGTGCCGCGTCCATAGAGTGTGTCACCGTCGAGTGTTGGTTCAAAAGGAGGGTGAGTCCATTTATCTACAGGACCGGTAGGCACAACGTCGGTATGGCCTGCAAAAACAAACAGAGGCGCTTCTGTGCCATAACGCGCCCAGAGGTTATCCACCTCGCCAAATCTCATGTTTTCAATATTAAATCCTAAAGGCTGTAAGTAATCAGCCATTAGTTTCTGGCAATCTTTATCGTCTGGTGTGACAGATGGGCGTGAAATAAGAGCTTTAGCGAGATCAAGTGTATGCGACATGTTGTTTTATAAATAGTTAAGTAAGGTGGATTTTAGTTGTTCTTGTAATTCTTTATCGAGAATTTTTTCTGTATCTTTGTGTCGAATATCGAAGTAGTCGATAGCTTTTTCACCGGCGGTTGATATTTTTGCACTGAGGATGTTTATATTACATTCAATAAAAGCTTTTGCGATAAAAGTTAATACGCCAGGACGATCGACAGTATCGATATGAATTCTAACAGTATTAGTTTCGGCAATCTCTTCGAAAGTGATCAGGGTAGGTACATCGAAGTGCCGATGCGTTCGCGGCGTTGCCCAGCTTGCATCGTTTAGCTTGGTGTCTTTATTGGCAAGTTTTCTCTGAAGCTCGGGCAGTATTTCAATAACACTATGTTCGAGCACTTCAAGTGTGTAGTTGTCAGAAATTATTTTGAAAGTTTCGAGTGCGTAGTTGTTTTTACAATTAACTATTTCTGAACTGACGATGTTCAGGCCTAGTTGGCCAACTGAGCTAACCACGGTTGCAAATATGGCTTCTCTTGATGGTGTGTAAACAAAAAGCTCCAGGCTTTCAGACTGATTGTTAATGCGAGCCTTTATTAACGGTTTTCTGTCGTTACTTTTGTTAAATATTAATTGTGTGTGCCAGACAATTTCGCCGGGTGTATGTCGCAGAAAATATTCGTTGTTAAAGTTTTTCCATATTTCATGTGCCTGATGTGTGCTGACACCTTTGAGATCCAGCATGCGTAAAGCATCAGTCTGATTTAGCTGAATGTTTTCAAATCTGTCTATTTGTGTGTCGAGACCTTTTTGAAGCAGAGATGCTGTTTTGTTATATAACTCACTTAACAAGTTGTCTTTCCAGCTGTTCCATTGTTTTGGATTGGTTGAGCGGATATCTGACATGGTTAACAGATAAAGATAATCCAGGCGCGTTATTGTGCGCACAGTCTCGGCAAATGTTCTAATAATATCCGGGTCACTGATATCTTTTCGTTGAGCGGTTATTGACATGAGCAAATGGCTGCGTACTAACCAGCTGACTAGTTCCGCATCATTGGTGTTCATGTCATGACTGATGCAGAATTCGAGTGCATCTTCTGCACCAAGGATGGCATGATCGCCCTGGCGGCCTTTGGCTATGTCATGAAATAATCCGGCCAGGTAGAGTAATTCTGGTTTTTTTAAATGATGAAATATGCCACTGGCCAACGGAAACTCATGGCAGAACTCGGGAACAGAAAATCGCCGTAAGTTCCTGATAACAAATAGCGTGTGCTGATCGACGGTATATGCATGAAATAAATCATATTGCATACGTCCGACGATAGATTCAAAGGCAGGAATGTAAGCTGCAAGAATGCCGTAGCGATTCATTCTGCGCAATTCGTGAGTAACGCCACGATTGTTGTTAATGATTTTTATAAATATTTTTTTTGCTTTTGTTGAGGCGCGAAAATTATCATTGATTAAATGTTTATGTTCACGAATCAGTCGGATGGTTTCAGCGCGCACTCCCTGAATCTCAGGGTGTTCCTCCATGATATAAAATAATTCAAGTAATGCTGATGGCTTATCAATAAAAAGTCTGGTGTCGCGAACTTCCAGATAACCGTGGCGTGTTTGAAATTCGTTATTAATGATTTCAGCTTCACAATCTTCATCGCCGTAAAGAATGGCTTCCCTGAATAATTGCAACAACATTTCATTGAGTCGTTCCAGTTCCATGACGGTGCGGTAATACTGTTGCATGAATTGCTCAATGGCCTGGTTATTATGATCGTTTTCATCATTTTTAAAACCAAACTCCTCGGCGAGATCACGTTGGTAATCAAACAGCAAACGGTCTTCACGACGCCCTGCTAAATAGTGCAGGCTGCAACGAATTTTCCAGAGTAGGTGTTGCCCCTCTAACAGGGTATTGAGCTCATCTTGTTGCAGAAAATCTTTTGCGACCAGGTCTTGCATGTTTTGCGCATTGAAGTGACGCTTGGCGACCCAGCCGATCATTTGTATGTCACGTAAGCCGCCACGACTTTCTTTAATGTTAGGCTCTAAACTATAGGCGGTATCATTGAACTTTCCGCTGCGTTGTAACTGCTCTTCTAGTTTGGATTGAAAAAAAGACTGGTTATCCCATATACGGTCAGGGTCTGTTCGAGCTTTCATCTCGTTGAACAGATTCTGATCGCCACTGAGTAGGCGCGCTTCCATTATATTGGTGACGACCGTGATATCTTTTTTGGCCTCGGTGACGCACTCATCGAGTGTTCTTACGCTGTGGCCGATTTCAAGGCGACTATCCCAGAGTAATGTCAGGAAGCGTTCCAGTGCCTCTTTGGTTTGTTCATTTTCTTCTTCAGCCAGCAGCAGCATCAGATCAATATCAGAAGCAGGGTGCAGTTCACCGCGACCATACCCGCCAACCGCGATTAGTGATACCTGTTGGCTAACGTCACGAAATAAATGCTGAAACACGGTGACCAGTAAGCGATCAATCAGGTCTGAGCGTCCACGAACAATAGTTTCAACATCAGTGCCCGATTGATATAGATTTTTTAAGCCATCATTGATTTGAGTGACGGCCTTTTTTAATGGCAGTACAACATTCAGGCTATTTTCTGAAAAGACTTTTTCAAGTCCGCTTAAATCGAGTAAAGACTCGATCTGCGAATTCGCGGTGGCTTGTTCGTTTTTCATGAGCAGGAAGCTTTAACTTAAATTTCGTCGCCAGGACATTGGGTCAGAACTTCATGGCCTGTTTCCGTCACTAGTATAGTGTGCTCCCACTGGCCCGAAGGGCTGTGATCTTTGGTGACGACGGTCCAGTTATCGCTGAGTAACTTCACTTCGCGTTTTCCGGCGTTAATCATTGGCTCGATAGTGAAGATCATGCCGGCTTCGAGTACAACGCCTGTACCGGCTTTGCCGTAGTGTAGAACTTGGGGGTCTTCATGAAAGCCGCGACCGATGCCATGGCCACAGTATTCTCTAACCACAGAGCAGTTGTGTGACTCAGCGTACTGCTGGATAACATGGCCGATATCACCGAGGTGAGCACCGGGTTTAACTTGTTCTATGCCCAGCTTGAGGCAGGCCAGAGATACTTCTGAGGCGCGTTTGGCCTTAACCGGTGGTTCACCAATATAAAACATCTTGCTGGTGTCACCGTGGAACTCATCTTTGATGACGGTGATGTCTATATTGATGATGTCGCCTTTTTTGAGTTTTTTACCACTGGGTATGCCGTGGCAGACCTGATGGTTAACCGAAGTGCAAATGGATTTCGGAAAACCATGATAGTTCAGTGGTGCCGGAATCGCTTTTTGTTCGTTAACAATGTAGTCATGGCAAATCCTGTCCAGCTCATCGGTGGTAATACCGGCTTTGACGTGGGGACGGATCATTTGCAGGACCTCGCCCGCCAGGCGGCCAGCGATGCGCATTTTTTCAATTTCCTGTTTATTTTTTATCAGTATAGTCACGGTAATTATTCTATGTTAATCAATCGGTTATCGTTATGTTAGAGCAGGCATTACACGCTGTCTAATGTTGTTTCTTAGTTCTCAATATGGTATAAAGCGCCCGCGCTCAAGGTTTCCTTGGGCATTAACGGGATATAGTGACCGCCCAGGGGTGGACTATATCTAATTTTACTTCTCACATATACCGTCACATGTCATTGGGTGCCGTCTTAATAAACGGTTATTTCATGGGGTATATAGAGGCTTAACCCTACTATAGGAAAAAATTATGTCTAACGTATCTATGCGCCTTATGCTTGAAGCTGGCGTTCATTTCGGTCACCAAACACGTTTCTGGAATCCTAAAATGGCTGAGTTCATTTTTGGTGCACGTAACAAGATCCATATTATCAATCTTGAAAAAACATTACCCATGTATAACGATGCGGTTAATGCTTTAGGCAAGATTGCATCAAACAGAGGCACCATCCTTTTTGTTGGTACTAAACGCGCAGCGCGTCTAATTGTAGGCGAAGAAGCAACTCGTTGTGGTATGCCTTTTGTAAATCATCGTTGGTTAGGCGGTATGTTGACCAATTTCTCGACTATTCGTCAATCCATCCAGCGTTTGATCGAGCTGGAAGAAATGTCTACTAATGGCTCTTTTGATCGTTTGATCAAGAAAGAAGCACTGGGTCTGACTCGCGAAATGGAAAAGAAAGAGAAAGTTCTTGGTGGTATCAAGAATATGAAAGGTCTACCCGATGCGATTTTTGTTATCGATGTAGGTCACGAAGATATTGCCGTACTGGAAGCTAAAACACTGGGTATTCCTGTATTTGGTATTGTTGATTCAAACAGCTCACCTGATGGTATTGATTATGTTATTCCCGGTAATGATGATGCGATTAAAGCGCTTCGTTTATACACACAGGGTATAGCTGATGCAGTGATTGAAGGTCGTGCCGCAGCGGTAATCCAAAGAGCGGAAGAGCCTAAAGCAGCGCCTAAGAAGAAAGCTGCACCTAAAAAGAAAGCAGCACCTAAAGCTGAAGACGCGCCAGTCGTAGAAGCAGTAGAAGCGCCTGCAGAAGTTGTTGTAGAAGCGAAAGCTGAAGAAGCTGCTGCTCCTGAGAAGAAAGCCGCACCTAAAAAGAAAGCAGCTCCTAAAAAGAAAGCAGCCCCTAAGAAAAAGGCCGCTAAAAAGGATGACGAATAGTCATTATTCGAATCCCTGATTATTACTATTTAAAGAGGTGAAATGATGCAGATTTCAGCGTCAATGGTTAAAGAACTGCGTGAGCGTACTGGCTCAGGCATGATGGAATGTAAGAAAGCACTGCAGGAAGCTGAAGGAAATATCGATACTGCAATTGAAAACATGCGTAAGTCTGGTCTTGCCAAGGCCGACAAGAAGGCTGGTCGTGTTGCTGCCGAGGGTCGTGTTGCGATTGAAATCAGCGAAGACGGCAAGAAAGCCGTTATTCTTGAAGCAAACTGTGAAACTGATTTCGTATCAGGTGGCGATGAGTTTATGTCATTCGCTTCATCAGTAGCAAAAGTAGCTCTGGCTAATCAGCCGGCTTCTGTTGAAGCTCTGGTTGCGCTTCCAATGGAAGGCGGCGAAGGTTCTATTGAAGAAACTCGTCAGGCGATGGTTGCCAAGATTGGCGAGAATATTCAGGTTCGCCGTTTTGAACTGCTAGAAACTTCAAATGGTGCATTCGGTAGCTATGCGCATGGTGCGCGTATGAGCGTACTGGTTGAGATGGAAAATGGTAATGATGACCTGATTAAAGATATCGCTATGCATATTGCAGCTAGTAATCCTACATATGTATCAGAATCGGAAGTCTCTGCTGATGTACTTGATAAAGAAAAAGAGATTCTTCGTGCTCAGGCACTGGAAAGTGGCAAGCCTGCTGAAATCGTAGAAAAAATGTTGGAAGGTCGTATCCGCAAATATCTGGCAGAGATCACATTAGTGGGTCAGCCATTTGTAAAAGATCCGGATAAAACCGTTGGTGCTTTGTTGGCTGATGCCGGTGCAACAGTTACTCGCTTTATTCGTTATGAAGTTGGTGAGGGCATCGAGAAAAAAGTAGAAAACTTTGCTGACGAAGTCATGGCACAAATTGGTGCTAAGTAAGTAAAGGCCAGTATTGAAAAAATAAAAAAACCGGGGAATTTGCCCCGGTTTTTTATGTAACCCATTTGGTAGTGTTATGACATCAGAATCGATCTTATATAAAAGAGTGTTAATCAAACTTAGTGGCGAGGCGCTGATGGGTGAGATGGATTATGGTATTGATCCAGCCATGATTGATCGTGTTGCCAAAGAGATAGCAGAAGTGGTCGCAATGGGTGTTGAGGTAGGCATTGTTATTGGTGGTGGTAATATCTTCCGCGGTGCGGGCCTGGCCGAATCAGGCATGAATCGTGTCACGGGTGACAGCATGGGTATGCTGGCGACGGTGATGAACAGCCTTGCTATGCAGGATGCATTGGAAAAGATTGGTCAGTCGGCCGTGGTCATGTCGGCACTGGCCATGCCACGAGTATGTGATGAGTTTACCCAGCGTGATGCGATAGCTCATCTTGAAAATTCGAAGGTGGTGATCTGTGCTGCTGGAACCGGAAATCCTTATTTTACTACCGATACCGCCGGTTGCCTGCGCGCCATAGAAATCAAGGCTGATGTTATAATGAAAGCGACCAAGGTGAATGGTGTGTTTGATTCTGACCCAGTAAAGAATCCTGCGGCTAAACGCTTTGAGAAACTGAGCTATGACGAAGTACTGGATAAAAACTTACAGGTTATGGATGCAACCGCCGTGGTTTTATGTCGTGATAATAAGTTGCCACTGCGTATTTTTAATTTAAATGATGCAGGCGCTTTGCCTGAAGCTTTAGTTAATCCGTCTATTGGAACTGAAGTTGTAATTGGAGAGAAGTAAATGATCGATGAGATTATTGAAGATGCTGAAACTCGTATGGGTAAAAGTGTTGAGTCTTTACGCACTGAGTTAACAAAGATTCGAACAGGTCGAGCACACCCAAGTTTGCTTGATCATATTACGGTTGATTACTACGGTGCTGCTACACCTTTATCACAGGTAGCTAATATCTCTGTAGAAGATGCCAGAACACTGATGATTTCGCCATGGGAAAAAGATATGGTTAAAGCCATTGAAAAAGCCATCATGAAATCTGATTTGGGTTTGAATCCTGCTACTGCTGGTACGCTGATTCGGATTCCTATGCCTCAGCTGACAGAAGAGCGTCGTCATGATTTAGTGCGAGTAGTAAGAAAAGAAGCTGAAAGTGGAAAAACGGCTATTAGAAATATTCGCCGCGATGCAAACAGTGATTTTAAAGACTTATTAAAGGAAAAAGAGATTACCGAAGACGAAGCTCGGCAGGCAGAAGATAAAGTGCAAAAATTGACGGATAGTTTTGTGGCTAAAGTTGATGATGTGCTGAGTAAAAAAGAAACTGAGTTAATGGAAGTCTAGAAGCGAGTTTATTACAAAAGTGCTATTGATGAGCGAAAGCGATCATTCCTCCCTGATTCCCAAACATGTTGCTGTTGTAATGGACGGTAATGGACGATGGGCAAAAAAACGTTTTTTACCAAGAAGCGCTGGTCATCGTGCTGGCGTTAGTGCTACCCGTGCCATTGTTGAAAATTGTGACCAGCAGGGAATTGAAGCATTAACGGTTTTTGCGTTTAGTAGTGAAAATTGGAGTCGGCCAAAAAAAGAAGTGGATGCTTTGATGTCGATATTTATTTCGACACTGAAAGGCGAAATGCTGAAGTTGAAGAAGCAGAATGTCCGTGTCAAATTCATTGGAGATCGCACTGCTTTCCCTGACGAGTTGCAATCGGTAATTAACGAAACTGAAAAGCAGACTGCTGATAATACCGGTTTAGCCTTAACGATTGCTGCAAATTATGGTGGTCGTTGGGATATTAAGGATGCCTGCAAACGCATTGCTCAACAAGTTTCTTCTGGGGATTTGTCTGTTGATGATATCGATGAGTCACTGATATCAGGTGAATTATCTCTGGCTGGCTTGCCTGAAATTGATCTTTTTATAAGAACTGGTGGCGAGAGCCGTATTAGTAATTTTCTGTTGTGGCAAATAGCATATACAGAGCTTTTTTTTACGGATACCTTATGGCCTGACTTTAATAATAAATCCCTGGAAGCGGCGATTGAATGGTATGGAACACGGCAACGTCGTTTCGGTAAAACGCCTGCGCAGATTAACAATAATAAAACTGTGACTAAATAAATGTTATTGCATCGTATTTTGACGGCTGTTCCACTAGCGCTGGCTGTTATCTGGGTAATTCTTTTTCAACCGACAACGACCTTGTTATATGTTTTGTTGCCAGTTGCTTTTGTCTGCGGTTTTGAATGGGCTCGCCTTGGTGGTGTGCAATCATTTTTATTGCGATCAGTGTTTGCTTTATTTATCAGTGCCTTTTCCTGGTTTTGTATTGAATACCTGTCTCAGTATATTTATATATTGTTGCTACTGGCCTCAGTCTGGTGGTTTGTAATGCCCGTTTTCCTGAAATCTGCACAGCCACAATTGAAAGGCTCAGTTATTTCTGCAAAAAAATTACTGGTTTGTTTTCTGTTAGTGCCTTCAGCCATTGTTGCTATGTATGTTATTCACGGTACGGAGCAGGGTGCAGAGTGGTTGTTATATAGCATGATGCTGGTATGGATAGCAGATAGTGGTGCTTATTTTAGTGGTAAAAGATTCGGTAAAAATAAATTGGCGCCTAATGTGAGCCCGGGGAAAACTCTCGAAGGACTTTGGGGTGCTTTGTTTGCCACTGGTGTTTATGCCGTCCTTGGCGGTTACTATTTTGAGTTGACCGGTGCTCAGTGGTTGATGTTGGTAGGTATGTCATTGTTGCTTACGATTCTTTCTGTTGCTGGTGATTTGTACGAAAGTTTTTTGAAGCGTGAAGCGGGTATAAAGGACAGTGGTAATATTTTACCTGGTCATGGCGGTATTCTTGATCGTGTCGATGGTGTCCTGGCTGTTATGCCAGTTTTTGTTGTGATGTTTGACTGGTTGGTCGTGCCAGTTAAAGGTTTGTACTAATGTCCAGAGTTGTAACCATCCTTGGTTCAACCGGGAGCATTGGTAAAAGTACACTGAGTGTCATCTCTCGACATACAGATAAATATCAGGTGAGGGCGCTGACAGCAAACACCGATGTTGAGTCAATGACTCAGCAATGTTTGCGCTGGCATCCGCAGTTTGCCGTTATGTGCGATGAGTCTGCCGCGCAGCAGTTAAATGATGTTTTACGTAAACAAGGATCTAAGACAGAGGTACTGTCTGGTGTGCAGGGTTTATGTCAGGTAGCCAGCCTTGATGATGTTGATACGGTGGTGGCAGGTATTGTTGGTGCGGCAGGTTTGTTGCCGAGCCTGGCTGCAGCTGAAGCAGGTAAACGCATATTACTGGCTAACAAAGAAGCTTTGGTGATGTCGGGTCAGCTATTCATGGATGCGGTAGCAAAGAATAATGCAGAATTATTGCCTGTCGATAGCGAACACAATGCTATCTTTCAGTGTATGCCCGCATCGAATAAGAGTGCTGCCAATGATGCAGGCATTAACAAAATTTTACTGACAGCGAGTGGTGGTCCATTTCGTACCTTCACAAACGAACAATTGGTTTCAGTAACATCAGAGCAGGCGATGAATCACCCTAATTGGGAGATGGGACCAAAGATCTCAGTCGATTCATCAACGCTGATGAATAAGGGTTTGGAGGTTATTGAGGCGCATTGGTTATTTGGAGTGGCTCTGGATGATATCGAAGTTGTTGTGCATCCACAGAGTGTCATTCATTCAATGGTCTCCTATGCAGATGGTTCAGTCCTGGCGCAGCTGGGTAATCCCGATATGCGCACCCCCATTGCCCACGCCTTAGCTTTTCCTGATCGTATGGTATCAGGAGTTGAACCTCTTGATTTATTTGAGGTCGCAAAACTGGAGTTTGAAAAACCTGATTTTCAACGCTTCCCGTGCTTGAGACTTTGTTATGAAGCTATACGCATGGGTGGTACAGCCAGCATAATTTTAAACGCGGCTAATGAAGTTGCGGTAGCGTCATTTTTAGAGAATAAAATTGCTTACACTGACATAGCTGATGTAATTGAACAGTCACTTGAAAGCATGACAATTAATGAAGATGTGACAAGCATAGAATCTATTTTAGCTGCAGATAATGAGGCCAGAAACATGGCCAACGAACATATAGCCAAAAAACAACAATTATAAATATGGGCATCTTACATAATCTTTTATTTTTCATAATAGCTATTGCTATTTTGGTGTCTATTCACGAGTTTGGACATTATTGGGCAGCGCGAAAATTGGGCGTAAGAGTGCTGCGTTTCTCTATCGGCTTTGGCCGGTCGTTGTATACCTGGACTCGCAAGGTCGATGGTAAGACTATTGAATATGTGATTGCAGCCATTCCGCTCGGTGGTTATGTAAAAATGCTGGATGAGCGAGAAGCGGAGGTCGCTGAAGAAGATAAACCTTATGCTTTTAATACACAACCATTACTGTCACGTACTATCATCGTTGCAGCTGGTCCGGTATTTAATCTTGTTCTTGCCGTTATTCTTTACTGGTTTGTTTTCTTATCTGGCCTCACAGTTGAAAGAGCATTGCTTGGAACCCCCCCTGAGAATTCGATAGCGGCTTTGTCGGGTTTTGAAAATCAAGATGAAATATTAAAAGTGGGTGATGACACGGTAGTATCATGGTCAGATTTTAATCTGATAGTACTTGATCAGGGCCTTGATGGCGGCACACTCGATGTGCAGGTTAAGAGCGTCGATGGGTTGATTAAAAACAGGCTTGTTGATCTGACGGGTACTCAGTTGCTAGAACATGAGTCTGATGTCATGGCAGACTTAGGCTTTAATCACTGGCGGCCAGAATTTCCAGCAGTTATTGGTGGTGTGATCAAAGATGGACCAGCTGAACAGGCTGGTTTAAAGAAGGGTGATCGTCTGCTCACGCTTGATGATGCGACTATTAATCATTGGAGCGAGCTAGTTGATCGTGTAGAGATTGGGCAGGGAGTTCCAATCAATTTTGTTGTGCTTCGTGATGGGCAAGAAAAAACTATCGTAGTAATTCCAGGCTCAAAAGAAAAAAATGGTGAAAGCAAAGGTTTTATCGGTGCTTATCAGGAAATACCGCAAGAGTTTAAAGATAAATTATTTGTTGATATTGAGTACGATGTCTTTTCAGCCGTACCTGCAGCTATCGTGAAGACATGGGATATGTCGAAGCTAACAGTAAGAGTTATATGGAAAATGATTGTTGGTGAGGCCTCTTTGAGCAATATATCAGGGCCAGTTACCATTGCAAAATATGCAGGTGTGACAGCAGATATTGGTTTATCTACATTTATTGGTTTTTTGGCAATTATCTCAGTGAGTTTAGGTGTTTTAAATTTATTTCCTATTCCTATGCTTGATGGTGGCCATTTATTTTATTATTTAATTGAAGCTATAAAAGGTTCACCAGTATCTGAAGCTTTTGAACTACGGGCGCAGCAAGTTGGTATTGTCATACTTGCGGCGTTAATGATAATTGCCTTTTATAATGATTTTCAGCGGTTTATGTAATGATGTCTTTTAGCTTTAATTTAAGTTCCACATTGGTCAGAATTTTTTTTCTGGCACATCTGTTAATGGTCTCAGGGGTTACATGGTCTGCTGAAAATTTTATTATTACTGATATTCGAATTGAAGGTTTGGAGCGATTACCTGACGGCACCTTGTTAAATTATCTACCCGTACAGGTAGGTGACCCAATGGATGATAAGCAGGTCGTTTTCTCTATTAAGGAGTTATATAAAACAGGTTTCTTTGCAGATGTTCAGCTGTATAGAGATGGTGATGTTCTGATTGTAAAAGTTAAGGAGCGGCCTTCAATATCGGAAGTTAATTTTTCGGGTAATTCAGATATAGATAGTAAGACACTGGAAGGCGCTCTAGAAGATATTGGTATTGTTCAGGGTCGTATTTACAATCGTTCTTTGCTTGAAAAATTGACGCAAGAACTAGAGCGGGTTTATTTTAGTCAGGGAAAATACGGTATTCGCATTGAAACTGAAATTACTGAGCTTGATCAAAATCGCGTAGATATTAATATTGAAATATCTGAAGGACGAATTGCCTTAATCAAACAAATAAATATCATTGGCAACAAGAAGTTTGATGATGATCTTTTATTGGGTGAATTACAGTTAGGTATTCCGAGCTCGTTTGCTGTTTTTTCAGATGCAGATGAATATTCAAAGCCAAAACTTAATGCTGATTTAGAAACTTTACGTTCTTATTATCTTGATCGTGGTTATATCAAGTTTTCTGCCGATTCGACGCAGGTGTCGATTACACCTGATAAAAAAGATATTTATATCACCATTAATGTGGAAGAGGGGGATCAGTATAGCGTCGGTAAGGTTGCACTGGTCGGAACCATGGTGGTTGACAAGGATGTTTTAAATGCTCTTATTTTGACTGAATCAGGCAAGGTTTTTTCGAGGAAACTGATGACGTCTACCCAGAAAAATCTAGAAGATCGCCTTGGAAAAGTAGGTTATGCCTTTGCTAAAGTAAAAATTGTTCCTGAAGTTGATGAGCAGACAAAAACCATTGATTTAACTTATCAATTGGTGCCTGGTAATAAAACCCATGTAAGAAATATCAATTTCCATGGTAATTTTAGAACCCATGAAGAGGTACTAAGGAGAGAAATCAGGTTAATGGAAGGATCAATTCTCGCCAGTGATAAGCTTGAACGTTCAAAGATTCGTTTGCAGCGACTGAGTTACCTGGAAAATGTTGATGTAGAAACCAGGCCTGTTCCTGGTACTGACGACATGGTAGATCTCGAAATTAGCGTAGAGGAACGTTTGTCTGGTAGTTTTAATATTGGAGCTGGTTACTCTCAAACTCAGGGAGTTTTATTTAATGTTGGGCTGACTCAGGAAAATCTAATGGGTACAGGTCAGCGTCTTGCGGTTAATGTCAACACTGATTCAGCCAATACGGTTTACAATATTTCATTTACAGACCCTTATCATACAATTGATGGTGTCAGTCGTACTATCAGTTTGTCTTATGCAAAAAGGGATGCGGCAGAAGAAGAGATTAATGATTTCAAAACTGATTCTTATAGCGCTAATGTCAACTATGGTATTCCGCTAACAGAATATTCAACCCTGCGATTAGGTTATGGCCTGAGCCGTGTTGAGCTAACGCTATCGAGTGTCAATCCATCGCTTGAAGCTAATGATTTTGTCAATGTGCATGGCGATAGTTATAATAACTTTTTGCTTAATGCCAGTTATACTTATGACACACGTAATAGAACAGTATTTGCGACAAGGGGTAGCTCACAAACTGTTGGGATAAATTTGTCGGCACCTGGTAGTGATCTGGAGTTTTATAAGGTCAGTTATTTGACAAAACTATATTTTGGTCTGACTGACGATTTAACTTTATTATTAAGAACTAATTTGGGCTACGGTAATGGTTATGCTGATTTAGATTCTTTGCCATTCTATGAGCGATATTTTGCTGGTGGCTTGCGCACGGTTAGAGGGTATGACTCCAATTCATTAGGCCCTCGTGATGATTATGGTAACCCTATCGGTGGAAATATGCGTGTCACGGCTGGCGCAGATCTTATTTTTCCGATACCCTTCGTAGATAAGCCACCTACATCGGTGAGGTTTAGTGCTTTTTATGATATTGGTAATGTCTTCCTTGATACAGCTCCGACATTTAATGCGTCAGAAGTAGGTTTTTCGGGAGAGGAATTGCGTACATCAACAGGGCTTTCATTAGTCTGGCTGGCACCGATTGGGCCTTTGCGTTTTAGTTGGGCTAAGGCGCTGAATGATGTTGAAGATGATGATTTAAGAGTGTTTCAATTTAGTATAGGTTCTTTCTTTTAAGGAGATAATGGTAATGAAAAAAATTATAATAGTAACTCTGTTTGTAATGACTGCTTGCACTAATGCTATGGCAGCAAGTGAACTTAAAATCGGTTTTGTTGGAGTTGAAAAGTTATTAACTCAGGCTCCACAGGTTGAAGCTGTTAATACTGCAATGATGGAACGATTTGGCGGTAAAAAACAGGAGTTGCAGGATTTAGAAAAAGAAATTAAATCCATGCAGGAAAATTACAAACGTAATGAACTTGTTATGACTGAAGACAAGTTGAATGAGCTAAAAACCAAACTGATTGGTAAGGTTCAAATGTTTAAACAAATGGAAACAACGTTGAATCAGGAAGTATCAACAATGCGTAATCAGGAATTGGCTGTGTTACAAAAAGCTATTCGTGACATTATTAACGATGTTGCAAAAAAAGATAAATATGATTTGATTCTAAGCGAAGGCGTGGTATTTGCTGCAGACAAGCTTGATATTACAGATATTATTCTTGATAGAATGAAAAAAGAATTTAAGAAGAAATAAAAACGTAATGCAATACCGCTTGTTAGAACTTGCAGAACGAACAGGTTGTAAGCTTGTCGGTGAAGATTGCCTGATAGAAAGTATTGCTGAAATTAGTTCAGCGCTTTCCGGTGAAATTGCCTTTATTTCAAATCCCCGGTACGTTGAATATTTGTCGGTAACCAGGGCTTCAGCTCTGATTATAAAACCTGAGTTTCTGGACGTGTGTCCTGTACCTGCTCTGGTTACGGATAATCCAAGACTGGTTTATGCAAAAGTGGCTAATCTTTTGTATCCACCGAAAAAGTCTGAACCAGGTATAAGTGCAAGTGCTATTGTTGCGGAATCAGCCAATATCGATAAAACGGCGACTATAGCGGCTGGTGTTTTTGTCTCAGCAGGCGCCAGAATCGGTGCTGGTTCACAGATCGAAGCTGGGTGCGTGATTGAGGATGATGTTGTCATCGGTTCAAATACGCGCATTAATGCAAATGTAACGATCGGCTACGGTTGTGAAATTGGTGATAATTGCATTATTCATTCTGGCGTTGTTCTGGGTGCTGATGGATTCGGTTTTGTTAAGGATGGTGAGGGGTATTTAAAGATACCCCAGATTGGCAGTGTCCATATTGGTAACAATGTCGAAATCGGAGCCAATACAACGATCGATAGAGGTGCGCTGGAAAATACTATCATTGGCAACGGCGTAAAGCTGGATAACCAGATACAGATTGCGCATGGTGTCAGTATTGGTGATAACACGGTGATTTCAGCTGCAACAGCGATAGCAGGAAGTACGCATATTGGTAGTGGCTGTTTAATTGGAGGACTGGTGGGTATTGTTGAACATCTAACCATCACTGACAATGTAATGATTACAGGTCGAACCATGGTGACGCGCTCGATCACTCAATCGGGTTCGTATTCATCTAGTACACCGATGGATACAACTGCAAATTGGCGTAAAAATAGTGCGCGTTTTCGTCGTCTTGATGAACTGGCGAAGCGCGTGGCAAAATTAGAAAAAAAAACCATCATCTGATTAAATGTTAGATGATTTTAACTTATTAGACTGGAGATAAATTGTGAGTGAAATGTATATTGAAGAGATTCGGCGTTTCCTTCCGCACCGTTATCCATTTTTGTTGATTGATCGTGTGCTCGAATGTACTCCAGGCGAAACACTCACTGCAATAAAAAATGTATCGGTTAATGAACCATTTTTTAATGGTCATTTTCCTGAAACACCAATTATGCCAGGTGTGCTTATTATCGAAGCGCTGGCTCAGGCAACAGGTTTGCTAGGTTTTAAAACCATGAGCGAAGAACCCAGCGATGATTTGCTTTACATGCTGGTAGGTGTCGATAACGTTCGTTTCAAACGTCAGGTTGTTCCTGGTGATCAACTCATGTTGAAAGCGATAGTAAAGCGTCAATCCAAGGTTATCTGGAAGTTCTATGTTGAGGCAAGTGTTGATGGTAATATCGTGACCACAGCCGATTTACTGTGTGCAGCTAAAGAAAAGGAATAAATTCAAGTGATTCACTCTCACGCCATTGTTGATCCATCTGCCATCATTGCAGATGATGTTTCAATCGGGCCCTTTTGCGTTATTGAAGCTGGTGTTGAAATTGATTCAGGTACGGTGATCGAGCCGCACGTAGTCATTAAAGGTCCAACGAAAATAGGTAAGGACAATCATATCTTTCAGTTTGCCTCGATTGGTGAGCAACCTCAGGATTTGAAATATGACGGCGAACCAACACGATTAGAAATAGGTGACCGTAACCGCATACGTGAATACGTCACTATGAATCGTGGCACCATCGATGACAAAGGTGTAACTTCGATCGGAAATGATAATTTGTTTATGACATCCTGCCATGTAGCGCACGATTGCCGAATTGGCAATAACGTAATACTCGCTAACGCTGTGGCCCTTGCAGGGCACGTACGCATTGAAGATCACGCGATTCTTGGTGGCTATTCAACGGTACATCAGTTTACACGTATCGGCGCACACAGCTTCTCTGGTTTTGCTACTGCGATTGATCGTGATGTTCTGCCTTATTTCACCATTGCGGGTAACAGGGCGCGTGCATTTGGCATTAATAAAGAAGGCTTGAAACGTCGTGGTTTTAGCACAGAGTCAATACGTGCATTGCAGGAAACGTTTAAAATCCTGGTTAAGTCAAAATGTTCACACAAGGAAGCGGTTGAGAAAGCCAATGAGCTGGCTAAAGAACATAATGATGTTAAGTATTTGATGGATTTCTTAGCTGCCAGTGAGCGTGGTTGGGTTCGCTAGGTCTTTATTTGAAATTCTCCATCTTGCAGACATCAAAGGCGGGCTCTTCATAAGGGTGCGCCTTTTTTAATGCTTCAATGACGGCATTGATGAATTTGTCATCACAAACCATTTCAACTTTGATTTCCACGACCTTCTCAATTTGACCTATTTCACCAATAGTTGGATTACTGTTGATCAGAGGCCGAAACTGGCCAATACCAGAGGTTTGCCAGCAACATGAGTCATAATCACCGATTCTTCCGGCACCCGCTTTAAAAAGGGCGTTTTTTACCAATTCCGTAGCGTTTTCAGGGACATAAAAACAGAGTTTGTACATATCATAGCCAAGAATAATTAGTCAGAATCAATTAGAATTTAACACCCTGAATATAACACGAGTACACAGAAAATGAGCGGTATCCAATTATCTTCCGAATTAGTTTCCAGGCTTCAGGCTGTTGTCGCAGAACATGATGCAGAAGCCGACAATGACATGCTGTTTATGCAGTATCTGACCGCCGTCACCGGTTTTGTTATGGCGCATCAAACGCAACCAGGTTTAGATAAACCAGAACTTATTGCTGATCTGTCTGGTTTTATGGCACAGGTTGTGAAACAGGTTGAAAGTGATAATAAGCCACAGGCACCGCAGGAAGGTTCATTCGGAATCTGGAAGCCTGAATAATATGCAGCAGGACTTTTGGCTTGAACGTTGGCAGAAAGGTGAGACAGGTTTTCATCAGGAACAATTGAATCCCTATCTTGCTCACTTTTATGGCGACAAGGGCGCGCCACTGGAAAAACGTCAGGCACTAAAAGTTTTTGTGCCTTTATGCGGTAAATCAGTGGATATGCTCTGGTTGGCTCAGAACGGTTATCAAGTGCTGGGCAACGAATGCAGTGAAATAGCCGTTAAGGCATTTTTTGAAACACATGATTTAGAATACCAAATTATAAAAGAACCACTTTTTAATCGGTATGTTTCTGCCGCAAAGCAGGCTCAGGCCAGCATTGAAATTGTACAGGGTGACTTCTTCGATCTTGTTACCGACGATCTTAAAGGTGTAACCGATATTTATGACCGCGCTTCAATGATAGCTTTACCGGATGCGATGCGGATTGATTATTTTAAAAAGATGGTGGAGCTGCAAGCTGAGGGCATGCGAACCTTGCTGATAACGCTGACTTATCCTCAGCAGGAAATGAGTGGGCCACCATTCTCTGTAACAGAAGAAGAGCTTAATAAGTTGTACAGTGAAAAATTCAAGATAGATAAATTGTTGGGCAAGGATATCCTGGCCGATGAACCAAGGTTCCAGCAGCGCGGTCTTAGTGCTTTGTATGAAACCGCTTACAAGTTGACACGTCAATAATTAAACAAATAAATAGAGAGCTGTATGCAAATAAATCAGAAACCAGGTATAGATTCAATGAAAAGTCATAGCGCATTTGAAAGCGTAGGCCAGCGAAGGATTGATTCGTTGAATATCACCGTTGAAGAATACAGGCATAAAAAAACCGGTGCGCTACATTATCACCTGGCTTCTGAAAATGTAGAAAATGTTTTTCTGGTTGGTTTTAGAACTGTGCCAATGGATTCAACAGGTGTCGCGCATATTCTTGAGCATACGGCATTATGTGGTAGTAAAAACTATCCGGTACGCGATCCGTTCTTTATGATGATTCGCCGCTCACTGAATACTTTTATGAATGCCTTCACCAGTAGTGACTGGACGGCTTATCCCTTTGCCAGCAAAAACAAAAAAGATTTTAAAAATCTACTGGATGTTTATCTGGATGCGGTCTTTTTTACTCGTCTTGATGAGCTGGACTTTTTACAGGAAGGCCATCGTGTTGAATTCTCTGAAGCAAACAATGCAGAATCTGATCTTGAATTTAAAGGTGTAGTCTTCAATGAAATGAAAGGTGCTATGAGCTCGCCAGTGAGCGTGCTTTGGCAAACATTGAGCAAGTATCTATACCCAAGTACTACTTACCACTTTAACAGCGGTGGTGAGCCTGCTGATATTCCTGATTTGTCTTATCAAGAATTAAAAGATTTTCACAAAACACATTATCACCCCAGCAATGCCATATTTATGACCTTTGGAGATATTGCTGCGGCCGATCATCAGAAAAACTTTGAAGAGCATGCACTGGTTGAATTTGACAAGCTCGATGTGCATATTGCTGTTGATCCTGAAAAAAGATATTTGGCACCGATTGCGGTAGAAGAGGCTTATGCCTTTGATATAACTGGTGACGAAGACACGAACGAAAAAACTCATCACGTATTATCCTGGTTGCTCGGACCCTGTACTTCATTAGATGAAATGATGAAAGCAAATTTGTTGTCACAGGTGTTACTGGATAATAGTTCCTCACCACTGCTTCTTGCCCTGGAAAAATCCAAACTTGGTACCGCGCCATCACCTTTATGTGGGCTTGAGGATTCCAATTACGAAATGTGTTTTGTTTGCGGTCTTGAGGGCAGTGAAGTCGAACATGCGGTTGAATTCGAGAAGCTGGTTCTGGATGTGCTCGAAGATGTTGCAGAAAATGGCATCGCTCACGACAAGCTTGAATCCGTATTACATCAACTGGAAATCAATCAACGTGAAATTGGCGGTGATAGTTATCCGTTTGGCTTGCAATTAATTCTGGGTGGTTTAACTGCAGCCGTTCATCGCAGTGATCCAACTGAATTGCTTGATCTCGATCCGGTGATTGAGACATTGCGTGAAGATATCAAAGATCCTGAGTTTATCAAACAGTTAGTTAAAAAATATTTGCTCGATAATCCGCATCGTGTGCGTTTAACCATGCGACCGGATACTGAACTTAGCCAGCGTAAAGAAAAGGCTGAAAAAGAACGTCTTGCTGCAATGAAGGCTGCAATGTCTGAGCAGGAAAAACAGGCTGTCGTATCACGCGCGGCTGAACTCGAAAAAAGACAGGCGCAGGTTGATGACGCTGAAATATTACCCAAAGTTGGTCTTGAAGATGTGCCTGCTGATTTATCGATTCCTGAATCTCAGGATAGAAAAATAGCGGACACAGATTCATCGTTATACGCACAGGGCACTAATGGCCTGGTATATCACGAGCTGGCGATTGATCTGCCTGCACTCAGCGATGAGCAACTTAGTTTGATGCCTTATTATTCATCCTGTCTGACAGAGCTGGGTTGTGGCGATAGTGATTACCTGAAAATGCAGGAATTACAGTCCAGCATTAGTGGTGGTATACATGCGCACACCAGTATTCTGGCTGAAATGAATAATGTGCAGTCGACCAATGCCTATTTTATATTGCTCGGTAAAGCGCTTGATAGAAATAATAGAAAACTCGCTGAGCTGATGCGAGACACCATGGCTTCAGTTCGATTCGATGAACATGATCGCATCAAAGATCTTATTTCCCAGAAACGCGCCAGTCGTGAGCGCAGTGTTACCGGTAGTGGCCATACGCTGGCAATGACAGCAGCGGCCAGTGGCATGAGTCCAGTGGCGGCACTGTCACATCGCTTTGGCGGTCTTGAAGGTATTCGTTTCATCAAACAACTCGACGATGCGAATAATGCTGATGATGGTGAGCAATCCATTGCCAAAGTCGCAGACGTCCTTGCTGAAATACATCAACATGTTATAACTTCACCGCGTCGTTTTATGATGACGGCTGAAACCGATAAACTGGATTCACTGGTCAATGAATTTGAAAAAGTCTGGACACCTGAAACCGCTGATAGTTCGTTCAAAGTTTTTTCTCTGGATGAAAAGCATCATCAGGTGAAACAAATGTGGGTCGCCAATACCCAGGTGAATTTCTGCGCCAAAGCTTATCCGACCGTACCCATGGAGCATGAAGATTCCGCCGCCTTATCGGTTCTGGGTGGCTTCTTACGCAATGGTTATCTGCATACCTCTATCCGTGAAAAGGGTGGTGCTTATGGTGGTGGTGCCACTCATGATGCCAGTATCGCGGCTTTTAAATTCTATTCCTATCGTGATCCGCGTTTGTCTGAAACGCTGGATGACTTTGATAAATCCATCGACTGGATGCTAAATAATAATCACCAATGGCTTCAGGTAGAAGAAGCCATTCTAGGTGTGATTGGAACAATGGATAAACCCGGTTCGCCATCAGGTGAAGCGCGACATGCTTTCCATAATCGTCTGCACGGTCGTACTCGCGAGAAATTGCAGGCGATCAGGCAGCGTGTGCTGGCGGTGACGCTGGATGATTTAAAACGTGTTACTGAGACTTATCTACAAACTGATAAAGCCAGTACAGCGGTTATAACCAGTGCCGCTACTCAAAAACAAGTCGGCGACTTGGGTCTGGAAATAATTAAATTGTAAGCATGAATAATTCAACGCAACAATATCAATTAATCGAAACCCGCTTGCAGGAAAAGCTGGATCATGGCACTACACGCTGCAATTTGTGTTTGTGGCGCTGCAAGATAGGTCACGGCCAACGTGGCTTCTGTCAGGCGCACGTTAACCGTAACGGTACGCTATACAATCTTTCCTACGGCATTATTTCATCGATCAGCATTGATGCCATCGAAGACAAGCCGGTGAAGCATTACCAGCCCGGTTCAAAAGTGATGTCGGTGGGTAGCTACGGTTGCAGCTTCCGTTGTGGTGGCTGTCATAATCTTGAAATCTCCTGGGGCGTTGAAGCACTTGACGATCTGGCCAGAGGCGAATCCAAAGAAGCCTGGGTGACAGCTCAAGACTTAGTCGATGCGGCGGTTAAAGCAGGCGTGCAGGGCATCGCCTTTACCTATTCAGAACCCGCAGTCTGGCTGGAATACGTACTTGATGTTTGTGAGCTTGCACATCAGGCAGGGCTATACACTGTTTATGTTTCCAACAGCTTTATTACCGATGAAGCTCTGGAACTGGTGGCTCCATACATTGACGTTATGTGTTCGGATATCAAAAGCATGTCTGATAATTTTTACGCCGATATATGTAAACCCGCCAAAGTCGAGCAGGTATTGCACTCGATCAAAAAAGCGCAGGAACTGGGTATACACGTAGAAACCCGCACCAATATCATCCCGGGCAAGAATGACAGTGCCGAAGAGCACTATAAAATCGCCTGCTGGATTCGTGACAATCTGGGTTCAGATAGCCCCTGGCATATCACCCGATTTTTCCCGGCTTACAAACTGAGCGATGTACCAGCAACGCCAGAGGCCATGTTGTTCAAGGCCAGAGATGAAGCTGAGCGGGCAGGGCTAAAAAATATTTACGTGTATAATGACAAGGGTTGTGATTGTGCAGAAGAAAATGTTTCAGTCGAGTTTTATCTGAACTCTAGCGCAGAAGAAATACATCAGACTAAAAAATGTGCCGCCAGTTGCTGTGGCGATGAAGGCGTATTGTTAAAAAAATACGAATCCAGATAACAAACCAAATTTATTATTAAGCAGTAAGAGGTAATCATGACTAGAACAGTACAATGTGTAGTATTAAAAAAAGAATCAGAAGGCCTGGATGCACCCAATTATCCTGGTGAAATTGGCATACGTATTTATGAAAATGTTTCACAGGAAGGCTGGAAACAATGGCTAACGCGGTTGTCTGCCATCATCAACGAAAATGGATTAAACACCGCTGATGTAAAGAGCGTTGAATTAATAGAAAAACACATGCTGGGATTCTTCTTTCAGGAAGGTGACTACGGTCAAGCTCCAGCTGGATTCAATGCTGGTGGTGGTAAATAATAGCCACGTCATAATAAAAAAGGGCCGCATTTGTGGCCCTTTTTTATTAGATAAATATAAATTTTAACTGATACCAATTCTTAATCAGTCAGCGCCTGTTCTGTATTTATTGTTTGCTCTGTAGTATTGCTAGCCATGACACGTCGCAGATTTTTTGTTGGTCTGTTCGATACGTTGTCTAGCTGAAAAAAACTCATCAATTCTGTTAGTTTTGTTGCCTGGGCTTGTAATAAATTGTTTGAATCAGCAGAGGCTTCAACTAAGGCAATATTCTGCTGCGTCATGCCATCCATTTGAGTTACAGCATTATTTATTTGATGAATCCCCGATGACTGTTCATTTGAAGCTGTATCAATTTCTTCGATTATGTCTGCTACTTTATTGATGTCCTCAAGAATGATCGATAAGGTTTTGCCAGATTCATCAACCAGATCTGTACCTATTCTGACTTTTTCTACGCTATCTTCAATTAGTTGTTTAATTTCTTTAGCAGCGTCCGCGCTACGTTTCGCTAAGGTACGAACTTCATTTGCAACGACAGCAAATCCTCTGCCTTCTTTACCTGCACGTGCAGCCTCAATGGCTGCATTTAATGCCAGCAAGTTAGTTTGGAAAGCTATGCTGTCAATAGTATTGGTAATTTCAGAAATCATGGTGCTTGCACTATTTATTTCACTCATCGCAGTGATGGTGCTATCAACGACCTGTTTACCTTTTTCAGCATTGCTACGTGTGCTGGTTGCCAATTGATTTGCCAGTTGAGTGGATTCCGCATTCTGTTTAACTGTCCCAGTCATTTCTTCCATGCTGGCAGCGGTCTCTTCCAAAGAGCAAGTTTGCTCCTGTGTGCGTTGCGACAGGTTAGCATTGCCTATTGATATTTGATGTGATGTTTTATCAATATTGTCGGTTGCTACATATACCTCGGTAACTATGCGACGGAAGTTATCTGTCATCGAATTTGTAGCCTGGATTAATTGACCAATTTCATCCATCTGAGTCACAGTTGTAGCTTGTTCACTAAGTTCGCCTTTAGAAATGCGATTGATTTTATCAATGACAATATCCAGTGGTAGAAAATTCTTACGTAGATACCACATTAAACCACCTACAGATAAAAGTAACGTGGCAACAATCGAGAGGTATGAAAACAAGGATAAAGCTTGTTGTTCCTGATAACTTTCTGTCTGATCTTTGGCGCTGACAATGTGAGCTAATGCTTTGTTATTAACGCCTAGTAAAGGTTGCATGGCGATGGAATAAACTTTGTCACCAAGCTTGTTTACCAACATAGCCTGTTTGTCTAATGCTGGAAGATCGAGTTTAAGGTTTTGTAATAAGTTAACGTCAGTAGAATACTCTTCGTCACCCTTAACTCCGATAATAAAGGCATCGGAATTATCGTTTATTTTAAAATCTTCGATAGCACTTTGTAGGTCACGCATAAAAATAACAACACCGACAGGAGTACCTCTGACATATACCGGAAAGGCCAGGTTTATGTATAGTTTTCCATCATCATCTCTTTCAATGCCACGTTTAACCTTGCCTTCTTTGAATGCGAGTGCAGGCAGAGTCTTATTGGTGTAACCATCAAAATTTTCTGGAGCAGAGAACATCACCTCACCCTCGAGGTTTGTGATTTGAAGTTTAGTGAGAATGCTGCTCGCACTTAACATGTTATAACTAGTTAAAGCATTTTCTTCAAGTAAAACGGTGTTTGATTTTTTTAATGCATTAAGAGTATCTCTATCCCTGGTAATACTGCTGGTATTTGCTTCCATATGATCGTATTGACTGTTAACAATTTTCTTCCATAGGGATGACTTACCGGTCAATGAGGCTTCCTGAAAACGTTGTTCAACCGAGTTTTGAATTAATTGACTAAAAATCAATAAAGCTACTGTTACTAGCAGGATAGATATAACTGCAGCAATATTAATCCTTGTTTTTAATTTCATATCAGTTTGCTCTTTGAGTTTTACTTACTGGAGTAAGTGGGTGCTTATGCTCTACTACTTTATAAAATCTAGTTACTAGACGTTATAATTTTGTGAAGTTTACTTGAGAAGTATCTTGTGAAATTAATCTGATTTATACAAAAAAACAGCTAGACACATAGTTGTGCATAAACTAATTAAATTCAATTTATCTGAAATTTGGTAACATTTATGAGTGGCATTACTAAGTCAGCGATAGCATCTGACATTAATATAATATCTAGGGTGATGAGATTAATGTCACGCCTGCGCCTATTCTAACACTATGGATATGGTGTAAGAAGGGCAGGAAGAAAAAAACATTACTGGATATTATTCAACAGGATATTTGGCGTTTTTCCATGCTGGCATGCCATCGCGATAATAGTGAACCTTTGTAAAGCCCCAGCTGACAGCTTTTGTAGAAGCTTTTGAGCTGCGTAAGCATTTTGGACCATTGCAATAAATAACAATGTCATCATCTTTTTTGACTAATTCAGTCAGAGAAGCTTCGGAAAATACTTTTTTCAATTCAAGGTGCTCAGCGCCCGGAATTCTACCTGCTGCCCAGTCTTTATCTTTGCGAACATCAATAAATGTGACTTCTTTATCAAATAACTTTTTAGCTTGCTCTGTATTAATGGAGACTGCGCCGTCAATAGATAGCGGCGAATCAGGTTTTTCTTCAGCAAAAAGTGGTGTTGCTATAAAAAATATCAGGCTAATAAAAGCCGTTTTTAATGTTCTCATGTAATCTCTCCGGATCTGAATGTCTTAGACTATACATCATATTGGATTGTGGGCTGGTCTACAATCTTTATGTCTTATGATGTTGAAAACCTGAGTCGGAGAGCAATTGTTACTAATATACTGATTTGTCATATTAATCAGGCCTAATTACAGGCGCAACTACAAGCTCAAGTTTTGAAAAAGCTTCCTGCAATGCACTAACCACTTTCTGCTGTGACTCTGCACGCGCAAAGATGTAGCCAGGGTATTGATTACCTTCGGGCAATGGAACAAGTTCATTACCTTGACGAATAAGGATATCGACACTTTCTATGTGTTCGACATTTCTTGCCATGCTCAGACCTTCAACACGACGAAGTATGCCGCCTTGTTTAATTGGCATCATCATCACACCACGATAGCCTTTATCTTTATGTATCTCGTAGCCTTTATTTATGGCTAACGAAATTGTTAGTTCTTCGACATTGAAACCGTTATCACTATCGAGTGTGCGAGCGCAATCACCGCCGATGGTGCGGCTAGCGACTTCGAGTATCCATGGTTTGTTGTTTTGATCAATGCGTAACTCTGCATGAACAGGGCCGGTTTTTAGTTCATATATTTTGCAGGCTAATTGAACAGTTTGTTTAATGCTTTCCTGTATGTCGATATTGAGTTGTGACGGTGTCACATAAATGGTTTCTTCAAAATAGGGGCCGGTGAGTGGCTCTGGTTTGTCGAAGATAGTGAGCGTGTGTAGTTCGCCATCGTTTAGATAGCCTTCGTAGGCGATTTCAATGCCATCGATATAATCTTCGATGAGTACGTGTGTGCGATCAAATTCGTCGGTAGCGTGTGCAATGATATTTTTAACGCGGGCGCAGGCTTCAATAAATTCTTTTTCGTTATTAGCACGTATCACGCCACGACTCGCGGACAGGTTTAAAGGTTTGATCACACAGGGCCAGGGCAGGCCTGCCATTTGTTTTTTGATGGGCTTACTTAAATCAATTAAACAATGAATGGGAACGGGTGCGCCTGCCAGTGCCAGTTCTGCTCTGGCCAGATCTTTTCGGCATGAGAGTTGTGCTGCTTTAGCCGGGTTATGCGGTAAGCCTAATTCAGCGGCGACACTGGCGGCGAGTTCGACGGTGCTGTCATCGCTGCCTAATATGCCAGCAAATGGTTTTATGGCAGCTTCGCTGAGGATGGTTTCAATGGCCGCTGCCATGTCATCAAAATCAATGTGTAAACCCGCGTGGACTTCGGTGATCAGCGAGTGTTTACCAGTGGAGGCGATAAGTACTTCTAGCCCCATACGCTGTGCAGCTTTGATATAAGGCGCGATACGGTAGCTGTTGGGTGGTGAGATGAGCAGGAAGCGTGGTTTCATAGATTTTTAGGCCAGAAACAACGATTCCCGCACGGGGCGGGAATCAGGTTTAAAAACATAATGAGAAAGTCTTATTGAGCGCCGCCACAACCGCCACAACCGCCTGAGCCACCGGTTTGAGCGAAGACGTTTTTGAAGACGAAGCTGGCATTACCATTGGTGGTTTGATAGTCGATCTCAACACCTTTCAGGTAGCCGATAGCAACCACATCGACAAAGACTTTCAGTCCGTCTTTTTCCCATTCGCAGTCATAGTCAGAAGGACGATCAACAAAGGTCATGCCGTAAGTCATGCCACTACAACCACCGCCGGAAACGAAGATACGTACGCCGTTAACACCTTCTTCAGACTCGGTAATGGCAAGTAGTTGTTTGATGGCATCCGGTGAAACGTTGATTTCATCAGAGAGTCGATTGTTAAATTGAACGTCAGACATGGTCTTCTCCGCTAGTGCGAGTGGTCTAAATAGTGATGGAATTCTAACATGTATTGCCCGATTATAACTCTATAAAGTAGAAGGAATAAGCGTCCGGCTGTAATTGGCTATGTGGTCTAAGTATTTGATATCTATTGATATAAATTTCTCGATAGCTAGATGATATGGCTTTCACTCAATTCCTGCAAGGCTTCGCTTGCCTCCATCCATTCCTCTTCGATGGCTTCACAGCGTTTATCGATATTGGCTTTCTTTAATAAGCATTCCTGTAGCTTTTGCTTGTTTTCGTCGGCATAAATATCAGGGGCAGCGAGCTGTTGTTCCAGTTCAGTTTGTTCTGCGTGGAGTTTATCGAGTTCGATTTCAGCTTTTTTAACTTTGTTAGCTAACGGCTGTAGTTTTTTGCGTAACTCGGCTTCCTGTCTTTTTTTATCTTTTTTAGAGCTGGCATTATTAGCACTGGTATTTTGTGAAACCGATTCATCATCTGTTTTTTGAATACCCTTATTTTGATCACTTAGCCATTTCGGATAATCATCCATGCTCAGTGGGAATTCTTCAACTCGCTGATCATGGACTAAGAGTAGTTGGTCGCAGGTAACACGCAGTAGATGACGATCATGTGAAACGATGATCATGGCGCCGCTGAATTCCTGCAAGGCGGTGGCGAGTGCCTGGCGCATTTCCAGGTCAAGATGATTGGTTGGCTCATCCAATAATAAAAGGTTAGGGCGCTGGTAGACCAACATGGCTAAAACCAGACGTGATTTTTCGCCACCGGAGAACGGCGCGACCTTCGCTAGTGCCATGTCGTTGGAAAAACCAAAACCACCGAGGTGGTTTCTTAAGTCGGCTTCACGTGCGTTCGGGTCGAGTTGTTGTAAATGTTCTACTGGTGAATGTTCGGGATGTAATTGTTCTAATTGATGTTGCGCAAAATAACCAATTTTTGTTTCCTTGCCAACTTCACGATCACCATGATGGATTTTGATGGAGTCATCCAGCGATGATCCAGCAAGTAATTTGATCAGCGTTGATTTACCTGCACCGTTAGGGCCGAGCAAACCAATACGATTGCCGGGTGTGATCATCATATCAACATTTTTAATAATACTGCTTTCGCCATAGCCTGCAGAGACTTCATTGAGTCGCAGTAAAGTGTTCGGTTTTTTTTCAGGTTCCAGCAGTGAAAAATGAAACGGTGAATCAATATGCGCGGGTGCGATTTCTTCCATGCGTTCCAGCGCTTTCAATCGACTTTGTGCCTGGCGGGCTTTGGTTGCCTGTGCGCGGAAACGTTCAACATAGGATTGCATATGCTTGATTTCGCGTTGTTGCTTTTCGTAACCGGCCTGTTGATTGGCCAAGTGTTCAGCACGAATACGTTCGAAGGCACTGTAGTTGCCGGTGTAAAGCGTGACGCGTTGATGTTCGATATGGGCGATGTGACTGGCGACATTATTGAGAAAGTCGCGGTCGTGTGAAATTAATAACAAGGATCCAGTATAAGAAGTTAACCAGGTCTCCAGCCAGATAACTGCATCGAGATCGAGATGGTTGGTTGGCTCGTCGAGTAATAACAGGTCAGAGCGGCACATCAAAGCTTTGGCCAGATTAAGGCGCATGCGCCAGCCACCAGAGTACTCATTAACAGCACGATCTTCATCGCCCGCTTTAAAACCCAGTCCATGCAACAGTTGACCGGCACGGCTGCGCGCAGTGTAGCCGCGAATATTGTCGAAATGGGTGTGCAGGGTAGCGAGTTTTATTCCATCATTATCCGCTTCAGCTTTAGCCAGAGCGCTTTCCACCTCACGTAATTCAGCATCACCATCCAGTACATATTCAATAGCAGGGCGTGAGTCAGCGGGTGTTTCCTGTGCAACATGTGCGATCACCCAGTCTTTAGGATAAAGACAATCACCTTCATCGGCGTGCAGGCTATCAAGTATCAAAGCGAACAGACTGGACTTGCCTGTGCCATTCGCACCAGTGATGCCGACCTTCTGACCGGGATGTACCTGAAAGCTGGCTTGTTCGAACAGGAGTTTGAGCCCGCGACGCAGGGTGAGATTTTTAAATTGAAGCATGAGCGAGATTTTAACCTGTCACACTGCCGGTGACATCACGCTATAGAGATATCCGTGGATTTAATTTTTAGTAAACACCAATATCCAGATAGGAGCGGGCGATTTTTGTTATAGATGTGACATAGCTGGCTGTGCGTAAGTCGTTAATGTTGTCATTACTCGTCAGTGTCTCACGAATTTGCTGGTAGGCCGTGCGCATAGTGTCATCTAAACCCGAACGTACCAGGTCAAGTTCATCTGCACCGCGTGCGACAGATTTTCTCAAATTTTCTGAGATCTTTGAGCCGGTGAGCTCTTCCAGCATGGCAGCCATTTGCATACCCTGAGTCTCATCGTGGCGTTTTGACATACGACCTAACCGAATGTGTGAAATATTTCGGATCCATTCAAAGTAGGAAACGGTAACGCCGCCCGCATTAGCATAGGCATCGGGAATGATAATAGTGCCTTTTTTATTAAGTATTTCATCAGCACCATAAGTGATGGGACCATTAGCTGCCTCTATGATGAGTTTGGCCTGAATGCGTTCAGCATTTTTCAGCGTGATCTGACTTTCCAGTGCAGCGGGTATGAGGATGTCGCATTCCTTTTCGAGTACCGCAGCGCCATTCTCTTCAAGCGTTGCACCGGGGAAGTTAATAATTGAGCCGTGAGCGTTAATGTGTTGATACAAATCTTCTATGTTAATGCCTTCATCATTAATCAAAGCGCCATCGCGTTCGATAACGGCAGTGATAATAACGCCGTCTTCTTCGCTGAGAAATTTTGCTGCGTGATAACCGACATTACCCAGGCCCTGGATTACACAGGTTTTGCCTTGCAGAAATCCCGATAAATTGGCGGTTTTAACATCTTCAGGGTGCCTGAAAAATTCACGTAAACCATATTGCACACCACGACCCGTGGCCTCGACGCGGCCATGAATACCACCATGGTGCAAAGGTTTGCCAGTGACACAGGCGATGTAATTAATGTCTTCCGGATGAAGGTGTTTGTAGGTATCAGCTATCCAGGCCATTTCTCTTTGACCGGTACCCACATCGGGCGCAGGAACATTGGTAGATGGGCTGAGAAAACCTTTGCGAATTAGTTCGTGTGCGAAGCGACGGGTGATCATCTCCAGTTCGTCGCGTTCATATTGTTCAGGGTCGATAAGCAAGGCACCTTTTGAGCCACCGAATGGTACGTCTACAATGGCGCATTTGTAAGTCATCAATGCGGCCAGTGCTTCAACCTCATCCTGATCGGCGTAGGGGGCATAACGAATGCCGCCTTTTGAAGGTAGGCGATGGGAGCTATGGGTGGCGCGCCAGCCAGTGAAGACCTCAATTTTTCCGCGAATTTTTACAGGAAACTGAACCTGCAAAAGTGAGTCACAGGATTTGATTGCAGCGGCGGCGCCACCGTCCAGGTTCATGACGGTCATAGCCCTATCGACCATCAGGTCAACACTTTCTCGAAAACTGGGTTCGTTAGCAATTGTTATCATTTAGTTTCGCCGCTATCTTGATGAATTTTGTATTTGATTTCCCTTAAGTACTTATAGTTCTTTTAGCAACTTTGAACAAGCTTAATCTAAATGATTATTTTTGAGGTGGAACAGTTGATACATTGAAGGTATCAAAATTAAGCTAACTAACATTGAGAAGCTTAATCCCCATACAATGACAAACGCCAAAGGCTGTAGCATTTCTGAGCCTTCACCTAAACCGATGGCGAGCGGCAGCATGCCGAAGACGGTGGTGAGAGTGGTCATGAGAATAGGGCGTAACCGTAGACTCGCCGCCTGCGTAATGGCTTGCTGAACATCGGCGATATGCTCGCGTTCAATTTCTATTTGTTCGACCAGCATGATGGCGTTGTTTACCACGATACCTGCCAGCATGATAAGACCTAACCAGACCGGCATAGAAATCGCCATGTTGAATAAGCCCAGTCCGAAAGCAACACCAATGGCGGCAAAGGGAACGCTGCTGATAATGATTAAGGGGTTTCGCAGTGACTCATAATGTATCGCCATGACCGCAAAGACCAGAAAGATAGCGAGTAATAAAACTTGTATGCCTGCTTTTTGACCGCTTTGTAACATCTGGTTACTACCGCTGTCGTACATGGCGTAACCTTCGGGTAATTCAAAATCCTGCATCTGTTTTTCAATTTCTTCGGTGACTTCACTCAGGCTGGTACCTTCGCTTAAAGACGCGCTAATTTCGACGATGCGTTGCTGTTGATCATGCATGATTTCACTGGGTGTGGGACCATGTTCGATTCTGGCGACATCGCCCAATCGTATCGCCTGTGAATCGCGGAAACCAATAAGAATATTTTGTAGCGCCTGAGTATTCGCCACATCACCAGCGGGGAGTCGCAGGCGGATGTTGAATTCGCGATCACCCTCAATGAAAGTCGATACCACGACACCATCGACTGCAATGCGTAATGACTGACCTATCTGGTCGGCACGAATGCCCAGATCAGACGCGCGTTGGCGATCGATGACGACTTTAATTTCATCGCTGCTTTCTTCATAAGTATGGGTAATATTTCGAAGTGATTTAATCGACTGTAATTTTTCGACAGCCAGAGTGCCTAATTTTTGTAATACCTGTAAGTCATCGCCCTGAATTCGTAAGCTGATATCATCTTCACCACTGCTTAAATGCAGGCCGCGAACGCCGCTTACTCGCATTCTTATTTTGTAACCGGTAAGTTGAAGTTTACTTATTTCCTTCTGGATTTTTTCTACCCACGCCTGACTACTTAGCGGACGTTCGCTGCTAGCTACCAGTTGTGCAACCAGTGTACTTTTGTTGGGGGTGATTGTTTGCGAGCGACCAAAAATGCGTCCACCTGATAGTGCAAATACAGTGCTGACATCAGGCTGTTCTAGCAACAGGTTTTCAATAGCTTCTGTGGTGATGTCGATGTTTTCAAGTTGAATGTCAGTATCACCGCTAATATTGATGGTGACACGACCGTCATCCATAGAGGGCAGCAGTGAGTTGCCACTTTGTAGCAAAGTGAAGAATGAAAGCAAAAGGATGCCGATAAAAAACAATAATGTTTTCCAGGAATGTTCGATGCAATAGTGTATGGCATTTGCATGATGGCTCTTTAATGAATGCAGCCAGTTATTTAAAAATTCAAAACCCTGTCGACCTTCATCTTTAATTTTGGCACCTAGTGCCGGAACCAGTGTGAGTGCAACCACAACCGCGGCTAACATGGCAGATGAAATGGTAATAATTAGTTCCTGAAATAATAAACCGGTGAGGCCACCGATAAATAGAAAAGGTAGTATCGCGGCAAGGTTGGTGCCCGCCGATGCAATAATCGGGCTGTTGACTTCGGCGGCGGCCAGCACTGCGTATTCACCCTCCGAGTCACGTTCGTGTTGATGTCGAGTAATGTTTTCGAGCATAACAATGGTGCTGTCAATAAGTAGTCCTAGCCCCAGAGCAAGACCACCCAGGGTCATAATGTTCAGTGTCAGCCCATTAACCGCCATGATGGTAAAGGTGACTAACACGCCCAGTGGAATGGCGGTGCCAATGATTAGTGTACGGCGCATGC
>JAOUKV010000034.1 GCA_029882355.1 Gammaproteobacteria bacterium | reverse complement strand
TGAATTGGCGCGAATCAGATTGAGCTCAGCGCTAAGCTCATCGGCAGCCTGTTGCGAACTTCGGTAATGAATCACGATATTCATCCCTGCAGCGTGCAGGACACGTGCCGTCTCAGCACCAATACGTTTGGCACCACCGGTAATTAGGGCAACTTTTTCATTCATTGTCTTATCTGGGGTAGAATCCATCACTGTTTATCCAACATGAATCAGAGCCTTAATAATCGCACATAACGCATGAATGAACCACACCACATGAAACCAGCGGCTGACGTTTTACCCGAGCCCGATGAGGCCGCAAAAGTCTGGAGTCAGGCTTTGTGTATGCAGATCGAGGAGCAGTGCAATCGTAATAAAGGTGTGATTCCATTCAGTGAGTTTATGCAGATGGCCCTGTACGCACCGGGTTTTGGTTATTACAGTGGCGGTCTGCAAAAATTTGGCGCTGAGGGGGACTTTATAACCGCGCCGGAAGTGTCGCCCATGTTCAGCCAGTGTCTCGCAATACAGGCGGCAGATGTACTGGCCGCGATGGTTCAGCCCACAGTATTGGAGTTTGGCGCCGGCTCCGGTGTTATGGCAGCAGATATTTTATTGGAACTGGAGCAGCTGGAATGCCTGCCTGAGCAATACCTGATACTTGAGCTGAGTGCCGATCTGAAACAACGCCAGAAAAACACCATTAAAGATAAAGCTGCGCATCTTCTCGATCGCGTTGTCTGGGTGGATGCACTGCCCACGGAAAAGTTCAATGGTGTCGTGCTGGCTAATGAAGTGCTGGATGCCATGCCGATTGAAGGCTTCAGAATTTCCGGTGATGAAGTGCTGTCTTTATACGTTCGCTGTCGTAATAGTGAACTGGACTCCGAGTACAAGCCTGCAACGGAAGCGGTTACCCATAGTGTTCGCACTATAGAGGAAAGAATCGAAAATAGATTGCCCGATGGTTATTGTTCAGAATTTAATCCAGCCATTTCAGGCTGGCTGGAATCCATATCATCAGTGCTGGAAAAGGGCATCGTTTTATTAATCGACTACGGTTACGCCGCCGCGGAGTATTATCACGAAGAACGAAAGATGGGCACGATGATGTGTCATTATCAGCATCGCGCGCACGATAATCCACTTTGGTATCCCGGCTTGCAGGACATCACTGCCTTTGTCGATTTTACCGATGTCGCATACTCCGCCGTTGATGCCGGTTTTGATGTCAGCGGCTATACTTCGCAGGCGATGTTTTTGATGTCCAGCGGTCTGGAAGAATTGCATCAACGACAGCTGACCGACGAGGTAAAAAATCAGGTTATGTTATCGCAACAAATAAAAACCCTGACCATGCCATCAGAAATGGGTGAGCGTTTTAAGGTCATGGCCTTAACAAAAAATTACGATGAGCCTTTACGAGGTTTTATCATGCAGGACCTTAGAGGAAGATTGTAAAACCGTGGATATTATTCAAGTTATTGTTTTAGCGCTGGTTCAGGGTTTAACTGAATTTTTACCTATCTCCAGTTCAGCACATTTGATTCTGGTGCCCATCATCAGCGACTGGCCAGATCAGGGGCTGGCTTTTGATGTGGCGGTACATATCGGCACATTAACCGCGGTGGTTATTTATTTCCGCAAGGAGCTGGCTAAAATGTTTGTCGATTGGCTGGCTTCTTTGCGCGGTAAGCACACAGCGGACAGTCGCCTGGCATGGGCAGTTTTGCTCGGCACTATTCCGGTTGGTCTGGCAGGGCTGTTATTCAAAGATGTCATCAGCGATCATTTACGTACACCGATGGTCATTGCCGTTGCCACTATCTTCTTTGGTATTTTATTGTGGCTGGCTGATCGCAATAAAAACCTGAATCGAGATGAACACAGCCTGCAATGGAAAGATGTTTTGATTATCGGCGTGGCACAGGCGATAGCTTTAATACCCGGCACCTCACGTTCCGGTATTACCATTACTGCTGCACTCATGTTGGGATTAACACGACAGTCGGCAGCGCGCTTTTCATTTTTATTGTCGATCCCTGTGATTGTTCTAGCAGGTGGGCTTGAGGCGCTGGAATATGCGCATGTTGCCAGCGTTACCGATATCAACTTTCTGATGATGGGTGCGATGATTTCTGCACTCAGCGCCTACGCCTGCATCCACTTTTTCCTCAAGCTTCTGGAAAAAATCAGTATGGCGCCGTTCGTGATTTATCGTATGGTGTTAGGTGTTGTTTTGTTGTTACTGTTTGTTTAGAGTTGTTTCATCATGCAAGAAAATCCAACGCATCGTTATCAAAAACTCTGGCTGGCTATCGGTTATGCGCTGGTCACATTGGTGGTTTATTTATCGGTCACCAGCAACCCACCTGATCCGGGTATTGAAATTCCTAACTTTGATAAGGTAGGGCATACACTGGCTTATTTTTTAATGATGGGCTGGTTTGCTCAGATCTACCATGTAAAAAAACAACGCATAATTTATGCGCTTTCATTTATAGCTCTTGGTGTGGTATTAGAATTTGTGCAGAGTTTTGATCCGGCACGTATGTCAGAATTTGCCGACATGGTGGCGAATACTTCGGGCGTGGTGATTGCTATGTTGATAACACGAATATCAGCGTTCAGATTAATCTTGCAGAAAGTTGAGTCGTATCTATAAGGCCGATTAATCTCAGCCCTTAACTTCCTTCACCAGCCGAACCCGCTCTTCCTTAATTTTATTCGCCAGTTCAAGGTTTTCAAAACCCTGTTCCCTCAAAGCGGCTACGTCTACACTGTTCGCTGCCTTGAATACTCTTCTAAAATAATCACTTTGTTCAAAATATTTATTTTCAAAACCGGTGCGGCCATGGGCATCAGCTTCAGAAGCCAGCAGGAATTTTTCAAAGCGTTCAGGCTTTCTGAAAGCATCGAGTTTTATTAATGTTTCCACCATGGTTGAAGCTTTCAGTTCCAGTGCGCGGTGGTAGTGCAGATGAAAACGCGCCGTGCGTTCAGCAAGGTCACGGTAATCGTTGGGAATACGCAGGCGTTTACAAACCTCCTGGACAATTTTTGCACCGCGTGCCTCGTGGGCAATATGTCGTGGCCACTCTTCTTTCGGTGTCGTACCTTTGCCGAGGTCATGCATCAGCGCGGCAAAACGTACATCGGTAGCATGGCTCAATTTACTGGCCTGCTGCAATACCATCAGCGTGTGAATACCAGTATCGACTTCGGGGTGATGTTCTATGGGTTGTGGTACACCGAACAGGCAATCCAGCTCTGGCAGAATTACCTTGAGTGCACCGCAGTCTCGCAGCACTTCAATAAAACGCGAAGGTGAACGTTCAGCCAGCGCTTTTTCCATTTCCTGCCAGACACGTTCCGCTACTAGTGCATCGACTTCACCGGCGGCGACCATGTCTTTCATTAATTGCATAGTTTCATCAGCGACGATAAAACCCAGGTGTAGATAGCGCGCCGCAAATCTAGCCACACGCAAAATACGTACAGGATCTTCAGCGAAGGCAGGTGAAACATGACGTAGAATTTTGTCGTGAATATCCTGCTGGCCGTTAAATGGATCAATGATGTGGCCGTCTTCATCCTTGGCGATTGCATTAATTGTTAAATCCCGGCGCTCCAGATCTTCTTCCAACGTGACATCGGGCGAGGCATGAACTTCAAAGCCTTTATATCCGGGTGCAGTCTTACGCTCGGTACGCGCCAGCGCATGTTCATCCTTGCTTTTGGGGTGAAGAAAAACCGGGAAATCTTTACCTACCTGCTGGTAGCCCTGAGCCAGCATGTCTTCAACTGTCGCGCCAACCACTACCCAGTCTTTTTCGTGGAAAGGAAAATCGAGTAATTCATCACGGACTGCACCGCCAACTAAATATGTTTTCATGGGGTGGATGTTGCCATAGTTTTTGGCTGGGCGCGATTGATATGATGATATTTTACAGGGCAAATTAGGGTCGATGTTTTACATCAAATCTGATACTTTAAGTTTATCTGAGCAAGTCTGTGAGGGTAATCATGAGCAACGATAATGAAAGACGGCAGCTATTAATTATGCGCCACGGCAAGGCGAACTGGGAAATGGAGATTGATGATCTGAAAAGACCGATGACTGAAAGAGGTGTTGAAGAAGCAATAAATATTGGTTACTGGTTGAGTAAAAAACCATTGCACCCTGATATTATTATTTCGTCAAACGCAAGTCGGGCGCTGGCCACCAGCAAGTGGGTGGCGGAGGCGATGGCTATATCAGAAATCCAACAGGATGCCAGAATTTATAATGCCAGCCTGGCGCAGCTACTAGCGGTACTGGCTGATATTCCTTCTGAATATAAAAGGCCGATGATCGTCGGCCACAATCCCGGTTTTGAAGAGCTTTTGTTACATCTGGCGGATGTAGGTGAGCAGTTTTATAAGGATGGTTCGTTGTTTACTACTGGTACCGTAGCAATTTTGAATATGCCAGATGACTGGCAGCCGCTTTATCGACATAGTGCGGAGCTGCTTGATGTTATACGTGGTGGCAGTTGTTAATCTTGTCTATTTCGTGATTTCGGCAGAGCATGTACACAGCATATGTTTAAATTTGAGGCAGCTTGTACTGAGAAGGGATGAAAAACATGCAAGGTAAAAGACAAAACCTGACAATGTGTTTTACAATGAGGCCTATAATCGATACGCAGGTATTTCACACATTGTGTGACAGAAAGCGAAACTTTACATAACGATAGGAGTGAATCTTGATAAAACTGAAGCATATTGTTGATGGTGTTGCTGTTTCCGAAATTAATATGACTGAGGGGGATTTCACCATAGGTCGTAATCATGGCAATAGCTTACAGCTGGACGATGGTGTAGTGAGTGGTGAACATGCGCTTATAACGTTTGTGCCAAATGATTGTTTGCCTGAAATGTTTGATATCACCATTAAAGATCTTGGCAGTACCAATGGAACCTATGTAAACAATGCATCCATAAAAGAGCAAAAGCTTAAACATGGTGATTCAATCCGTTTTGGTACTCATGAGTTTAAAGTGTTTGATGATCAGTCAACGGTTGGCACTCAAACAGAATATTACGTGCCGGATGATTGAGGTAATGACGGTTGTTTAGGGCTATCGTATTTCAAATAAAAATCAATGCTCGCCTTTGGGTTTGCGTACACTGACTAAACGGTCGCCCGTTTCCAGCAATATGAGACTGTAAAAAGCTTTTATTTTTTCTTTTTAGTTTTCTTCAGCTTCGCTGTTTCCTCTTTAAGCTTTTTCTTTCTCAGTACATCTTTTTCTTTTTCTTTTTTTAGCAACGCTTGTTCTTGTTGTGTTGCTTTTTTTAATGCTGCTTGAGTAGCTTTGAGTTCTTTTTGTATCTCTTTCAGTTCTTTATCGGAAGTCTTGACGATGGCTTTTTTTACTGTCTTTTTTACGACTTTTTTCTTTGGTGCTGAAACTTTGCCTGTGGTTGTTTTAGGTTTTGTGACAGCTTTTTTCTGGACCACTTTCGGGATCACACGTTTTTTTCGTGCTGGGCGTTTGGGTTTTTCTTCTTTGGCCTGAGTGCGGATAACTTCGGGCTGTGTATTGGTTTTCTTGCTACGGTCTTCGTTGATGGCCTGCGCAATGGAGATTGATTGCAGGTTGACACGTTTTGAACGCATGCCGCGCAGGGCTGATTTGATGCGTTTGGTTATTTCTTCAATAGTGCCTTGCGCATCAATGATGTGGAGTTTGTTTTGTTGTTTGTATAAATCACTGAGTGGTTGAGTTTGGGTGTGATAAATACGCAGTCGACGATCTATTGTTTCTTCGTTATCATCTGAGCGATGGTGTAAGGGGCCACCGCAACTATCACAGCGACCATCAATCATCGGCGGATTGGTGAAGCTGTTAAATAATTCGCTGCAGGCAACGCAGGTGAGTCGTCCGACCATGCGCTGCATCAGCATGTCAAAATCAACGTCGAACCTCAGCACTACATCGATGGGACGTGCCAGCTTGTTGAGCAGGTTGTCTAAATCTTCAGCCTGTACGACATTGCGTGGATAGCCATCCAGAATGAAACCAGTGTCTGCGTCTGGTCGGGTAATTCGCTCACGAATCATGCCAATAACGAGATCATTGGGTACTAGCTGGCCAGCATCCATAACAGCTTTGGCCTGGCGCCCCAGTGGTGTTTGTGCTACGACGGCAGCACGTAATAAGTCCCCTGTGGAAATCTGAGGAATGCTGTATTTTTCGATCAGATACTTGGCTTGTGTGCCTTTGCCAGACCCCGGTGGTCCGATTAATACTATGCGCATGTGTGTGCTCCCTTTCGCCTGTTGACGACACGATTGCAAGGATTGTATAGATTGCAGTGTGATTGTCGAGCCTCTTGCCGGTCAAACCCTATATAATTAGCGTAATTTTTTCAAATCTATGAGTAAAAGGCTGGGTTTGATCTTTTTTTTGATATTTTTGGGTAATTTGATGTTTAGAGTGCAGGCTTAATATTGTGGCATACCGTTCGTCTGTAGGTGATTATTCGTCTGATGCTCGCTTGTTCAAGCGTCGCGCAAACGCGGCTGCGGTGATCTGTGTTTTGCTGGTGGTGGTTCTGTTTGTGCGTCTGGCCAAGCTGCAAATTATTGATTATGCTCATTTTTCTGATTTGTCTGAGAATAATCGCGTTCGTTTGATGGCTTTGCCACCAAACCGGGGGCTTATTTATGATCGCAATGGCGTGATACTGGCTGAAAATCGTCCGACTTTCCATCTGGAATTGATTCCAGAGCAAATTGATGATCTGGATACGATGCTCAAGGATTTGAGTGCAATAGTCAGTCTGAGTGAACGAGATGTTAGTGAGTTTCGTGATTCAATACGTACGCACCGGTCTTTTGAAAGTATTTCGCTGCGTACCCGCCTGGATGACGTCGAAGTTGCACGTCTGGCGGTTAATCGACATCGCTTTCCGGGCATGGATATTTCGGCGCGTTTGACTCGTCATTATCCACAGGGTGAAGCCGCCGTGCACGCTGTAGGCTATGTCGGACGGATTAATGAGAAAGAGCTGGAGAACATCGATCAAGGTAATTATCGAGGTACATCCCATATTGGTAAAACCGGATTAGAACGGTTTTATGAAGATGAGCTGCATGGCACTGTGGGGCAACAAAATGTTGAAGTGAATTCGGAAGGTCGCATTTTGAAGGTGGTGGATAAAATTCCTCCAATACCCGGTAATGATTTATTTCTTAGTTTGGATATTGAGCTACAGAAAATTGCCGAGGCGGCGCTGGGTGAGAGGCACGGCTCGGTCGTGGCCATAGTCCCTCAAACCGGAGAGGTATTGGCATTTGCCAGTACGCCCACGTATGACCCTAATTTGTTCGTCCACGGTATTAGCTTTGCCAAATATAAAGAATTGCAGACATCTGAAGGTAAACCCTTATTTAATCGTCCCTTATTTGGCCAGTACCCACCCGGCTCCACACTCAAGCCCTTTGTCGGGCTGGCTGGTCTGGATGCTCGTACAGTGGCTGTCGATGATGAGATTAGATGCAAGGGTCATTTTTTGATTCCTGACGATGAAACTAACCGTAAATACCGTGATTGGAAAAAAGAAGGTCATGGACTTACTGATATGGATGTGGCGATAGAGCAGTCCTGCGATGTGTATTTTTATGATCTGGCTTATCGTCTGGGTATTGATCGTATGCATGATTTTCTCGCCAAGTTTGGTTTTGGGGAAAAAACCGGTATTGATTTGTATGGTGAGCGCAGTGGTTTGTTGCCTTCAAGAGACTGGAAGAAGAAGGTGCGTAAAACAATCTGGTACCCCGGTGAAACCTTGATTGCCGGAATTGGCCAGGGTTACGTGTTAGCGACGCCCTTGCAGCTGGCAGCGGCAACGGCCACTTTAGCGAATAAAGGCGTGAGGGTTCAGCCGCATTTATTACAAAGTATTCGATCGACTGAAACGGCCGCAACAGAAACTTTCGAACCAAAAGAAAGCCGGTTTTCGTTGCGTAATCAGGGTTACTGGAACGATATGTTTCGCGCCATGAAAAAAGTGGTTCATGGTGTTTGGGGTACGGCACGTAGGACAGGTTGGGAGTTGAAATACAACATGGCTGGAAAAACTGGCACGGCTCAGGTATTTGGTATCGCTCAGGATGAAGAATATGACGCAGAAACTGTGGCGAGGAAATTACGTGACCACGGTTTGTTTATCGCATTTGCCCCTTATGAGGCGCCTAAAATTGCAGTCGCAGTGGTGGTTGATAACGGTGAGCACGGTAGTCAGATGGCGCCCATCGCCCGTAAGGTAATAGATTATTATCTTTTGAAAAAGGATGAGCCGTTGATTCAGGCTGGAGAACAAGCTGATGATGAATAGAACGCATGTATTTGAAGTGAGTTATAACAGCCGCTTAGCCAGCGCTTTACGGCTGATTAATATTGAACCAGTGTTGTTTCTAGGTATCCTACTTTTGTCAGCTATTGGTTTAGGGGTTTTATATAGTGCCGGTGATGCCTCGATTGTACTGGTTGAAGCGCAGCTGGTTCGCTTGGGTCTGGCTTTTCTGGTGATGTTAGTCGTGGCTCAGATTCCACAACGCCAGCTGTATTTTTGGTCACCCTGGTTTTTTGCTTTGGGCATGGTGTTATTGATACTGGTGCTAACTGCTGGTGATGTTGGCAAGGGCGCGCAACGTTGGCTGGATTTGTACGTGATTAAGTTTCAGCCATCAGAGATGATGAAGCTGATTACACCGATGATGTTGGCCTGGTATTTGTCTGAAAGGCCGTTGCCACCGACTGCCAAGTCCTTGCTGATTTCAGCGGTTCTGGTTATTGTGCCAACAGTGTTGATTGCGGCACAGCCTGATTTGGGGACCTCTATTTTAGTTGCTACGGCGGGATTTTTTGTGGTTTTTCTTGCTGGTTTGAGATGGCGAGTATTACTTGGTATTGTTCTGGCAGGGCTGGCATTTATCCCTATATTGTGGCGAATGATGCATGACTATCAAAAACAGCGTGTGTTAACGCTACTGAATCCGGAGAGTGATCCTTTGGGCAGTGGTTATCACATTATCCAGTCAAAAATAGCCATTGGTTCGGGTGGGATATACGGTAAAGGCTGGTTGAATGGAACGCAATCACAGCTGGATTTTCTGCCCGAGCGACATACGGACTTTATCTTCGCCGTGTTTGCTGAGGAATTTGGTATGATGGGCGCTATTGTTTTGCTGGCTTTATATGTATTTATTATTCTTCGGGGTTTGTACATTGCCAGCAATGCTCAGGATAGTTTTGGTCGGTTACTGGCGGGTAGTTTGAGTCTGACCTTTTTTGTTTATTTGTTTGTTAATGTAGGTATGGTTTCGGGCATCCTGCCTGTTGTAGGTGTGCCATTGCCGCTGGTGAGCTATGGCGGAACCTCAATGGTGACCTTGATGGCAGGTTTTGGGATGTTGATGTCGATAAACTCAAATCGGCGATTATTATCCCGATGAATCGAAGTAAAAATATAATATTAAGAGTACAGCTGTGAAGTGCTGGATTGAAGTAGGAAATTAGATGAGAAAGTTATTGTTAATGCTGGTTACCTTGGGGTTGTTGCTGCCACTTTCGGCGCAAGCCAACTACGTGCAGAGAAAAGATGTGCAGGCCTTTATCGATAAAATGGTTAAGGATCATGATTTTGACCGGGCTGTTTTAAACCAGTGGGTGGCCAAGGCAAAGAGGCTGGATGGGGTCTTAGAGGCGATTGCCAAACCTGCTGAAAAAACCTTGACCTGGAAACAGTACCGCCCGATTTTTCTTAAACAGAAACGTATCGATCAGGGTAAGGAATTTATACAGAAAAATCGTGCATTACTCGAACGCGCTGAAAAAGAAACCGGTGTTCCAAAAAATATTATCGCAGCCATTATTGGTGTAGAAACATATTATGGTCGGCACAAAGGTAAAACTTCGGTATTTGATTCGTTAATGACATTAGGCTTTGATTACCCGCCGCGCAGTAAGTTCTTCAGAAGTGAGCTAGAGCACTTTTTATTGTTGGCACGCGAAGTTGATATTGAAGTCAGCTCGATAAAAGGTTCTTATGCGGGCGCCATGGGTATGCCGCAATTTATTTCGAGTAGCTATCGTGCATATGCGGTGGATTTTGACGGTGATGGTAAGCGGGATTTATGGGATAGCAATGCTGATGTAATCGGCAGTGTGGCAAATTATTTTAAGAAACATGGTTGGCAGCGTGGTGGTGATGTGGTGCAATCTGCCAGAGTGAAACAGAGCACCAAAGAGGCGACACGCACTAAATTAAAGCCACATACCAGTATTGCTGATTTCCGTCATCAGGGTGTGCTTACCAATAAAGCTTATGCAGATGATGTCATGGCGACACTGGTTACACTAGAAGGTGTTGATGGTATCGAGCACTGGTTAGGGTTGAAAAATTTTTATGTTATTACACGTTATAACCATAGCGCATTGTATGCGATGGCGGTTTATCAGTTGAGTCTGGAGCTTGAAAAATAATTGATTGAGCCCCACATGAAGGAAATTGTAAGTAAAAATACTTTTGGTCCATTGGTGTTGATAGCATCCACTGTGCTGGCGTCGTGTGCAATTAAGGATGGGGCGCCAGAAAGTTATACGCGGGACTGGCGAACAATTGAAGACGCAGTTCCTCAAAATGAGCCGTTTAGTCGTTATGGGAATCCAGATAGCTATCAGGTTTTTGGGAAAAATTATCAAGTGATGCCCAGTAATACTGGTTTCAGTGAGAAAGGTTTTGCCTCCTGGTACGGTACAAAATTTCATGGTCAACGTACTTCAAGCGGCGAGCCCTATGATATGTACGCCATGACTGCAGCGCATAAATCGTTGCGTATTCCAACTTACGTTGAAGTTATGAATTTGAGTAATAATCGTAAAGCGATTGTCAAAGTGAATGATCGTGGACCGTTCCATGAGGGCAGGGTTATTGATTTGTCCTATGCCGCAGCAACTAAGCTGGGTGTTGCTGAAGCAGGTACGGCTCCGGTAAAGATTCGTGTTATTGAAATTGGCAAAGAAGGAACGGTAGTTACTGGCGTTGCACCTGTTGCTGTTGTCGGTCAGGCTATTGCTTCTGAAAAAATTGATGCCGTAAAAGTTGTAGATAAAGTCATTCAGCCACCTGTTGAGAAAATAATAGGGCAACAGTTTTATGTTCAGGTTGCAGCATTTTCCAGTGAGGATAACGCACTGAATATGCTGAATGAATTAAAATCTAAAAAGTTTAAAAACGTAAGAATTCATGTTGAGGGCGCGGAAGATAAGCTGCTCTATCGTGTTCGGATTGGCCCAGTTCCGACAAGGTTTGTCGCTGAGAAGCTGGTGATCCAGTTAAAAGAAATTAATCATAATAATGTGAGAATTGTTGCACATATCTAATCGAGTATTTGAGTTATAAAAATGATAAAAAATAAAAATATATTTGTATTGCTATTGATGGTTATATCGACAACTTATCAGTTATCTGTACAGGCATCAGTTCCAGTGCCTGCACCACCACAGGTGGCGGCTAAAAATTATTTGTTAATGGATTTTAATAGCGGTCGAGTTCTGGCAGAAAAAGATGCCGATGTTCAAATTGAGCCAGCCAGTATTACCAAGTTGATGACATCTTATGTTGTATATAGCGAAATAGAATCTGGTCGCCTGAGCCTTGATGAGCAAGTTTTGATCAGCGAGAAGGCATGGCGAATGGGTGGCTCACGCATGTATCTGGAAGTGGGTTCAAAAGTAAGGGTAGAGCTATTGCTCAAGGGTTTGATTATTCAATCAGGTAATGATGCCAGTGTGGCATTGGCTGAACATATAGCGGGAGGCGAAGATGCCTTTGTTGCTTTAATGAATCAATATGCGGCTAATTTGGGTATGAATTCAACTTATTATAAAAATAGTACTGGTTGGCCTGATGCGGAGCATTTAACTACTGCACGCGACATTTCTATTCTGGCAAATGCTTTTATCAGAGATTTTCCTGAGCGCTACAAGGGTTATTCTGAAAAGGTATTTACCTATAACAATATAAAACAATATAACCGTAACAAATTGTTGTGGCGTGATAAAAGTGTTGACGGTTTAAAAACTGGACATACTGATTCTGCAGGATATTGTCTGGTGTCATCGGCACTGCGTTCAGATATGCGATTGATTTCTGTTGTTCTGGGTACAAATAGTGAAGATGCACGTGCTTCAGTCAGCCAGTCATTATTGAATTACGGCTTCCGTTTTTATGAAACACATAAGCTTTATAGTGCGGGTGAGTCTTTAAATCAGTCGCGTGTCTGGCAAGGTGATACGGATAATGTTTCCTTAGGTTTAGCAAGTGACTTGCATGTCACCATTCCAAGAGGTTCCTACGAAAGAATGGATGCCTTGTTGAATGTTGATGCAAATATTACTGCGCCATTAAAAAAAGGTACTCCCTTAGGCGAGGTTCGTATTGTGCTGGATGATAAAGAGCTAAGTAATGTGCCTTTAGTAGCACTTCAGCAAGTAGAAAAAGGTAATGTTTTTCAAGTTAGCAAAGATTATATATTGAAGCTGTTTGATTGATGTCTGAAAAAATTGTATTTCTGAATGGAGAATATTTGCCGGTTGAGCAAGCCACAGTTTCAGTGCTTGATCGAGGATTTCTATTCGGTGATGGTGTGTATGAAGTTATTCCAGTTTTTGGTTTGAAACCGTTACGTGTTGATGAACACTTGCAGCGATTGCAGAATAGTTTGTCACGTATCAGTATGGACAATCCATATGAAGTGGAAGAATGGAAACGAATCTTTGATGAGTTACTTGAAAGAAATTCGGGTGATGATCGTGCTATTTATCTTCAAATAACGCGAGGTGCGCATCCTGTACGTGATTTGAAAATACAGCCAGAGAATCAGCCAACGATTTTTATAATGGTGCTTCAGGTTGGTGCTGTCAATATGTCTGATTTAGAAAAAGGCATTGAGACGGTTACCATTGATGACTTTCGTTGGCATGCCTGTGATATTAAATCTATTTCGTTAGTGGCTAATGTCATGCTGCGTGAACAGGCAACGCAGTCAGGTGTGGTCGATGCTATTTTGATCAGAGACGGCTATGTCACTGAGGGCACGGCAAGTAATCTGATTATGGTGAAAGATGGAGTTTTATATACACCGCCAACGAGTCAGCATTTGTTGCCGGGAATAACACGAGACCTGGTGCTTGAGTTGGCGCAGGAAAATGGTGTCGAATGTGAAGTTCGACAAATCGCTGAAGCTGAGCTTGAATCTGCAGATGAGATTTGGCTAACCAGTTCGACACGAGAAATTGCCCCGGTAATCCGTCTTAATGGTAAGGATGTGGCTGATGCGAAAGCTGGTCCTGTCTGGAAAATAATGATTAATATTTATCAGCAGTATAAACAAGAGTTGCGACAGGCATAGTAATGAGTGAAGACAATCAAGAGCGGAATGAAGCGCAGGAACAGGAAACATTATTTGAGTTTCCCTGTGAGTTTCCTATTAAGGCGATGGGCAAGACCTGTCCTGAATTAGAAATAGCTATCATTGAAATCATGAATCGCCACGTACCTGACTTAGGTGAAGGCGCGCTCAGAATGCGGCCAAGTAGTAAAGGCACTTACACTGCAATCACTATAACAATTTATGCGCAAAGCAAAAATCAGCTTGATTCTATTTATATGGATCTTACTGCCTGTGAGCATATCGCTTTCGCGATGTAGGTTGTTGCTGTGAAGTTGAATGTTCATCATCTTGGCTTGCAGGAGTATGAGCCGATTTGGCAGGCCATGCAGAAGTTCACTGACGAACGTGATAAAAATACCGAAGATCAAATCTGGTTGCTGCAACATCCGAAAATTTTTACTTTAGGCAAAGCGGGTAAACAGGAGCATCTGCTTAACACCGGTAATATTCCTGTTGTTAAAGTTGATAGAGGTGGTCAGGTCACTTATCATGCGCCCGGTCAGTTGGTGGTTTATCTATTGCTTGATTTGAATCGTCTTGGCATTGGTGTGCGTGAACTCGTTACATGTCTTGAAAATGCTCTGATTAATACTCTGTCTGAATACGGAATCTCAGCGAAATCTAAACGTGAAGCACCTGGTGTCTATGTAGAGGGACGAAAAATAGCGGCACTGGGATTGCGGGTGCGCCGTGGTTATTGTTTTCATGGTCTGGCGTTAAATGTGGGTATGGATCTTGAACCATTTGCTAGAATAAATCCCTGTGGATATGAAGGGCTGGAAATAACTCAAATTACCGATCTGGCCGATGATGTTGATTTTGATTTGGTCGGTCAGTGCTTGTTATCTCACCTTAAGCAGCAATTAAAATACAGTGAACTCGTAGACAGTATAAAATTATGACAGCAGAGCAGCCAGAAAATAAAAAGACACCACGCCGCGCTGTTGTTGGTGAAAAGCATAGAGGTGCTGAAAAGCTGGCACGTATTCCTATTAAGGTCGAACAGCCCGCTGTGCGTTTACGTAAGCCGAACTGGATTCGTGCCAAATCACCTTTTCATCCCAATGCAAAAAAATTAAAGGCAATTCTACGTGATCAAAAACTGAATACTGTTTGCGAAGAAGCCGCCTGTCCAAATCTTGGTGAATGTTTTGGTAAAGGTACTGCAACCTTTATGATCATGGGTGACATCTGTACTCGACGTTGTCCATTTTGCGATGTCGGTCACGGTCGCCCCGCCCCGTTGGATGAAGATGAACCGGCAAAATTGGCAGAGACGATCAAGGCAATGGCGTTGAAATATGTCGTTATCACCTCGGTGGATCGTGATGATTTGAGAGACGGCGGAGCAGAGCACTTTATTTCCTGCATCTCGAAAATACGTGATGCGAATGCCGAAATAGAGATTGAAATTCTGGTGCCAGATTTTCGTGGCCGTTTAGAAGTGGCGCTTGAAATCATGAATCAGTCACCGCCAGATGTGTTTAATCATAATTTAGAAACCGTGCCGCGTTTGTATAAAAAATGTCGCCCCGGTGCAGATTACCAATGGTCTTTAAATCTGCTTAAGCAGTTCAAGGCCGATCATAAATCAGTACCGACCAAGTCAGGTTTGATGTTGGGTCTGGGTGAAGAAAAAGAAGAAGTGATAGCTGTGATGCGCGACATGCGTGCGCACAACGTGGAGATGCTGACATTGGGTCAGTATTTGCAACCGAGTCAGCATCATCTCTCTGTCGAGCGTTATGTCACGCCGGAAGAGTTTGATGAGTTGTATAAAATCGCCATGGATTTGGGTTTCAAGCATGTAGCGAGTGGGCCAATGGTGAGATCTTCTTATCATGCTGATCTACAGGCGCACGGTGAATTTTAAATTAATTTTGGGAAGTTAAATAATGAGTTACATATTTAAATCAATTCGATGGGTTTTAGGGCAGATTATTATTGCGGTCGACTGGCTGACCAGGCCGAGTATTCCTGATTATTCGCCAGAAAAAAGAGCAGAGCTGGATGCAGCAACTGCAGGTATGGCCTTATATCAATTCGGGCAATGTCCTTTTTGTGTGAAAACACGACGAGGCATTCGACGTCTTGGTTTGAATATAGAGTTGCGTGATGCACGTAATGATCCAACCTGGAATGCTGAACTCATTGAACAGGGTGGTAAGTATCAGGTGCCCTGTCTTCGGTTAGTGGATGACAAGGGAGAGGTTAGCTGGCTTTATGAATCGTCGGCAATAAATGATTATCTTGATCAGCGTTTTGGTTGATTAAACACTTAATAGCTTAATTTTTAGTAGTCCGGCAACGCTAATAGCGTCGGTAATCTCGCCGCTCATAACACGCTCAAAAGCTTCCTCCAATGGAAGCTTTTCTATTTTTAAATCTTCTGTTTCTTCAAATTCGGTCTCGCCCTGTATGAGGTCTTTTGCAATGTATACGATGCCGGATTCATTGGTGACGGAGTTTGATGTGTGTAACTGCATTAGCTCCTGCCAGTGTGTTGCGCTCAATCCGGTTTCTTCTTTTAACTCACGTTTAGCCGATTCTAGCGGATCAATGTTTAGTGGACCACCGCCCATAGGTATTTCCCATGAGTAACAATCGAGCACGTAACGGTATTGGCCCACCAGCCAGGTGTTGTTGTCTTCATCGACAGGGATAATGCCGATAGCAATATTTTTGAAATGGACTTTACCGTAGTGCGAAATGCCGCCGCCGGGGTTGATTACCTTGTCTTCATGCAGGCTCAGCCACGGGTTTTCGAAAATGGTCTTACTCGACTGTGGTTGCCATGGATTGGCATAGGTTTTCAGTTTCTTCATCGCATAATCCGCCGTTTAATATTTTTCTCTGGTAACTGATCATTATCGATGGTTTCTGTCGTGGCAGGTGTTTTAAGTAGTTTCTCATCCATATGCGGTGCCTGAATCAGGCTTAATCCAATGCCAATTTTTTCGCGTGCTCGCTCTAAATCATATTCAGCCTGAATATGCATCCAGTAGCTGGCGCTGTTGCCAAAATAATAGCCGAGTCGGGTTGCGGTGTCGGCGCTGATGGCGCGTTTACCGAGAATGATTTCATTGATTCTACGTGGTGGTACTTTTATCGCCCGGGCAAGCTTGTTCTGGCTGAGATTATTGGGTCTCAGGTATTGATCAAATAGTAGTTTTCCTGGGTGTAGACGTGACATGAGTAAAATATAACGGATAACGTTATGTAACGCAATGTGTTATGGTTAATTTGATTGTGGCTGGACTATTGGCCTAATTAAGTATCGTGTTCTTATAACTTCTTCCGACCTTAAATCTTGTCGGTAAGAGGTAGCAAAGCTACGTTAGTATTTGAAATTATCTACATTAAAAAAGGAGCCGATAGCAAATGATGTAATCATTTTGTTACCGGCTCCTTTTTGTTACTGCTTTGTTAGAACTGCTTAGTTCCGATGATGGCTTATAAATTATTTAACAACCATCTCTTTTACAGGAACATAGTACTTCGTGCCATCCGGGTAGTCGACCATAGCGCCTCGCACGTAAATATTCCCCGCATTACATGTATCGGAAGGACTAGTTTCACCTCGTAAAAGTGCCATATTAACGTAATCAGAGGTGCTTACGTCTAATGACATATTGCTACGAGCAACAAGTGTATACGTAGTGGTTACGAATGGTGCAGTTCCGCTTGAAGTGACTCCTGGCATGGTTGTTGCAGTGTAAGTTGGTAATATGAAGAAGCCTCCTCTTGAATTTGCACCTATTTTCCATGTGTCAGCAGTACCGGCAAGATATGCATCACAGGATGTTGAAGACTGATTCGACAGTAATACGGTAACTGTTGTAGTCCCTGCTGCAGCGCTCATTACTGGAATTTGATAGTTTATTGAGCTATCAAATATCTTCATGGTAGTGTTATTTAAGTCATTCGTGTTGGTGGCAATATTTGTAGTATTAACGTCAACAGGGCCGCTGGCTGCGGTGATGGCGGCAATATCTCCGGTGTTAGTAGCAATATCTCCGGTGTTAGTAGCAATATCTCCGGTTTGAGTAGCATTGACAGCGTTATTATCATTAACCGCAGTTTTAATATTATCCATCTTCGCTGCGGTCAATGTATCACCTGCAGCATAGGTATCTGCAATAGAGGCAGCTGTAGCATATTGACTACACAGCGCTAGCGCTACACTGGTTGCAATTATTAATCTGTTTTTCATGATCTTCTCCTTGTTATTTATCTAATTTTTGGTGTGCATGAAGCACGGTTTCAATTCTTGTGAAACTATTTGTGTGTGTTGTTTAATTTAGAGGGTGCAGTTATCAAGCGTTGATGTACCTAGTACGCATGAAGTCGCTGGCGGTGTAGTGGCAGCCGCTGGGGCACTATCACCACCACAGGCGTATAGCGAACTCATCAGTACGAGACCAGAGATAAGTCTGACTGCATTATGAAGGGTTATCTTCTTGTTCATATAAAACTCCGTTTATTTAGCCATTAATCCGTGTTGCGGTTGTCTTTCACTTAAAGGCTTGTCAAACGCCCGCAACAGAAATTTGAATTTACTCTTTAAATTTATGGTTATCAATACCATTTGTAGGTTTTCAGTGATTTGACGATAGTTTTTTGTGACTTATATCACAAAACCATTTGGTTTCCATGCGGGTGAAATCACATTGGGCATATCCGAACGGTTGAGTAGTCGAGCGGGGGATAGCGTAAATTCACCATAACGCTGGTTGATGTCATCCATGGCGATATTGAGCTGTTTGTCTTGAGCCAGCTGCTCGGGGTCGCTGGCGAACATATCCATCTGCATCGATGAAGGACGTGGATCGAGTGCGGTAATCTGGATTTGGCAGATACCTTCGCCTTTCCATATAGTGTTTAATTTCTGCTGGCAGTGCTGATAAAGCAGTCGATCATCACTGCTGAATAAAGGCAGGCGTATTTTTTCACCCAGCCAGTCGTGCTGGCTGCGCAGGCCAAACCAGAATGTTCGAGCTTCAAAATCATGACGGCGTAGTCGTGTTCCCACCTTGCTACACATGTGCTGCAAATAAGTGAGTATGACCTGACGACTGCGGGTATTGGGTGGCATCACCTTGCCGTGGCCGATGGACTTGGGTGCAGCCACATCAAAATGTAGTGCTTCAGGGTCTTCGCCCTGACACATATACCAGATGCGGCGGCCCAAATTACCAAAGCGGCGAGCCAGTACGCTGATCGGTAATTTTTCCATATCACCACAATAATGCACGCCATGCTTGGCAAGAAACTCGCCGGTCTTTACACCAATACCACACAGCTCAGTAACAGGAACATGGCGCAAACGCTCCCGGGATTCCCAGGGCGGGATAACGGTAAAACCGTCAGGCTTGTTGAGTTTTGCAGCATATTTTGCCGTGGTTCTATCACCGCTGAGGCCGAGCGAACACAACAAACCAGAAGCACGATACACCGCCTGTTTTATTAAATACGCGGCCTCTATGGGTGAACCATATAACCGCTGGCAGGGAGTGACGTCGATGAATGCCTCATCCACCGAGAACACCTCCATATCCGGGCAAACGTCATGAATGGATGCCATGATGCGGGTGGAAATGCCAGCATAAACCTCGGGGCGAGAAGCTCTTTGAATGATGTCCGGACAAAGATGACGGGCTTCATTGAGGTGCATACCGGTGCGCACACCTTTTGCACGTGCCTCATAGGAACTGGTAATAATGCAACTGCCACGTGTGCCATTGGTGACAGCGATCGGCTGCCCAAGCAGAAAGGGAAAGTCGCGTTGTTCGACCGAAGCAAAAAAAGCGTTCATATCGACAAGAGCGATGGCGCGAGGCCAGTGATCGGGGTTTGCGCTCACTAGTATTTTCTTAGTTGCCCAACTAGAACGCCCTGAATCCTCACTCGGCAGGCATCGTAGATCATGGTTTCCATGTCGGTATTTTCAGGAATAAGTTCGATAAATCGCCCCTGACCGCTGCGACTGAAACGTTTGAGCGTGGCTTCCTGTTCATCGATTAGCGCCACTACGATATCGCCATCACTCGCCGTTTCGCGAAATTCAATGACTGCGATATCACCGTCAAAAATACCGGCGTCGATCATCGAATCACCCTGCACGCGCACAGCAAAAGTGTTCTTGCCGAAAAAATCGACCAGATTGATTTCATCCTCGCCGGCGATAGCTTCGATGGGTTTGCCGGCTGCAATCTTGCCCAGCAGGGGCAGACTGTTTTCGCGCTGATAGGGGTTTTCTTTCAGCAGGCGAATGCCTCGGTGTTTACCCTTATCGATACTGAGAAATCCGGCATCTTCCAGTGCCTGTACGTAACGATGGGCGACACCGCGCGAGCTGATGCCAATGCCTTCGGCGATTTCCTGTAGTTTCGGTGAGACGCCCCGGGCGGCGGTGTAGCGCTGGATAAAACTTAAAACAGTGCGTTGGTTATCGGTGAGCGTCATATTGTTCTCAAAATGTTCTCGTTGATGGGTATTATATGAGAACGTTGTGAGAATGTTCAATCATTAATTAAAAATAAGTGAGATATAACGAAACAGGCCCACTATTGAGTGGGCCTGTTTGAAAGTAAATGAAACTGGCGTCTAACGCTTCGGCACGTACAGATCGGTACAGGTACCTTCGGCCATTTCAGCAGCGAAGTTGAAGGTTTCTGATAGGGTTGGGTGCGGGTGCACGGTCAGTGCGATGTCTTCAATATCAGCGCCCATTTCCAGCGCCAGTACTGCTTCAGCAATCAGCTCACCGGCGTTGGTGCCAACCATGCCGGCACCGATGATCTTGTGCGTGTTCTTGTCGAACAGTACCTTGGTCAGGCCTTCGTTGCGACCGATGCTGAGCGAGCGACCGCTGGCTGCCCAGGGGAACGCGCCTTTGGTGTATTCGATGCCTTCGGCTTTGGCCTGTTCTTCGGTGGTGCCCATCCAGGAAACTTCCGGATCGGTGTAGGCTACCGAGGGAATGGTCTTGGCGTCGAAATAAGACTTCATGCCGCTGATTACTTCGGCGGCGGTTTTGCCTTCGTGCGTCGCCTTGTGCGCCAGCATGGGTTGGCCGACGATGTCACCGATGGCGTAAATGTTTGGCGCGTTGGTTTTCTGCTGTTTGTCGACGGCAATGAAACCGCGTTCATCAACAACGACGCCGGCTTTTTCAGCGTCGATCAGTTTGCCATTAGGGCTACGACCAACAGCGAGTAATACGCGGTCGAAGGTATCAGTCTCGGGCACGTTCTTACCTTCGAAGGTAACCTTCAGGCCTTTTTTCAATGCTTCAATCGCAGTGACTTTGGCGTTCAGCCAGATGTTTTCGTAACGCTTTTTAACGCGTTTTTCCAGCGGGCGAACCAGGTCGCGATCACAGCCGGGAATCAGGCCGGGCGAGAGTTCGACGATGGATACTTTGGAGCCGAGTGCATCATAAACGGTGGCCATTTCCAGGCCGATGATGCCGCCACCGATGACGAGCAGGCGTTTCGGTACTTCTTTTAGTTCGAGTGCGCCGGTGGAATCCATCAGGCGCTCGTCGTCGTAAGGGAAACCGGGAATTTTCATTACCGAAGAACCGGCGGCGATGATCGCGTCATCAAAAGAAATTGTTTTTGTGTTGCCATCCTTGTCTTCAACGGCGATGGTTTTTGGCGAAGTGAATTTTCCGTAACCGTTGACGATTTCAACCTTGCGTTGCTTGGCCAGGCCAGCCAGACCACCGGTGAGTTGGCCGATGATTTTGTTTTTGTTGGCGACAATTTTTTCGATGTCGATTTTCGGTTTGCCAAAATCCACACCGTGTTCGCTCATCTCTTCCGCTTCGTTGATAATCTGCGCGGTGTGCAATAAAGCTTTTGACGGGATGCAGCCGACGTTTAAGCAAACGCCGCCAATGTTGTTAAATTTCTCGATCAGGATAACGCTCTTACCTAAATCAGCAGCGCGAAAAGCGGCGGTGTAACCACCGGGGCCGGAGCCGAGAACAACCACTTCGGCGTGCATGTCACTGCCTTCGGGAATGGCGGCGGCAACCGGTGCAGGAGCGGTTTCAGATTTTGTCGGTGCTTCTTCTTTAGCAGGCACTTCTGTTACTTCACTGGCAAGTTCCATTTCAAGAATGACATCACCCTGTGAAACGCTATCGTTCACTTTCACCAGTACGTTTTTAATCGTACCTGCAAAAGGAGAGGGAATTTCGATACTGGCCTTGTCAGATTCCAGTGTGATTAAGGCATCCTCTTCGGCAACCACGTCGCCTGCATTAACCACGACTTCGATAACATCTACATCGGTAAAATCGCCGATGTCAGGTACTTCAACTTTTACGATATTAGACATGTGTAATTCCTAAAGAACCAGTCTGCGAGTGTCGGCCAGAATCTGACCGAGGAATGTAGTGAAGCGTGCACCGTCAGCGCCATCGATAACGCGATGGTCGTAGGACAGTGACAGCGGCATCATCAAACGCGGTACAAATTCACCGTCGATATAAACCGGTTTCATCGCGGCGCGTGAAACACCGAGGATGGCAACCTCGGGCGCGTTCACAATTGGGGTGAAGGCCGTGCCGCCGATGCCGCCCAGGCTGGAAATGCTGATGCAGCCGCCGGACATGTCCGCAGGTTTCAGTTTTTTATCTCTGGCTTTAACGCTGGTTTCAATCACTTCTTTGGCGATGTCGAGCAGTGATTTGCAGCCAACATCTTTAATGACAGGAACCACCAGACCGGCCGGGGTATCCATGGCAACGCCAACGTTGATGTATTTTTTCAGAATTAAATTTTCACCCGCCGCATCCAGTGAAGAATTAAAGCGCGGGTATTCTTTCAAAGCTGAAGCGATGGCTTTTACCAGAAACGCGACCATGGTGACTTTGATGCCAGCATCTTTGTGCTCGATGTTTAGCTCTTTGCGGAAAGCTTCCAGTTCGGTAATGTCGACATCATCGAACTGCGTGACATGAGGAATATTCACCCAGTTGCGGTGCAGGAATTTACCGGTAAGTTTGTTGATCTTGGTCAGCGGCTGGGTTTCGATATCACCGAACTGGCTGAAATCGATTTCAGGCATGGGTTCAACTGAAAGGCCACCGGTTGATGCGCCAATCGCGCCTGAGCTTAGTGCCTGTTTAACGAACGCTTTAACGTCATCTTTGATGATGCGACCTTTCAAACCGGAGCCGTTGATCTGCCCCAGGTTAGCACCTAATTCACGTGCAAATTTTCGTACCGCTGGGCTAGCATGGGCCTTGCTGAAACTGGCTTCGTCGATAGCTGTTGAAACAACCTGTCGTTGCACGGCTGGTGCAGGCGCAGGTGTAGGTTTAGCGGCAGGTGCGGCGGCCACGGGTGCAGCTTTAGCCGGTTCTGCTTTCTTTTCAGCAGGCGCTGCCACAGCGGTATCTTCAGAAACCTCGATGGTCATCAGTAAGTCGCCCTGTGAAACAGAGTCGCCCATGTTGATTTTAATTTCTTTAATTACGCCCGCGTATTCAGAGGGGATTTCCATCGCCGCTTTATCGGATTCCAGAGAAACCAGCGGATCTTCGATGTTAACGGTATCGCCGGGTGAGACGATAATCTCGATAACCTCAACGCCCGAAAAATCACCAATGTCGGGAACAAGAATGTCTTTTAATTCTGCCATGTCTCGATCCTTCCTAAGCGTTCAGCGGGTTAGGTTTGTTAACGTCGATGCCGTATTTCTTGATAGCATCATCAACTTTCGAAGCAGGAATGGTGCCTTCGTCAGCCAGTGTTTTCAGAGTTGCCAGGGTCACGTAATGACTGTTGACCTCAAAGTGTCTGCGCAGTTTTATGCGTGTGTCCGAACGACCAAAACCATCGGTACCGAGTACGGTGTAGGTCATCGGTACAAAACCGCGAATCTGATCGGCGACATTGCGCACGTAATCAGAAGCCGAAATTACCGGCCCTTCACATTTGCTCAGTGATTTTTCAACATAACTGACGCGTGCTTTCTTGCTCGGGTTGAGCATGTTCCAGCGTTCGCAATCGCGGGCTTCACGAGATAGCTCGTTGTAGCTGGTGATGCTCCAGACATCGGCGCTAACGCCCCAGTCATTTTCGAGCAGTTCAGCGGCTGCGATGACTTCGCGCAGAATCGTGCCGCTACCGAACAACTGTGCTTTCGGCTGGCCTTTTTTGGCTTTGCTTTCGCTGAAGCGGTACATACCTTTAAGGATGCCGTCTTCCGAGTCCTTAGGCATGGCAGGCATCACATAGTTTTCGTTCATCGCTGTCACGTAGTAATAAACACTTTCCTGTTCCTGCATCATGCGACGCATACCGTCCTGAATAACCACGGCCATTTCGTAAGAGAAACAGGGGTCGTAAGCAATACAGTTAGGGATGGTCGAAGCCATTAACAGGCCGTGACCATCCTGATGCTGCAAACCTTCACCCGACAACGTGGTTCTACCCGCGGTGCCGCCGATAAGGAAGCCGCGTGCCTGCATGTCGCCAGCCGCCCATGCCAGGTCACCAATACGTTGGAAGCCGAACATGGAATAATAAATATAGAACGGCATCATGTTGATGCCATGCGAGCTGTAAGAAGTCGCCGCCGCAATCCAGGAAGACATCGCGCCCGCTTCGTTAATGCCTTCTTCCAGCACCTGACCGGTTTTGTCTTCTTTGTAGAACATCACCTGGTCTTTATCCTGCGGCACGTATAGTTGACCAACGGAGGAGTAAATACCGAGCTGACGGAACATGCCTTCCATACCGAAAGTGCGCGCTTCATCGGGCACGATAGGCACGATATTTTTACCGATGCTCTTGTCGCGTACCAGCAGGGTCAGCATGCGAACAAACGCCATGGTGGTCGACATTTCACGCTCACCAGAACCTTCCAGCATGCTCTCGAAAATAGACAGCTCAGGCACTTTCTGTGCGGCGGCCAGATGGGTACGTGATGGCAGATAACCACCCAGCTCTTTACGGCGAGCCTGCATGTACTGCATCTCTTCACTGTCGTCCGCAGGACGATAGTAGGCAGCTTTTTCAACCTGCTCATCGCTAACAGGAATATCGAAACGATCACGGAAGCTTTTCAGATTTTCGATATCCATTTTCTTCTGAGAGTGAGTGGTGTTCTGGCCTTCACCGGCTTCACCCATGCCATAACCCTTAACGGTTTTGGCTAGAATGACCGTCGGCTGGCCTTCGTGTTTCACTGCCGACGAATAGGCGGCAAAGACTTTGTGAGGATCGTGACCGCCACGGTTCAAGTGCCAGATAGCATCGTCCGACATGGTTTCAACCATGGCTTTTAATTCGGGGTCGGAACCAAAGAAGTGTTCACGTACATAAGCGCCATCTTTGGCTTTGTAATTCTGGTAATCGCCATCGACGACTTCTTCCATGCGTTTGCGTAACAGGCCGTCTTTATCTTTAGCCAGCAACTGATCCCAGGCACCGCCCCAGACAACTTTGATCACGTTCCAGCCAGCGCCGCGGAAGGTGGATTCCAGTTCCTGGATGATTTTACCGTTGCCATGAACCGGGCCATCAAGACGCTGCAGGTTGCAGTTGATTACAAAAACCAGATTATCGAGTTTTTCACGCCCTGCCAGTGTGATCGAGCCTTTTGATTCCGGCTCGTCCATCTCGCCATCACCACAAAAAGCCCAGACTTTGCGTTTGCTGGTATCAGCAATACCACGGTCATTCATGTATTTCATGAAGCGCGCCTGATAGATCGCCATAATCGGACCCAGGCCCATCGATACCGTTGGGAACTGCCAGAAGTCAGGCATCAACCAGGGGTGAGGGTAGGAGGACAGGCCGCCACCATCAGCTTCCTGACGGAAATTATCTAACTGATCTTCACTCAAACGGCCTTCTAAATAGGCGCGTGAGTAAATGCCCGGTGCTGAGTGACCCTGCATGAAAATCAGGTCGCCGCCCTGTTCGTGGTCGGCACCGTGGAAGAAATGATTGAAACCGACATCATAAAGCGTCGCCGCCGAAGAGAAGCTGGAAATGTGACCACCCAGTTCTGAAGACTCTTTATTAGCACGAACCACCATGGCCATCGCATTCCAGCGAATCAGTGAACGAATGCGACGTTCAATAGAGGCGTCACCCGGTGTGCGATCTTCCAGATGCGTCGGAATAGTATTCAAATAAGCCGTGTTAGTGGTGAACGGTAAGTTGCTGCCGGAGCGTCGAGCGTTATCTATTAATTGCTCAAGCAGGAAATGTGCGCGCTCAGGGCCCTCATTTTCTATCACAGCTGAGAGGGCATCCATCCATTCACGGGTTTCTAAAGGGTCAATATCGTGTAAATCAGTCATACTTAGTCTCGCATGTTCGAAGAAATTACCGTCATTTTTTATAATAAAGGCTTATTTTCTAAGAATTTGTTCGTTGTGGCGTTTGTTGGTGCGCTTGGGTTCTGTGCCGCTAGCGAACCCGGCAGTACAAGCCAGAAGGCGAATTATAGAAGTTAATCGAGCTGTAGTCGAATTTGCTAATGTAATAATTGCAGAGTACAGAATAACTTAAGTCGCTCAATTAAAGAGAGATTATCAAGGTATTCTTTTTATTGATGGTCTCTCTCCGGTATAATCGCCCCCCATTAATACACCTTCAAAGCGGAGCGACTCGATGTCTGCCAGCAAATCAAATATTAAAAAAGCAGTTCTCGCCTATTCCGGCGGCCTGGATACTTCCATCATTCTTAAATGGTTAGAAGATGAATACGGTTGTGAAGTGGTGACTTTTACCGCTGACATTGGTCAGGGTGAAGAAGTCGAACCGGCACGTGTTAAAGCCGAGGCCATGGGTATCAAGGAAATCTACATCGAAGATTTACGCGAAGAGTTTGTGCGCGACTTCGTTTTCCCTATGTTTCGCGCCAATACTATTTATGAAGGTGAGTACTTGCTCGGTACATCAATTGCACGTCCATTGATCTCCAAGCGTTTGATTGAGATTGCTAATGAAACTGGTGCGGATGCAATTTCACATGGTGCCACAGGTAAAGGCAATGATCAGGTGCGTTTTGAGCTGGGTGCTTATGCGTTGAAACCGGATGTGCACATCATCGCGCCATGGCGTGAATGGGATTTGAACTCGCGTGAGAAGCTGATGGCCTACGCGGCTGAGCACGGTATTGAAGTCGATTTCAACAAGGGTAAAAAATCCCCTTATTCGATGGACGCTAACCTGCTGCATATTTCTTATGAAGGCGGCATTCTGGAAGATCCATGGGCAGAAGCCGAAGATGATATGTGGCGCTGGTCAGTTTCACCCGAGCGGGCTCCAGACAAAGCTACCTATATTGAACTAACTTACGAGAAAGGCGACATCGTAGCAATTGATGGCAAGGCCATGAGTCCTGCTGACGTGCTTACTGAACTGAATACCCTTGGTGGTGCTAATGGTGTTGGTCGCCTCGATATCGTCGAGAATCGTTACGTTGGTATGAAGTCACGCGGTTGCTATGAAACACCCGGCGGCACCATTATGTTG
>JAOUKV010000033.1 GCA_029882355.1 Gammaproteobacteria bacterium | reverse complement strand
TCCTTCCTCCATCTTCTGGTTTGTACAAAGTGATTTCAGCCTCAACTAAACATGGATCATCACTAACGCATTCAAGTATGTCATACATTATTTTTTACACACATAACAGTGTATTAGACGGAATGTCTAAATATAGGCATTATGTACAGATGTACACATAAATATCCAAATGTATGAATTAATGTGCACATTTAGACATCTCCTTTAATTGTTTTCTTAATGATCCTTTGCTTTAAACCCAGCTTCTTCGCCAACTCATACTCCATTCCCCACGATTTGTCCTCAGGATTCCATTTCGCACCAAACGCCCTAACTTGCTGCCTAAGTTCAGTTTCGTCATAGTGTATTTTCACCATTACCATAACTGTTGCCTTTTGTTTAATATAAGGCCTTTCGTCAATAATGAGTTCAACAGTGGTGTAGCGTTTTTGAAGCTGCTTGTTTATGCGATATCTTACGCATACCAGCTGATCCCCATATTCGTTCAGAAATCGTTTTGTCCCCATTTCTCCTGGTTGTAGTGTTTTATTAATTTCCATATTGTTTTTCCTGGATAGAATTCTAACTAAATATATTTATTATCATTAACCAAATTCACGCGTAGGCACAAAAATCGTGCCACCACACTACAAACTAAATCCACGTTCAGATCTTTGATTGTGCATAGCGCAGCTCAATACTATAGGACTTGAATTAACGATGACCTGTGAAAACCGACTCAATTGATTTCCTACAATGAGCGTTTTTTTAGATATATCCACAACGCACCCTCCCTTGAACCCTGCGCCATTTTTAATGTTTAAGCATTGTGGCTTTATAACCACATCCAATGCAAGCTTTTATTCATTTTACCCTTTGTTTTTCTATTTGTAACTTATGCGTTGTTTTCTATAAATAAATCACATAAAGGTTTATTGATGTAATAATTACTTCTGCTTATTTTATTTTTTTGTAGAAATCCTTTTTCTGCTAACAGATCGAGATATTTTGTAGCCGTTATTCGACTAACTCTTAAGTCATTCATTACAAAGTCGATTTTGGTATAAGGATGCTTGAATAGGTTATTGATGAGATCCTGACTATAAATTTTTGGTAATTTTTTGCGAATATCATGCTTGTACTGCATCATCAAAGCTTTAATGTCCTGAATTAAGTTGATTGTTTTAATAGATGTTTGTTCAATACCATTAAGCATGTAAAGCAACCATGGCTCCCATTCATTTGTGTCTCTCACATCTTGTAAGTTTTTATAGTAGGCAGATTTATCTCTAATAATAAATCGGCTTAGATATAGTACTGGCAAATCTAATAAGTGATTTGTAACTAGATATAAAATATTAATTATGCGCCCTGCTCGTCCATTCCCATCGTAGAATGGATGAATGCTTTCGAACTGGTGATGTATAACAGCCATTTTCACCAGGACATCTAAATCTGATAACGACTCATCGTTAATATATGTCATCAGATTGTCTATTAATTTACTGATAGCATCCGCGTCTTGAGGAGGCGTATAAACCACCTCGCCTGTTGTTAGGTTTTTTAGTTCTGTGCCTGGCAGTTTTCGCAACCCTGCCTTATTTTTTTCTAATAGTGATTGTATTTCGATTACATCATTAAGTCGGATTAATCTATTTTTCTTTACCTTTTGAAAGCCCAGTTTTAATGCTGTGGCGTAATCTTGCACCTCCTTTGCAGCATGATTTTTGGGATGGCTGGGAAACAGCTCTGCTTTAAAGATCTCATCATGTGTTGTAATAATATTTTCTACTGCTGAACTATCCTTAGCTTCTTGCAGGGTGAGCATATTGATGAGAATGATTTCGTTTGGGATTGTCGCCGCTATACCTTTTAGTTCAGCCAGATAGCGGTGAGCTGAGGCTGCTTTTTTCAAAACAGCTTTGCTCTCTAAATCACTTTCATTTTTAAAGGGCAGTGGCTGCACCTGATAAGGCATAAGATAATCTCCATGAGAATTTCTAATGTGTATAGAAATCTAAGAAGATTATGCACTATTTTGACGATATGTATAGATTTTTTAATTATTTATACATGTCAGTAGTGATATGTATAGATATAAGCTAGTTTTAAATCGATATTTGGAGTCAAAGAAATAGGCTCAGGCTCTTTACGCCCACAACCACCAATATTAAGAATTACTACTAAAGTGATAAGAATAGAAATGTCGGCATAGGGATGCCGACCTACAACTTCCTATATTTCAAGGTATTCTGCAAGTTGGTTGTGGAACTTGCCAAAATCAATAGAAATTCTGAAGTAACATTATTAGCTAATTATTTAAGCTTTTTATGTTTTTTTCTTCGTCGGCCTAACCCACCCCTTAACCACCCTCTGCGCCGCCCGGCTCAAAGCCAAACCACCATCCTCAACATCCTTAGTAATCGTCGACCCAGCTCCAATAGTCGCATTCTTACCCACCGTCACCGGCGCTACCAACTGCGTATCCGAACCAATAAACGCGCCGTCCTTAATAACCGTCTTAAATTTATTTGCACCATCATAGTTACAGGTGATCGTACCCGCACCAATATTCACATCTCGACCAATTTCACTATCGCCCAGATAACTCAAATGGCTGGCTTTACTACCTTCACCTAATTCCGTATTTTTTATTTCGATAAAATTACCAACGCGACTATTTTTATGTAAATGCGCACCAGGTCGTAAGCGTGCAAATGGCCCTACTTCAACGGCTTCATCTATCACTGCTTTTTCAATCACTGAATAGGGTTTTATCGTACAGCCATCGGCAATCTTGCTATTAGTAATGACGCAACCTGCGCCGATCGTCACGTTGCAGCCAATCTCTACACTGCCTTCAAAAATAACATTGATATCAATAAATGAATCACTGCCTATTTTTACATCACCGCGAATATCAACTCTGGCAGGGTCGGCTACGCTGACACCTTGTAGCATTAATAACTCGACCATTTCCTGCTGGTGAATTCTTTCCAGTTTGGCCAGCTGTTTTCTATCGTTGATGCCTTCAACTTCAAAACTGTTTTCGGGCTGTGCGGTAAATACCTGATTGCCATCGGCTACGGCCAGGGCAATAATATCGGTTAAATAATATTCGCCCTGTGAGTTATTGTTATCAATCTTGCTCAGGCATTCATTCAAATAACCGGCACGTAAGGCAAGAATGCCGGTATTCACTTCTGTGATATATCTTTGATTTTCGCTGGCATCCTTATGCTCGACAATGCTGGTCACTTTGTCACCGTCCCTGACAATTCGACCGTATCCAGTTGGATCATCCAGATCGACAGTTAACAAGGCGATATTGTTATCACTGACTTTCTTAACCAGGGTTTTTAATGTTTCTGTTTTTATTAAAGGCACGTCGCCATACAGAACCAGCGCTACTGAATCAGCATCTATTTTTGGACTCGCCTGCTGCACGGCATGTGCAGTGCCCAGCTGTGCTTTTTGCAGGACCCAGTCGACTTTAAAGTCTGAACAGGTTTCGCGCAGGTGTTCACCACCATGGCCATAAACCACGTGTATGTCATCGGCACCTAACTCTAAACTACGTTGGTAGACATGCTCCAGCATGGGTGTACCGGCAATACGGTGCATCACTTTTGGCAGTGACGATTTCATTCTTGTGCCCTGCCCTGCGGCAAGAATAATAACGGATAGATTCATGTTAAATCTCATGCATAAAAAAGGCCGACTTAGTGTCGACCTTCTTAGTTTAGCTGATTTGCTTAATCTCGCGGCTATTTTCTCTTTCTCAGCTTATTGATAGTTTCAAGCTGTGCCATCGCTTCCATTAGTTCAACTTTAGCGCGGGCAAAATCATAATCTGTTTTCTTGTCTGCCATGGCCGCTTCAGCTTTCGCTTTGGCTTCCAGTGCGGCGGCTTCATCGAGATCCGCAGCACGTACGGCTGTATCAGAAAGAATGGTTACAACATGAGGCTGGACCTCAAGAATGCCACCATTAACAAAGAATGACTGGGTATCACCGTGTTGATCGACGACGCGAACTTCACCCGGCTTCATTGTGCTCAGCAGGGGTGCATGTCTTGGCATAATGCCGACTTCACCCATTTCTGCTGGTGCATAAAGCTCTGTGACTGTACCTGAAAAAATCTCAATTTCGGCACTTACGATATCAACATGCATGGTCATGGCCATATTCATTCAACCTGCCTTACGGCTATTTCATTCCCTTGGCTTTTTCGATAACTTCCTCGATACCACCAACCATGTAGAACGCCTGCTCTGGAAGGTCATCGTGCTCGCCATCTAGAATAGCTTTAAAGGCTGCAAGATTATCTTTCAATGAAACGTACTTACCAGGTGCACCGGTGAATACTTCAGCAACGAAGAAAGGTTGTGACAGGAAGCGTTGAATCTTACGAGCACGTGATACGGCCTGTTTGTCTTCATCAGACAATTCATCCATACCCAGAATCGCAATGATATCTTTCAATTCTTTATAACGTTGTAGCAAACCCTGAACACCACGAGCGATTTCGTAATGCTCGTTACCGACTACGTGCGGATCAAGCATACGTGATGTTGAATCGAGTGGATCCACCGCAGGGTAAATACCCAGCTCGGCCACCTGACGAGACAATACCAGGGTCGCATCCAGATGCGCGAAAGTAGTCGCTGGAGATGGATCGGTCAAATCATCCGCTGGTACGTAAACGGCCTGGAATGAGGTAATCGAACCGGTCTTGGTTGAAGTAATACGTTCCTGAAGAACACCCATTTCTTCCGCCAGCGTGGGCTGGTAACCTACCGCTGAAGGCATACGACCTAGTAGCGCAGATACTTCGGTTCCGGCAAGTGTGTAACGGTAGATGTTATCAACGAACATCAAAACGTCACGACCTTCATCACGGAAATACTCAGCCATGGTCAAACCAGTCAGCGCAACGCGCAGTCTGTTACCTGGAGGCTCATTCATCTGGCCGTAAACCAGTGCCACTTTATCGAGTACGCCGCCTTCCTGCATTTCGTAGTAGAAGTCGTTACCCTCACGAGTACGCTCACCCACACCAGCAAATACGGAAAAGCCGCTGTGTTCAACCGCGATGTTACGAATCAGCTCCATCAGGGTTACGGTTTTACCTACACCCGCACCACCGAATAAACCAATTTTACCGCCCTTGGCGATTGGCATAACCAGGTCGATAACTTTAACGCCGGTTTCCAGAATTTCTGCAGCCGCACTTTGCTCTTCAAATTTTGGTGGCGCACGATGAATTGGCATAGTCGATTCATGACCGATCTCGCCCTGGTTATCGATTGGCTCACCCAATACATCCATGATGCGACCTAGAGTTTTCTGCCCTACTGGCACTCTGATTGCATCGCCGGTATTTCTAACTTCCATTCCACGACGCAAACCTTCGGTTGCACCCATGGCAATAGCTCGTACTACACCATCACCCAACTGCGACTGCACTTCCATCGTCAAACCGGTTTCATCCAGTTTTAGCGCGTCGTAGACTTTTGGAATGGAGTCCCGTGGAAATTCGACGTCGATAACCGCGCCGATAATTTCAACTACGTTTCCGGTACTCATGATTGTATCCTCATAACTAATATTTAAATTCTGTTTAATAAACCTGTAGGTTCGAATTTATTCGAACAATGCCGCCGGCTTATCCATCTTGTGCGAATGAATTCGCACCTACTAAATTCTTTATTACTGCCCAGCCTCAGCTAACAGCGGCAGCGCCACTAACGATCTCGGAAATCTCCTGAGTAATCGCAGCCTGTCTTGCCTTGTTGTATATGGTTTGCAGCTCTTTAATAATATCGCCTGCATTGTCTGTCGCGCTCTTCATCGCCATCATTCTGGCCGACATTTCACAGGCAATATTTTCTACCACTGAGCGATAAACCTGTGACTCGATAAAACGTAACATCAAGCCATCAATAATTGGTTTAGATTCTGGCTCGTAAATATAGTCCCAGTGATGTGTCAGTTCTTCATCCATGATGCCTTTAACTGGAACCAGCTGATGAACATTAGCTTCCTGCGTCATGGTATTGACAAAATCGTTGCTGACCAGATAAAGACGATCAATCCTGCCTTCATCATAAGCGTCGAGCATGACTTTGACTGCACCAATCAGCTCTTCCATGCTGGGTGTGTCACCAAGATTGCTCGCCTGTGCCACTACAGTCGCTTTGAAGCGACTAAAGAAGCCAACGGATTTTTTACCAATCGCACAGACATCAACTTCAACGTCTTTTGCATCCCACTCGGCCATATCAACGACAGCGGCTTTAAACATGTTGGTATTTAAACCACCACATAAACCACGGTCGGTTGAGACAACAATATAACCAACGCGTTTAACCTGTTCGCGTTCGCTCAAGTAGGGGTGTTTGTATTCAGGGTGTGCCTGAGACAAATGCGCCAGTACGTTGTTAATTTTTTCCGCGTAAGGACGCGCAGCACGCATGCGATCCTGCGCTTTACGCATCTTGCTCGCTGCTACCATTTCCATCGCTTTAGTGATCTTCTGCGTGTTTTTAACACTACCGATCTTGCTGCGAATTTCTTTTGCGCCTGCCATTTAAATCTACCTGATTAAATATTTATAATCTGCGTTTAGCGCAGACTCTAAAATACGCCCTTAGCTTTAAAGTCATCTAATGCAGCGCGCATACCAGCTTCAATCTCATCATTGAAGTCGCCAGTTTCGTCTATCTTTGCCAGCAAACCAGCGTTGTTGCTCTTAATGTGTGCAACCATGGCCGCTTCAAAATCGACCACTTTATTGACAGCAACATCATCCATGTAGCCTTCGTTTGCCATGAACAATGAGAACGCCATTTCTGCCGTAGACATCGGTGAATACTGAGCCTGTTTCATCAATTCAGTAACACGCTCACCACGCGACAACTGTGCACGGGTTGTTTCATCAAGATCAGAAGCGAACTGCGCGAAAGCGGCTAATTCACGATACTGAGCCAGCGCTAAACGAACACCGCCACCCAGTTTCTTAATGATGTTGGTTTGAGCTGCACCACCTACGCGTGATACTGACAAACCAGCGTTAATCGCAGGACGAATACCGGCGTTAAACAAATCTGATTCCAGGAAGATCTGACCATCGGTAATCGAAATTACGTTGGTTGGTACAAACGCAGAAACGTCACCATCCTGGGTCTCAATAATTGGTAGCGCTGTCAATGAACCAGTCTTGCCTTTAACTTCACCATTGGTGAATTTTTCAACGTAATCGACACTGACACGTGAAGCACGCTCCAGCAGACGTGAATGCAAATAGAATACATCACCAGGATAAGCTTCACGACCCGGAGGACGACGTAGCAACAATGAAACCTGACGGTAAGCCCAGGCCTGTTTCGTCAAATCATCAAATACAATTAGCGCATCCTGACCACGGTCACGGAAGTACTCACCCATGGTGCAACCTGAATAAGGTGCAATGTATTGCATGGCTGCAGATTCAGCCGCTGAAGCTGCAACGATAATGGTGTGCTCCAGTGCGCCGTGCTCTTCGAGCTTACGAGCAATGTTCGCTACGGTTGAAGCTTTCTGGCCAATCGCAACATAAATACATTTTACGCCGGTGTTAGCCTGATTGATGATGGCATCAATCGCTACCGCAGTTTTACCTGTCTGGCGATCGCCAATAATCAGCTCACGCTGACCACGTCCAATAGGAACCATGGCATCAATTGATTTCAAACCGGTTTGTACAGGCTGATTAACTGACTGACGCTCAATTACACCCGGTGCAATTTTTTCAATCGGTGCAGTTTCAGTTGAATCAACCGGGCCTTTACCGTCGATGGGATTACCCAGCGCGTCAACAACGCGTCCAAGCAAACCTTCGCCGATAGGCACTTCAAGAATACGACCTGTGCATTTAGCGGTATCGCCTTCTGACAGATGACCGTAAGCACCAAGAACCACGGCACCAACGGAATCGCGTTCCAGATTCAACGCCATGGCGAATGTGTCGCCTGGCAATTCAATCATTTCACCCTGCATGGCGTCGGCCAGGCCGTGTATACGCAAAATGCCATCGCCTATACTAACGACAGTACCTTCGGTACGAGCTTCTACGGAAGAATCAAAATTCTCGATTCTTGATTTAATCAGTTCACTGATTTCTGATGGATTCAGCTGCATTTCGTTTTTCCTCTTAACGACCCAATGTCAATGCCAGCGACTCTAGCTGGGATTTCATTGAGCCATCGATAATTGTATCTCCGGCCTTGATAACTACACCGCCAATCAATGACTCATCAATGGTTGTAGTAATTGTTACTTCTCGACCCAATTTGGCTTTTAGCGTTTTGATAATGCTGTCTTCCTGCTCACTAGAAAGTGGGAAGGCAGATCTCACTTCGGCATCAACTTTGCCTTCTGCTTCTGCACGATAGACTTCAAACTGCAGAGCAACTTCTGGTAAAGCTTTTATTCGGCCATTTTCCGCCATCAGCTTGATCAGGTTTTGTTGCTGCTCGTTGAGCTTGTCAGCGATCACTTTCAGCATCAGCTCAGCTTGCTGCTCACCACCCATTTTAGGGTTGTCCAACAAGCTGCACATTTCAGCATTATCAACGATAGCCGCCATAAGACCTAGCGCCTCGCTCCAGCTGTCTACCGATGATGTTTCGATAGCGTTCTGGTAAACAGCGCGTGCATAGGGTCGAGCAACAGTAGTGTAATCTGCCATGTTTTTCGCGCCTAAAGCTGTTCAGCCAAAGCACTTAAAGTGCTGGCGTGGGCTTCTGCATTAACTTCCTGCTTAAGAATTTTTTCGGCACCGGCAATGGCTAAAATAGCCACTTGCTGGCGCAGATCCTCACGCGCACGATTAATTTCCTGCGCTATCTCAGCATCGGCACCAATCTTGATTCGGTCTGCTTCTGTTCTGGCATCGTCTTTTGCTTCATCAACAATTTCGGAAGCACGTTTCTGTGCCTGCACAATTATTTCTGAGGCCTGACCTTTGGCTTCTTTCAAATGCTCTGCTGCTCTCTTCTCAGCTAATTCCTGTTCATGCTGGCCGCGTTCGGCAGCAGCAAGACCTTCTGAAATTTGCTTTTTACGTTCAGCAAGCGCATTCACCAGTGGTGGCCAGACGTAGGCATAACAAAACCATACGAAGACCGCAAAAGTGATCGATTGACCAATCAGCGTTAAATTAATATTCATTCGCTAGTACCGTGTTAGTTCTAACTTATGCGCCGGCAACAGCGAAGATGACGTAGAAAGCTACACCAACAGAAATCATTGGCACAGCATCAGTCAAACCCATCATAAGGAAGAACTGACCACGTAATAATGGAATCAGTTCAGGCTGACGTGCAGCACCTTCCAGAAAACGGCCACCCAATACACCAATACCGATCGCAGCACCGAGAGCGCCTAAACCCATCATGATGGCACCAGCTATATATAGCGTTGCTTGTACTTCAGTCATTGTCTTACTCCTAATAAAATTAAATTCTTTAAAATTCTGTTAATGGTCTTCGTTGGTCTGATAAGCCAGATCCATGTACACGATGGTCAGTGTCATGAAGATGTAAGCCTGCAGGGTAATAATCAGGATATGGAAAATTGCCCAGCCTAATTGCATGAAACCACCAAAAATACCCGCTATCCAACCGCCGCCATACATCAGCGCGATCAGGATAAAAATCATTTCGCCCGCGAACATGTTGCCGTAAAGACGCAATGATAACGACAAAGGCTTGGCGATTAAAGCCACAAACTCTAAGACAAAGTTAATCGGAATGAAGGCCAGTTTTAGCACTATATTATTTGAGCTAAATGGATGCAGCGTTAACTCTCCAACAAAACCAATCAAACCCTTTTGCTTGAAGCTATAAAAGAGTGTCAGCATAAACACAGATAGCGCCATACCAAAGGTTGCGTTTGGATCAGTTGACGGTACGACTTTGAAATAAACGTGATGCGGATCCATACCAAAAAATTGATGACCCATCCAGCCAACTGCACCAGGTATCCAGTCAACTGGCATCAAATCCATGAAGTTGATCAGAAATACCCAGACAAAGATGGTTAGTGCCATGGGCGCCACAAAAGGGTTGCGACCGGTAAAAGTGCTTTTCACGCTTGAATCGACAAACTCAACGATCATCTCAACGAAGTTCTGCATACCACCGGGTACGCCAGATGTTGCAGTATTAGCTACTTTTTTGAACAGGAATAGAAATAAAGCGCCGAGGAAGATCGACCAGAACATGGTATCAACATGAATCGCCATAAAGCCCATGGCTTTAGCTTCGGCGGCATCATGGGCAAGACCCCATTGGCCAGCAAGATCATGACCTTCCGGAAATTTTCCATAGGTCATATTCTGTAAATGATGCTGTATGTATTGCGCAGCGGTCTGCTGGGTATCACCCGACATTATTAACTCTCTTTAGTCTCGCGCCGTCTTTTTGGCTGTTTAAAAACATCAACAACCGCCGGCGTTATATATACAAAAAAATAAACGACCAACAAGGCCGCCCCATTTACAGGCTTAATGAGCACAAATGCCGCGACAAACATCGCACCTGTTAAAACAATTTTGTTAATTTCAGCCCAGTAGAAAGATTGCAGCTCTACTGCCGGCTCATTGGTCTGGCGGGCAGCAAACACTTTCAAGGCAAACCACGTACTCGTTACCGTGGCGATCAAGCCTCCAGCAAAAGCTGAATAAGCAGCCGTTACATTGAGTAAGATCAATAACGTTGACACCACAATTGTTATTATCAATTGCACTGTTACGTAAGTGACTACCCTATTTAACGCATTTTTCTGCAAGTAACGTAACCTTATTCCTTCAGCTTGCGCCTACCGACTTACTGCTTGATAAACGCCGCCTGTAAAACAATAAACACACGGGCAACTGAGCGCGCAAATTCTATAGATTGCATCTACTTAAGTCAAGATAACCATTTGCTTATAAACCCCTTGCATGACAATGGGCTTATAGCTGCCATCTAACTACAACACACTGGTTTTACTGGATTTTGGCTAAAATCCCTTCCAGCTCATCAAGGCTGTTATAACTAATTTCGATCAAGCCCTTACCTTTTGGTTTTTGCTTGATATGAACTACAGCACCCAGACGCTCGGAAAGATTCGTTTCCAGATTACTGATATCAGGGTCTTTTTTCACTACTTTGGCTGGCGCGCTCGGATTCAGCGCTCGACGAACCAGCTGCTCGGTTTCACGTACCGACAAACCCTTTTTCGCCACCTGCCGCGCCAGTGTGCTTTGCGCATTTCCAGTAATGCCCAATAATGCGCGTGCATGCCCCATCTCTATCGAACGCTCGCTCAGCATTTCTTTTACATCGTCATTTAAATCCTGCAAGCGCAACAGATTACTCACCGATGCCCTGGAACGCCCGACACTATCGGCGATTTCCTGATGCGTCATCTCGAAATCATTCATCAATCGAAGCAAGGCGGTAGATTCTTCCAGCGGATTCAAATTCTCACGCTGAATATTTTCAATCAACGATACCGCAGCGGCAGTCTGATCATCAAATGTCTTGATGACAGCGGGTATTTTATCCAGACCAGCCAGCTGCGAGGCACGCCAGCGGCGCTCACCTGCTACAATTTCGTAACGCCCGCCTTCCGCAACCCTTAATACTATTGGCTGCACCACACCCTGTGCGCCGATCGAATCTGCCAGCTCCTGCAAAGCCTCTTCGTCAAAATAACTTCGCGGCTGCCATGGCCCACGCTGGATTAAATCGACGTCAACTTCTTTAAGCTCGTCACCATGCTGCGGCGTCGTCATCTGCTCAACGCTTTCGTTAGCACCTAGCAGCGCATTCAGGCCTCGGCCTAATCCTCTTTTCTTTGTTGCCATAATCTCTTATTTTTTCTTTATAAACTTTTATTATGATGCTGCGCCAGCCATCATGCTCGGACTTTTCCGGCGTAACATTTCACCCGCCAGCGCCAGATACGCCAGCGCACCACTCGATGTTTTCTCATACAACAAGGCGGGCAGACCATAACTGGGCGCTTCCGCTAAACGCACATTGCGCGGTACTACGGTACGGTAAACCTTGTCACCAAAATGCTCGATAAGCTGGTCCGAAACATCTTTTGCCAGGGTATTGCGCGGGTCATACATGGTTCGCAGCAGGCCCTCCACTTCTAAAGTCGGATTCACCGAAGCTCTAACCTGATTAATGGTGTCCATTAACTGGCTCAAACCTTCCAGCGCATAATACTCACACTGCATAGGAATGATCACCGCGTCTGAAGCTACCAGGGCGTTCAAGGTCAGCATGCTCAAGGCCGGCGGACAATCGATCAGGATATATTCGTAATCCTCTTTAATTGTATCAATCGCAAGTTTCAAACGATTCTGCGCGCCGTCTGCACGCATCAACTCAACTTCAGCAGCGGTTAAATCTGCGTTCGCTGGCAATAAATCAATACCGATATTCTCAAGACGATGCACACAGCTGCGTGCATCAGCATCAGAAATCAGCACATCACAAATGGTTTCTTTTAGTTCGTGCTTATCGACACCCACACCCATAGTGGCATTACCCTGCGGGTCGAGATCGATCAACAACACCTTGCGCCTGGTCGCCGCCAATGATGCCGCAAGATTAACGCTGGTTGTGGTTTTACCCACACCGCCTTTCTGATTTGCCAATGATAATACTTGCGCCATGATTAAGAGTTCGCCTTTATTATTTCCAATAGATGCCGTTCTGCATCTAATCCATATACATCTAATGTGTGAGCCTGCTTTAAAACATAAGCCGGATCATTGATGGTTTCGTCCAGCTTGCCCTGCATCACCAAAATCCGCGTCTCCGGCTGGTGCAAATGCGCTGTTGATTTCAAAATAAGATCGGTATCAGCATAAGCACGAGCAATGACAGCGTCAAAGTATAGCTCAGGCCGGTAGTCTTCGACACGCTGATTCACCACTTCGACGTTATCTAACTTCAAAAGCCTTTTTGCCTGAATCAGAAAACTGGTTTTTTTACCGTTACTATCGAGCAATACAAAACGCGTTTCCGGGCGGGCGAGGGCGAGCGGAATACCCGGCAAACCCGCGCCACTGCCGACATCTGCAATCAAACCGTTGCCTATATAAGGCAACACCACCAGGCTATCGAGCAGGTGCTTGCTGACCATTTCGGATGGGTCGCGTACCGCGGTCAAATTAAATGCTTTATTCCATTTAACCAACAACTCCAGATATTCGATTAACTGTGCAGGCACGCTCTCGGGCAAATCCAGAGCCATTTTTTCAAGACCCGTTTCGAGCTGGGTTAATAATGAAGTAGACATAGGGCCAGGGCGCTTATCGCGCTTTGTTCTTTTTAAGGTGAACCATTAATAAGGAAATTGCTGCCGGCGTCATGCCCGGTATGCGCCCCGCCTGACCAATGGTTTCAGGTCGTTGATCACTCAACTTTAGACAGATTTCCGTTGATAAGCCACGCACCTCTTTATAATCAATCAGATCAGGAAGACGTGTTGTCTCGTGTTTCAGGGTTTTATCGATTTCAGCCTGCTGACGGGTCAAATAACCTTCGTACTTAGCCTGAACTTCTACCTGCTCGGCAATTTTATCGACTTGTTCTGGCATTATATCGTCATTTACTGCGGCTTTACCGATGATAGCCACCAAATGAGAGTAATCAATTTCAGGTCGGCGCAGCAAATCAGCCGCTTTATAATCGCGACTGAAGGGTTTTCCGGTTAATTTAGCCAGCTCAACACCTTCCTCAGAGCCAGGTTGAATCACTTTTGTCGCCAGTCGCTGCTGTTCATGCTCGATAGCATCACGTTTATTGCAAAACAGCGCCCAATGAGTGTCATCGATCAACCCCATTTCACGCGCTATTGGGGTTAAACGTAAATCAGCGTTGTCTTCGCGCAATATCAAACGATATTCGGCACGGGAGGTAAACATGCGATAAGGCTCTTGCGTGCCGCAGGTAATCAGGTCATCGACTAATACGCCGATATAAGCCTGATCGCGGCGCGGCGTCCATGAATCTTTGCCCTGCACCTGCCTGGCCGCATTGATCGCCGCGAGCAACCCTTGCGCGGCAGCTTCTTCATAACCGGTGGTGCCGTTGATTTGCCCGGCAAAATACAGGCCGCTGATAAATTTGGTTTCCAGCGAGGCTTTCAAATCACGCGGATCGAAAAAGTCATACTCGATGGCGTAGCCGGGGCGAGTGATATGGGCATTTTCAAAACCCTTGATCGATCGCACCAGCGCCAACTGCATATCAAAAGGCAGACTGGTTGAGATACCATTGGGGTAAATCTCGTTTGTGGTCAAACCTTCCGGCTCGATAAAGATCTGGTGCGAATCTTTATCCGCAAAGCGCACGACTTTATCTTCGATAGAAGGACAATAGCGCGGGCCGATACCTTCAATAGTGCCACTATACATCGGCGAACGATGCAGGCCTTCGCGGATAATTTCGTGAGTGCGTTCATTAGTATGGGTAATGTGGCAACTCACCTGCTGAGGATGATCGCTAACACTGCCTGTCAACGAAAATACCGGCACCGGATCATCGCCGGGTTGTGCCTGCAAAGCTGAATAATCGATACTTCGGCAATCGATACGCGGCGGTGTGCCCGTTTTTAAACGATTAACGCGGAAGGGTAAATCTCGTAAACGATTCGCCAGCGCAATAGACGGCGGATCACCGGCACGGCCACCAGAATAATTCGACTCGCCAATATGAATCAAACCACCAAGGAAAGTGCCCGCAGTCAAAACCACTGCTTTGGCGCTGAACCTCAAGCCCATCTGGGTGACAACGCCGGTAACTCGCTCACCGCCATCCACCGTCTCGACGATTAAATCATCCACCGCCTGCTGAAAAATCAAAAGATTAGGCTGATTTTCCAATGCCTCGCGCACCGCCGCTTTGTAAAGCACACGATCTGCCTGCGCACGGGTAGCCCGAACCGCCGGGCCCTTGCGGCTATTCAAAACACGAAACTGAATACCACCTTTGTCCGCGGCTTTTGCCATGATGCCACCAAGAGCATCAATCTCTTTAACCAGATGCCCCTTGCCGATACCGCCAATCGCCGGGTTACAACTCATCTGCCCCAGCGTTTCAACATTGTGCGTCAGCAATAACGTTTTCACACCCATACGAGCGGCCGCCAGCGCAGCTTCGGTGCCAGCATGACCGCCACCGATAATAATCACGCCAAAGGATTCTGTATAAAACATCGCTACTTCTGCTTACCTGACTGCTCAAAAATTGATCAAAACTTACAAGAAGCGCGAATTATAAAGCAAATCATCGGCTTCAACGACTAACTATCTTTGCCTTACACACACTTTAGGTTGCTGTTTGTTCTGGCCGTTATTACATAAACTGATCTTTTCAGGCTATTTACTAATCTTTTGCTATAGATCAATATTAGCTATTCATAATTTATTTATATGCCCTTCAATTTTTCTGATTGGCCTTTTGTCGTGATTTACGGCTAAATTGATCGGCTTAGCTCTATTAACAGGAAATTTATGTCTTCACCCGTGCATGACCCACTTTCGACGACCGTTAACGACAACAGTCTGATCGAGGTTAAAAATACCACTTGTTACATGTGCGCCTGCCGCTGCGGTATTCGCGTTACTGTGCGCGATGGTGAAGTTCGTTATATTCAGGGCAACCCTGAGCACCCGCTTAACAAAGGTGTGATTTGCGCCAAGGGTGCTTCCGGCATCATGAAGCAGTATTCCCCCGGCCGCCTGACCAAGCCACTGCTTCGCAAGCCCGGCTCAGATCGTGGTGATAATGAATTCGAAGAAATCAGCTGGGAAAAAGCCTATTCCCTGCTGGAAGAACGTCTGGCTCACATCCGTGCCACCGACCCTAAAAAATTCGCCCTGTTTACTGGCCGCGACCAGATGCAGGCGCTCACCGGCCTGTTCTCCAAGCAATACGGCACGCCCAACTATGCCGCCCACGGTGGTTTATGTTCGGTGAATATGGCCGCAGGCATGATCTACACCATCGGTGGTTCCTTCTGGGAATTCGGTGGGCCGGACCTCGACCGCGCCAAATTGTTCGTCATGATCGGCACCGCTGAAGATCATCATTCCAACCCGATGAAAATTGCGCTGTCAAAATTCAAGCGCAATGGTGGCCGTTTTATCGCGATTAATCCTGTGCGCAGCGGTTATGCCGCCATCGCCGATGAATGGATTCCGATCAAACCCGGCACCGACGGTGCCTTGTTCCTCGCCCTGACCAACGAGATTATCAGCCAGGGTTTATACGACCGTGATTTTGTTATCAATCAGACCAACTCCGCCGAGCTGGTTAATATGGATGAAAACTCATCGGAATATGGCATGTTCGTTCGTTTTGAAGTGCCCAAGGAAGAGGGCTGTTTCGACGCACAAAATAAATTATGGTGGGATCGTGATCTCAATAAACCAATTTCAATGCACACCGAAGGTGTCGATCCCTATCTATTGGGCGAATTCAAACTCGACGATGGCACACCGGTTAAACCTGCTTTTCAGTTACTGGTTGATCGCGTTAAAGACTATACCGCCGAATGGGCTGCAGACATTACCGGTATTCCCGCTGAGACCATAAAACGTCTGGCGCACGAAATGGGCATCACCGCCCGTGACGAAAAAATCGAATTACCGATTGCATGGACCGACGCCTGGGGCAAGGAACACGACCGAGTTACCGGTAATCCGGTAGCCTTCCACGCCATGCGTGGACTGGCGGCACACTCGAACGGTTTCCAGACCATTCGCTCCATGTCCATCTTGATGAGCATTCTGGGCACCATTGACCGCCCCGGTGGTTTCCGCCATAAGGCGCCGTTCCCACGGCCGATTCCGCCTTGCGCCAAAACAGGCACCAGCTGGGATGATGTTCAACCGAACACCCCATTGAATGGTATGCCGCTAGGATGGCCTGCTGATCCCGATGATTTATTCGTCGATGAAAACGGCGGCCCCATTCGACTCGATAAAGCTTTTTCGTGGGAGCACCCGCTGTCCGTTCACGGCCTGATGCACAACGCTATCACTAATGCATGGCGCGGCGACCCGTACAAAATCGACACCATGCTAATTTTCATGTCGAACATGGCGTGGAACTCGACCATGAATACGGAAGAAGTTCGCAAAATGCTCAATGATAAAGATGCGGACGGCGAATACAAAATTCCGTTCCTCGTGGTTTGTGATGCTTTCCAGTCTGAAACCGTTGCCTTTGCCGATCTGGTTTTACCGGACACCACTTACCTCGAACGTCACGATGTAATGTCCATGCTCGACAGACCGATTTCAGAATTTGAAGGCCCGGTTGATTCCGTGCGCATTCCTGTAGTCGAACCCACCGGCGAATGCAAACCTTTCCAGGAAGTGTTGATCGAACTCGGCTCGCGTTTGAAATTGCCCGCTTTTGTTAACGAAGATGGCACCCGCAAATTCCGTGACTATCCCGACTTCGTGGTGAATTACGAAACCGCGCCGGATTCCGGTATCGGTTTCCTCGCAGGCTGGCGTGGCAAGGGCGGCGAAAAATTTATGAAGGGTGAACCCAATCCGAACCAGTGGGAAATGTACGAAAAAAATAATTGTGTATTCCAGTACGAATTACCCAAATCATATCAGTACATGCGCAACTGGAATCAGGGTTATTTGGAATGGGCCAAACGCCACAGCCTTACGCGTTACGCCGAACCCATTAACATTCATATTTATTCTGAAGTGTTACAAAAATTCCGCTCCGCCGCTCAGGGTAAATCCGACGGTAAACAACCTCCCGATCATTTGCGCGCACGTATAGAAACTCATTTTGATCCGCTACCGTTTTATTCCGAACCACTGGAATCTCAATTAACGGATGTACGTAAATATCCATTGAATGCGATTACACAACGGCCGATGGCGATGTACCATTCCTGGGATTCGCAAAATGCCTGGTTACGTCAAATTCATGCGCACAATTATCTGCACGTCAATTCAAAAACCGCGCGTGCCGCCAACATTGAAGATGGCGCATGGATGTGGATAGAATCGATGCACGGCAAAGTTCGTTGCATGTGTCGTTATTCCGAATCGGTGGAACCCGGCACAGTCTGGACATGGAACGCCATCGGCAAAGCTTCCGGCACCTGGGGTTTGAGCGACAACGCCAACGAATCAAAAAAAGGTTTCTTGCTGAACCATTTAATCAGCGAAGAATTGCCTGCGCACAAAGATGGCGACCATCTTTCTAACTCTGATCCGGTTACCGGCCAGGCGGGTTGGTATGATGTACGCGTAAGAATTTATCCCGTAGGCCCCGATGAACCAGAAATCACCAGCCCGCAATTTGATCCAATACCTACCGCGCCCGGCTCGAAAAAATTTGGCTCACACTGGTTGAAGTACTTTGCCGGAAAGAGGGCGAAAAAATGAAGCAGCTCGCATTAGTTATTGACCTGAATGTTTGTGTTGGCTGTCACGCCTGCGTCACCAGTTGTAAAGAATGGAACACCTCCGGCACCGCGGGTTCAATGTCAGATTTCAATCCTTACGAAGAAGACCCTACTGGCACTTTTTTTAATCGTGTACAAACTTTTGAAATTGGCGAATACCCCAATACCGAAACGGTACACTTCCCCAAGAGCTGTTTGCACTGCGAAGAGCCTCCTTGTGTACCTGTTTGCCCTACCGGTGCCAGCTACAAACGCAAGGAAGACGGAATTGTTTTAGTCGATTACGATAAATGTATCGGCTGTAAATATTGCTCATGGGCCTGCCCTTACGGCGCGCGTGAACTCGATGAAGAACAGAAAGTAATGAAAAAATGTACCCTCTGTGTTGATCGCATTTACGATGAAACTTTACCCGAAGCCGAACGTAAACCGGCCTGTGTTTTAGCCTGCCCAACCAGTGCGCGTTTATTTGGTGACGTCAAAGACCCTGATTCCCCTGTTTCAGAAACCATCCGTGAAAATGGCGGTTATCAACTGATGCCTGAATGGGGCACAAAACCAGCGAATCATTATCTGCCGCGTCGCAAAATAAAGATGACGATTCATAAAGACGAGTTAACACGTGTCGATAATCCGCTGAACAAGGAACGTCAGCTACCAATGCCGGGTGATGATGAGCAAACACTCGACGACATCATGAGCTGGTAGTTTAGAGAACCCTAACGAACTTTTTAAATTCGGAAAAAATTATGCATCCTGCTTTTTCAGTTATTTTTCTAACCACATTAATTGGTGCCGGCCAGGGTTTGTTCCTGGCTTTATATACCGGACAGTTATATTCAGTTTTCAATCTTGTACCGGGACAGGACTCACACACTTTCTATGGTTACGGAAGTTTACTGGCGTTAATCTTTCTTGCCATGGGTTTGCTGGCTTCATTTTTCCATCTCGGACATCCAGAACGCGCATGGCGATCTGCAGCAATGTGGCGCACTTCGTGGTTATCACGCGAAGTGATCGTTTTGCCATCCTTTATGGGCATGACTTTTCTTTATGGACTAACACATTACCTCGGCTTTAATCCTGTGCTGTTTACCATTAGCGATGTCTTTGTAGTTAATCTAACTTTATTGCTGGGTTTTCTTGCGACCGGTTTAGCCTTCCTGTTATTTTTATGTACAGCCATGATTTACGCCTGCGTTAAATTTTTACAGGAATGGGCAACACCATTAACCGTTTTAAATTACACATTATTAGGCGCTGCTTCTGGTTTTACACTGGCGACCGTTTTCGCTTCTTACGCAGGCATTCAACTGGTTTCTTTTTATGCGGGCTGGGCAATCATTTTAACATCGCTCGCCTTTATATCTCGCATTGCCTCACTGATTCGTAATTCACTCATCAAACCAAAATCCACCATGACCTCGGCCATTGGTATTCGTCATACAAAAATTCAGCAGAAGTCTCGCGGTTTCATGGCCGGCTCATTCAATACCCGTGAATATTTTCACAATGCTTCAGCAGTCTTATTCAGAAGCATTAAATGGATATTTCCGATACTGGTATTTGTATTACCGATAATGATTTTGAGCAGCAGCACAGGCACGAGTAGTTTCGCACTTTTTGCACTAGCCTTTATAATTCAATACACAGGTTTATTGGCTGAACGCTGGTTTTTCTTCGCGCAGGCTAACCACCCGCAGAACCTTTATTACCAGACTATATAACTTGTACTCACCCATGCATGGGTTCTGCCCTGTGGGCAGCACATGCAACGTGCGCTCTAAATCGTTCCAGACGATTTAGTCAAAAACAACCGTACGATTTTCATACACCAACAAATCATGATGCACGTGATGGCGTACCGCGCGCGCTAAAACAATTTTTTCCAGGTCACGGCCAATACGCACTAAATCCTCAACCGTATCTTTGTGACTGACGTGCACCACATCCTGTTCGATGATCGGGCCGGCATCGAGTTCAGCGGTGACGTAATGACTGGTCGCACCGATAATTTTCACACCACGTTCGTGTGCACTGTGATACGGTCGGCCACCGGGGAAGGCGGGCAGGAAGGAGTGGTGGATGTTGATAACCCGCTGCGGATAATCTTTGACAAACTCATCGCTCAGCACCTGCATGTAACGCGCCAGCACAATAAAGTCGATATCGTGCTGCGCCAGCAGTGCTTTCTGCCTGGCTTCCTGTTCTTCCTTGTTATCCTTATTAATTGATATACAGTGGTACTCAATACCCAGCCGCTCGGACGCAGTCTGCAAATCGGTATGGTTGCTGATGACCAGCGGAATCTCAACGTCCAGCTCGCCGCATTCGTAACGCGCCAGTAAATCATAAAAACAATGCGACATTTTTGAAACAAACAGGGCCATGCGCGGCTTGTCATCGGCGAAATACAGTTGCGATGTCATTTGGTAGCGTGAACCCACCAAAGTCTCAAAATATTCAGCAATTTTATGGCGATCTATGGCAAAGCCATCTAATTCCCACTCCACGCGCATAAAAAAGACACCGCGCTCAGTATCCACATGCTGATCAAGATACAGAATATTACCGTCGTTTTTATAGATAAATTCGGTAATAGCTACCACAATGCCTGATTTATCAGGGCAGTGGATTAACAGCACAGCTGAGTTTTTGGTTGACTTAGTCATAGCTTGATCTTACTAGCTCAATCTTTATTTGTCTTTTCAACATGAAACTTTAAATTCCGTAGCATCTTATATGGCAAGACTTCCTGTATTTTGTTAATAATCCAGTCTGGTAGCCAACCTTTGGGATCGGCATGGAAGATTAGTTCTGCTTTTGTTTGGCGATTGCCCAATGACGTTAGTGTATATCGGCTTTCAATCATATCTGCACGCACTATTCCATTCTGTTCAGGCATCAAATCACTTTCTTCTACATTCAATACAAATACTATTTTTTTATCATCCTTATGTATCAATTTTTGGCGATAGACAAAATCCCTGTCTGATGCTGGCCAGGGAGCAGAGAAATGACTATATTCTAACCTTTCAGTTGCCGAATACTCTCTTAATAGGCGCACTTCCGAAAGATAGGGCACCCATTTTTTTCTATACATAAGATCATCCAGAAACGATTGTATTTTCTCCATTTCAACATCAATAACAATCTGCGCTTTCACCCTGACAATATCGGAGCCCTTGATTTCCTGAATGTAAACAACAACACCATTTTCTTCTGTAATTTTCTGCCAGAGTATTTTCTTGTCTTCTGAAATATTTTCTATCGATGCTATGCACAATTCAGACATAATCATCAAAGCAACCATTGTTACAATTCTCACAATCAAAAAACTTCTCCTTACTTTAATGGTTAAACATACAAACACTACATGCTTAGCTAACTATCGTATATGCAGGCAGCGTACAAGATTTCTGCTAATATTAACTACATTGTGTAGAACAGCAACGCAAAAAAGCGATCTCTCTACCAATACTAGCCATCTTGTTACCGCTAACACACTACATCGAATACCATCACTGGTTGACAGCTATGATACTCTGGATTGAAAATATCAACGTAGCGCAGCCCTTCTAATAACAATAAAATCCTATGATCGACAACAATTCCAAATTTCGCCTCACAAAATCAGTAACGGGCGCATTACTTATCTCAAGTCTGTTAGTAGCCTTTCTAGCGCCACGCTGGGGCCTTCTCGATGATATTGATGATCAAATGTTTCGATTTGGAACAGTGCTGTTGCCCGAGCCAGATGCTATTGATAACACTTATATCGTTCATATACCTGATGATCTTATTCAAAACCCTGATTCAATAAAACAGCTTCGCCAATCACTCAGCAGACTGCATAAGAATAAATCAGCCTCTATTGCCTTGTTGACCCCTCAATTACCTTCTCTGGATTACCAACTTAAAGAAGAGAGTGGCTCGGATACCGGCAAAATAGAACCCGACACCAATAAAGATGAGTGGCAGCTAGCACAGGGTGAATTGACTAAATTAGCATGGACTCTGGAGAACTATAAAGTAATTGTCGGCTTACCAGTGCCAAAACCTGCATTTACCAAACCAGACAATGAATCATTTATCGACTTTATGAATAGCTTATTATTTTCGAAATTAAACCCCTCTTTTATCGAGTCATTTCAAAATAGTTATAAATATAAAATAGCACCGTATCTGTCACCGCCAGATAGCCGCCATAAAACCTCATTATTATGGAAAACAGAAAATAACAAAATCACTCCAGATTTATCTCTTGAAATATATAAAAAATCAAAACGCATTAACAAGCATGACTGGTCAAAATCTGAGGGTATAAAAGTAGGCAAGGAATTAATTCGTACTGATAACACTGGCACTGTAATGAGTTACTTCCCTGTCACTGCTGTGCCCGATATAAAAAACATCAAGCTTGATGAACTGTTTTCCCTCAGCAGAGATAAAATTAAGGGCAGTACGTTTATACTTGGTACTGATGAAGCTGCCTTAATGTCAACAGCCAGTCATTTTTCAAGCCTTTCCTCCGGAGCGTCCTATCACACATCCACATGGGCCAACTGGTTTAAAAAACTGGCTTTTGTTTTTGTATTTATCTATCTGCTTTTATTCGTCGGCAAGCTACAAAAGCATACCGGCTATTTATTAAGTTTACTGCTATTGTTTGGCGCACTAGCATTTCAATATGGTCTATTGCTAACTCAATCGGTCTGGCTTCCTCTAATCAGCCTATATTTATTCTTAATACTTGGTCATTTTGTCGTCTGGGTAAAAAAATCCATAGACTCTAAAATGGATGCATTAATACTCCATACTCATGAAGCCTTATGGCATCTGGCGCAGTACCAGTACGAGCAGGGTGACCAGGAAAAATCTTTAACCAATTTACGTAAATGCTCACCTACTGCTGACGTCCTCGATCTCATGTATAACATTGGCCAGGGCTTTGAGCGGCGTCGACAATATGATAAAGCTCTGAATTTATATTCTGATATTGATGCCCGTGATGGCGGATACAAAGATGTTAAAAAACGATTACAGTCATTATTTTCTATATCAGGCAATCAAACAGACGTCACTTCACCACTTCAAGCAGGGAAAACATTGCTTATGCCTGATTTAGGCCTGCAGCTGCCCGTCTTTGGACGATATGAAATAGAGCGTGAATTAGGTCGTGGCGCAATGGGTGTTGTCTACTTAGGCAAGGATCCAAAAATCAATCGCCAGGTTGCAATTAAGACCCTTGATTACTCCCAGTTTTCTGAAAGTGAAATCAAAACCTTTAAATCACGATTTTTCCGAGAAGCTGAGGCTGCCGGACGATTGAACCATAGCTCTATCGTCACGGTTTATGACGTCGGTGAAGAGGAAGATTTTGCTTTTATCGCGATGGACTATATACAGGGAAAATCTCTCGATGCTTTTAGTAAACCTGATACGCTACTTCCAATTCAGGAAGTTTATGAAATTGTTGCGACTGTCGCTGAAACGCTAAATTATGCTCACAGCCAAAAGATTGTTCATCGCGATATCAAACCCAGCAATATAATGTATGAACCTAAAACTCATCAGGTCAAAGTCACTGACTTTGGTATTGCGCGTATTACCGATAACGCGCATACCCGCACAGGTAGTTTTTTAGGCAGTCCTTCTTACATGTCTCCAGAACAGATGCTGGGTAGCAAAGTTGGTAGTCACGCCGATATTTACGCCTTAGGTGTTAGCTTTTATCAACTACTAACCGGAGAATTACCCTTTAAAGCAGACAGCATTGGTAATCTTGCTCATCTCATCGCTAATAAAAAACACAAACCTGTTAGAGATATACGCTCTGAACTCCCTTCTAGTGCAACTCGAATTATCAATAAGGCTTTACAGAAGAAACCGGGGGACAGATATAAAACGGGCAAGGAAATGGCGGATGCTATACGCAGAGCAATGCCAGACAATGATTAAAAGCTTTCGAAGCTATTTCTGAAAAATATGACTATCGGTTCCAGCGCGATGGGTCGCTGATTTCTTTCATCTTATTTTCTATCCATGTTTCAGCTTCTGAATTCACTTCATCGGCCGTTTTCCCTTCAGGATTGATCACTGGACCTATACTAACCCTGATGCACCCCGGCCATTTTATAAAGCTGTGTCTTGGCCAGAACTCACCAGCATTATGCGCCACCGGTACTACCGGATAACCAGCTTCTACGGCTAATCGTGCGCCACCAGCTTTGTATCTTTTTTTCTCGCCTGGTTTTGCCCGAGTGCCTTCTGGAAAAACAACCACCCAATAACCATCCTTGAGCATTTTCCGGCCCTGCTCAACCATCTGCGCGACCGCTTTTCTACCCGATGAACGATCAATCGCTATCGGCTCCATCAATGCCAGACCCCAGCCAAAAAATGGGATATTTAATAATTCTTTTTTTAATACCCAACGTACTGGCGGCAAATCAATCTGTAACATCAATGTTTCCCATGTCGATTGATGCTTGCACAAAACCACGGCACCTCCTTGCGGGATATTTTCCATGCCTTCTATTTCATAGCTTAATTTGCAAACTCGCTCTATCAGCCATAATCCAAATCGAGCAAAATTTTGCGCAAAACGAAATCGTTTATCAACATGTAATGGGAACGTAAAAACAGTGAGCCCGCCAATGATGATCGATGCAAAAAACATACTCAGCCAATAAATAGCTGAGCGCAAATAAATCACTGGCTTAGGAGGAAGTTTAACTTCAGACATAGACTTCAGCGCTTGAATTTAAAATATCTTCAACGGCTGATAACAAATCATTGTGCACCGGAACATGTGCAAAATTGTTTTTATCTAAAAGCAGTTCTGTCTTTATGCCTTTACCGGTTCGAACTAATACCGGCTTGACGCCCGCTGCTGCTGCCGCTTTCATATCACTAATGGTGTCACCAATAAAAAATACTTTTTTAAGATTCGCCTGAAAACGCTCACCAATTTCATGCAGCATACCAGGATTTGGTTTGCGACAGTCACAGCCATCTTTGGGACCATGCGGGCAATAGAAGAGCGCATCAATCTGTCCGCCATGTTCCGACAACAAGTCTTCCATTTTTCGATGCATCGCCGACAGTGTTTTAAGATCGAAATATCCACGCGATAAACCTGACTGGTTGGTGGCGACCGCCACGGTATAGCCAGCATGATTTAATTTTGCGATGGCTTCAAGACTGCCTGGTATAGGTAGCCACTCATCCGGGCTTTTTATATAAGCATCCGAATCCTGATTGATCACGCCGTCTCTGTCGAGAATAATCAGTTTCATGGTCATTAACCTTTCTGGTGCAGGCGCGACAGGTCAGCGGCGCGCATAAACAGGCCACTCATCTTAGCCAGCAGGGCGATTCGATTATTCTTGATGGCCTCATCGTCAGCCATCACCATCACTGCATCAAAAAAGGTATCTACTGGCTCGCGCAATGATGACAATCGGCGCAATGCCTGTTCATAATCACCCTCATCAAACAAAGCTTCAACTGCGGATGTTAGTGATGACAGTTCTTTGAACAGAGCCTTTTCTGCGTTTTCTTCGAACAGGCCTTCATTGACCGAACCAGCTACGCCTGTTTCAGATTTTTTCAGAATATTACCAACGCGTTTATTGGCTGCTGCCAGGCTCTCGGCTTCGGGCAGGGCACGGAAGGCAGTGACTGCCTTGATGCGCTTATCGAAATCAAGTGGCCGTGGTGGGCGCAAGGCGGAGACCGCTTCGAAAACGTCAATCAGTACGCCGCGATCAAGATAATACGCACGTAAACGTTCCAGCATGAAATCAAAGACTTCGACTTTGGCTTTTTCCGCATCGACCTTACCGGCTAGCAGTTTCGCGGATTCATTGATCAATACTTCTAAATCCAGATCAAGCTGACATTCGATTAATATGCGCAGCACGCCAATGGCAGCGCGACGCAATGCATATGGATCTTTTACGCCTGTCGGTTTTCCGCCAATGGCAAAAATACCCACCAGGGTATCTATTCTATCGCTCAGCGCTACCGCCTGACCTGCCGCAGTGGCAGGCAGACTATCACTGGCATGGCGCGGTAAATATTGTTCTTCGATGGCGGTTGCGATAGCCGCATCTTCACCCGAAGCAAGCGCATAATATCGCCCCATGACTCCTTGCAACGAAGGGAATTCACCGACCATGTCACTCATCAAATCGCATTTACTCAGCAATGCAGCTCGGCTAGCCTGTTTAATATCTGCACCCATTTGTGCGGCGATAATTTCAGACAGTTTTTCAATGCGCTGACACTTCTCACCCGTCGTGCCAAGTTTTTTCTGGAACACCACCTGATCCAGACGCAGAAGAAAAGCATCTAAAGGTTGTTTCTTATCCTGGTTCCAGAAAAAAGCAGCGTCGGCAAATCGAGGACGAATCACACGTTCATTACCGGCTTTTACTTTTTCCGGCGTCTTACTGTCGATGTTGCTGATGGTAATAAAGTGCGGCTTGATCTTGCCGTCTTTATCCAGCACGGCAAAATATTTTTGATTATCCTGCATGGTTTTGATCAGCGCTTCTGATGGCACGTCTAAAAATTCTTCATCAAAGTCGCCGAGCACCGCGACTGGCCATTCAACCAGACCCGCCACTTCCTGCAGCAACTCTTCATCCATCACCACCTGACCACCAACCGCTGTCGCGGCCTGTTCAACCTGCTGACGAATCACATCTTTACGTTCTTCCATGTCAGCCAGGACAAAGGCATCACTGCGTAATT
>JAOUKV010000008.1 GCA_029882355.1 Gammaproteobacteria bacterium | reverse complement strand
GCACATAACGAAAAACCACACAAATCGCTGCACAAGGATTGCCAGCACTGACGCGCTGTCAACCTGTGAGCTCAAGAGTTAGGCATAAAAAATGGAAAAGAAAATTCTCGTTATCCTTGGGCACCCTGATGAAGAGAGTTTTTGTGGTGCTCTTGCTAAAGCCTATATTGAAGGTGCAAAAGATTCAGGCAACGAGGTTCATACAATAAATCTTGGTGAATTGAAATTTGATCCAGTACTTTGGAAAGGCTACAGCAAAATACAAGAACTGGAACCAGACCTAGTTAATGCCCAAGAACTCATGCAATGGTCAAATCACCTAGTATTCATATACCCGAATTGGTGGGGTACGATGCCAGCATTGATGAAAGGTTTTTTTGACCGAGCATTCTTGCCTGGCTTCGCTTTCAAATATCGTGATAACTCTTCATTTTGGGATAAATTATTGTCGGGACGAACTGCTCACCTAATTGTAACTATGGATACCCCGTCTTGGTATTACCGATGGATTTATCGCAGACCAGGGCATAATGAAATGAAACGAACAATCCTTGGCTTTTGTGGTATTAAAGTAAAAACAATAACAGAAATAGCCATTGTTAGAAATTCACAGTCAGAAGTGAGGGGTCAATGGATTCGTATGGTTGAAAGAATGGGCGCAAATGCTTAACAAGTCGTTCGTGACTGTTTGCTCCGCTCACTTGGTTCGGGCCAAAAAACGGCCCGCCCCACAACTCTAACGTTGGCTGAAAAAATAGGTAAAGGACGGAATATGTTTTCACTAAGAAAAATAGAAATCTTTGCTGAACAATATCCCAAAAGTAAATTCACTTTAGTGCTAGTTATTAGCTTTATTGCATTTATCTTCTTTAATATTTATTTGGGGATTATGTATGAAAATACAGGGTATCCCGTTCCTCTTATTGAGGGCCAAACTAGATTTAGTGCTGAGTTATTAAAATCAGATTTTTCTGTATTAATAGATAAAAACACACTGTCAGATTACACATTAATCCAGTACTTAGATGCCGGAATAATGATATCGACAGCTGTATTTTTCACCATGCTGTCACTTTACCTATCCAGGCGAATAAGAATAACTAAATGGAAGAGGAAGCTTATTGCTGTTTCAATACTATTCCCGCTCTCCTCATTTTTTGATTTAGCGGAAAATATATTTCTACTTCAAATGGTTTATAACCCTGAAGAATTTCCTGGCTGGTTGGCAATATTTTATTCAAGCTCGGCAGTGTTAAAGCTGTTTACATTTTTTATTGGTTTATTATCTATAGTAGTTATACATATACTATATAATTTGAGTGCTAGAAAAGAAGCTAACAATGGCGGTTGAGAGGTACTTGCCTTCCGCGGTGTTCGTTTGTGCTATGAATAACACAGTAACGTGCAATAAAAAAACACCCCCACGTAGGGTGTCAATAAGCGTAGCGCATTGCACCGAATGAATAAAATGGTATGCGCGTGGGCAAAAAAAACTTGCCCACCCTACGACACTATTTATTTTATTAAGTGAGTTAGTAGAGTGAGGAATTTTTGACCATTAAACGGGTTTTCAGCAAGCAGGCATCCTGCTCAAAAAATTAAAACGGCCAATATGCAGATAATTCAGAACTATAAACCTTCCTATAAAGAGATGTTTTCTTTAGACATCATTGATCCTTTGTATTTTGTTCCTATGGTACTTAGTGTTACGACTGGACTGTCATTATCGGATTGGTGTTTTGTTAATTATAACCCTTCATGGCATCTGGCAATCGAGATAACACCTGTGGTTTTAGCATTGTTATACCATTATTGGACTGAAAAATTGACCGTAAACTATACCTTGATCGTTGGCCCTGATGAGGATTGCATTTATTATACAAAAACAACATTATCTAAAGTTATTATACATTGGGTTTATAATTTGTTGGGTCATAGCTTTTTTCTTTTTCTTATTCTGTATTTCCTTGAACCTTATCATCCATTACTTAATGCTCTGTTATTTTTGGTTTGGCTAACAATTCCTTGTCTTGTTAGAACATATCTTAAGGGCATTAGCCTGGACATTATTAAAGTTACTTTTGAGAAGAATGAAACATTTTGGGGCAAGGTTCAACGGGAGGAATTTTTAGAGAAAATAAGGGGACACAAGACTTAATTATTTTTTATCGTTCCCACGCTTTGCGTGGGAATGCAGCACGGTAGGTTGGGGTGAGGCACGAACCCCAACAGATTCTGGCACGTAAAGCATTGGGGTTCGCAAACTCACCCAACCTACGATACTAATCTATGAGAATACACATAACTGGAAATGCAGGCAGCGGTAAAACAACTTTAGCTAAAGAGCTAGGAGATTTTCTTAAATTAGATGTCTACGGGTTAGATAAAATTGTTTGGATGCAAAATTGGAAGAAAACGCCATCTGATAAAAGAAAGCAACTTGAGCAGGGGTTGGTTGACAAATCACAGTGGGTAATTGAAGGCGTTTCTTCGATTGTGCGCCAATCATCAGATGTTATTATTTTCTTAGATTATCCGCGTTATATATGTTTAATTCGATGCATTAAGAGAAACTGGAAGTATCTATTTACATCGAGGCCAGAGCTTCCAAATAATTGCCCTGAAATTAAAATAATACCGCAACTGCTAAAAATGATTTGGCAGTTTCCTAAAGTAGCTAAGCCTTTTATTGTTAAGGACTTAGATGGTAAGCATTTTGTTACAGTAACTAATGCTAATGAACTAAATGATCTTATTAACGAGATACGGCATAACAAGCGACTGTGGCGTCAACCCCCTCAATAAATAATCATTAAACCCATTCTGTTTTATTCTTTACCATCGTATTTAACTTGCCAATAAACTTTCTAAAGCACGCAGTTATTGCCACTTTTTTGAGCACTGTAGGTACGCTACGCTAATCTGACCTAAGCACCGTGACTTTCATCACCAGGCGTACGACCTGATAGTGGAATAATTGTTTTTCTTGTATACAGATGCCCAGTGTGTGTTTGCCGACATCAACACCGACATTGATGATCATTTTACTCTTTTTAAGATTTGCCATAAGGACTCCATCTTGCTAAATTCGAGCTTTAAGCTCATTATTTCTGGCTTAGCTTTAGCTGAAAAGTAAATCTTCATAAAGATGTTGCAGTATTAATTGCTCACATTAAAAAATAGATTATATTTTCACTGCTGCACTCGGAAAATGTAATCTAGAAAAATTTTCAGGAAATGTTTGTGATAATAATAAACCCATTCATATGCAGGGTGAGAGAATGAGTACTGATAATCTTAATAGGTCGTTCCGACGCCCTTTGTTGTTAGGCTTTTTGCTGTTAGTTATTATTGTGGGGTTCTGGCACAGCTCTGCTGAGCTTGCTCAGGGTGTGCGCATCCTTGCATACATGGAGTTAGTGCTGACGGTGTATTATGGGTTGCTTCTCGTAGTGATATTGCGGGGGAGGTATTCTTTTGGATTGGCACTTGCTGTAGTGCTTCCCTTTCTGTCGCTCATGTTGATGGCTATGTCTCATGAGGAAACACCAGCAAAAGTTTTTATCTGGATTTTTACTATTCCAGTGCTTGCATACATACTCTTAGGTAAGTGGGCTGGATTTTTTGTCACGTTAGCTAGCTCACTGATCGCGTTTGTTGCTTATAGCTATCGTTTTTCGCACGATACTCAGATTTATGGTTTCCTTTATATGTCGGACAGTATCATTTGCATGAGTATTATTTGGGGTGCTTTGCACCTATACGAGAGAAATCGTGAAAAGACGGCAGTCATGCTACATGAGATGGCTACCTCCGATGAACTGACGGGGCTCTATAATCGAAGAATGTTACATATAACTTTTGAGCATCTTGCTGTGGCTGCATCTCGAAATAATCAGGTTGTGGGTGTTGTCGTAATAGACCTCGATCATTTTAAACAGGTGAATGATACATGGGGGCATGATGCTGGTGATGCAGTACTGGCACATGCGGCTTCAGTTATTAAAGAAAACTTAAGAAAAAGTGATTGGGGATTTCGTATTGGGGGTGAAGAGTTTTGTCTTCTAATTACCGCTGATAGTGCGCAGGGTGTCGAGATTGCTGTAGAGGAGTTGAGACTTAAGATTAGTCGCAGTCCATGCCTTTATGACGATGTTAGTGTTAGCATCTCCATTACAATAAGTGCTGGAATATCCATGTGCCCGGATGAGGGCGAAGAGCTGGAAATATTACAGAAAACTGCAGATAGCAGAATGTATCAAGCAAAGGAAGCTGGACGTAACTGCGTGGTTTCAAGCGACGATGGTGTGTCACTGCAGTAAATATGACCAAAAGGTTCATAGTAATAACAACGCAGTAAGCTGCAACAAAAATAACACACTGTAGGGTACAATAACCACAGGGCATTGCACCATAAATCTTTCAGCACCGCAGGTACGATTAGCTCAGCGTAATCGTACGCATTTATCTCGTTACAAAATTAGCATTCGTCCGATTACGTTAAGCTAATCGGACCTACGCATTAAGGTGAACTAAAACATAAACATAAACATGCATTCCCACGCAAAGCATGGTAACGAGTAATAAATCAGGCAGAACCATTAAATGATTACGAGGATTACTGATGAAGTTACTTAGACCTATGAGTGATGTGTCTACAACAGCCTTGCTTAATGCTGTTAAAGTTAGTGCAACGATTTCTGCACTAGTTGGTTTCGCGCTTGCAGCTGTTCTTTTTATGTTTGCTGAAGCTATGAAAGCAGATAACACGCAATATGAATCATTGTTAATGATGGTTTCCCCTGTTTTATTTGTTTTCTTTGTGATTTTGATTGAGCTAAATCTTAGAAAAAGAATTGTTCCAGAATTGGTGAAAAGGTTAAAAGAATCCGGCTCAACGCGGTAAGTATGATTAGCGAAGCGTAATTGGTCGCATGTTTTAGATTAAGTTATCAGTTCAGTTAATTTTTTATAGGAGTGTTAATTATGAAATGCCCAAAGTGTCATTCGGAAATGGAAGTTGTTAAGTTGGAAGGCGGAGAAGTTGATCGCTGTGTATCATGTAAAGGACTATGGTTCGATATTCTTGAGGACGAAAAATTTCTCTCTCAAGCAAAGACCGTAGATATTGGTGATTCAAAAATTGGTGCTGCTCACAACACCATTGACCGAATCAATTGCCCCGCCTGCACAGATACGCCAATGATTCGCATGGTTGATCCCCATCAGCATCACATCTGGTTTGAAAGCTGTCCATCGTGTTTTGGGCGTTTTTTTGATGCAAGTGAGTATAAAGATCTCAGTAGTCATACGCTTCTAGATGTTGTTCGAGATATTTTTACACCTGAACGTAAATAACGCTATCTCAACATAAGCGCCATAGGAACGTTTAGCAAAGTAGGGTGAGCACGGTTTTGTGTCCATCCTACGCTACTGCAATTCTTGAGCACTGCCAATATATTGTCTACAATTACGTATTTTTATTTACTCTAGGTCATGAACATGAACGACACTAAATCAAAACCAGCTTTACCGGATCGCCTTTCGGGTGATCCCAGTAGCCCATATCACGATGCAGAAATTTTCGAGCACACCATTGGTATTCGGCTGAGCGGCAAAGAGCGTACCGATGTCGAGGAATATTGCATCTCTGAAGGCTGGGTAAAGGTCGCTTCTCCTAAGGCCTTGGACCGTCGGGGACAACCGCTTATGATCAAGCTAAAAGGCGTTGTTGAAGCCTTTTATAGTTAAGTGCGATAGAACTCAGCCAAGCGCTAGAATATTCTCCATGAAACCCAAGTTACGCTACAATCTTTTGTACTGAGCTCGGGCAGGAATGACATTTCGGATACCGCCGCCGGGATTTTCTACATCGCCAGTAAAGCGGGGTAACATAATGACATGCAGGTGATCGATGCTTCGTCCTGCTTCACGGCCATCATTGTTTCCGAGCGTATAGGCATTGGGCTGGTCTGTCAGAAACGGTAATTCTAGAACCGTTTCAATGTGATCTCTGGGGCGGTCTTTAAGAGAGTCTCTTGTCAGCATCTCCTCGTAAAGTGATTTCATATCGGTTGATTCGACAATCTCCTTGACGCCATAAATCGCATCAAAGTAGTCATCGTGTTCGTATTTGCTCAAGCAAAAAATTGAAGCCACATGCCTTTTTGGCATAATCAGTGCGTGACCAGGATTTACTGGATTAGTGTCGAATATACTGACGAATGATCGATTCTCGAATATAAATGGATCGGCTTCACCATTGACGACTTTACAGAAATAACAGTTTTTCTCTGGATGAGATGAGCTCATAATGATTTCTTATTACTATTAAAAAAATGCCGAGCATTGTACCGTAACCTCAATATAAAAAACCCGACACAGAGACAATTGTTTCTAATATTCGCGAATACTGAAATCTGAGCCCCAAAATCGTATAAACTCCGCCCTAAATTTTGCTTTTCAATATTTCCAAAATCTTATTATCCCTTTCCAATGTGACACAAAACCAATGACTGATAAAACGATAGCAACGCACAACGGTAATTTTCATGCAGATGATGTTTTCAGTATCGCTGCACTTAAGAGCATATTCCCGTCTTTTAAGCTCATTCGCACACGTGATTTAGAGCTTATCGCCAGGGCAGATATTGTGCTTGATGTCGGCGGTGTCTATGACGCGGATACTGACCGTTTTGATCATCATCAACGTGGTGGTGCTGGTGAGCGCGAAAATGGTATTCCTTATTCGTCGTTTGGTTTGATTTGGCAGAAATATGGCGTTGAAATATGCCAGCGTAACCCGGACGTAGCAAAGTCCGTTGATAAAGGTCTGGTGTCAACGATTGATGCCATCGATTGTGGTCATGTTGAAGGTGTTATTAAAGGTATTACCCTGAGCCAAACTATTTCAATGTTTAACCCGACATGGCAAGAAGATAGTCACTTTGATGAATGTTTTGATGAAGCGGTTGATTTTGCATCGCGTGTTTTAGCTCGATTCATTGCATCGGCTAACGGTGGCATTAGTGCTAAAGAAATTGTGGCTAAAGCTATTGAGGATGCAGAAGATCCAAGAGTGATTGTATTAGAAAAATATACCCCGTGGAAAAGAACGGTTCACGCCTTATCTGAAGAGGCTTTGTATGTGGTTTACCCATCTCAGTCTGGCGAATGGAGAATTCAAACAGTACCTGTTGAACTAAAATCATTTGAAGACAGAAAATCGCTGCCTAAATCATGGGCTGGCTTATCCGATGCAGAGCTTCAGGAAGTGACCGGTATTGACGATGCTATGTTTTGCCATAATGGTTTATTTATTGCGGGTGCACAATCTTTTGAAAGCACGATGAAAATGGCAGCAATGGCGCTTGAATAATAATAAAGGCTTGTAGATACCATCTCCCTTACATAACTAAGGGATAGGCTGGAATCTACCGGTCCCCAAAAAACTGGCCTTCTATTTAATACCCTGCTAGCATAAAAAATTAATATAATTCTAAAATAAAGTTATATAACAATCGTAAACTTGTGGTATTAAACCATGAAAACAAATCCAGGTTACATGGAGTGTTCGACCTAAAGTAGCTAGAGACTCATATGTTTATCAGCGTATTAGAGCTATTTAAAATTGGTATTGGCCCTTCGAGTTCACATACTCTCGGTCCAATGATCGCCGCCTATGATTTCTTTAATCGTATTAAAGATCAGGACTTTATCGAAATCGAAGCAAGTATAAAAGAGGCTTTTATTCGTTGCACGCTTAAAGGTTCCCTGGCTTTTACAGGGAAGGGGCATTCTACTGATCATGCGGTGGCTTTAGGATTGCATGGCTATCTACCTGCTACTTTGACTGATGAGCATGTTTCAGGTCTGATAGAACGAATATGGAAAAGCGACCATATCCGAATAGACAAGAACCTCACTATTTTATTTAAGCCAAATGAACACATAATTTTTGATCAAGAAGAAACCTTCCCCGAGCATCCTAACGGTATGGTTTTTGATCTTATAGATCGAAATAAAAAAATATTATTTTCAGAAACTTATTTTTCAATTGGTGGTGGCTTTATCAGTACCCTGGCTGAAATTAATCAACTGCAAGCCCCCCTTAAAATGCAGCCCTTTGCTTCGTGCAAATACCCGTTTGATTCGGCAAATGCGATGTTACAAATGGCTAAGGATAGTAGCATTTCAATATCACAGATGAAGCTGGTTAATGAGCTGGAGCACCGGACGGAAACAGCGCTTCTTCTAGGCCTGGATGAAATATGGCAAGCCATGCAGACATGTATTAAAAGGGGGCTGGAAACAAAAGGTATATTACCTGGTGGTCTGGGACTATCACGGCGCGCTAAACATCTCTATGATGATTTAAACAATAACCCAAAGACAGCTAATGTTAATGACTGGTTAAGCGCGTATGCCATGGCTGTCAATGAAGAAAATGCAGCTGGCAATATGGTGGTGACAGCGCCAACCAACGGTGCCGCTGGTGTGATACCTGCTGTTATTTATTATTTGGTCAACCATGAAGATGGCACCATCGAACAGGTGCGGGATTTTCTTCTTACCGCCAGCGCCATTGGTGCTTTAATCAAACATCGAAGTTCTATTTCTGGTGCCGAAGTGGGTTGTCAGGGTGAAGTCGGCTCAGCGGCAGCCATGGCCGCTGCTGGTTTGTGTTCAGTGCGTGGCGGCACACCTCAACAGATAGAAAATGCTGCTGAGATTGCGCTTGAACACCATCTTGGTATGACCTGTGATCCGGTCAATGGGCTGGTACAGGTGCCCTGTATCGAGCGCAATGCTTTTGGCGCTGTGAAAGCATATACCGCCGCCTCGCTTGCACTTCGAGGTAACGGCAGTCACTTCATATCACTGGATAATTGCATTAAAGCGATGAAGCAAACCGGACTGGAAATGTCACATAAATATAAGGAAACATCATTAGGTGGACTGGCAGTAAGTATTACTGAATGCTGATGTTCTGGTAGCCACGCTCCCGCGTAGAAATGTGTAAAATATACGTCCAATCAACGATGCTTTTTCTACGGAACCTAAAACCGATCTAACATAGCAGGATTGTATGAGTCTGTTGATAAGCTTAATCCTGCTGCTTCCATACGCTCATTATGAACCTGTATTTTTCTCAGTAAATCCCCCATCGTAATTGTGTTGTCGTCTAGCTCGTAAAGTTGTTTTGAACCCTGATACATAAAATTCATGATGATCATGGCATCAATATCATTGTTTTCAATAGCGGTTTCTATCTTGCGTTGTTTGCGATGTATCCGATTTAACTGTTGTTTTAATTCCCAGACATAGACCACCTCTAGCATATAAGGATGATGACGAAATTTGTTTAGTGCAAAAGCGACTATTGCCGCTGCAATGACTACACCTGCCAGATTGTGAAAAAGATAGGAGGTATCCGGATTGCTGAAAAGGGAAATAAATAATGCAGAAATCGCGGGCGCGATAATTAAAAGAGCTGATGCTATGCTGATAAATATTACTTTGAGATGCTTGCTATAACGAATTTTATCAATTTCTCTGAGCTGCATATAAATGACCTGCTGTTAATGAATGATGATTTTACCTTAGATTCGATCAGGAAACCGTCGCTATTCATTTCTTGTATCCACGTAGCTATTTCTTTGATTCTTTATTGCTTTTCTTCAAGCGTTTAAGGTTTTCGATAACTCGTTGGGTTCGTTCAAGATTGGACTTGATATCGTTGTTCTCTGGATCAAGCAATAAAACTTGCTGCCAGATGATGATGGCCTCTTCATAGTGTTCCTGACCATAAAGCTCAGCGCCTTTATTAATGAGATCCTGTAGGGGTTCGCTCATCGATTTCGATAATTTCTCAAGCTGCTTATTTGCAATTTCAATCTCTTTGCTTTTATAAAGACGAAGTGCCAATGGAAGAGTACGCTTTGCAATAGAAATTTCATTGTTTTCTATAGCTTTGATACCATGTTCCAGCAATTCCTCAGCAATATTTTTAGCTTCACTGGTGCTTAAATACAGTTTTCTCTTTTTACTAGAGTTATAAGGATCAGATTCCAGGATAGAGTGACTAAGTTCCACAATTTTCTCCAGTGAGTTGCCTCTTACAACCAGGGCCTGGATCTCTAATTCATAAATGTGTCGATTCCGTGTTTCTTTGAATGTTTTATACTCACGAAAAACAACTGATTCTTCAGGTAGTTTTTGTAATGCAACAGAAAAAATATCTATCACTGCTTTCCAGTTACTTTTTTCAACGAAAGAATTAATCCGAGCTAATGTTTTCTCTTCATAAGCATGCATGGATTTAATTATTCTCGTTCTATTTTTCTTTATCTTTTTTTTATTTGAAATGGGATCTGGCAAATTATCCATATAAGATATTGCTGCAGCAAATTCATTCTCCTTAATGAGTTTATTGATATTGATATTGGCTCTTTTTTCGCTCGTCTCTAGAAAGGCGCAACCCGTCAGATTTAGCAGAAGAATAATTAATAAAAAGTAATTTTTGTTTTTCACTGATTTTCCAGAGACGTAGAAAGCACCGTTTCTATATCGATATTAAGGCGAGATTCCAGTTCGGGCAAAACTGCTTTAATGGAATAGGTGTTTACCAGATCCAACATGCCTTTGATGGATAATTTTTCATTGTACTCAAACTTAATGCGACTACGTATGTTCTCGTCGAGTGCGATGCTGTCATTTACGAGTATTGCCGAAGGTGCCGCTTTTGATGTTAGTCTGGACGCTAGATTAACAGCATCACCAAGCACTGTATATTCCATTCTGCTCATTGACCCCATGTTGCCCGCCAACATTCTTCCAGCATTAACACCAATACGAAATTCGACAACCCTCTTGCCCTGGCTAAGGCGTTTAGCATTAAGTTTTTCGATTACCCGCTGAATTAATATAGAGCAATATACAGCATGAAAAACATGATCAGAATCGTCTTCAGGAGCACCAAATAATAACATGGCACAATCACCTATATATTTGTCTACATGGCCATGACAAATATGTGATGCTAGATCGATGTAACTGAAATAGGTATTCAGTAGTGTACTGACTTCATCTGCAGTCATCTCTTCAGACATTTGTGTAAAACCAACAATATCTGCAAATATAACACTGGCATTAACACTTCGACCACCTAACTCGCGAGCATCGGTATCGGTTAATACCTCCTTCGCTACTTTTGGTGACACATATCGGGACAGTGCCTGCTCAACAACCGCTTTGTGTATCAAACCCTGGGTCATAGTGTTTAATGAATCATTCAGGACACCTAGCTCATCATTATAATTTTCATTAAATCTCGTTTCATAATCGCCGTCAGCGATTGCTCCACTGGTTCTGATTATCTTATAAATGGGTCTGGTTATTAGTTTCGAGAGAAGATAAGCCGAGAATAATCCAATCACCATCATCAGGAAAGTGGAGCCAATAATGGCTAAGCGACTAGTCTTCTTGGCCTCTGCAAGAATGGTTCTATCAAAACTGACTAAAACGTAACCTAATGAGATTTTATTGGAAACTGCTCGTCCAATAAAACTAATGAAATCAATGTCCTTAGATTTTCCTCCCTGCCATAGAAAATAATTACTACCATCATTCATAAGTTGTTTTTTTGGAATGTCAGCTAGAGCATCCCCCCGTGAAATAATCATTTTACCGTCAGTCGAAATTACCTGAATTCCATGAATGTTTTTAATTTTCAATGATGAAGATATTATTGACTCAATAGTTAGCATATCCTGAGACAGAAGTGGTTCTTGAAATTGCTGTGTAATTTGAGTGGTAAGGCTATTTCCGAAGTCGTGGATTTGTTCTTCCAGAAGCTGGGATTGATTACTGGATATAAGCGTACCCTGTATGATCGTGGACGCCACAAGCAGTACTGTAATGACCAATGACAACTTGAAGACAATGGGCAAATAAGACATTTTTAGCATTAATTTTTTCAGAAAATACACTGTAACACTACTCTAACAACCAAATAGGAAGAGAAGGATAAAAGCCATTTCCCAAAAAGTCTATGGTTATGTGTAGATAGATTTCCAGAAAGCTGAGGGATGCACTCTATTTCACTCTAACCAACTGATATTAAACAGGTTTCAAGTGCTAAATCACTCTTCATGATTACTGGTCAATGCGGTAAAATGAAACGAACGCATTTGTAGGGCGCAATCACGATAGCGAATTACGTCTGTTGAGTTAATAAATAAGAACAAGAGCTTCGGTTTCTTGCTTAACCTGAAACACAAGGAATGTACGACATGATATTTTGATGATTAAGTGTGAGAATGAATTATGCCGGCTATTCATACTATCGATAATGAAATTAGACTTCTTATCACGATATGGGAAGGTGTAGCTTGTGATTTAGATTTCATTAAAGCTATAAAGAAATACCAGAATGATATTCAAAATCACCCTGATTATATTAGTTACAATGAAGTTGTTGATTTTACAAAAGTTACTGGTGTTGAACTCTCTATTGAAGGAATTAAAAATATTGGATTAATTGCATCAACGACTGATCTTAATGACGTTAATAGAAAACTTGCCATTATTGTAAGTTCTAACCTGGCATATGGTCTTGCAAGGATGTATGAGGCTTATAGAAGCTTTGAAAAAAAAGCTCACAAGGAGATTCGTATATTTAAAAATGAAAAGGATGCATTTGAATGGGTTCTGAAGTAATCCATAATTACGATGAAGAAAGGGAAGGGCTAAAGAAAATTAGTAATAACATCTTATTTTATCGGTTTAGATTTATCCTGACTTTATTGTTCCCCATTAATTTCAAAACCATCAATCCAGGTCGGTAATGCTTTTAGCTGTGAACGTTCCAGTTTGCTCAAAGACTGTGTACAGCTCATTATCTGTTTCTCAGTGAGACTACGATGGATCCACCAACCACCTGTTTCCACTTCATCGGTGAGCGTAATGATGGATAAGTCATTAGCTTCTGCCCAACGGCTTGCCAGGGGCTCTGCTGTAACGCAAGCGAAGACATCACCGTGCAGTACCATGCTGATTGTTCCCACATGGTTACCGACATAAAAAAATGTATCCCTTTGTTCTTTCACTCCGGCATCCTGTAATGAACGCATTGGCATATGGTAACCACTCCATGATTTTTTACCGACAAAGGCAATCCGTTCGCCTTGCAGTGTAATCAGGTCTTCAATACCGGTAGAAGCATGCACTAAAAAAGCGCCGCGTACTGTCAGTTTTCCATCCAACGTTTTAGCCCGGGCAATGAGCTGGTAGTCGGAACGATCTTTTTTGGCAATGGAGACTGGCCGGGAGTCAAACAGCAGCTGACCCGGGCCATCACCAGCATGTAAAATAGTCTCGCATCCATTGTCATTTAAGGCTGCCAGAAGGTCTTGCATATAACTATCACTGATTCTTCCGCCGTCATCATGATCAATACTGACGGTAATAGAAGTTGCATCTGCCATAGCCTGACCAGGCAGAATATAAAAAGTAAGTAGAAGTAGGAAAGGTATTATGGGACGGAATAGACGGGATTTGATCACAGAAAGTACCTAATATTGTTGGGTTTAGGCGATAGTATACTTAATTCCTCTTTTACAAGTCAGGTTTTCCCACCACAGTTTCGATCAGGCTAACGCGTTCTTCGTCAAGATTGCGGTGCAGGTTATAGGCCTTGGTCAGGATGTCGTGACCAACCAGCATGTGCACACCCAGTTCAGGTAGATCAGGTTCACCTTTGGATTCTGTCATATGTGAAAAGGCCTGCTGTGCGAGATCCGTCTTATCATTATCAGGAAGCTCATGGAGCTGTCCAGCGCCCATGGCACCGGAAAATGAACCGTTGTATGATGCAGACTTCACATCATCTAGAATGGTTGGAATAAAATAGAATTGTCGCGAGTGGTATTTGTTGACTGTGGCAGATTATGCTTGTGCTACTGTATTCTATAACGATATTGAAGGCATTATCGTATAGATAAATAAATATAATGGCTCTTTAATGTCGAGCTTAAGTCGAATATAGTTACAACTATCTATTAAATGACTAATTAGATGGAGCTGGCTATGACTTCGCATAGTTATAAATTGTTGTAGCCGTTTATTTAAACATTACCTACTTTTTAACAATATTACCTGGAGAAGAGTTTATGAGAATTACAGCCTGTGTATTATTAGTTTTATTACCATATTCAGCCTTTGCACTTGATTTCCAGAATATGGATCAGGCTAGTATGGAGAAGATGATGCAAAACATGCAAAAGATGCAAATGTGTATGTCTAATATAAATGAGAAAAAGCTGAAAAAATTACAAGCTAGTTCTGAAAAATTTGCATCTTCAATAAAATCGTTATGTAAGAAAGGCAAGCGTGATGAAGCGCAGGAAAAGGCGATTTCGTACAGTGAAAAATTTGTTAATGACCCTACTATGAAGCAGATGAAAAAATGTGGAGCCATGGCAAAAGGAATGATGCCTGATATGTCTATAATACTTGCCAAAGATGACGGCGAAAATGAAAAAGGCAAAGAAGATCATGTCTGTGATTCAATGGAAGACTGATCAATCTAGTTGCTCAGTCAACGTAAATAATATACAAGGAGAAGCTATGAGATATGCATTGATTTTATTGCTGTCGTTTATGTTCCAGTCACAGTTACTAGCTGAGGTTTATCAATGGAAAGATAAAAATGGTAAGTTACAATTTTCAGATAAACGTCCAGCAGATAATGACCTGGTTATTGATGTGCCAATGGGGAAATTGAATACGATACCTGGAGATTCAAGATATTCTGGATCATTAATTGATCGCGCTAAATCTATACGAAAAATGCCTGCTCGAAAAAAATCAAAACCTTTTATAGCATCAGTTAATAAGACGAAAAAACGTACAGCTAAAAAATCGTCTGCTTATAAGCCAGGTTTTAGGGGTGCCACTGGATTTGATAATGAGGCGAAGCTGGATAAGGCGCGTGATAGATGCCTTAAAAATAGAGGAAGCGACTGTTCCACAAAAACACTGGTCAATAAACAGAAGGGTGAAAACTGGGCAAGATCAGATGAAGGTCAAGCTGCTATTAGAGCCAGGCAGGATCGCATGATGAATGATATGAGATGAAAATATAATTCATTACTGAAAGAGGTATCTTATGAGCTTTAACCTTACCCTGGAATAGAGCTTCAGGTTGTTTACCCGTTGTTATCTTCGTAAAATCGACTCCACACTAATAACCATTAGATCAAATTATATGAATCAGCAAGATATCATTGTCATTATCAATAAAAAACCGTATACCCTTAATGCAAGTGACGTTGAGAAAATACGCAACATCCCTAGTGTGGATCGTCAACAGCTTATTGTTTTGCTGGAAGCGATAAAACGCGAGGAAGTATCGACACAACAAATGGCTGCAAAAGTCAGTGCGATTACTTCCACAATATCTAGCGATACTAGCAATGTGTCTGGATCTCAGTATATGCAGCCTGAGCGACAGGCCAGTGCTGATCCCGATGCATTAATGGCGCAGCTAATTATGGAAGACCAACGTAATAAAAAACCTGGATTAACAAAGCATTCAATTCAGAAATGGACAGCTATTATAGCGGTGGTTGTATTTTTACTGATTCTTTTTTTGTGAGTTTAATCGAGTTATTAGGCAAAAAATAGTTATGAATCAGGAAATGTTTCAGCGCATACTTTTTATACCCGTCCCGTTTAGTCTTAATCAGATTCATAAAAGTTATTGAGAATCAGTCCATGTTTAAAACGACCAGGTTCGATTATTGCAACGGCTGAATTATCATCAGCATTACCAGCAGGTGCCGAAAACTCGTAAAGTTCACCCTGATATTCTGACTGGTAATAAAATCTGTCATGATATTCAGTATTTATGTGTAGACCGCTATTTCGCATGTGTCCCGTTGTTAACTTTTCTGTTTTAGCTCCAACTTTTTTGCAGGAGACTGGTACACCTTTTGCGAACAAGCGCTTATCAGTCAACATTCTGGGGATGATGAATAAGCTAAAAAGTAGTGGTAGTGACATTATTATTGTTATATGAATCAACCATGTTAGCCACGACATTTGTTCGTGCCAAAACTCTTCTGCAGGAAGGAAGAGAAGTATTGCTGAGAAAATGAAAAAGATCATCATATTAATCAGATGAAAATAGCGATATCCATCAATCTGATACAGCTTCAATAGGGAAGGGTGCCATAACCCTGCCTTCCACTGTTTGAAATCCATCGCCTTCGGAATACTTGCCAGAGTACGATGTTCATACCATAAAAAGAGAATAATTAGCGCTGTCACTACTGGTACTGTCAGATTGCGGAAGTTCTGCCACTCATCTGCGATGTACTCATCCATCTCGGTGGTTTCTAAGGTAGACAGGAGAATTGCCTGAGTTTCACCATCAATGGTTATAGGCGTTAGCAATTCCAATTTACCATTATGGAAGTAGATTGATGGGTCATCGGGTTCCTCCGCTGGATGGACTACTTCACCGAATTGCCATGAACGGTTAAGTGCTTCCTGAAAAGAACTTCTTGGTGGGTAACCGTTACCATAATCATCCGGCATAGTAGCTCTGTAGTTATCCCAATACGCCCAGGTCTCATTTGAAGTTTTCCATGGGGGGCTAAAAGACATGTAGTCAGAATTGCTGTAATACCCCATACGTATGCCTTGTGACTCAAGAGTAGCTTCGTCTGAGTCAACGAGTGTTGTGGTGTAACCATCAATTGATTTTTGAATACGTGCTCTCGTCTCATTTATACAGTCCATAAGATATAACTGATCTTCTGTGAGAACTTCGTCTTTCTCTTTTGCCTCGATGAGTGCACTGACATCATCCATATTGCTGCATTCTCTGACTGATGACCAAAATGCATAGTCTGGATGATTAGGGGAGTTGTACTGTAGAAGTAGTTCACTGGTCACGTAGTACGGCAGTTCTGTAGTCTCACTTCTTAATGCGAACAACCAGTCTTCCCGATCATGCTTAAGACGATTGAGTACCTGTAATTCACATTCAGTTATATCTGATGACATCTCATTTGACCACAGTATATCCTTCATGGCTCGCAGCTTGCCTCCACAGCTTTTAAGCGCAGGCCAGAGTTTATAAAGAGGATGAGTGGCGGCATGTTTTTGTACTATAGGGCTGTGCGAATCGAGCATCGATTGATAGGCATTGTTGGTCAATGTCTTATAGTGATAATTACTACCGATGACGGTGACCAGTCCTATTGACAAAATAATATAGAAAAACTGTCGCGTAGATCGAGTTCTTGTTTTGAGTAGTTCAATAATTTCATAAGTCTTAAGTTGCTTGCTTGTAAATTTATTTTGTTTAATGTTGTTTGTTGATGAATCTACTTCTCGCAAGCTGTTATATATCTCTGGATCACTTTGAGTTTGATCGGTGATGACGGCACTGCTCGATGGTGTCCGAATACCCATATAGATGGAGAGAAGTAGCGTTGAATGCCATAGCGATAATAATATAAGTGTAAATAGACTATACAACAGGTCTACTTTCTCACCATAGAGTGTCTGATCTGCGATGTTGAGAGTGTCATTGATTGAATCAATAACCGTTGTCGAAACTAGGTGTGTGAAGAATAAAATTAATAGTCCAAGCAGCGTGCCGTAAATGGCCGATTTAACAAGAACTCGAGGTAGTGGGGCGGAAAAATCCCAGGCAAAGGCAACACCGAAAGCAATGATCGATGAATGAATGGCTAAAATAATGGGTGTAGGTAGCTGTGAAAATAGTGATTCGCTGGAAATCGGTATCTCGTTGCCAGCTATCAATGATGGATAAAAACCGATTTCCCACCAGCTGGTTTCAGATAGTTGGTATTCAAATATAAAAAACTGCGCTAATCCGGATGTTGCAATTAAGATGCTAGCGCTGGTGGTTGTATCGCTGGCAGATATTAAGCCTTGTTTTTTGCCTAGTATCAATAAGGCGATGGCGACTACGATACCTGGCAAGTATGTTACAAGTATTTCGTATATGCCGAACTCAAAAATATCGAGCTCAAACATATCCAATATAAACATACCGAACTTAGAGAAATAGAGCTCAAAAGGGAAAAGGATTAATAACAGCCAGCAAAGCAAGCCGGATATCAATCCAGTAATAATAAAGTGCAGCGGCTTCATTTCGCGTATCTCCTGCTAAGTGATAATCAAGAAGTAGTCTTTCAGCCTACCTGATTGAATCAAGTCATTTCTTGATCTGGCACACTTCGGGTGATTCACGACACAGTTTTGCTAGATTGCTACGAGCGGGTTCGAATCCTAGATCTACTGAGTGTTGAAGAAGTTCATAAGCCAAGGCAATATTACCGGATGTCTTTGAATCACGTAGGTATAGAATAGCCAGTACATTCATTGCCGCTGGATTATTTTGATCTGCTGATTGCTTTAGTAGATTGGTTGCTCGAGTCTTGTCTTTTGTTATTCCCCTTTCACCTTCCAGCAGCAGCATAGCGAAATTGAATTGTGCTTCTTGATAACCCGCTTCAGCTGAACTTTTTAGTAATTCTACAGCTTCATTTTCAAATTGTTTATAACCGGGTTCAGCTAGATAAATATATGCTAGTTTTGCCTGTGCTCGTGGGTCATTCAGGGCAACTGCTTTTTTGAACCAGTAAATTGCTGTTGTGAGATCTTTGCTTACACCAGTACCAGACTGAAACAGCACGCCAAGATTTACCTGAGCACGTGGGTAATTTTGTTCAGCAGCGCTTTCGTACCAGCGCCTGGCAGTATCAAGGTTGCGGGGCACACCCAGGCCATTTTCATATAATGATCCAAGTTGAGTTTGCGACTCAGTATCACCCGATTTAGCAAGTGGTAATAGGAGTGTGACTGCTTGTTGATACTTTTGTTGTTTTATCAGCAGAGCAGTTTTGCGCCAGTCCGTATTATTAACGGGCTCAACCGTGGTAGGGATGGATGCTGATAGCCCGAACTGAGACTGTAGCTCGGTATCACCAGATATAGATAACGGCAATCGCAGTGTTACGGCTTCTTGATGTGGCGGACTAGAATTCAGCTCGCTAGCATTACAAACCGGCACTGCCGTAGCGACGATGGCGATTGATGTGAGGAGTACAAATGTCGTGCTGTTAATAGTCATAAATGTATAGAATTTCTCATTTTTTGTACGCTCCTCGGAATAATATTTTGTGCCGATCTTATTTGTTAATATCCCTGTTAAATTCTATATTCGTTCCTGGTATCTGAATATATCTCAATACTGTCGCTGTTTTTTTATAAGAATGTCTTCTAAATAAATCGGTTAGATTCAAGCCTATTCCAAAAAATAAATTACGTTCTCTTGTGGCTAGAGGGTCATCAAATCCTCTGCTGTAATAACCAACCTGTAATTCAATGTGCTTCATGAAACTGTTACGGAAATATTCAAAACCGTTTAACTTAAGTGCGAGAAGATATTTGTGGTTTTCATAATCAGTGGTTAAATCATTATTATTTGGATGAATACCATATTCCAATCGTAGATCAATCTTGCTGGCTATATCAGGATTAATATAAAGATAATAACCGAGCAGTGAGCCAATGCTGTTTGCTATAAAGTCCTCGTTGGAAAAGCCATAATCACTGAAGGAGTCACCAACTTCCATGTAACCCAGAATCGCCAGTGAGGACAATGCACCATATAAAGCAGCATCGTCTTTATTTATGCACCATGTTTCATATAGATAGGACAATCCATGTGTACTGACATAGCTGGTGTACATATGACCGATTTTATCAGCGCCACCAGAACTGGTGTCATTTTGAAACCAGTTTTCCTCGGTGGATTTAGGTGAGCTAGTGAAATAATCCCAGTTAGCAACACCCCAGATGGTGACAACACCAATACCTGTCAGGTTGGCGTTGATGATGTCCTGCTTCTGTTCCTGCCATGGTGATTCAGTGGTGCAATCACTAAGCAGTGCATGTGCATCATGAATGGCTGCAAAGAATAATAGTAAAAGAGCGTAGTAGCTATTTTTAGAGATAATTGTTTGCATGGTTAATCACCTGACAGCCATTGAATAAATTCTAACCTAAAGACTGTTATGTAATGCCAATATATTCACTTTAAAAATCATAGAGAGCTGTGGCTATCGCTATGCAGTGACCGCTATCGTATTGCTTGAATTTGATATGGATCAAACCAAATTTGTGCAAATTGTTTGATAGTGCACGTTTGTGTTTTTGGCATGCTTCTATACCTGTAGAAACAAGGTCTTAGCGCGTACATTTTATAATTTTGGTGCTATTAATGAATGAGTCTAAACAAGAAACTTCAACTGAAGACAGCTATATTGTAAAAATCGGTCTGGCTGAAATGCTAAAGGGTGGCGCCATCATGGATGTGACCAATGTTGAGCAGGCTAAGATTGCCGAAGATGCCGGTGCTATTGCAGTGATGGCGCTGGAACGAATTCCTTCAGATATTCGTCGTGATGGTGGCGTCGCACGTATGTCTGACCCGGATATGATACGTCAGATCCAGGAAACGGTATCAATTCCGGTGATGGCCAAGTGTCGTATCGGTCATTTTGCTGAGGCTCAAATCCTGCAAGCATTAGAAGTCGATTTTATCGATGAGAGTGAAGTGTTAACACCAGCCGATGAGGCAAATCATGTCGCCAAACATGATTTCAAAGTGCCTTTTGTCTGTGGTTCGACCTGTTTGGGAGAGGCTTTGCGACGCATCGGTGAAGGTGCGGCCATGATGCGTACCAAGGGTGAGGCAGGTAGCGGTAATATCGTCGAAGCAGTTCGACATATGCGCACCATTCAAAATGAAATGAAACGCCTGACTATTCTCGATAAAGAACAACTGATGAGTGCTGCCAAGGACATGGGTGCACCCTATGACCTGGTCTGTTATGTGGCTGAACATGGTAAGTTACCCGTGCCTAATTTTTCTGCGGGAGGTATTGCGACTCCGGCTGATGCGGCCCTGGTTCGGCAGTTGGGTGCAGAAGCGGTATTTGTTGGATCGGGTATTTTTATGTCTGAAGATCCTGCGGCTCGCGCTGCGGCTATCGTCAAAGCAACAACATTTTTTGATGATCCAAATATCTTATTAGAAGTGAGTAGTGGTCTTAAGTCAGGTATGAAAGGTTTATTGATGACGGATATTTCACCTGAGGATAGACTTGCCACCAGGGGCTGGTAAAATTTATGCCTAATGTTGTTGGTGTGCTTGCTTTACAGGGCGCATTTGATAAACACATTGAAATGTTGTCGGCGATTGGTGTTGACTGTCAACGTGTTAGATTTGCTCATGAACTTGATGCCTGTGTCGCTCTGATTATTCCCGGTGGCGAATCGACGACCATGAGTCTGTTGATTCAGAAGTTTGATCTATATGATAGGTTGCGAGAGTTTGCAGAAAAAAAACCAGTAATGGGTATTTGTGCTGGCGCAATTTTGATGGCTGAGGTTGTCGATGATGTAAGAGTGACTCCGCTAAAGATTATGCCGATAGCTGCAATACGAAACAGTTACGGTAGACAGGTGAGTAGCTTTTCTACAGAATTAATTTTGAAATCTGATGTGGATGGTCCTGCCTATCTTGCGCACTTTATTAGAGCACCAGTTATTAAGTCGGGCAATGATAATATAGAAGTTCTAGCAAGTTATAATGATGAGGCAGTGATGATGAGGTTAGGGCTGCATATAGTCGTGACTTTTCATCCTGAGCTAACTAATGATAATCGAATTCATGTCTGCTGGTTAAAGGGTTTTCATCCAGCATTCAACTAGGTACCATTATGCAAACAACAAATTTATCTCTTTCATTAAGCCCTGTATTGCCCAGGCCTTTTTCACTGCCACTGAAGATACTGCCGCAAACATTACATAATCGTTTTTTAGCTAATATTATTACTAAAATTTTATTTGATGATTTAAACGACGGCGAACTGGATTTTTTACAGGGCAGGTCGGTTGCTATTGTGGTCAGTGATTTAGGCTTGTCTTACCAGCTGACACTTTCTGATAACCGATTGATGGGTGCTGATAAACAGGGGGAGAATCACCTAACCATTAAAGCTTCGTTATATGATTTCATGTCGATGGCGAGTCGTCAGGTAGATCCCGATACACTGATGTTTCAGCGCCGTCTTGTTATGGAGGGTGATACCGAACTCGGTCTTGCACTGAAAAATTATCTTGATGGTATGGATATTGAAGCATCGAAAATACTGAGCATGGTCGAATCTTTTTCAAGAAAGACCATGCCCGTTTATAAGAAATTATTTTCTAAAGATTAATCCAGTACCAGCGAGTCGTAATAGCGTGAGCGGTATAGCAATCTTGGATTTTTTTCGTCGTCAGTAAAACCACTGCGATCATGCAAAACGTTGTTGCTTATTAATCCCCAGCCTGGTTGTAGTGTTAGACGATAAATGTATTTATTGTCAGATGTTAATAAATTATCAAGCGCAGTCACGGCATTCTTTGTTGCAACATCATCTTTCCAGATTACATTTCGCGCTCGCGCTGTGTAACGCATGTGTAACTGCCCATTATCCCTCACTGAAAATACCGGGCCAACACGATCTGGGCGAAGTATTTCACCATCAACCACATTTGCCGGGATGGTCATGGCATCCATTTGCATCAATGCTTTTATGTGTTCAGGATCTTCATCGCGCAATTGTATATAGGCGATATCATGATCCATGACTGCATTTTCACCACCTTCTTTGGCGGGGCGTACGCAATGCAGATTCAGCGCATTGATTTGTTGTTCGGGTGTGTTGTAATAACCATCGGTGTGCCAGTGAATGCCGTGGTTAGTGTAAGGAATGTAACGCTTGTGTAAAGGGTCATTGTTAACCTGCAGCGCGGTAATGCCATCATCATCTGCTCCCATGTTTTTATTGAGCTGACTAATGCCTAATTGTTTAGCTATATCAAAGGGGATTTTCTTGTCTGAATCATCGCCCATTTTACTAATATAAACTGCCATGTTGGCTTTCTTGCATAGTTTTGTGATTGCCTGTTTTTCGACAAAAGTAAGATGGTGGGGATTATTGATTTCAACGATCAAGTCTTCGGCTTTTGTAGGATAGCCTTTAAGTTTTTCCTGTTTCCAGGATTCATAAGCAGAAATATTATTTAGGTCAAAAGGATTGTTTGTGTTCATAATTATTCCACGCTTTTTTCATTCAAATGTTGATTAACTGATTCCATACCCGCGCCACCATGCCAGTAACCATTGCAGGTACTCGTGGGCGATAGCGCTTCTAATTCAGAAGATGCTTCATGTATGGGTTTTTTACCGTGTAGACAATCATGGTAAATATTAATGATATCTATTGTATCTTTTGATTGTGGACTGATTCGTAATATATCAACGCCCATTTTTTTCATGTCATCGAGGTCGGCGATCAGATTGCAGCTTTTGGCCGATTGAGTCTGAATACCATTAATTACCAGAAAGGGATCTTCTTCACGTGTCGACATTAGCAAACCATCCGGGTCTTCAATGCATCGTAATTGGCAATCATCTTTTTGCAGGTTGTGATAACGAGCAGTAAAGCACCGAGCCGAAAAAGCTAATGGTAATCTGCCGTAAACAAAAACTTCTGTTTCCACATTGTCAGGTCGTTGTTCTAGAATGTCAGTTAATGTTTCACGTGACAGCTCAACCGGAAAAACCCAGCGTCTGAGTCCTTGTTTACTCAGCATATTCAATGTTCGTGCATTGTAAATGTTGATGGCTGGACCGGTAACAAAAGTCTGTTTTCCGGATAATAAATTAACCGCAGCCATGTCATTTGCTTCGATCGTGTACTCTTCGTTTTTGCAAATGCTTTTAAGTTTGCCAAGTTCAGAATTCGCTTCTATTAATGTTAGCGTTGAAAGTACTACTTCTTTACCTGAATTTTTAAGTTTTATTGCAATTTCTAACCAGTCTTTGTCACGCATGATGCGTCGTTTTGAGCAAACTGTTTCTCCAAGATAAACAATGTCAATATCTGTCTCTGCAACTTTTTCGTAAAAGTCGAACAGTGTTTCTCTGTCCCAGTAATACAGTATCGGGCCGAGGGATAACTTTGGCGTGTGTGTTGTCATGATCTTATTGCCACGGGCGGTGATAGGCGCCAAGTGTTGTTTGTGAGCCTTCAGAGACTTTTTCCAAAGCCTGTAACCATTCTGCTTTTGGTTGGTAATTATCAGGATCCTGTTGTGCGGAATCCAGAGCAGCGCGCCAGACCTTGGTGACCTGTTCAACGTAGGCAGGGCTACGCTGACGGCCTTCGATTTTGATGGCGGCCACACCTGCTTTTTGTAATTCTGGTATTAGCGCCATCGTGTTTAAACTGGTTGGTTCTTCCATCGCATGATAGGTGTTTTTGTTAACATTAAATCGTCCTTTGCACAGGGTTGGATAGCCAGCAGATTCATCTTTTGCATGGCAGTCTATGAGCACATTATTGAGGCGCGTTTCAAGTCCTGCTTCGGTATCTTTCCATTGAACAGCGCTTGCAGGTGAGCAGGCTCCAAAGGTATTGGGGGATTGGCCTGTTACATAAGACGATAACAGGCAGCGTCCTTCGACCATGACACACAAACTTCCAAAACCAAATACTTCTATCGGTACAGGGCTGTTTTCTGCGACGGTTTTAATTTGTTTGAGTGAAAGTACGCGTGGCACGACAGCGCGTTTAATTCCAAAGTTCCGGTGATAAAATTCAATCGATTCCTGGCTTGTGGCGGAGCCTTGCACTGAAAGATGCAAACGAAGATCCGGCCATCGCTCAGCGGCGTAATCCATAACGCCAATATCGGCCAGTATTAATGCGTCGACGCCAAGTTCAGCAGCATGGTCAACGGCATCCTGCCAACGCTGCCAACCTGAAGGTTGTGGATAGGTATTAATAGCTAGAAACATTTTACTGCCGCGTTGATGTGCATAGGCAATGCCTTCACGGGCGCGTTTGTCGTTGAAGTTGAGTCCGGCAAAATGACGGGCATTGGTATCATCTTTGAAACCCATGTAAACCGCATCGGCACCATTATCAACGGCAATTTTTAGTGAAGGTAAATTGCCTGCGGGACAGACGAGCTCCATAGTGTTGTTTGTATTGCTCATGTTTAATGTTATCCGCCGATGTTAGCTGGTATTAAGTTATTAGTTTTATCAACAACTAAAGGGGTTTGATAAAAGTGTTTGCGTGTCTCAAGCTCTTCAGCGATAAGATTTAATGGTCGCCATTTTTTTGAGCACCAGCCGGGTGCGAGTAAAATGTTTTCTGATGCTGTCGCCGTTAGTCGATGAAAAATAATCTCCGGTGGCGTTTGCTGGATTAAATCTGCGGCAATACGGGCATAATCATTCAGAGCTAGTGGCTGGTATTCGCCGCGTCGCCATTCATTCGCCAGTTGTGTGCCTTTAACGACATGCAGCGGATGTAATTTCAGGCCGTCCACGCCCAGTTCGAGCACACGATCCAGTGTGGTTTCATAATGCTGTTCATTTTCACCGGGCAGGCCAATAATCAGATGTGTACAAACTTGAATGCCACGTTGTCGTGCACGGATTAATGTCGTGCGATATTCTTCAAAACCGTGTCCACGATTGACACGATCAAGGGTTTTGTCAAATGAGGATTGCAGACCCAGTTCCAGCCAGACTTCGTATCCCTTGTCCTGATAAGTCACCAATAAATCCAGTACAGAATCGGCGACACAATCAGGTCGTGTACCTACGGAGAGTCCTATGATATCGGGTTCAGAGAGTGCTTTATTGTATTGTTGTTCGAGGATTTTGGTTTCAGCGTAGGTATTAGTGTAGGCCTGGAAATAGGCGATGTATTTACGCGCACCGGTTCGTTTTCGGATGATGAATTTACCCGCCTCAATTTGCTGACTGACTTCAGCAGGCTCACGGCTGTTGGGGCTGAATGAGGTATTGTTGCAAAAAGTGCAGCCGCCTATACCGAGGCTACCATCGCGGTTGGGGCAGGTGAAACTAGCATCAATAGATACTTTATGCACACGCTCACCGTAACGGTTTAGCATGGCCTGGCCGAATGTGTTGACGTGGTTCGAAAGATTCAAGGCATGTTTTTCTGACTGCGATGGTTAGCACAGCAGCAGGGTCTCAACCGGAGTTAATTGAGGGGAGGATTTTCGCCTAGCAGGCAGCTACAGGATTGATGTAGGTCAATTCGGAGGTGTTTTTGAATCTGTCTAATTTCCAAAAACCTGTTTCAGGACAGCAATGCGATCTAGCGCAGATGAGGTCAGTCTTTGTGCCATCAGCATGATCTTTTCATCAGAGGTGGTATCAACAACTGCGTCGTAGAAGGCAAAACTACGGTCACAACAGGCACGAAGCCGATTTAGTTTTTCGTCTGAGTTATTTGATATTTCATCCATCTGCCTGTTGTACGCATCAACCTGTTCAAGATCTCTAATAATGTCCTCACCAGGAGCGATTTCTTTATTCAGGCTGCTTTCATTACTGTGAATTTCCTGTCGAATAACATTTGAAAGATTTGCTATTTCTGGTACTTCATTGGCGATGAATTTCATTCCATTGGCCAAGTTACGATCAATATGGATTGCGGCCGTTAACAGATCTGTTTCATTATAAATGGTTCTGGGATCAAGTCTGGGTTCGATAATGCTGGCTTCACGTTCGGCATGATAAGCGTGTCGTCGTTCAGCTCTGAGTAATGCAGCATGACCGAGTTCTTCTCGAGCCAAAATTTCAGCGTATTTACGTACAGCCTCATTTTTTGAATCTGCAGCTACGTGCGTATAGAATCGAAAGGCAATTTCTTCGTTATGGACAGCAAAGGCTAATGCCTTATAGGGTGTGCTGTACAGAGGATCACGTGCTTCATCATCATAAGTGGTAGAAATTTTCGGATCACGCCATTTTACCGGGGCAATTTCTGGGTTCTCGGTGATGTTTTCTTTTTTCATCCACTCTAGTAGTAGGTGTTCATGTTCCTGCTCTTCGGCTACCATTCTGTCAAACAGGTTGGCAGCATGTTCGTTATTACCTTCGCGCATGGTTATGGCAAGCTGAGAATAACGCCGTATAGCTTCACGCTCGGCCTGAAGGGCGATGGACATTAGATCGCTGGTGGTTTTTACAAATGTCGCTAACAAGTTTGTTGAATTGTGCATGGGATGTATTATGTGAGTATTGACTTAATCCTTACTTGATTTGAATCATGCAGCTTGCGTCAAAATGTCGCATACTGCCCGAATCTTTCAAACCTTAGATTCAAAGACGTGAATTATCTACGAGATTTTAGTATTTTGCTCAATATTATAAAAAACTGTGTGCACCAAATGGCTGCTCGCATTGGTGTTAAATTACTCCTCTCACTTATAATTATCCAATTTTTTAGCATAGGTGCGGCACATGCCGGGTCAGAGCTACCTCGTTTCCTTGATACTATCAGTGTTCAGAAGATCTTTCCTGATGCTGACAAAATAGCGACTCCAGAGGGTGAACCCCCGGTTGCAGCTGCATTTAAGCAGGACAAACAGATCGGTTTTGTCTTCCTGACCTCAGATTATGTCAATACCACTGGTTATTCGGGTAAACCAATTCACCAGTTGGTTGCTATAGATATGCAGGGCATCATACAGAAGGTTTTGCTGGTTGAGCATCACGAACCGATTGTCCTTGTTGGTATCCCTGAAGCGCAGATTACCGCTGTGCTGAAAGATTATGAAGGGCTGGATGTGGGTAAGCTGGTGCGAGGTTCACAGGATCACCATATTGATATCGTTACCGGCGCAACGGTCACAGTCATGGTGATGGATGACAATATATTACGTAGCGCGATTAAAGTTGCTCGAAACTACGGTTTATCAGGCCTTGAAGCTGAAATTAAACAAACCGGTCCGATTGCTTCGGTAAATACAGAAATAAGTACAATTGTTGACTGGCAGACGCTGGTTAATGAAGGCTCAGTACAGCATCTAAAAATTACGCTGGCTCAAATCAATAAGGCTTTTGAAGCTTCTGGTGAGCCACTGGCTCTTGATTTTCCTGAGGAAGGTGATGCCGAAGAGGTCTTTGTCGAACTTTATGCCGCCATGGTTTCTGTGCCCAGTATTGGCCGTAGTCTCCTGGGTGAAAATGAATACCGTAATCTTCAGAAAAAATTACAACCGGGAGAGCAGGCTATTTTACTCGCCGGTGAGGGTCGTTTTTCATTCAAAGGTTCAGGTTACGTACGCGGTGGTATTTTTGATCGTTTTCAGGTCATCCAGGGTGATACCTCTGTTCGTTTCCATGATAAATACCACAAGCGGCTACGTCATATGGCGGCAGAGGGCGCTCCAGAGTTAAGTGATGTCGGTATATTCAGAACGGCGGCTAATCTAAAATTTGATGCGGCTAGTCCCTGGAAACTGGAATTATTAGTTGGTCGTGAAATCGGCCCGACTAAAAAAGTATTTCTGACTTTTGACCTTAACTACAGTACGCCTGAAAAATATCTGATTTTTACCAAAGCTGAAGCTGCTGATGCTGCGTCAGATCAATCTAACAAACCAGAGCCCATCTGGAAAAAAATGTGGCAACTAAAGACTTTTGAAGTGGTGGTACTTGGTCTGGCACTAGGCGTGCTGACCATGATCTTCTTTTTTCAGGACTGGCTGGTCAAACGGCCAATACTCGCTGACCGAGTTCGTCTGGGCTTCCTTACATTTACCCTTGTCATTATTGGCTGGTACTTCAACGCTCAGTTATCTGTAGTCAATATTCTTGCTATGTTTAATGCCCTGATTAGTGGTTTTGACTGGGCTTATTTTCTGATGGAACCACTGGTATTTATTCTCTGGGGTTCGGTGGCAGCAGCTTTGTTGTTCTGGGGGCGCGGGCCATATTGTGGCTGGTTATGTCCTTTTGGTGCCTTGCAGGAATTGCTCAATCGAGTGGCTAAAGTGTTCAACGTCAAACAGATTCTTGTGCCGTGGTTTGTACATGAACGAATCTGGACTTTTAAGTATTTAATTTTCCTTTTATTATTTGGTTTTTCATTGTACTCATTAGAATGGGCAGAACGTCTGGCCGAGGTCGAGCCATTTAAAACCGCCATCATTCTAAAATTTGTACGTGAATGGCCTTATGTGATATTTGCACTGGCTGTGCTGATACCGGGTCTTTTTATCGAGCGTTTTTATTGTCGCTATTTGTGCCCGATGGGTGCTGCATTGGCGATTCCCGGCAGAATGCGTATGTTTGCCTGGTTGAAACGTTACAAAGAATGCGGCACACCCTGCCAGCGTTGTAGTAATGAATGCATGGTTCAGGCGATTCATCCTGAAGGTGATATTAATGTAAACGAATGTCTTTACTGTCTGCATTGTCAGGTAGTTTATACAGATGATCAGGCCTGTCCGGTCATGATACAGAAGCGTTTAAAAGAAGAGCGTCGAGCTGTTCGCACTGCCGCAGTTCGGGGCAATAATGAATCTGCAATTGCAGTAGAGTTGAAGAAAGAAAAGTAGTGGTTAGCTTAATAAAGCCCCTGATATTTATTAAGGGCTTATTGATCCGCCTGCGTGAAAGCAGGCATATTAATGAGGAGTAAAATAATGGGAAATAATAATGATATAACAGAAAGCAAAGGCATCAGCCGGCGCCAACTGCTTGGTGGTACCGCCAAGTTAACTGCATTAGCGGGTGCTGCTGGTCTAGCAGGATTAGCAGGTATGACACCTAAGACTGCTATCGCTAAAGCCAAGGCTCGTGGTCATGTAGGGCCAGGTGATCTAGATGATTACTATGGTTTCTGGAGTAGTGGTCAGGCGGGTGAATTGCGTATTCTAGGTATTCCTTCAATGCGTGAATTAATGCGCGTCCCTGTATTCAACCGTTGTAGTGCTTCAGGTTGGGGTTCAACCAACGAAAGCCGCAAGATAATGCGTGATGGCATGTTGCCAGAGACCAAAAAATTCCTGGATTCAGGTGGTCGTGGTGGCGTCTGGACGAATGGTGATTTACATCATCCACACATGTCATTCACCGACGGCACTTATGACGGTCGCTATTTGTTCATGAATGACAAGGCTAACACCCGTGTTGCTCGTGTTCGTTGCGATGTGATGAAGTGTGACGCGATGATCGATATTCCAAATGCCTGTGATATTCATGGTTTGCGTCCACAAAAATACCCACGTACGGGCTATGTCTTCGCCAATGGTGAGCATCGTGTGCCTATCCCTAATGACGGCACTATCCTGGATGAGCCAAGTAAATACCACGCTATTTTCAGTGCCATTGATGGCGACAAGATGGAAGTATCATGGCAGGTAATGGTTGACGGTAATCTGGATAACTGTGATGCGGATTATCAGGGTCTATATGCCTTCTCTACCTGTTATAACAGTGAAGAAGCCACCAACCTTGCTGGCATGATGGGCAATGAACGTGACTGGGCTGTGGTCTATGATATTAAAGCTATCGAAAAAGCTGTTAAGAATGGTGACTTCCAGAAGATCAATGGTGTCCCTGTAATTGATGGTCGTAAAGGTTCGAAGTACACACGTTACATTCCTGTACCCAATAGCCCTCATGGCTGTAATACTGCTCCTGATAAAATTCATGTGGTCTTCAATGGTAAATTATCACCAACAGTGACAGTCATCGATGTTAGAAAACTGCCTGACCTGTTCAAAGATAAAATCACACCAAAAGATTGCATCGTTGCAGAGCCAGAATTGGGCTTAGGACCTTTGCATACTGCATTCGATGGCAAAGGTAACTGTTTCACTACATTGTTCCTTGATAGTCAGGCCGTTAAGTGGAACATGCAGAAAGCAATTGACGCCTACAACGGTAAAAAAGTTAATCCTATCATCGAGAAGATTGACGTACATTACCAGCCTGGTCATAACCATACGACAATGGGTGAAACCAAAGATGCTGATGGTCAGTGGCTTGTGTCTCTGAACAAGTTCTCCAAGGATCGCTTTATCAATGTTGGTCCAACAAAACCAGAGAACGAACAGTTGATCGATATTACTGGTAAGAAGATGAAAGTGGTACATGATGGTCCAACATATGCGGAACCTCATGATGTCATTCTCGTTCGTGCCGATATAGTAAACCCTTCATCTGTATGGACCAAGGGTGATCCAATGTGGGCTGATGTTAGCAAGCAGGCCAAGAAAGATGGCATTAAGCTGACAGAAGATTCCAAGATCATTCGTGATGGTAAGAAGGTTCGTGTTTACATGACCTCGGTTGCACCAAACTTCAGTATGGAGAAATTCACTGTGAAGGAAGGTGATGAAGTCACCGTTATTGTCAGTAATAATGACTCTATCGATGATCTGACACATGGTTTCACTATGGGTAACTATGGTGTTGCAATGGAGATTGGGCCACAGGCAACATCATCGATCACCTTCACAGCTGATCGTGTTGGTGTTCACTGGTTCTACTGTCAGTGGTTCTGTCATGCGCTGCACATGGAAATGCGCGGTCGTATGTTTGTTGAACCTGCATAGTTTTTCTTTGCAGTTTAAGCAGCAAAAAAATAAACCGTCAGTCAGCCGCGTGCTGGCTGGCGGTTTTTTGTTGTTTTTTTTATTTACCTCATTTCAATCACAGGCTGAAGAAAGACGAGTGGCACCCGGCGAAGGTGTGCTGCAAGCGGCTATCGATTCTTCAAAAGCCGGTGATACATTAATTCTTGAATCAGGAGTCTATGCTGGTTCAATCAATATTCATCGAAGTATTACCTTACTGGGTAATAATTCAAATGTTAGTGGTGGCAGTATCATTGACGGACAAGGCTCATCACACGTTATTATTGTGTCGGCAGCTGATGTCACAATCAAAGGACTGAGCATTGTTCATTCTGGTAGCAATCTGGTTGCTGAAGACAGTGGCGTTTTTGTTACTGATAAAGGTGATCGAGTACAAATTGAAAGTAATCACTTTGAAAATAATCAGATAGGCATTTACCTGAAAGGTCCAGAGTCCGCTCTTGTCGACGACAATGTGATTATAGGTAGCCAATTTCATCGAGTGAATGACCGTGGCAATGGCGTGTATTTATGGAATACACCAGGCTCTATCATTAAGAACAATGATATTCGTTATGGTCGTGATGGCATTTTTGTTAACACCAGTCGTAATAATGTATTTCATGGTAACCGTTTGCGTGATTTACGTTTTGCCATCCATTATATGTATGCCAATGATAGCGAAGTCAGTGATAATATCTCGATCAATAATCATGTCGGTTTTGCTTTAATGTTTTCCAATAATATTGTGGTCAAGGGTAATCGATCGACTGCTGATCGTGAACGCGGTTTGTTTTTTAACTTTACGAACAATTCAGTGATAGATGGCAATCGTGTTAGTGGTGGTGCTGAGAAGTGTGTTTTTATTTATAACGCCAATTTTAATCAGATCACTAATAATTCTTTTGAAGAATGTAAAATTGGTATTCACTTTACCGCCGGTTCGGAAAAAAATGAAATCTATTCCAATGCCTTTATCAATAACCGTACTCAGGTAAAATACGTGGGTACACGTTACATTGAATGGTCCAAAAATGGACGTGGTAATTATTGGAGTGATAATTCAGCTTTTGATATTGATGGCAACGGTATTGCCGATCAAATTTACCGGCCGAATGACCTGGTCGATCAAATTGTCTGGCGTCACCCACTTGCCAAATTGTTGTTAAATAGCCCAGCTGTGCAGATATTAAAATGGGCGCAGTCTGAATTCCCTGGCCTTCATCCCGGTGGTGTCACTGACATTGCTCCATTGATGTTGCCTCCACAAGTTAGTTCTGTTGTAGATAGAGATTTATTAGATGGTTGAGTTGGACGCATCGCGTAGTAAGGTTATTTCATTACAATCAGTTAGCAAACAGTATGGCAGTGAAACTGTGGTGCACAATGTTGATTTAAATGTGCAAGCCGGTGAGTGTGTTGTCCTGGTTGGCCATAATGGCGCAGGCAAAACCACGCTGATGAAATTGATGCTGGGTTTGACACGACCAACCTCCGGCAGTGTTGAAGTGTTAGGTGGAGACCCTGTATCCAATACGGCTGTTGCGCAACATAAAACATTGGGCTATCTGCCAGAAAGTGTCGCTTTTTATGAAGCGATGACAGGTGTCGAAGTGCTGAAGTTTTATGCGCGCCTTAAATCTGCTTCTGATATTGAATGTAAAAACTTACTGGATCTGGTAGGGCTTGGGGATGCATCAAAACGGCGTGTTGGTACATACTCCAAAGGTATGCGCCAGCGTCTGGGTTTGGCCCAGGCTATGCTTGGTGATCCACAATTACTTTTTCTCGATGAACCTACTACTGGTCTCGATCCACTTTTACGTCATCATTTTTATGAACTGATAGATGGCCTGCATAAACAGGGTGTGACCTCGATTATTTCATCGCATGCCTTAAATGAAGTCGAAGCCAGAGCGAATCGTTTTATTATTATGAAAGCCGGTATTGTTGTTGCCAGTGGCACACTCAATGAACTCTATGATCTGGCAGCATTGCCGATTCAATTGCGTATTGCTGTGCATGCAGGTGAGTCCAACAGTATTGCAGAGCGACTGGGATCTGAAGTGAAAATTAGTGATATTAACAATCAAAGCCTGAATATTTCATGTCTTAGTGAAGACAAAATGCCATTGATTCGTCGCATTAGTGAGTTTGGAGAAGTGATCGAAGACATGCAAATTATGCTACCACGCTTAGACGAAGTTTATAGTCACTTCATGAATGGAGAACATTCATGAACATGTTATATATATTAGCAATGAAAGAATTGCGTGATGGCTTACGTAATCGCTGGATTGCGGCCGCTATAATTGTACTAGGAACACTGGCTTTAGCATTATCAACACTAGGTTCGGCACCAACGGGTTCGGTTAATGTTAATACTCTCAATATTACTGTTGTCAGTCTGGCAAGTTTAAGTGTTTATCTGGTTCCACTAATTGCACTGATGTTGTCATTTGATGCACTGGTTGGAGAGTTTGAGCGTGGCACCATGATGTTGCTTTTAACTTATCCGGTGACGCGCTGGCAGGTCATTATGGGGAAATTTCTCGGTCATGTTATGATTTTATTTATCGCAATCTTTGCCGGTTATGGTGGTGCGTTTCTTATCATGATTGCACTAAATGGTGGTAGTGCTGAAGGCTGGCAGGCTTACGTGGTAATGATGCTTAGCTCATTAGTGCTGGGTGCAATATTTATTGCTTTAGGTTATTTGCTTAGTGTACTGGTAAAAGAAAGAGCAACCGCAGCAGGTGCAGCGATTGGTTTATGGTTGGTGTTTGTTGTTTTATACGACCTGATATTGTTTGCTGTATTACTGGCTGATGAAGGTCAGGTAATTGGGCAGGAATTATTTTCTGTACTGATGCTGATAAGCCCAACTGATTCTTACCGAATTCTAAATCTAAGTATGTTCGAAGGGGTTAGCCAGTCAGCAGGCATCGCTGGTGTCGCTACTGGCGCAGGAATGAGTAGCACTGTCTTGATTACTGTTATGTTGTTATGGTTGATTGCACCATTAGTGTCCACACTATTAGTCTTTCAGCGTCGCGAACTTTAGGCGTTTAATAAATATGAATACGATATATAAAACAACTTTCTTACTAGTTGCGGTACTGTTGACTGCCTGTGAAAAAACACAGCCCGTTGAAGTACCGCCTGCACAGACATTGACCCGAGAAGCCAGTGGCTATTATTGTCTGATGACCGTACTTCACCACAGTGGACCTAAGGCGCAAATTTTTCTTGATGATCAAGCAGAACCACTTTGGTTTACTTCAGTTCGTGATGCTATTTCATTTACCCTGTCACCTGAAGAACCAAAAAATATTTCAGCGATTTATGTTAACGATATGACGGATGCTGACTGGGATAACCCTGGTGTCGATAACTGGATTGAGGCTAGCAAAGCATGGTATGTGATTGCTAGTAAACGATCCGGTGGTATGGGCTCGCCTGAGGCAATTCCTTTTTCCACAAAAGAAAATGCAGAGACATTTGCTAAAGAAGAAGGCGGCACTGTTTATGATTTACTCACAATTCCACATGACTACATTTTGGAATCATCTGAATAGAGTAACTGGTCTGTAAGCTTAAGAGCAGGCCAGAGCCTGCTCTTAAATATTATGGCTTTCTTTTACCCTTATCTTTGTCTTTACGAACTTTCTTTTTGCCGCTCGCTTTTATGCTGAGTTTGGATTTTGACTTGGATTTGTCTTTAGGTTTACCTTTTCCCGCGCCACGAGCTTCAGGTTTTTCTTTGTTATCTTTCCATGAGTCTTTGTTTTTATCAAACAGCGATATTCTTAATTGCTGGCCTGCCACCCATACTTTTTTCAGATCTTCTAACATCTCACTGGGTATTTTTGCAGGTAAATCGACCAGGCTATATTCATCATGAATATTGATACGACCAATGAACTTACTATCAATATCGACTTCATTAGCGATAGCACCGACGATGTTACCAGGCATGACATCATGGTTGTGACCGACTTCAATACGGTATCTATCCATACCGTCTTCTACTGGTGCATCTTTTCTTGCAGATCGATCACTGCGTTCTTGACGTGGACCACGATCGCGTTCACCACGTTCAGGTCTTTTTCTGGATGAGCTATCTTGTCTATCCCAGTTCTCTTTTACATTTTTCTGTGGTTTGTTCTGTAACAACAGTGGTGTATCACCTTGTAACATTTTAGCTAGTGCCGCAGCAATTTCTATCGCAGGCACATTATGTTCCTGTTGAAATTCTTCAATCATCTGCGGAAACAGACCAAAATCTTCAGTCGCTAATGCATCACTAATGTTTTGTTTGAATTTTTCGATGCGTTTGTCATTTATCTTCTCAGTAGAAGGTAGTTCCATGAGCGTGATTTTTTGTTTAGTGGCTCTTTCAATAGCCTGTAACATACGTTTTTCACGTGGCGCAACAAAAAGAATGGCATCACCTTTGCGGCCCGCACGACCAGTTCGGCCAATACGGTGCACATAAGATTCAGTATCGTGTGGAACATCGTAGTTAACAACATGACTGATACGAGGTACGTCAAGACCACGCGCAGCCACATCAGTCGCCACCAGGATATCCAGTTTACCTTTCTTTAAATTATCGATACTACGTTCACGTAGTTTCTGAACCACATCGCCATTGATGGCCGCAGCCGCATATCCACGGGCTTCCAGTTTCTCGGCCAATTCGACCGTGGCATTTTTGGTGCGCACAAAAATAATCATGGCATCAAAATCTTCGGCTTCGAGGATTCGCGTCAGGGCGTCCAGTTTATGTACACCACCCACAGGCCAGAAGCGTTGACGAATAGTGTCAACGGTGGTGGTTTTTGTCTTGATCGTAATCTGTTCGGGGTTATTCAGATATTTCGTGGCAATACGACGAATCTGCGTTGGCATCGTCGCTGAAAACAGCGCGATTTGTCTTTTTGGTGGTGTTTGCTCAAGAATCCATTCGACATCATCAATAAAGCCCATACGCAGCATTTCATCCGCTTCGTCTAGTACCAGTGCACTAAGCTTGCCAAGTTTTAAAGCACCGCGGCGCATATGGTCCATAACACGACCGGGTGTACCAACAACAACATGAACGCCGCGTTCTAAAGCACGGGTCTGACCACGAGAGTCCTGGCCGCCGTAAATGGGTAATACGTGGAACCCTTTGATGTGTTTAGCGTAGGTCTGAAATGCTTCAGCAACCTGAATGGCTAACTCACGTGTGGGAGCTAACACCATGATTTGTGGTTCTTTTTGTGATAGATCGAGGTTGGACAACAAAGGTAGTGCAAATGCTGCTGTTTTACCTGTTCCAGTCTGTGCCTGACCAATGATATCTTTGCCATCCAGTAACAATGGAATCGTTTCCGCCTGAATAGGTGAGGGCTTCTCATAACCTATTTGATCCAATGCTTTTAGCAATGGTGCACTAAGATTTAATTGATTAAAAGTGGTGACCGTATCGGTAGTCATAGTTTCAGAACCTGTGAGGTAAAAAGCAAAGGGGTTAGCCAGATGTCCTGATTGCCTATAGAAATTCGAGGCCAAGTCAGAAGGGGTGCATATTCTAACGGAATATTAGCAATTTTGCATGTTTTATTTGATGAGGTGAAAGGGGGTTTCTGGACAGGCTATTTTATGAGTTCAGAACTTGCAATTCGGTACAGCTTGTTAAAGCCATATACGACTGCCACGAGAATGATTTTTAGTTGATTGCCATGGGAGTGGATTTCAGAAAGTTATCTTCATGTATATTTGGTTCTGATATTTAATTGGACCCCATACCCTCATATTTTTTGTCGTGAGCTTTAATTTCAACAAAGGGGTTCTTGTTTCTGCCATTTAACTGCCTGACTAGTAGAGAACTTTGAGAATAGAGATAGATGACAACGTAAGCACAGGTGACAGAAAATAATAATGGAAGTGTCGGGGAAAGTTTTCCTGTCATTTCAATAAGAGCAATGATGGCGGCCATTACCGCACCGACAATGCCTGCGACCATGGCACCCATACCAGCTATTGCGTAGAGTGAAATACTTGATATTGGTATGCCTGAAAGTTCGACAGTTATGCCTATGGCAGCACCTAACATGGCCCCCATAAATAACGCAGGGCCAAAGACACCACCGTTAAAACCAAATGAAAAACTGGTGATTGTTGCAATGAATTTTAAGACTAATAAAATTAAGCACAATTGTAAGGCAACATTTCCAGCAATAGCCTCTGTTGTCATATAACCACCCAGACCCAAAATAGCAGGGTAATAATAACCAAGAGCGGCTAATACAAGTCCGCCTATGGCAGGTTTTAAACGGTTATCGATTTTTATCTTAGCACCCAATGCCACACCTTTTGGTAATGCATGATTGAATGCAATTGCGACTGCACCACAGGCCATGCCAACGATGCCAAAAAATAAAAACTCATAAGTATTTACAATATCAGGAACAGCACCGCTAGGAATGTTAAAACTAACCCCAAGTACTTGTGCTAATTCCGAGCCTGCAACCGCAGCTGCCGCGGTTGGAATAAATTGGTATAAACGCCATTGTCTTAATACGACTTCCTGAACAAAAATCACTGCTGCTAATGGTGCAGAGAAAGAAGCTGCGATTGCTGCGGCTATGCCTGCACAGGCTAGTGTCAGTTTTTCCTGTTCCTGTAATTTAAATAATGAACCAATACCGCTTCCTGCTGCTGCGCCCATGTGTACGGCTGGGCCATATCTACCAACTGATGCACCTGCACCAATAGAGACAGCACTGATCAAGCCGACGGTAAAACCTTCTTTAACTCCGGTCTGTCCGTGATTAAAATGAATGTCTTCAATAATGTGTGATAGTCCACGATTGGCCCGGTTCGGCATTAAGTAATAAGTAAGCAAACCAACAACTAACCCTAATCCACACATACCTACGACATCTAATAAACTTAATGTCGCACCATCCGTGGCAGCTAGTTGATCAAGTGGAACTGGATGAAGATAGGTAATAAAAAGTTGAATAGCAAGTAATAAAATCTTTGCAGCAAGCGCTGCCATAAGGCCAATGATGATCGCGAGAATAACTGTTCGTGCCATTGTCCAGTCAAGATTTTTGAATTGTTTTTCTTCAGTCATATTGCACCATTTTGTCCATTTTATAGAGTGAATTTTGCATGTTTAAAATACTGTATATCAAAACATGTGACTTAAGATAGTTATCTTTAGTTAAATACGTTCACGGATCTGATTATTGTCTTCGAGATAAGATTAGGAGCGTCCGATACCCAATAGTTCTCTGGCTTTATTGGCTGCTTGTGTTCGATTGTCTACGTTAAGTTCATGTAACAACTGGCTTACATATTGTTTAACGGTACCTTCAGAAAGATTTAGTTTATAACTTATAACCTTATTGCTGCAGCCGTCAATAATTAAGGCCAGAATCTGTTGTTGCTTAGAGTTTAGTTTGGGTGGGTTCTCTAAATTTGTAGTGACAGGAATATATTTTGAACCTGAGAGCACTTTTTTGATGGCATTGAGTATTGTCTCACCACTGGATGCTTTCGTGACGTATCCAACAGCTCCTGCATTAATACAGGCGGATATGGTAATAGGGCTTTCATCTGCTGATACGATAATTATGGGGGTATCTTTCGCAAGGCTGCAAAAATATTTTATGCTAATAACGCCTTGCATCCCTGGCATGCCAAGGTCCAGTAAGATTAACTCATAGATGTTATTTTCAAGCTGATTAGTTACCTCTTCATAGTTGCCTGAAAAATGTATGTCTAAATTCTCTTCAAGGTGATTTAACCATACAGCCATACTGTCTCTAAACAGTCCATGATCGTCAGCAAGTAATACTTTCACTATTGTCCCTTTATTATTGTTATTTGAACGGGCATGTTAACTAAAGTTACTGCGAGAAGCTAACCAAAGTTAATGTCGTAATCTGCAAGAGTAAATGATAATTAACAAAACCTCAATCAAATTATGGGAATGGTTGGTCATATTATTATTTAGTTTGAAAATGAATCTTTCTTGTAGGGAGTTTCTATTTTGGATCACAAGATCACACTATTTGTGTCTTGTGTGAAAAGCATGAACTTAGTCACAGAATTATTTCAACCATAGCTTATAGTCCGTTTCTCTATTTGAGACACGGTATTTTCTTTCAGAAATTCTTAGCTAATAGAAATATTTTCTTTTGTTGAATGATTATCATTGACTGGTTAGTAACAACTACTATAACCTCGCCACACGTTATTACTTGAGAGCATAAGTATATTAGTGTTTTATAACTTAGTGGAAAAGTAAAAACTATTTGATTGGACTGATGAATGATTTTTATATCAGACTGATTATTCAGATGCTGAATCTGATAGGACAATGGACCAAAAGGGTAAAATGAACAAAATAAATGAACATGCTTTAGCTGCTATAGGCGAAAAACCTATCAACGAATCAACCCCTTGTGGTGAGAATGTTCGTTACGAAGCTGTGTTTGAAGAGCTGGAAGCTGAACTTGCTAAACAGGAATCTCTTAATTCAGAGACGGTAGACTGGAAGCGTGTTGCTGAACTTTCGTCAAATATCTTAAAAGACTCATCTAAGGATCTATTAGTTGGTGCGTATTTGACCCAGGCATTACTTATTAATGAGGGTTACAGCGGACTTTCTGTAGGCTTAAAAATTCTCAACGATATGGTGGAGAACCACTGGGACTGTCTGTTCCCACCAGCCAAACGTATGCGTGCACGAGCAACTGCAATTAGCTGGTTAGCTGAACGAGCCGGTACATTGATTAGTGAAAAGAGCCCCACTTCAACAGATGCAAGTGCTGTTGTTGACGCCGCAAAATATATTCGTTTACTTGATAACGAGTTGGCAGAAAAAATGGGTGATGATGCACCCATAATGTCCGATCTGTCACGGCCATTAAAGAATTACAAACAAAGCGCTGATGCAGAAATGGCGAATGCTACAGCTGCGGTTGCAGCTCCAATTCCTGCCACTGAAGAGCTCGCGCAACAATCGCAGGATGCTCAATCTTCAGCAGTGCCAGAAAAGACAACACCAGCACCTGTATCAGTCGCAAAATCCAGACCAGAAAAATCAAAGGTATCGGTTACAGAAGTCGGTGATATTGCATCGGATAATGATGCAAAAAAAGTATTAAAAGGCGCTCAGGATGCTGTAAGAAAAGTATCTTCCTACTGGTCGGTTTCAAAGTTATCTGATGCAAAAGCTTACCGAATGGCACGAGTTGCAGCCTGGATGATGATAGAAATTTCTCCACCTGCGAACGAAGGTGTGACACAAGTTTTACCACCCGCAGCTGAGAGAATTAAGTTTTTTGAAGCACAAATTGAAAAGGGTGAATACTCTTCTGTATTGCCAGAGTTGGAAAAAACATTGGCACGAGCACCATTCTGGATTGATGGGCAGAATATGGTTGTCACTGTCTTGCGAGCCATGGGTGGCGAGTATGAGAAAGCTGCCACAGCTGTTATAGGTGAACTACAACATTTGCTTCAACGTATTCCTGACTTGCTAGATTTATCTTTTTCTGATCAAACACCATTTGTTAGTGATCAAACAAGAATGTGGCTTGAATCTGAAGTGTTAACTTCAGCCACAGAATCCTCATCTGCTGTAACCAAAGGTGATACATCAAATGCATGGGATGATGCTCTCGTTAAATCAAGAAAGCTGGTGTCTTCTGGTGATAAAGAAGCTGCGCTAAAAATATTTAATGAAGGTATTGCAGCAGCTGCACAGGTTCGTGATAAATTTTACTGGCGTTGTGCACTAGCAGAACTGTTGTTACAAACAGGTGAGGCTGTAGCTGCATCAAATTTATTAAAAGCAATGACAAATCAGGTAGAAGTGTATCACTTGACTGAGTGGGAGCCAGATTTGTTATCAAGAATATACAAATTATTATATCAATCATATCGAAAACAGCAGAGTAAGAAAAAAGATGACTCCATGCTAGGTGATCTAGTGGAATCGACTTATGTTCAGCTTTGTTGGTTTGATCCTATTTCTGCATTAACTGTGAAAGGAGAAAAGTAATGGCTGAAGGTTCAGTAGCGCCAAAAGAGCGCGTAAATATTGTTTATAAATCGAGTACCGGTGATCAATCAGAAGATGTTGAATTGCCATTAAAAATGCTAATGATCGGTGATTATACGGGTAGAGAAAGTGACAGTGTTCTTGAAGATCGTACTCCCATAAACATCAATAAAGATAATTATAATGATGTCATGAAGAGTATGAATTTGAGTGTTGACTTGAATGTAGACAATACCTTGTCTGAAGAAGGAGGTGATATGTCTGTACACGTTGATTTCAAATCAATGAAAGATTTTTCTCCAGAAAGCGTAGCTCAACAGGTGCCAGAGTTAAATAGCATGTTACAAATGAGAAATGCGTTATTAGCATTAAAAGGACCGTTGGGTAATGTGCCAGCGTTTAGAAAAACCATTCAGAATATTTTGAACGACGATGAGTCAAGGTCAAAAATAATGGCTGAATTGGGCTTGAATAAATAAATACTGATAAGCATTCAGAATACTGAAGGGGAAGAGTAATGTCAGAACAAGAAACACAAACAGCAGTTCAAAGTAACCTGGAAGAAGGATCGCTGCTTGATCAAATAATGCAGGAAACTCGTATTAAACCTACTGATGATGGTTATGATACAGCCAAGAAAGGTGTTGAAGCCTTTATTGCTGATCTACTTGAGCCTCAAAGAAAAGGAGAAAAGATCGAGCAAAAAGTTGTTGATAATATGATAGCCGAAATTGACAAACGTATTGGTCTACAGGTTGATAAAGTCATTCACCATAAAGATTTTCAGAATATTGAATCTGCATGGCGTGGTTTGAAAATGGTAGTAGACCGTACTGATTTTCGAGAAAATATGAAGCTGGAATTAGTGAGTGCAACTAAGGGCGAATTATTAGAAGATTTTGAAGATGCACCAGAAATTGCAAAATCAGGGCTATTTAAACATGCTTATACTGCTGAATTTGGTCAGTTTGGTGGGCAGCCTTATGGCGCAATGATTTCTAACTACTCATTTAATCCAGATGCTCAGGATATGAAACTTTTACAGAATGTTGCTAGCGTTAGCGCAATGGCTCATGCACCATTTATTGCCGGCGCCGGACCCGCATTTTTTGGTCTGGATAGTTTTGATGGATTACCAGCGTTGAAAGATCTTGAATCTATATTCGAGGGTCCACAGTATTCAAAATGGCAGGCTTTTAGAGAATCCGATGATTCTAGAAATGTTGGCTTAACCTTGCCTCGTTTTATGTTGCGTCAGCCTTATGGTGAAGAAAATCCTGTTAAAGCCTTCAATTATGAAGAAAATGTTGAAGGTTCTAATGAGGACTTTCTTTGGGGTAATGCCTCATATGCAATGGCAACAAATATAACCAGAAGTTTTGCTCAATATCGCTGGTGTCCAAATATTATTGGTCCACAAAGTGGTGGCACAATTGAAGACCTGCCTGTGCATAAATTCCAGGAGCATGGTGAAACTAAAGTTAAACCACCAACTGAAGTTTCTTTATCAGATAGAAAAGAATTTGAATTGGCTGAACAGGGCTTCATGGGCTTAACTGTACGTAAAGGTTCAGATAATGCGACATTCTTCTCTGCAACCTCTCCTCAGAAACCAAAGTTCTTCGGAAATAGCCCAGAAGCTAAGCAGGCCGAAACCAATTTCAAGTTAGGTACTGAGCTACCATATCTGTTTGTAGTCAATCGAATCGCGCATTACATAAAAGTTTTGCAGCGTGAGAACATTGGTAGTTGGAAAACACGTAGTGAACTTGAACGTGAATTAACAACCTGGATTCGTCAGTACGTGGCTGATCAGGATAATCCACCAGCAGCTGTTCGTAGTAAACGACCTTTACGTGAAGCAAAGATTGTTGTTACTGAAGATGCTGGCAATCCAGGATGGTTCCGCGTTGATATGTCTGTTCGTCCACATTTTAAATATATGGGCTCAAGTTTTACGCTGTCACTTGCTGGCAAATTGGACAAGGAATAACTCGGTAGGGAATAGGTAAAAGAGATGCAGGAATTGACAGGAGTTTTTGATGGGTGCTGATCTTCAAGGTTTGATTTCAAGATTGAACCCGTACTGTACGCGTGCGCTAGAAGCGGCTTCGGGATTGTGTGTTAATCGCTCACATTACGAAGTGGCTATGGAGCATATATTGTTACAGTTGATGGAAGATCCTCAGGCTGATATACATTTGGTATTACGCCACTTTGAAATTGAACCATCAGACTGGATTAAGCAATTGCAGCAGCAGATTGAAAATCTCAAGGATGGTAATCCTGGCAAACCTGTTTTCTCTTCAACCTTATTGAGCTTGATTAAAGATGCATGGATGATGTCATCTGTGCAATTAGGTCAGATGCAAATTCGTTCAGCAGCTTTGCTGGCCGTACTTGTTGATAACCCACTGCGTTATGGCGCAAGTTTTCTTGAAAATATTGACAAGATTACAATTGAGGAAATTGTAAAGCAATTTCCAAATATTCAAGAAGTATCTACAGAGCAATCGCAAGATGCTTCTACAGCAACATCATCGACAGGTTTATCTTCAGGTGGTTCTGCGTTAGAAAAATATACCAGTAATTTTACTGAGAAAGCACGTAATGGTGAAATCGATCCTGTTTTTGGACGTGATCGAGAAATTCGTCAAATGGTTGATATCCTTGGCCGACGTCGTAAAAACAATCCCATAGCTGTCGGCGAAGCAGGTGTTGGTAAAACAGCCGTTATTGAAGGTCTCGCCTTGAAAATTGCACAAGGTGATGTTCCTGATATCATAAAGGATGTTGAATTAGTCAGCCTGGATTTGGGTTTGTTGCAAGCGGGTGCCAGTGTTAAAGGTGAATTTGAAAATCGTCTAAGTGCTGTGATTAATGAAATAAAATCATCTGAAACTCCCATTATTTTATTTATTGATGAAGCACATACTTTGATTGGTGCTGGCGGCGCTGCTGGAACTGGTGATGCTGCAAACTTGTTAAAGCCTGCTCTGGCTCGTGGCGAGTTACGTACTGTTGCGGCAACAACCTGGTCTGAATATAAGAAGTATTTTGAAAAAGACCCTGCACTTGCTCGTCGTTTCCAGTTAGTGAAACTGGACGAGCCTACTGTGGAAAATGCCGTGGTTATTTTACGTGGCTTACGCGAAGTTTATGAAAAGGCGCATGGTGTTTATGTGCGTGATGAAGCTATAGAAACAGCTGCTGCAATGTCAGCACGTTATATAACTGGTCGACAGTTACCGGATAAAGCGGTTGATGTTTTAGATACTGCCTGTGCGCGAGTTAATATTAGTTTGACAACAAAACCAGGTGCTGTTGAAGACTTAGAGCAACGTACACGAGTATTGGATCGTGAGAGAACCGCTTTGGAACGCGATATAAATACTGGTAGATCAAATGCTCAAGATCGTTTGAAAGACCTTGTATCAGAAATTAATACCAACAAAGATCAATTAGAAAAAGAATTGATTGACTGGCAGGCACAAAAAGAACTTGTCGATAAAGTGATTGAGTTGCGTCTTCAATCTGATGAAGAAAGCTCTAATGTTGCACTTAAAGAAGAGCTTGCTAAAGCAATTGTGGTTTTAGAAGAATTCCAGTCAGACAAACCAAAGATTGCTTATGAAGTCACCTCTGATGTTGTTGCGCAAGTGGTTTCTGATTGGACAGGGGTGCCATTAGGTAACATTGTCAAAGATGAAGCGGCTAGTTTATTGAGTTTTAATGAAAGCATGAAAAGTTGGGTTAAAGGACAGGATCATGCTATTGACGTAATTGATTCAGGTGTACGCACTGCAAAAGCAGGTTTACAGAATCCAGATCAACCACACGGAATATTTCTTTTTGTTGGTCCGAGCGGAGTTGGTAAAACTGAAACTGCTTTAGGCGTGGCCAATATCATGTTTGGTGGTGAGCAGTTTATGACCACCATTAATATGTCGGAATATCAGGAAAAACACACTGTTTCTCGATTGGTAGGTTCACCAGCAGGTTATGTCGGTTATGGTGAAGGTGGTGTTTTGTCTGAAGCTGTTCGTCAGCGCCCTTACTCGGTTGTTTTGCTTGATGAAGTTGAGAAAGCAGATCTTGAAGTGATGAATCTTTTTTATCAGGTATTTGATAAAGGTACCTTGTCAGATGGCGAGGGGCGTTCAATCGATTTTCGTAATACTATTATATTTTTGACATCAAATTTAGCCTCTGCAACGATAATGGAAATGTGTAGTGATGGTAAAACCCCCTCAGCCGATGAATTGTCTGTTGCAATTAGAGATGAGCTTCAAAATCATTTTAAGCCAGCTCTATTAGCACGCATGACAGTTGTACCTTTCTATCCGATACAAGGTGAAGTACTTCACTCTATTGTGAAAATAAAATTAGATAAAGTCGGTAAGCGCTTAAAGCAAAGTCAGGCACTAAATTTTAATTATGATGATGAAGTAATTGCACAAATTGCGAACCGGTGCACAGACATAGAATCTGGTGCGCGTAATATTGATCACATAGTGAATAAAACACTGTTACCGATAATTTCAACTGAGATATTGACAAACATCGGTGATGAAAATGAATATACAAATTTACAATTGGGCGTTGGCTCTAAAGGTGAGTTTGTAACTACATTCCAATAATAGAAAAATTCTGTTTACTGGTCTAAATGATTTTTAATATTTGTTAACTAATAGGAGAAGAGTATGCCAATTCCAGCATTTATGAGCGTAGAAGGTGTAACGCAAGGCATGATTACTGAAGGTGCATTATCCGAAGAAAGTGTCGGTAATTTATATCAGGAAGGTCGTGACGATCAGTTTATGGTACAGGCGTTTGAACACAGTATTATGATTCCTCGTGATTCACAAAGCGGTCAACCGTCCGGTACGCGTATTCATAAACCACTTACAGTAACAAAAGTTTTTGATAAAGCTTCCCCGCTTTTATATCAGGCATTAGTTACTGGTGAGAGTTTGATTTGTCGTATTGAATGGTACCGTACTTCATCTGAAGGCTTGAATGAGCATTATTTTACACATGAGCTAGAAGGTGCTGCAATCGTTGATATTAAAAGTATCATGCCAAATTGTCAGGACCCAAATACTGCACATTTTACGCATCTTGAAGAAGTTTCATTTAGCTATTCAACTATTACATGGACGCATGAGGTTGCTGGTACTGAAGGTACTGATGACTGGCGTGCAGGTAGCGCAGGCTAGGTTATTACCAAGTCGATATTGAGGATTCAGTATCGGCTTGGTTTTTTGTTTATTTTTATGGATATAATTTGAAGTGTTGCTAAATAATAGGTGCTTATACGTACTTGTAGTGTTTATGTTACAAGCTTGTAGCTCAACGCCAACAGAATTAACAGTTGATCCTGATGATTGGACGTATGCTAAGCGTGCAATTACAGTGTCTATATCAGCGCCTGCAGATTTGAATTCCGTTAGCGGAAGACCTCACTCATTGGCAATTGGTGTTTTTCAATTGAGTGATCCAAATACGTTTAGTGGTTTATCAGTGACAATGGAAGGTGCTGTCGAATTACTTCAAAAAGGTCAGATTGATGAAACAGTTGCTGGTTTTACATTAATTAATGTTAGACCTGGTGAGCAAAAAAAAGTGACTCTTAATCGCGCTCAATCTGCACAACATCTAGGCATGATTGTCGGTTATTACAATCTTAATCCGACAAAAGATATTAAAGTGTTCCCTATACCGATGCGTGCACAAGAACGTGGACTCGTAGAAAAAGGACTGGTTGCATTAACATTAATATCAGATGAAGCAAAAGCATTCCCAGATAAATTAAATATTTATGTAGACCTGGGGCGCTCAAGCACAAAACAGATTACTGATAATAAAAAAAAATCGACTCAAAGTGGAAGTAGCAATAGATCCGATATTGATTGGTCTGATGCTATTAAATAACTCCAGGTATTTTATTAAAAACTAAATGATATGAACTTTATGGTACAACTAACAATGGTTAATACAGAGGTGTGTTGTGGGAAATAATAAACCAGTATTTTGGCATCAAGGTCTATTTTTGCAGCCGCAGCACTTTCAGCTTGCTGAAAGATATCAGCAGTCATTATTGTATCCTTATCACACTTTTCAACAGCCTCATTTCTGGGGTGTGTGTTCAATTGAGATGCAAAGTGCCTCATTAAACCATCGAACCTGTGAAATCGATAAGGGTGAGTTTATTTTTTCTGATGGGACATTTGTGTCAGTTCCAGATAATGGCGTTGTTGCACCTCGTTCTTTTGAATCTGAGTGGGTTGATCCTGAAAAGCCATTCACCATTTATCTGGCTATTCATAAATATAATAAGTTTGGTGATAATGTTACTGTCGTTAATGAATTGAATAATGTTAATGATATAAATACACGCTTTGTTAGCATGGCAAATCCAGAAGACGTCAAGGATATGTATGTTGATGGTCCAGAAGCGCAAGTCAAGTTCTTAAACCATGTTGTCAAAATAGTCTTTGATAATGAAAAAGATGATATGAATGATTATGAACTTATTCCTGTTGCTCAGGTTATTCGTGATGGTGATTCGATAATGTATAACCGACATTTTGTACCGCCAACAGTAACTCTAAGCGCTGTGCCAGAGCTGGCAAGGCTAGTTAAGGATGTGCGTGATGAGATCATGGGAAGAGCATTACAGTTATCATCTTATAAAGCACCTGTACATGCTAAAAAAGGATTTGATGCAAATCTACTTCGTTACAAAATGGCCTTGCAATCATTGAGTCGTTTTGTGCCCAGGCTTTTTCATTTGTCTGAATGTGGCGATGTTCATCCCTGGATTGTTTACGGAGTACTTCGAGAACTTGTAGGCGAGGTAAGTACCTTTACAGACCGTGTTACGGTATTGGGAGAGACGGCTGATGGCGAGCGTTTGTTGCCACCGTATAATCATAGTGACATTGGTCACTGCTTCACCTCTGCCAGCTCTTTAGTTACGCAATTATTAAATGAAATAACAATAGGGCCTCAATATCTGGTTGAGATGATACGAGATGAAGTGGCTTTTTCTGCGGATGTGCCACAGGAATTCTTTACAGAGCATGTGGATTTCTATCTGATTGTTAATACAATGGATAGTTTTGATGATGCACAACAGTCATTGTTAACCGCGGCTAAATTGTCATCAAGAGATTCAGTTGAAGTATTGGTTGAACGCTCATTGCCAGGTGTTGGTATGATTTATATGCCTGCACCTCCACCAGGTTTGCCTCGTCGGCCTAATTCATACTACTTACGTCTTGATGTTCATGATGATCAGTGGAGTAGTGTGGCCAGGCAGCAAAACGTATCTCTTTTATGGGAAGAGGCACCACAAGATACTAAGGTCGAACTTGTGGTTGTGAGGAAGTAGTATGCGAATAGTAGACTGTTTTACAGATGCCATATTGTACGCTCGTAAACTGGCTAGAGGTGATATACAAGTTGCATCGGCAGATGAGGCAAGAACTAATCTGATGTCACTGCTGGATAAATCAAAAACAATGTCCGAAGAATATGCTATCTCTAGTGAAATGCTTGAGCAAGCAAAGTTCCCTGTTGTTGCATTTGTTGATGAATTATTTCTTTGCTCAAACTGGGCGTATAAAAGTGAGTGGAAAACAAATACATTGCAAAGGCTTTGTTTTAACACAACAAGTGCGGGATCAGCATTCTATGATCGCTTGAACGAATTGAATAAATTTGGGCCTGATAGAGATATAAGAGAAATATATGCCCTGTGTTTAGGGCTTGGTTTTAGAGGTAAATACTTTCGTGGTGAAGATCGGCAGCGTTACGAAGAAATCAAAGCGTTTAATTTGAGCGTAATTTTACCTGATGAGTCAGAGCAGGATATTGATTCGGCGACATTGTTCCCGTTTGCATATCGTGGTCATAGTTTGGATAAGAGTTCAGGGTATCAACCAAGATTAAATATATACCCAGTCCTGATTGGCTTACCAGTAACTATTATTGTGATTATGATGCTGTACTTTGGTTTCGATATTGCAGCAACACTAAATGAAATTCAACAACTTGTGAAATATTAAAAAATAATGAAAAAATTCTTCACTTTCTTGCTTTATCTTTTCATCGTACTGCTGATTGCAGGTATTGTGTTTGGTGTTGCATTACTAATGGAGCTGCCGTTAGAAAAAGCCGCGATTATCTTTGGCTTGATTCTTGGGCTTTGGGTGCTAGTTATTCTGATTAAAAAAATGATAATCAGATATCGCGCAAAGGCTCAAGTAATGCGAGTGCTGCAAAAAGAAAATTCTTTAGTTGATGCTGAATTAGGTATGTCATCCAAGGACTTACTGAAGGGCTTGAAAAAAGATTGGAATAAAGCGGTTAAAACTCTTAAATCGTCACATCTAAAACTTAAAGGTGATCCCCTGTATGTGTTGCCGTGGTATATGGTATTCGGCAAACCTCGCTCTGGTAAAAGTACTGCATTACGTAATGCAAGCTTACTAACACCCGCGATGGAATTATCTGAACATGCTGATGGCTCTACATTAAATCTTGAATGGTGGTTATACGATCAAGCAATTGTTATTGATACGGCCGGACGATATGCGGTTCCTGATGTAGATAAGAGGGATCGTAAAGAATGGGCGTCGTTGCTTGGAATGTTATCCCGTCACAAACAGAAAGAACCATTGAATGGTGTCGTTCTGGTTGTTTCTGCCGAGCGATTGCTAACATGTTCGGAAGAAGAATTAATGGAAGAGGGGCAGCAGATCCGTTCAGGTATTAATGATTTGATGGAACGCCTTGAAGCGCAAATGCCTGTATACCTAATGGTTACAAAATGCGACCTTGTTGATCAGTTTTCTAACTGGTGCAATTACTTGCCTGAAGATGCATTGCAACAAGTTATGGGGTATTTGTGCGAAGAAGAAACTGGCGATATTGAAAGCATCCTTAATAAGGCTTTTGATGAAGTGCTAGGACGCATTAAAGAACTTCGTTTATTGATGATGGAGCGTAACGATAATCCTGATGATAGTCTTATTGAGCTTCCTCTAAATTTAGAGAAGATGCGAAAAGGTTTACATGCTTTTGCACGTACAGCACTGAAGGACAATCTATACCAGGAAACACCAAGATTCAGGGGGTTGTATTTTAGTTCCAGTCAACAATCACAGGCTGAAACTAATTCAGATAAATTAAGTAATAAAGGCATTTTTCTGCATCATTTATTTACGAAGGTAATGCCTCCGGATCGTGGAATATTAAGTACACTAGCTAGTTCAGAGAGGGTTAGACGTGCGATTAGAAACTACGGTATAAGTACCAGTGGCGCATTGTTGCTGTTAGTAATGATCGGTCTTACGTCCACTTTCCTCAATGATAAATCAACTCTTGATAGAATCGTTGAATCCTATTCAGAAGTAAATCTTGTTGAAGGTGATACCAGTGACCAAATTATTGCGTTGAATCGTCTTCATGAGTTGATTTCTGAAATACGACAGGCTGAGAATGAATGGGTCATTCCATGGTATGGGCCTTTTAATCAATCGCCACAATATAAAAAGCTAGTCAGTATTTATATCGACACATTTAAAAATGAGTTATTGGTTTCAATAGATAAACCACTTAATTTATTAGTCGGAAGCATTAGTAGTGAGCAAACGGCATATTTAGTATCAGGCATTGTTCGTCGAATAAATTTAACTAAAGCCATTTTAAAAGAAGATATGATTGGTTTTGATGCTCTTCCAAAAGTCCCTGATGAATACCTTGTTTCAGTAAGTGATACAATTAGCGTTGAAGCTTCACAGCTTTTTGATGCTTTATACCGACAGTATACACTTCTGCAACCGTCTGCTATTGTCCTCACTGAAGAACAAAATTCATTACAGGCGCTTTTAGTAAAAACTGTTGCTTCTAGTCATGGCAATCATGAGTGGTTGATTGAATGGGCCAACATCCAGGGCTTTGCCAAAGTTAAGCTTGATGATTTTTGGGGTGGTAGTCGTGTTATTAATAATCAGCCAGTTATCGATGCTGCCTATACACTTATAGGTCGTGATTTTCTTAATCAATTTCTTGATGAATTAAATCAATCAAGTGAAGGCTCAATCGAGCTATCTACGATTAAAGAAGAGTTCATGATTTTCTATAATAGAAAATATTTAAAAACATGGCAGTTATTTGCAGAACAGTTTGATTCTGGGAAAGACAAATTAAGAGGGCGTAAGGAATGGCTTGATACGCTTGAGACAATGACTGGCAAAGATAACCCGTACTTCTCATTTATGCGACGAGTTTCTACTGAGCTGGAACCTGTCTATGCCGAGGGTTATTTTCAGGCACGTGAAAAAATTAATTATTTTGCTGAGATGCAGGACTTTGTTGGTGATGCCTCTGGTGGTGATGACGGAAAGGGTAATAAAAAAGCAGCTAAAATGGCACTTAAGCTCATTGGTAAGCTTGGCGGCGTTGGTAAAGCTGTGGCAAAAGCTGGAAAGACTGGCATGAAGGCTAAAAAGAAAGCCGATAAAATGTCGGGTGGTGGTAAAGAAGTTGATCTTGATGATGCGCTAGAACAAGCTGCTACAACATATAAGGAATATAAGTTGGCATTGCAAGATATAGCATTTAATTCTGATTCGACAAAATTATCCTATAACGCAACAGTAAATGCATTTACGAATCCAGACGAAATCAGCAAAGGAGATGATGCTGGTGCAAAAGCATGGACGGCAATAACAAATCTGCAGCGCATAATAGGCAAGCCTCGTGAAAGCAATCGCTTGTTCTGGGATTTATATACAGGTCCAGTCCGGTTAGCTTATGACTATATGCAACAAGAAACTGCGTGCCACCTTCAAACTGACTGGGAAGATAAAGTATTATCAGGGATTGTCGGGGTCAATGAAGATAAGTTGGGTGTTGCATTAATCGGAGATGATGGTCTGGTATGGAATTACCTGGATAAAGTTGCAATGCCATTCCTGAGTAAAAAATATAGGAAGGGGTATATTCCTAGTGTTGTAGAAAAAAAATCACTCTCATGGGAATCTAACTTCATGAGTTTTATTAATAATGCTGATGAAGGTAGAAGTATCGTTGCCAATGAATTTACAGTTAAAATTGGAGCCTTACCTACGGGTATTAATCAAAGTGCAACAATATCACCGTTTGCTACCTACGTAGATTTACACTGTGCTGATGCAGTGCAGACTCTGGCAAATTATAACTATTCAGCATCTAATGATTTTATATGGTCACTCGAAAAATGTGGTGATGTTACATTAAGGATCGAATTAGGTGAATATTCTCTACGTAAAACATATTCTGGAAGAAAAGGGTTTTCATTATTTCTTGCTGACTTTATTGATGGCAGACATATTTTTAAACCAGAAGACTTTCCAGAACAGGCCTCTCAGTTGATTAATTCTTCTGTTAAAGCGATTGATGTAAATTACACGATCAAAGGTCAAGGCCCAGTTATTCAGATGCTAACTGCCGTACCGCTATCTCCGCCAAAACAAGTGATTGCTTGCTGGTCTAACTGATAAAGGACATCTTATGGCTGAGTCAAAAAATATTTCGGTAGATAGGGTTAACTTTGTCTATAAAACAACAGTAGGCGGTTCTGAGCAGGAAATTGAACTGCCATTTCGCTTGCTAGTTTGTGGTGATTTTACCTGTAATGAGAATTCAGAATATTTTGAAGGTCAAGAAGTACAGGTGGTTTCAGAAAATAGTTTGGTGAGTCTGTTTTTAAGGCTCAAACCTGAAATAAGTATTCACGTTGAAAATAAATTACTGCAGGATGATAGTGATCTTGTTTTAGAATATATATTTGAGTCACTTGATGATTTTAGTCCGAAGAATATTATTGCAAATACAAAGGCTTTTTCTGCTATAAGTGAATTTATTGAGTTTGTAGAAAGTGATGACAACGTTGATTTATCGACTATCAAAGACGTGCATCCTGCAATATTAAAAATTCTTGATAATGAAGGCTTTTCGCTAAGCGATGTATCATCTGATAGTAGTATTATTGGAAGGCTTGTTTCAGAATTAACAAATCGCATGACCTTGCAGTTAGATGAGATATTACATCACGAGAAGTTTAAACAGCTAGAAGCTATATGGCGTTCATTAAATTTCCTTGTGGAGCGTACAGATTTTTCCGAGAATTGTGAAATCGATGTTTTAAATATTAGTAAGCAAGCATTGATGGATGATTTAGAGGACGCCCCGGAAGTCATCCAATCCGAATTCTATCAGGTAGTTTACTCAGCCGAATTTGGGCAGTTTGGGGGTAAACCTTATGGTGCGATAATTGGCAATTACGATTTCACACCAAAGGCTCCTGATATAAAACTACTGCAGCGAATTGCAGCGGTATCTGCAATATCTCATCTGCCATTTATTGCATCAGCATCGGCTGAGTTTTTTGGTGTGTCTAGCTATGAGGATTTTAGCCGCCTTAGAGATGTTAAATCTATTTTTGAGCAGCCATCATATGCCAAATGGAAGTCCTTTAGAGAATCACCTGATTCACGGTATGTTGCATTAACACTACCTGCATTCTTGTTACGGCAGCCGTATGATATCGCCACAGGTGGTTTATTTTATCGAGAATCTACTGGTAAAAATGGAAAGAATTTAGTTTGGGGTAATGCTGCTTTTGCTTTTGCTACACGCCTGGTATCTAGCTTTTCAAAATATCGTCTTTGTTTGAATATCATGGGAGGTGAAGACGGTAAAGTTCAAGGCATGTCTCAGGCAGGTGTGAATTCTGATGATATGCGCACGGGAAAAATTCCGACACAAGTTCTTTTAACGGATAAAAGAGAAGCAGAAATTGTGTCGCAAGGGTTTATCCCACTGAGTGTGCATAAAGGTGATGACAGTGCTGCATTTTATTCGGCTTATTCCACCCATGCTTTTCATGAAGATAATAACGAAAAAAATAGAGAAAATAACTTGTCTGTCAGATTAGGTGCTCAGATACCCTATTTATTAATTATCAGTCGCATCTCACATTATATAAAAATGATGCAGCGTGAGCATATCGGCACATGGAAAAATCGCCGTGATGTTGATCATGAACTAAATAACTGGATTAAGCAGTATGTATCTGACATGGATAATCCTGCACCAGGTGTTCGTGCACGAAGACCGTTACGACGTGTAGAAATCAAAGTAAGAGAAGTGGAAGGTAAAGGTGACTGGTTTTTGACGGGGATTAAAATTACCCCACACATTAAGTTTATGGGTAATTCATTCACATTATCTGAAACGACCAAGCTTGAAAAAAATTAATCCCAGATGGTCAATGATGAAAAGTTTAAGTCAGGAGAAGAACTATGCCAATGCCGGGTAATTTAACAATAACAGGTGAGGAGCAAGGCTTAATTGAAGGCTCCTGTGATATAGAGGAACGCGAAGGTACCATACTTGTACAGGCCTTTGATCATATTGTAGAAATACCTACTGATGATCGGGGGGTTGCGATCGGTAGAAGGCTACATAGGCCAATGATGATAACTAAGGAATTTGATAAGAGTACACCTATGCTTTATCAGGCTCTGTGTACTGGAGAGTTATTAACTGAAGTGGTTTTAGATTGGTATAGGATGGATGGCTTCGGTGAACAAGAATTGTATTTTAGTATGCAGATGGAAAATGCAATGATTACAAAAGTTCACCCATGGGTGCCTAACGTTCTAGATAGGAGTAATGAGACATTAAAGCATATGGAAGACGTATTTATTTCATACGAAAAGATCATATGGACATGGGAAGCAGATGGTATTGAATTTGAGGATGCTTGGGGCGAGATAGCTTAATTAAATTATCATGCAAGAAAGATTACTAAAAAAAATAAGTCGCTGGGAACGTGCTCTTGATACATCAATAGAAATTCTTGATGTCAATGAGTTGACTGATTCTATTCGTGATGATCTTGAAAAATTATACAATACACGCAAGGGTACTGTACTAACAGATAGTGATTTTGGTTTGCAGGACTTTGGCCAACTGTTTAATGGTTATGCTGAGCCTGAGATTGAAAATATACAGAAGTCATTATTAATGCTAACGAAAAATTATGAAAAACGATTGTCTTCAGTATCAATTCAATATAACGAAACAAAAAACAGTGATAACCTTTGTTTTATTGTTTCAGCAGAATTCAATCATAACGATCAAGATATAAATTTTACAGTTAATGTGAATTTATTTGGTGATGGTAGCGTAACTTTGGATATGATGTAATGAATAAATATTATCAAAATGAACTTGATAATCTTCGCGATCTTGCAACTGAGTTTTCGAATGCATATCCAACAATTGCGCCTCAATTAAATGCAGCAAGTGTTGATCCAGATGTTGAGAGAATACTGGAAGGTGTTGCATTCTTAACTGGGAAAATACGTCAAAAAATTGATGATGAATTCCCTGAGTTCTCACAAGGTCTACTCAAACACATATTTCCTCACTACTTAAGGCCTTTGCCGTCTGCAACTATTGTTGAATTTACGCCGACACCAATACTAAAAAATAAATTAGATATACCCAAAGGTGCCTATTTAGACTCGGAACCTGTTGATGATGTTAAGTGTCGATTCAGGACGACCTATGATCTTGATGTTTGGCCAGTTGCTGTTACCGGTGCAAAGATATCTGAAACATCTACGGGTAAACAAGCGATTGATGTAAAGATTGAAACAAGGGGGATTGATATCTCTAAATGGAACACTGATTCGCTAAAGATACATCTCGCTGGTGATTATTCAGGAGCCTCTGATCTTTATTATATTCTATTGAATTTTTTACACAGTATTGAAATATCAAATGGTTCAGACAAGAATAGTGTCCTTGCTACTGATGCTAAAGTAACGGCACTAGGGTTTGATGATGAAGACGCTTTACTTGAATATCCTAGTAATGCTTTTCCTGCTTACCGACTCATACAAGAATTTTTTCTTCTGAGAGAGAAGTTTTTGTTTATTGAGCTGAAGAATCTAAGCAAATATACAACGCAAATAACTGGCAATTGTCTAACCCTGAGATTTAATCTTAACGAGATACCAATACGCATTCCACGTATCAATGAAAAACGATTTGTTCTTAATGCCACACCTGCGGTTAATTTATTCGAGCATGATGCGGAATCAATTCTTAATGACCATAAAAGGAGTGAGTATCGAATTCGTCCCTTGAGAGATCCAGGGAATAATTATCATATTTACTCTATAAATAGCGTCATCGGAACTGATCGAAAGACTGCTAGAAAAAATGAATATAAGGAATTAGGACTTTCTGATCCTGATCGGAATTCTGATGCAGTGTATCAGGTAAGTTATCGCCAGGGTGATACTGAAAATAAGACTAATGCTTATTTGTCTTTTAGTTATCCTCCTGAATATCAAATGGGCGAACAGGAAACCGTTTTGATCGGGATGACGTGTTCTAACGGGAATATTCCTTCTAACCTTAGATTAGGTGATATTTGCAAACGAACTAAATGTACGCCTGAGTTAGTTGAATTTAAGAATATTATGCAGCCTTCAGATAGTCAGAGGATTCCTTCAGGTAAATCTATGTTATGGCGATTGCTGTCGCATTTGTCTCTAAATTATCTTTCACTTGCTGAAGTAGATAATTTCAAGGCATTACTTGGGTTGTATATATTTACCAGCGGTGCTGGAAATAAACAGGAGGCTATCAATAGAAAATGTATAGAAGGGGTTGTTGATATCAAGGTTGCTCCCTGTGATCGTTTGGTTTCAGGTATTCCCATGCGCGGCCAGGCGATTAATGTCCACGTTAATTCTAAAAGCTATTCCTGTTCAGGTGATATGTATTTATTTGGAATGCTGCTGGATTATTTGTTTGGAAGCTTCGCCAGTCTCAATAGCTTTACAGAGTTTACAATGACCGATAGTGTTTCAGATGTGGTTTTTAAATGGGCGCCAAGAACTGGAGACAGACCATTAATTTAATAGATGACATTATTGAAGATGGTGAGTCGTATGACTTCTTTCAGGCAATTCGCTTATTAAATAGGCTGTCAAAAGATTCGTCAGATAATAAGAAACAGCCTGAGTTACGCATACACCCAGAGCTAAATCTGAGTTATCCGCATTCTGACATTACAGAAGTTAGAAAAATAGAAAGTGGCTATGAAATAATATCGACATTTTTTGGGTTGTACGGTATATCTTCACCTCTGCCAGGGTACTTTACTGAAGAACTTCTTGATGAAGAGTGGGAAGAGAGAAATGCGTCAAAAGAATTTCTTGATATTATTCATCATCATATGTATCCACTGCTGTATAAGGCATGGTTAAAATATAAGTTTTCGCACAATGCTATTGAAGAAGAAAACAGCCGTTACTGGGAAATTTTATACAGCGTTACAGGGTTAAGTGAAGAGTTCAGAAGCAATCAGAATCTTGCAGGAAAACTGCTAAAGTATTCTGGAATACTCTGTCAGCAGCCAAAAACACAACTAGGTTTAAAGACGATATTAAAAGATTATTTTAACGATGCAGTAGTAGATATTGTTCCTTGTGTTCATAGGAAAGTTCCTATATCTGATCATCAGAGATGTGTATTGGGGAAAGAAAATAATTCATTGGGAAACGCTACAGTTATTGGTCAGCAGGTCGATGATCGATCTGGTAAATTTGTGATAGAAATTGGACCTGTGAGCCGTTCTGTGTTTGAAAATATAACAAATGATGACGCAACGAGAACATTTGTTTCTGCTGTAACTAAATTGTTTCTTTCACAGCCACTTGCATATGACATTATTCTGAAATTAGAACCAGGTGCTGAGAAGAATATCATGTTGGGTGATGTGGCAAGTTCAACGCTTGGACGTAATGCCTGGATGGTTGGTGTTAGCAGTGGTCAAACGAATAACCTAACAATGCCGTTAACTAGTTTAGAAAATTGTGCATAGAGGATAGATAATGAGTGATTCAACTTCAAATGCAGTTCCTGAATTTATATTTACTTCAGATGCAGCTGATTCGGGTGCGGAGGATTATTTTACCGTTGTTTCTTTTGAGGCAACCGAGGGTATTTCTCGATTATATGAGTACAGGATTGAATTAAAAGCATCTGATACTCATGCGCCCGACGTGGATTTTCTCGATGACATGCTTAGAGGGAATCCATGTTTTACAATAAAATATACTGGTGCTGAGGACTGTCCTGTCTATGGCATGCTAGCCAGTTTTGATGAAAATAATACTGCTGCGGGTTATACCTATTATACTGCAACGCTGGTCCCACGCCTGTGGCAGCTTACATTAAATAAAACAAGTAAAGTATTCAATGATCCATCTGTTTTAACTGTCAAGGAAGTTCTTGAGAGTATGCTAGATGATGAATATCAAGATGTAGCCTATCGTACAGCTGATATCCAGGGTCCATTACAGAGTAAGAATTATCGATGCCAGTTTAATGAAACTGATTTTGATTTCATCTCTCGATTGTTAGAGAACGAGGGTATTTATTATTATTTTGATCAGCAATCAGGTACTGATACGTTAGTCTTTAGTGATGGGCCTGCAGGCGATGATACCTGGCATACTTCTGAAATTGAATTCGATGTAAGTCCTTCAGCTAATAAGTTGTATCAATCAATTACAGGTTGGTCATGCAGAAAAACAAGGTTACCTGGTTCAGTTGCATTAGAGTCTTATAATCCATCTGCGCCTGCAGATGATGTATTTGCCGATCACGATATTGAAGCAAGCTTTTCTGGTAACCACTATGTCTACGGTGGCGACTTTAATGATGACGACGGCGGCTATAATATTGAAAATATTGCTCAAATTCGCGCAGAAGAATTTGCTGTAAAAAATACACGTTATTACGGTCAAAGTGGCGTTTGCGGATTGAGATCAGGTTACGTTTTTGCGATGAATAATCATCCTAATGATGCGTTTAATAATTCAACGAATTACCTGATAACTGAAGTAACTCATCGTGGTTTTTTTCTTGATAGTACTGCATCTTCTGGCAGTCATGAATCTTCAAGACATAGTCATGGCTCTGGAAAAGGTCATGATTCTCATGGAAAAGGTCTTGGATTGGGCCATCGTGACCATGATTCTCATGATTACGGTAGCTCCACATCATCTCCACTATATGAAAACAACTTCGTTGCTATTGATGAGACTGTGCAATATCGGCCTGCACGTGTTACTCACAAACCAAGATTTCACGGCATCATTTCAGCATTTATTTACGCTGCGGCACCGGGTGAATATGCTGAGCTAGATGAGCATGGACGGTTTCGAGTCCTGCTTCCTTTCAAGCGTAGTACGATAATTGATGATAGCGATCGTGCCAGCCACTATATACGTATGTCTCAGCCTTATGCAGGTGGGGTTATAAATTCAGAAGGACAGTGGGAAGAGGAGGGCTTGTTTTACCCACTAATGGATGGGACCGAAGTCTTCCTTACTTTCGTCAATGGTGATCCAGATCGACCAGTAATTTCTGGCGCCGTTTCAAATCAACCAACTCAATCACTGGTAAATAGTGAAAATAGCAACCAGTCAGTATTTAGTACACATGGTATGTCAGTAACAGAAGTACGTGGTGGTGCTAAAAAGAAAATTAAGACAAAAGACTGGACATTTGTTGACCCAGAATTTTCATTTGGTCTTTATGAACAAACAACAGAATCGCCTGGAGGAACACGCTTTAGTACTGAGGGTCTGCCTTTGGATATGAATGATGGAAGGCATCACATAAAAATGATGTATGGCGACCAATACAACTATACAGAAGGTAATATCTATAATTGGGGTGCCGACTTTACTATAGGGTTTGGTAATGATTATGAAGAAATTCACGAGTCTGAGGAACAGATTGAAGGCGAACATTTTAATATGACTGAGGCAATGAGATCTCTCGGTACTACGCTAAAGGAACATGATTACGTTGCAGATGCTGAAATCAGCAAAGACTATTCAGAATGGGAAGATGGGCAAGATGGACTGGTTGAAAAAAGTTGGGGTGATAAATGCGAATATCATTTTGGACGTGCATTTAACTGGAGTGGCGGTGTAGGACCAGGTGGCTCACTTCAAACTTATAACTATGGTAATGGTTATACTGAAAATTTATTAGAGGTGTCGGGCGGAACTGCAGAAACTAATGACCTTGATACATCGCATGATAGCTATGCAGCTGCAACCTACAAAACAAATACGATAGACCCAAGCATATCTTCTATTGAAAAAAAATGGGGGAATAGTTATTCATACACAAATGGATACACGGCAGAGATAACTGTTGGTGATACCCTGTCGGAAACTTATGGCGACAAAAAAGAAACGATTCATGGTGATGCAGATAATAAAGTTATGGGCAGAACCAGTGATATGTTTCTTGGTGCAAAAAATGAAATGAACGTGAATGCCGCTAATTCTATGACAGTTGGACTTACCAATGATTTATTTATCGGAGGCAAGATTGATACAACACTCGCCGTTGTTATGGAAGTTTCTGCAGGCGTAAAAATAGAAGCTAATGGTGCGGCTGAAATGGAGCTTAAAATGGTCAGTGGTAAATTGAAATTGTGTGAAATGGATACCACGACTGCTGCCAGCCTAAGTACTGTCACTACTGCCCTCAAGGCTAATGTTACTGCGATTAAAGCAACAGCAACGGCAATAGAAAGTGGTGCCACAGAAATTAAGAATAAAGCGATTGCTATGAAGAACGCCGCTTTTCAGATGCTGGGTTAAAACTAAATGCAGTCAATTCAATGAATACCATTAAACCACTCGATATTAGCTTGCTATTCAAAACTTTTGAATGGGAAGCAGAGCAAAATTTTGCAGCGACTGCGCTCATTGGTTTTTCAATGGATGATGGCGAATCCATGCTTGAGGCCGATTTATGGAAATTTCTGGCAGAAGAATTAGGTAAGGATCAGGCGCTGGATTTTTGTATGCCGAAACACAATGGCGAAGTGTTGGTGTATGGCAATTACTATTCACCTACGAATAAACCAGTGACAGCAGACAGAGTCGGTTTCTCAGTTGGCAACTTAACCAAGGAGTTGGCAGTTATTGGAGATCGCTACTGGCGCCCGGTCATTGGGCCAACCCCACCAGAGCCCTTTATTACAATGCCAGTTGATTTCGAGCATGCTTTCGGTGGCAAAAGTTTTGATAGTAATCCAATGGGTAAAGGTATAGATGAAGTGAAGCTTGAAACAGGTGAAACTGTCACTCCAATGCCAAATATTGAAGACCCAGATAAGCTGGTTACCGACACAGGTCACCGCCCGGAACCTGCCAGTTTTAGACAGATTGATGCAATGTGGCCACAACGTAGCAGCAAGCTTGGTACCTATGATGAGAAATGGATTAATGAGCGTGCCCCTGCCTATCCCGAAGATCTTGACTGGACGCATTTCAATACCGCATCACCAGATCAATGGATGGATGATTTCTTTATCGGTAATGAACCTTTTGAAATTGCCAATATGCACCCCGAAGAGTCAAATATAAAAGGTAACTTGCCTGGGTATCGGGTAAGTTGCTTTATTAATATGCATAGTGATCAGGAGAGTGAGCCAGATTTTAAAGAAATTAGTATGCGTATGGACACTGTCTGTTTCTTTCCACACGCAAAAAAAGGCGTACTTATTTATAGAGGCACAACGAAAGTTACCGAAGATGATGGATCTGACATTAAAGATATTGTTATAGGTTATGAGTGGTTGGCCTCTGAAAAAAGAGGTCTGGAACACTATTGTCAGGCAATGAGTAATCGTCAGAACGAATCGACCAAAATTAACTATATGATGACTACTGAAGACTTAATTCCTGAGGGTGTTCGATGTGGATTTAAGCGTATTCTGGATAGTGTTGATGCGCCATCAATGGAAATGATGAAGAACATGGAAGCAAAAGGTGATTTGGTCAAAGCACAAATCGAAGAACAAGTTGAAGGGCAGAAACAGCAGTTAATAAAACAGCTTGAGGCTGCTGGAATAGATCCCGCGCCTTATCTGAAAAAATTTGATAATGCATCAGAAATCGATGATCCTGACGTAAAGAGGCTAATGGACTTTATGAACTCAGTAGTACCAGGAGCTACAAAGGGAAATAAAGATACCAAAGTGAGTGATATAGATTTAAGTAAGATGGGTGATTTGCAAAAAGAGATGGAATTATTTGCAGAATCACAGAAAAAGAAAATTAAAGAAACATTGGCAAAACAGGCAGATGAGCTAAGTGGTCAGGAAGCAACTAAGCATGCTGCAGAAGAGCTTCGTAAGGCGATACAAAAAATGGATGAACCGCCTCCACTGCCACGACCACATCTTGATGAGGTGATTACCCAGTTAAGACATAATATTGAGCAAGCAAAGCAACAATATCATGAGCTGCTAGAAAAGGGAGTAAGCGCTGAACAATTGAAAGCTTTGAAGATTGATTTAGATGTTGATGCACTAGAAAAACAGTTTGGTGATGCCAGTGCGCAATTAAAAGGTGTTTATCGCATGGGAGCTCATGAGCTGCCAAAAGGTGATCCGCCTCATGTAGATTGCATGGATAAAAAGAAAGAGGAATTCGATAGTCTATTTACTGCTGGGCAGAGTCTACATGATGGTGATTATGCCGGACTTGATTTGTCTGGTTTAGATTTAAAGAATATTGACCTGAGTTTTGCCTATCTTGAAGATGTTGATCTTAGAAATGTGAAATTAGATTCCGCAAATCTAAGTGAAGCTATATTAGCTCGATCAAATCTCACCTCTGCGTCAATAACAAATACAAATTTTAGTGGTGCAAACCTCGGTGCAATCATTGCTATGGACGCAGTTTTTACCAATTGTAATTTCACTGGTGCAACACTCAGTAAATCTAACCTTGAAAATGCTGTTTTCTCAGGTTGTGATTTCACAGATGTTTATTTCCTGGAAGCGAAGCTAGCAGGGATTGAGCTTAGCAACGCCAAACTCAAGAACGCGATATTTCTTGACCGGGATCTTAGTGGTTCAAATTTCTCTGGTTCTGATCTTTCGAATGGAACTTTTATAGATTGTGAATTATCAGGCTCTAATTTTTCAGAAGCTACTCTTTTTGAGACTGCTTTTATCAGCGCAAAAGCATCTTGCTCCAACTTTGCAAATGCGAATATGACGAATGTAAGGTTTGTTTTGAACAGTGATCTATCTGGCTCGAAATTTACAGGTGCATGTCTTGATAAAGCCAATCTTCGAGATTCTGATTTAAAACAAGCAGATTTTACAGATGCCAGCATTAATATGACAGATTTTAGTGGTGGCGTATTTGAAAAAGCAGTTTTTAATCGTGCAAAAGGTGAACGACCCTTATTTATAAAAAGTGATCTCGCACTTGCAGATCTTTCAAACGCCAGTTTTTATGAAGGTAGTATGTTGAAAGCAAGATTGACCAGTGCCACCCTCCAAGGCTCAAATCTATACGCAGTAGAGTTCATGGGTGCTACAGTTGGTGGAACTGATTTTTCTGGTGCAAATCTTGATATGTCAAAATTACGTGATTGGAGGCCTGAGAAATGACATTACAGGAACTCCAAAAAGAAGTTAAGTCTGGTGAAATCATTCTTAATCAGAACCTTAGTGGAAATGACTATTCTGGCGCCGATCTGGCTGGTGGCGTTTTCATGGAGACTAATTTCAGTGATTGCTCGTTCAAAAACGCGTTATTAAATGAGGCGAATTTTATTAATTGCACGTTTAATAGAACTGACTTTTCAGGAATGACTTTTGGTATTGCAAATTTTATTGAGCCAGTAATGGAAGCTGCACTATTTAATGACTCAGATGTTAGTAACTGTAACTTCGTTAGCGCAAAAATGAAACAGGCAGATTTTTCAGGCGCTAATATGTTTCAGGCAAGTTTTATTGATCCTGATCTCTCGAATGCATGCTTCGATAAAGCTCAAATGAACTTTACCAATTTAATTAATGCCAATCTTGAGGGTGCGTCATTTAATGAGGCGAATCTAGAGAGAACTAATTTTATTGAGGCAAATTTGCAGGATGTAGTTATTCAGGGAGCATATATTAAACAAACAGTTTTTATTAAACCTGATCTGGCTGGGCAAGATTTTTCAGGTATGGATTTATCTATGTCACAGTTTAGAGAAGCAAATATGAAAGACTGTCGCTTTGTTGGAGCAAATCTTACACAAACCAGTTTCATGGACGCAGACTTGGAAAATGCTGTGTTCGATCATGCCATTGCGAATAATGCGATTTTTTATGGCGCAAACATGAAAGGCTGTAGTTTGAAAGAAGCTCAGCTAGAACAAGCGAGCATGCAGGAATGTAATTTGTATGAATGTGATTTTACAAAAGCCAAACTTATTCAGGCACAAATGGCCAATTCAAAATGTGAAGCAGCCCTATTTACAAAAGCAGATCTGACATATGCTGATTTAGCACATGCTGACCTACGTGATTCTAACTTTATGCATGCTGAACTATTTCGCACCAATTTACATGATGTTTTTGATGATGCTGCAATTTGGCAAGGATCATCAAAGTTGACAGCGCTTGGTACCGATGTGAAAAGAGCTAATGCGGAACAATGGAAGCCAAAATAATGTTAAGCACAATAGAAATAATTAATCACTCGAGGTTTTAATATGCAGGCAATAAACTTGAAGCCAAAATCAACTCATTTAGAGTCGATGGCAGTCACAGCTATTTTGATTTCAGAACATCCTTCTGGTTTTTTTGCTAAAGCAGAACATGGCCAATATAGTGCCAAACCAGCAGTTAGTTGTCTTGTTAAACCAGTTATAGGTGATACAGTTCTGTTGTATATGGATGAAAATGGTAATGGATATATATTGTCGATTCTTGACAGAATAAAGCAACAATCCACATGCATTTCTGTTGAGAACGGCCTGATGATTGAATCGAAAAATGACAATATTACGTTGGCCGCACGTGAAGCCATCAATCTTGCGTCAACTGAAAGTGTATCTATTTCATCTCAAGATGTTGCGATCAGTAGTCACCATGGGTTGTTTCAAATAAATAAAGTCGATCTGGTTTCAGATGCCGCAACAGTACATGCTAAATCGAGTAGGATTTTTACTAACACTATTGAAACAGTTGCTACTACATTGACGCAAAGAGTTCAGAACTCATTTCGATTTGTCGAAAAAATTGATCAGTTAACAGCCGGTAATTTAATGCAATCAATACGCAATCTTATGTCAGTTAAAACAAGGCAAGCTGTTATTTTAGCTGAGCAGGATGTAAAGATTGATGGCGAACGAATCCACATGGGTTAATGCGAGAATAATATTATGTTTATGAATACACATATGGGTGGAATGAATATGGCAATGCCTGATGTTTGTCTCACACCTATACCATCACCAGCAGGCCCAATTCCGACGCCAATACCGTATCCCAATATATCCATTGGTACAACTGCGATACCGCCGACTGCGTCGCTGAAAGTGCTAACAGTTGCTATGCCTTCACACAATTTGATGACCACAGGTACTCTCAGTAATGGAGATAATGCCGGTCTTATGATGGGTGTCATGTCTGGCATGGTTATGGGACCAACTCGTCATTTAATGGGAAGCTTTACAGTACTGGTTGGTGGGATGCCCTGTACAAAAATGACTAGCATGAGTGGGCAAAATGGTATGAGTTTAAATATACCAGGTATGACGATTGTGCCATCGCAGTTTAAAGTGCTGGTATTGAAATAATTGCTACTATGATTGATTATCTGTTGAAGGCTGACGCTTCCTTGCTCTTTTCTCGTGCTTGTGTACTAGTAATATTTTTTTGCATTTCTTCTGTGCAGGCTGTTCCCGGTGGCGCTATGCCTCAAGTCAATGATCAGACAGAACAGTTTGTTTATCCTGATATCGAAGTGCTGCAATCTCCAGCAATTGCGCCAGTTATTGATGACCCTAATGCTCCGAGAATGTTGCTTAAAGGGTTCGAAATATTTGGTGTCAAAGATTATCCCGAATACGATATATCGCTTGCCATAATTCAACAAATAATTGCCGCTGAAACGGCTGCTATGATACCTGAAGGTAAGCCAAGTTTATTTACAATAGGTATGTATGAGCGAGTGGCTAATGCTATCACCCGTTATTACCGTGAACGCGGCTTCTTTTTAGCTAGAGCATATATTCCCGAGCAAAAAGTTAATGATGGTATTGTAAAATTAATAGTAGCTGAAAGTTTTCTGGACCAGGTCAATTATGATGGCAATCAACTATACGATGATGAAACAATGAATGTTTTATTTGAAGGTCTTATTGATAAGCCTGTTCATATTACTGGTGTCGAGTCTGCACTAATTAAATTAAATAATTATCCCGGACTAACTGCTTCTGCAATTTTTGGACCGGGCTCTAAATCCGGTTCTGCCGCCATCATGATTAGAGCAAAAGAGGTGCCTTCTGAAAATTACTTGTCATTTGATAATTATGGTTCGTCATATACAGGTGAAAACAGAGTGTTGTTTAGGCACGTTAATAATAATGTTTCTGGTAATGCCGATGCATTAACTTTTAATCTTATGGCTGGGTTGTCTCCTGCTAATAGTCAGTACGCCGATGTCAACTACGTTCAACCTATATTTAAATCTCAGCTCGATGTTGGTGGTGGTGCAAAAATAAACCTTTTTAGTGTTGGCCAGGAATTGGCTGATCTGGATATTAATGGCGAATCGTTAGTCATTAATGGTTTTATTAGTTACAATTTTTTTCATACAAAACTCGATCGCTTTTCTATGCTGGCTGATTTAAGCCTGAAGTCCGCCACCAATAAACTCTTCACCGAGGTGAGTGCCGAAGACAAATTATCAGTGATAAGATTTGATGCTATCTACTCAGGAGTTGATCGTTGGTTGTGGCGGGCTAATCACGAGTTAATAGCTTCAGTGAGTATTGGAATGGCCGATTTTCTTGGTTCAATGGATGAGACAGGTAATGATTTCTCAAGTCGTCAGGGTGAGATAAGTGGTTACGCAGGTGGTGACTTTACTAAATTTAATCTCCGTTATACTCGCCTACAGCCTGTAGTTAATTTTCAATCGTTACTTTTAAGGTTTGAAGCGCAGTATACATCTGATTTGCTGACCTCTCTTGAGCAATACAGTTTAGGTGGGCCATATAATGTTCGAGCTTATCCTGTGGCTGAAGTTCTGGTTGATAATGCTGTCTTTACTTCCATTGAATATATATTGAATACTTCACCTGAAATTGAACTTCAATGGCTTAGATCTCTGCAGTTATCAGTTTTTTTTGATTACGCTAGTGGTGATTTAAATGATCCCTTAACTAATGAGGTCAGCACCGCGACATTATCGGGCATGGGTCTGGGTATTCAAATTTCACCGTTTAATAATTTTATTACCAGAGTTGATTTGTCAGCAGCACTCGGTGACGAGCCAACCGATGCGCAGTCACTGCCATTTTATTTAAGTATGAAATATCAGTTTTAATAGCTTAGTTAAGCTTGAGAAATAACATATATGTACAGTTACATTTGTATATTTTAATCATGGAATAAGATCATGTTACAACGTATTGAAAAAACATTTTTATTTGCTAAGAATAAAATATTCTTCTCTTTCATTATCCCTGTAAGTGTAGTGAGTATTGTTCATGCTGCACCTCAAGGTGGCGTTGTCGTTGGCGGACAAGGTGATATTACTGCAACAGCTAATGTGACTAATGTTAATCAGTTAAGCGGCTCTATGGTTGTTGACTGGAATAGCTTTAATATTTCAGCTCAAGAAACGGTCAATTTTATTCAGCCATCGAGTAACTCATCTGTACTAAATAATATTTACGACCAAAATCCAAGTCAGATATTTGGCTCAATTAACGCCAATGGTCAGGTCTTTTTAAGTAATCCCAATGGCATTATTTTTGGTCAAACGGCTACCGTTAATGTTGGTGCATTAATGGCTACTGGTTTAACCATTTCTAACGATGACTTTATGAATGGTAATTATCTTTTTAATTCTGATGGTTATACGCCGGGCGCAATTATTAATTATGGTCTGTTATCTGCGGCATCTGGCGGCAGTGTGACATTGGTCGGGGGGCAGGTTACTAATGATGGTTACATCATTGCTGATTATGGTCACATTAATCTGGCCACAGGTAATCAGGCGGTTTTAAATTTCGATGGTGATGGTTTAATTAATATTCAGGTTAGCGATGATATTTTAACTAATCTTAATGCCGATGCTTCATCCATTATTAACACGGGAAGCATACAGGCTAATGGCGGTCAAATACTCTTAGATGCGCATGTTGCTACAGATGTGTTTACCAATGCTATCAATAATGAAGGCGTAATAACCGCGCATCGTTTAGAAAATGTCGGTGGTGACGTTTATCTTACGGGTAATTCAGGCACAACTATTCATAGTGGTGTCATTGATGCGCTCGGTGAAAATGGCCAGGGTGGTACAGTATTTCTTTTGGGTGATAACGTTGGTTTATTCGGGCAAGCCAGTATCGATGCTTCGGGTACTACAGGAGGCGGCACAGTATTAATTGGTGGCGACTATCAGGGCAATAATCCGGATGTACAAAATGCATCGCAAACTTATGTAGGTGTGAACGCCTCTATTACTGCTGATGCGATTGAAACTGGCAATGGTGGCAAAGTCATTATCTGGGGCGATGATGTAACTCGTGTACATGGTTCGATTTCTGCTCAGGGCGGTGCTCTTTCCGGTAACGGTGGATTCATCGAAACTTCTGCTCATTTTCTGGATGTTACAGATATTCGTGTGAATACGGATGCTGCCGCCGGTCAGGTAGGAACATGGTTACTTGACCCTACCAATATCGACGTCGTTTTAACGGTATCTGCTGATGCGGTTCTCGCTGACGTTGATGCATTTGCAACAACCAATATAGGTACCACAACGGTAGCAACATCTTCAGTTGACGTCGCGCTGATTGATAATGCAGTTGCTAACGTATTATTGCAGGCTGATAACAATATTAATTTTCTCACGTCAGTCAATATTGCCGCAGCAGGAGTTGGAATTACGGCACAGGCGGGTAATAACATTGCATGGGGTGCGAACACTATAACCACCAACGGTGGCGCGATCAATTTCACCGCAAATGATGCTGCTGGCGTTCAAACTGGAACTGGTAGCATCACTGGAACAGGAGCTTTGTTATCAGCAGGTGGTTTGGTATCACTTTCCGGGGTTTCGGTGAGTACTGGAAATATTTCAACACAAGGTACAAGTTCAAATGCGTCGACTGCTGGTGGTGCAGTAACGGTTACAGCAACATCTGGCCTTATCAGTATTGGCGATATTTTTACTACTGGAGGGACAGATTCCAATAGTTCAGGCTCTAATGGTGGAGATGTAACTATTAGTGGAACGGGTGGCGCTATAACGATTGGTAATATTGGATCAGCTGGTGGTGGTGCAGGAGGTGGCGGTGCAGCTGCTGGTGGTAATGCAGGCACTATTTTACTCACACAAAATAGCGATGCTCTGTTAACGGTAGGAAATATCACTGGTTCAGGTGGTGCTGGTTCTGGAGGAGGGGCTTCCGGTACAAATGCTGCGACGACTCTAAACTCAAATGGTGGAATTACAGTTGGTAGTCTTGGTGTCGTAGGTGCAGCACTTGGTGCTGTGGCAATTTATCCTGATGCCAATGATAACGGTACAGAGACGGTTACATTTAATGGCACTGTTTATAACGCGAGTAGTATCACTGTGACTGGTACGGCTGCAAATGCTGATACATTGATCGGCCCAAATCTTTCTAATACTTGGGCAGTGGATACATCTAATGCAGGAACCCTGACCCCTGTAGGACAGACACAGATTGGTTTCTCCAACATGGCTAACCTGACCGATAATGGCGCGGGCAATTTCAATATGGGTACGGCCGGCAGCGTGACGGGTGCACTCAGTACTGTAGGTGGTACATTGGACTACAGCAGCTACGGTACAGCAGTTAATTATATCCATGGCGGTGGGGCTGGCAGCACGGGTATTACTGGCACCAATAGTGGTTTCACTACAATCACCGGTAATAGCACGGGTGGTATCACCAACATGGGTGCCACAACATTCGACCTGATCGGCTTAACCACTGGCACAGCGGGTGGTATCAGTTATACCGGTTTCACCTCAGCGGACACCACCACGGTGACCGGCGCAACAGGCTTTGATGACACTACCTTGGATAACCAGGGAATGATATTTGCTTCGGTGAACTCAGTTAGCGGCACGGGCACGGCATTGACCGGCGTGGCAACCAGCTTCAACGACGGCACAAAAGTGTCGGGTAGCGGAGTTGATTACAGTGGCCTGACTTCACTGGCGACAGTGAGCGGCAGTGCGACGACCCTCAACGGCGTGACCGTTGGTTTCGGTGACGTGACCCAGATCTCGGCGGGCAGCAACATTGATTACAGTGGACTGGCTTCGCTTGCGAATGTTAACGGCACTTTGCTGGCTCTGACCGGCGTGGCGACTAGCTTCAATGACAGCACTCTGGTTTCGACAAGCGGCCTGACCTACACCGGCGTGTCCTCGGTGAGCGGTGGCGCGACGGCCCTGACCGGCGTGGCAACCAGCTTCAACGACAGCACAAAAGTGTCGGCTAGCGGAGTTGATTACAGCGGTCTGACTTCACTGGCGGCAGTGAGCGGTAGCGCGACGGCCCTGACCGGTGTGGCGAGCAGCTTCAATGATAGCTCCCATGTTTCCGGCAGCGGCATTGACTACAGTGGACTGACATCACTAGCGACCGTGGCCGGAGACGGTACGGCGGACGTGACTAACTCAGCGACGTTCGATATCACCAGTGCCAATGCCGGTACTGGCGCGAGCGGCCTTAACTACACGGCATTTGATGCGGCGAGCAACACCACCACTGTGACCGGCGTAGTAGGCTTTGATGACACGACAAAGATCAGCCAGGGAATCACGTTTGCGGCGCTCTCGGGGACGGTCACGGGCACTGGTGCAATCACGGGTGTGACAGGCAATTTTAACGATACCTCAGGAGTATCGTCTGCGAGTTCACTTACGTACTCATCCGGATTTACTTCGGTAGCCGGTGCAGGCGGTGACGTTACCGGCACGGCGAGCTTTGCACTGACAGGCGCAAATGCGGGCACGGCAGCGAGTGGTGATACGTACACCGGATTCAACGCAGCGAGTGGTGCGACGACCGTGACCGGGGCATCCGACTTTAATCTCACGACAAAGAGCAGCTATGGAATGACATTTGCTGCGGCCACATCAGTGGCGGGTACGGGTACGATCACAGGTACTGATGCTACATATAACCTGACCGGTGCCAACGTGGGTAACGACGGCACGATTTTCTGGACTTCGTTCGCCAATCTGACAGACACCGGCGCAGGCGTCTTCAACATGGGCACGGGCGGCAGCGTCACGGGTAGCATCAGCGCGGTTGGTGGCACGGTGAACTATGGCAGCTACGGAACTGCGGCGATATTTGATCTCGCCAACGGTACAGGTGTAAGCACAGGTATCGGCGGTACATGGAGCGGTATCACTACAATGGCGGGCAGCGGCAACAGCGATACGATCAGGGGTGCAGTGCAGACCTACACGCTGGACGATGCGATAGCGAATGCGGGTAGCAACGGCACGGTGACATGGACCTCGGTTGAAAATCTTATCGACACGGGCGCGGGCATCTTCAACATGGGCTTGGCCGGCAGCGTTGCAGGCACGTTCACTGCGGTAGGCGGAACAGTTAACTATGGCAACTACAACACAACTGTTGCTGTCAATCTAGAAACCACTGAAGCAACTGGAACTGGTGGAATTTTGGGAATAGATAACTTTATCGGCAACGGTGCAAATTCGACACTGACGGGTTCTGCTGCTGGTGAGGCATTTGTAGTCGATGGTATAAATTCAGGCTTCATTGATTCTGGCGCTATCACTTTCAGTGGCTTCGCCCATCTTGACGGTGGCAATGGGGCCGACAGCATCGATTATATTGATGCTAATTTTAGCAATCCTGCATTCAGTAAGACGGGTGGCACTGCCGCTACCGGCTTTACCGGCACTTACATCACCAACGATCCTGCCAGCATGACATTTGCAGGCATGGAAACCGCCACACATGCTGGCCTGGCTACGTTTAATCTTAATTTAGATATGGATGTTCTTGGTAGCTCGATACTCGATGTTAGTCTCGATGCCGCAGGCATTAATATTATAGTGACGGACGACGGTTCAACTACTACTTTTCTCACTGAAGCATGGGCTAATGTCAGCACCTTAGTCATCAATGGTGGCGCTGGTGATAACGTCTTAACGCTGGACTTTATTAACGGTACGCCGTTCAATATCGCTGGTGGTCTTATCTATAATGCCAACGGTGGCAGCGATAGCCTGATACTCAATAACGCCGCAGGATTTACTGACATCACCCATAACTTTACCAATGCAATCGACGGCAACATCAATCTTGATGGCGCTACCGTTGGCTACACTGGTCTAGAGTCGATCACCGATAATCTGGCTGCCACTAACCGAATTTTTAGTTTTGCTGGCGGCAATGAAACCATTAACCTGGCTGATATTAACGGCAGTGATGGTCACTCATTCATTGATTCTACGCTGGGTGCTGCGGTCACTTTTGCCAATCCTGCCACCTCACTCACCATCAATGGCGGCAGCGGTAACGACACTGTTCAGTTCAATACACTGGATGCACTCTGGAATGCCGACATCACTATTAATACGGGTGATGCTACTGATGTTGATACTGTTGAAGTACAGACTGCTATGAACGCGGGTGCAGCGAGTACGATTACGATAAATTCAGAAACGATTAGTGGCGTTGCCGGTGCCATTTTAGCGGCGGGCAGTATTGATTTAAACACCGATAGTGGTATCGGCACCGACTTATCACCACTGGAAACCGCGACTCAAAATCTTAGCTTCACATCGACATTGGGTGGTATCTATATCACTAACACGATGGCATCAGGTGTCACCGTCACCGGCACTACGACCGGTGTTATTCAATTGTCAGAAACAAGCGGAGATTTGATTATTGGTGCAGCGGGTATCAACTCTAACGGTGGTAGCGTCAGCTTACTGGCGGACGCCATGAGCTTTACCGGTAACATCGACGCAGGCGCTGCCGATGTAACACTGACAACCTTCGATACAACGCGGGGCATATTAATTGGTGCTGGCGCGAGCAATGTCTCCACGCTCGGAATCAGCGATACCATGTTGAGCGCAATTAACACATCAACAGGCTTAATCATTGGAAGTGCCAGCCACACCGGTGGCATTAGCGTTGTTGGCAGTGCCTCGCTGGCAAGTGGTACCCTTAATCTAATCAGCCAGAGTAATATCGCCATCAATAGCTCACTCACTACCAATGGTACCGTGACACTGCAATCAACATTGGGCGACATTATTTTTGGTGCTAATTCCACAGTCAAATCCACTGCGGGTGGTATTGTTCTCGATGCCAATAACAGCATTGCCGGCAGCGGCGCGTTAACTCTAAGTGCCGCTACCGATCTCACCTATAACAAGCCAATGGTGATTGATGGCATAACAACTATCACTGCCAACGCATTGAATCTACAAAGTGATATCACTACCACAACCGGCTCATTAAATTTAAACAGTACGGATCCGATCACCTTCAATCCGAACCTCAGCCTTACCGCTGCAGGTGACTTAAATATTAATGCGGCGGCCACTGGCGCAGGCGATCTCAGTTTGAACTCAGGGGCTGATATTAATTTACTGTTCGCCCTTTCTACCAACGGTGTGTTGAGTATTGATGCCAGCACAGGTTTACTAAATATTGACGACGTGCTGGCAACTACCGGTGGCAATAACATCATCATTACTGCCAATGACATCGAGGTCACTGGCAGCATGGACAGTGCAGCTGGCACCATCAGCATCACCGATGCCGGTAATAGTATTGGACTCGGCTTCAATCAGACCGGTCGTCTGAATATTACTATCAATGAATTCGTGGCCATGACTGGTGCAGGCATAACACTGAATACCGCCAATGATATAACAATCGAAGGCTCCTTTATTTCCACTTCTGTTGTACCGCTGACACTGAATGCTGGCACCATAACCATGCCATCTGCGACAACTGTTAATCTGGCCAGCAGTCTGGATATCGGCGACAGCGCACTAACCGCAGCTTCATCACTGGACATTATCGTTGCAGAGACTTTCGCCATGAACAACACTATTGAAACCAACGGCGTGTTTACCTTATCGGCGGGTCTGGGAGTCATCATGGGTGCACCGTCCAGCATTACAACAAATAACCAATTGATCGACATTACTGCAAGCGATGGTGATATTCTGCTGGGGCTCACCGATGCAGGTACCGCTAACGTAAACCTAACCGCCAGTGCAGGCAGTGTATTGAATAATAATGGTGTATTTATCGATATCGCCAATACACTCACCAACATTATAGCTAACAGCACCACCATCATTGCCGATGATCGCATCGGCACATCCAGCACCGATGCGATCACCATCGACACCAACCCGGCTGGTTTAATCACGTTGGATTTCAATGCACAGGAAGCCTATATTAACGACCTGAATAGCACCCTAATTGTAAATAATGGTTCAGGTACCGTGGCGATCGGCCTGATCTTCAGTGGTCAGATTATTGGTGTGGGCCATAACGTCGGTCTTAATTCCGGTCAAACCGAAACGGTAGTAAACGATCAAATTAATACCGATTCATATATCTCGGTATTAGGCGCCGACTACAATCTTTCATCATTGACTGAGGAAGAAGAGGATAGTAGTTCTCTCAATAATGTTGTGCCTGTGATGATACGCACAAGAGACGGCTGGGAATTTAAGGCAACGCCAAGAAGACCGATGAACCAGCAGAGGCAGGGGCAGGAACGTAAAGTTGACTGGCTGTAATTATATTGCAGAGCTCCAGGCTGGCACATAAAAATAATGATGAAGGAATTCTTATGATAAACATTTGCTTAAATCACCTTGAGTCACGCCATCCGTGGCGGGCACCGCTGTTCGCTGCTCTGTTGTTATCGCTCTCTGCCTGTGGCGGCGGTAGTGATAGCGGCGCTGCATCAACCTCAGGTTATACGGTCAGCGCCATCGCCAGTGCTGGCGGCAGTGTTGATCAACCCACTGCCACGGTTAGCGATGGTGCCAGCACCAGTTTTACTTTTACTCCTGACACCAATTACAGTATTGACAGTGTAGGCGGAACCTGTGGTGGTGTGCTGAGCGGTAATACCTATACCACGGATTCGATTGCCGCCGACTGTACGGTCGAAGCCAGTTTTATTGCTAACAGCTTCACGGTCAATGCGACCTATGGTACAGGCGGCAGCATTAGTCCGGCCAGTGTTACGGTTGACCGTGGTGCCACCACCAGCTTCACTGTTACACCATATCTCGGTTTTGCCACCAACATAGGTGGCAGCTGTGGTGGCACGTTGAATGGCAACATCTACACGACGGACGCGATTAACGCGGACTGCACCGTACAGGCCAGTTTTGACCTCAATAACTACACCATAAGCACCTCAACGAGCGCAGGCGGTGGCATCAATCCGGCTTCTGCAGGTGTTAATCATGGCAATACCGCCAGCTTCACGCTCACCCCGTTTACGGGTTATGAGATCGCCGGTGTTGGCGGAACCTGTGGTGGTACCCTGGTTGGCGATGTCTATACCACGGCGTCGATTACCGCATCCTGTTCGGTTGTGGCCAACTTTAGTCTTATAAGCTACACAGTAACGACCTCAGCCGGTACAGGCGGCAATTTCAACCCAACAAGCATCAACAATGTCACTTATGGTAGTACCCCCAGTGTTACCGTCAACCCGAATACCGGCTACAACATTGACGTCGTGGGCGGCACCTGCGGCGGCGCTCTGAGTGTCAACACTTATACCACGGCGGCGATTACCGGAGACTGTACGATTGACGCCAGTTTTATTATTAAAAGCTACACCGTCACCCCTTCGGTGGCGGGCGCCAATGGCAGCATCGTCCTGACCCCGGCGACGGTTGAACATGGGGCTATGACCAGCTTTGCCGTTACCCCGGACCTTGATTACCACGCCGAAATGGCCGGCACCTGTGGCGGCACTCTGGATCTGGCTGGCACCACTTACACCACGGCGGGGATTATCGCAGACTGTACGGTCGTCGCCAGTTTTGTCTCTAACAGCCACACCGTCACCGCCTCGGTAGTGGGGAATGGCAGCATCAGCAGTCCGGGTACGACGACGGTCACTCATGGCGATCCCACCAGCTTTACCGTTACCCCGGACCTTAATTACCACGCCAGTATGGGTGGAACCTGTAGTGGTATCCTGAGTGGCACCACCTATACCACGACGGCGATTACCGCAGACTGTACGGTTATTGCCAGTTTTTTTATTGATACCTACACCGTCACCCCTTCGGCAGGTGCCAATGGCAGCATCAGTCCGGATTTGGCGACGGTGTTCGATTACGGTGCGATCCCCAGCTTTACCGTTACACCGGACGTCGGTTACACCGCCAGTGTGGCCGGCACCTGTGGCGGCGCTCTGGTTGGCACCACCTATACCACGGCGGCGATTACCGCAGACTGTACTGTTGTCGCCAGTTTTACCCCGCCGGAGCTGGCAATGACAATGCAGAGCGTCAAAACCTTTGCTTTCAGCTGGGCGAATGTCAGTAATGCCACCGAGTACCGCCTGCTGGAAGACCCTGATGGCAGCTCGGGGTATACCCAGATTGCTACGCTCAGTACCGGAGTCACCAGTTACCAGCTCGAGGCCTATCTACCCGGGCGCATCAATGCCCGTTATATGCTGGAGGCTTGCGATGCCGGTATCTGCGCCAGTTCCAATGTAGTCTCCGTCAGCGGCAATCTGGCCAGCGCGGCGGGGTATGTGAAGGCACACAATTCTGGAGCGAGTGATGACTTCGGACGTAGTGTCTCGCTATCGTCAGACGGCAAAACCATGGCGGTGGGCGCGCCCTTGGAAGACGGTGCCGACATCAATAGTGGCGCAGTCTATATCTTCCACCATAACGGCATAGTCTGGAGTCAGCAGGCCTATCTCACCCCACCTCCAATAACTATAACTATCCCACTTATAGGAGATATAACGGTACTCCCATCAGGTGTAGTATTTGGCAGCAGCGTTGCACTGTCGGGGGATGGCAACACCCTGGCGGTGGGCTCGCCCAAATCGAATTCAGATCAGGGTCGCGTCTACGTGTACCGCTACAGTGGCACCACTTGGAACTGGGAAAAATCTTTAGCTTCCGCCAACGCCACAGCAGGTTATAAGTTCGGTACCAGCCTCTCCCTGTCTGCGAATGGCAACACTCTGGCGGTGGGCGAACCCGGTTTTGATCTCGGTGGTGTATCTGACATCGGTGCGGCCTATCTCTACGGTCGCAGCGGCTCCACCTGGACCCTTCAGGGCGGCCTAACGTCATCGTGGCCGTATCCGTTTGCGTCTTCCGTGTTCGGCAGCAGCGTTGCGCTCTCGGCGGACGGCAGTATTCTGGCAGTGGGTTCGCCCGGTTGGAATCTCGGTACGGGCTTGGTCGAGGTGTTCCTCAGCGGTACCTTTGCGCAATGGCTTACTGCCACCGATGCTGGATCAAATGACCAATTCGGTCACAGAGTTGCGCTTTCAGCCGACGGCGGCAGCCTGGCGGTGAGCGCGCCCCTGCAAGAAGACGACGCCAGCTTCCCCAATACTGGCGCAGTTTATATCTTCAACAGCACCTCCTCTGGCTATCTCGAGCAGCACAAGATCCAGGCAAGCAATTTAGCAACGGATGACAATTTCGGCTACAGTATTGCGCTCTCGGACGACGGCAACAGCCTGGCGGTGGGGGCGCGTTATGAAGACAGCAGCGCCATTGGCATAGGCGGTGATCAGTACGACGAGTTGGCCACCGATAGCGGCGCGGTCTATACATTTACCTTGAGCAGCGGCACATGGAGCCAGCAGGCCTACGTCAAGGCACCCAATACCGCAGCATATGACTACTTCGGCATAGCAGCCGCGCTGTCGGGAGATGGCAACACCATGGCGGTGGGCGCGGGAGGCGAAGACAGCAACGCCAACGGCATCAATGGCAGCCAGACTGACAATTTAGCTGGCAACGCTGGCGCTGTCTACCTTTATTAAACCGATTTATTTTGTTGCAGCTACGAATCAATCCGGTGATCGTCTTGATCACCGGATTTTTTTTCGGTTAAAGCCGGCGCGCATAGCCAGATGACTGGTTTTCACGCTGCTGTGATGAAATGTATAATGGCGCAGGTCGGAAATTCTCACTCGGATTAATTTCCACCTCGAAGATGTTTGTCCACAATATCGAGAAATTTTGGTACATCTATAGGCTTGGTAACATAATCAATAAACCCAGCTGCATTGCCTCTGTCAATATCTCGACTCATGGCGTTCGCGGTAACGGCAACTACGGGTATATTTCTAAGGCTGCTATCATTGTTAAATATTCCCATTACTTCATAGCCATCAATATTAGGCATATTGATGTCGAGCAAGATTAGTTCTGGTAGGCGACTTTTTGCAAGCTCAATACCTATTTCGGGTGTGTGAGCGGTGAGTAAATGAATGTGCTTTCGATGTCCCAGTATCTGTGCGACCAGTTTTAGATTGGCAGGATTGTCTTCGATATAGAGTACGGTATGTTTTATCGTGGCATCAATTGGTTGCGATTCGGCACTGTCATCGATTACCTCAATGTAATCAGATTCTTCGATTGTTTCCAGAGGCAGTTCAATCCAGAAACTGCTACCAACACCTATTTCACTTTTTACATTAATTGAGCCGCCCATCAATTCAACGATACGACGTGTAATGGTCAAGCCAATACCAGTACCTTCGATACTCGTTTTTTCAGCATTAAGTCGATTGAATGGCTGGAATAAATCAGCAATGCCATCCTCTGGAACACCGATGCCAGTATCTGTAATTATTATTTTTAAACGATCATTTTCGATATGCTCAACATCAAGTCTGACAGTGCCACCATCATGATTATATTTAATGGCGTTGGAAAGCAAGTTTATTAATACTTGTTTGAAGCGTGTGTGGTCTGCACGCACGGCTACGCCTTTAAGCCCAGAATGACTGATACGTATATCACGTTTTAAGGCTAGAGGTTCCATCAGGTTCAAGCATTCCTCGACAGCCTGACAAACATCAACCGGTTCTAATGATAATTCAATCTGACCAGATTCTATTTTGGCCAGGTCAAGCACTTCATTGATAAGGTTTAGTAAGTGATGGCCTGCAGTAAGAATCTCTTGCACGTTATCATTTTGCAAATCGGTCATGTCGTCGTCGAATTCAAGTAGTTGACCAAAACCAAGAATGGCATTCATCGGAGTACGTAATTCGTGACTCATGCTGGAGAGAAATTCTGATTTAGCGTTGTTGGCGTATTCGGCTTCCACTTTTGCCCTGATAAGATTGATTTCAGCATTTTTTTGCTTGGTTATATCCTGCACTAGTGAGGCAACGCCGATAACTTTTCCATCATCATTTATCAATGGGGTGTTATACCATTCACAAAATATCATATCTCCATGCTTGGTAATATTTTCATTACTACTGCGTAGGCCACCTTTCAAAGTCAGTAGCTCTTCCCAAACTTGACCAACCTGAGTAAAAAGATTATCAGGGACAATTATATCAGTGGCGTGGCGTCCCATTACCTCTTCTTTTGAATATTTAAAAATTGATTCGGCCGCGCTATTCCATTCAGTAACACAAAAGTTATTATCCCACTCAATAACACCTAATGGTGTACGCTGAACGTGTAAAGCCATACGTTGCTGAGATTCTGTTACGGCCGCCTCATTTCGTTTTTGTTCGGTGATATCACTATGAATACCAATCATACGAATGGCGTTACCTTCTTCATCACGACCAACAATCGTGCCCCGACATAAAATCCACTTGTAGCTACCATCTTTGCAACGTAGCCTTAACTCAACGTGATATGTCGTTGTTTTGCCTTCCAGGTATTCCTGCAAATTCTTCTGGATACGTGCAAGATCATCGGGATGAACACTCGCAACCCAGGTGTCAACGTGCTGTGGTAATTCATTCTGAGCGTAACCTAACATCTCCATATACAGCTGAGAAAACTGCATGACACTGGTCTTCATATCCCAGTCCCAGATACCATCGCCAGCACCCTCAACAGCGAAGGCAAATCGCTCTTCACTTTCCTGCATCGCAAGTTCGGCGTTTTTGCGTTTTGAGATATCCTGAACAATCGACCAAATTCGCTTATTGCCGTCTCGGTCATTAACAATACTACCGTTGAGCAGTACCGCCACGCGATGACCATCCTTATGGATGTACTCCTTTTCATAAGGCCCGTAGTGACCAGATGAGTTAAGACTCTCTAACTGTCGCGCTTCCTGTGTCGCATATTCCTCGGGGGTCAGTTGCCAGTAAGTTAATGCACGGCACTCTTTATCGGTATAACCAATTAGATCAAGGAAACCCTGATTAGCCTCGACAAAACTACCATCCATTTCATTTAGTGCGATACCGACTGGTGATTGTTCATAGAGGCCACGGAACTTATCCTCATTCTCTGCCAGTGCCGCCTCAGCTTCAATCTGTTCGGTGACGTCCTGCACCGTGCCAGCAAGTTCTATGAGTTGACCAGATGCATCGGTGACAGCCTGAGCCAGTTCATGCACGTGGCGTATGCTGCCGTCAGGTCGGATAATGCGGTGAATAACATCATGCAAGCCCGTTTCTTCAGCAAGTTTTTCACTTTGCCGAACCTTAGATTTATCATCAGGGTGTAATGCTGAATTAAAAATATCAATACTGGGTTCCAAAGCACCAGGTTCATAACCAAAGATCCGGTAAATCTCATCCGACCAGTCTAATTTTCCAGTTAATAAGTCAGCTTTCCAGTTGCCAATGTGAGCCATGGTCTGGGCTTCGCGCAATTGATGTTCACGTTCAAGCAGTGCTAGTTCAGCCTGCTTGCGATCGTCAATGTCCTGCACCACGCCCAGCATCTGTAATGGCATGCCCTCGGCATCACGGATTACTGCTCCTCGCTCATGTAACCAGCGGATCGTACCATCGGGCCAAAGCACGCGATGCTCAATGTCGTAAGCTGTATCCTGTTCAACGCAGGCAGTGACAGCATCACTTACCCGTTGACGATCATCAGGATGTACCGCATTGATGAAGTTTTCATAAGAGGTAGCTAACTCACCATCAGCATAACCAAACAGGGGAGCGATGCGTTCAGACCAGAATAAATCTCCGGTCTGTATGTTCCAGTCCCAGGTGCCAATATTGGCAAAAACCTGACCCCGGCGTAACCTTTCTTTGTTGAGTTCCAGTAATTGCTCGGTTGCTTTTCGCTCGCTGATATCCGCCCAGTAACCCGTAATTTTAATCGGTTCGCCGGCTGCATTTTTAATCAGACGCATTTCATCGTGCATCCAGGCATAACTGCCATCAGGCTTACAGAAACGGTACTCGTGCTGGTGTTTAGCGTGCTCAAATAGCTGCGGTAGATTATCAAAAACCTGCTGTTGATCCTCTGGGTGAATATTGTCTGCCCAAAATACCGCGTTTTCAGTAAACTGCTCAGGTTCGTAACCCATTAACTGTTTAACGTTTGGACTAATATAGGTAGCAGCGAAGGGAGGAGTGGCTTCACAGGTGTATATTGTTACCGGACTGGAAGACACTAAAAATTTTAAACGGGACTCACTATTTTGTAGAGCCGAATCTGATTGTGCGCGTTCCATTTCACTCGCAACACTGGCAGCAAAAATTTTGAGTAGATCGATATTATAATTAGCGTTGGATATTGGTTTATCATCAAGGATCCCCATGTGACCAAGAAAGTCATCATTGCTATCAAACAGAGGGATACCGATATAACTTTCAATACCATTTTCTTTTAACCAGAAATCTTTTGGAAATGTTTCTGCGACCTTAGATGAGTAGGCAGACAAACCCGTGTTCATTACCTGTTCACATGGCGTATCTATAATAGGGTAACTAAAGTTGTCGATTAGCTGATCCGTATCCCAGATAGCAATAGTCTTAATTGTGGATGCATCATCTGCTTCCATTTTAGCAATGAAGCTGAATCTCACATTCATTGACTCTGCCATACAGCGCACAGTGTTTTTGAAAAAAGCTTCACCTGTGACTAAAGAAGTACTATCGACTATAGTACGAAGAACCTGCTCACTTTTTTTGATATCAGTGATGTCAGTTCGGATTGCTACATACTGATAGGGTTCACCAGTAGTATCCAGGAATGGCGTGATAGTTGATTCTACCCAGAATAAACTACCGTCTTTACGTTTGTTACAGGTCTCACCTTGCCAAACATTACCTTCTGAGATAGTGCTCCACATGTTCTGGTAAAACTCAGGTGTATGAATATCAGATTTAATAATTCGGTGATTTTTTCCCAGTAGTTCTTCTCGAGAATAGCCACTGGCCTCACAAAAGCGTTCGTTAACGTAGATTATGTTGCCTTTATTATCAGCAACACTAATAATGCAATGGTGATCCAGTGCCAAATGTTCACGTTCACGTTCATATAAAGTGTTTTCAAGGCGATAATAAATATTATTACTTCGACGTGATTTTTTTGCGCGTGCTAAAACCGTGGCAACCAAATTCTCAGGCTGAATTGGTTTAACAATAAAATCATCTCCGCCGTTATCGAGTGCCAGTAACTGCTGTGTTAAATCGGTCTCACCGGATAGAAATAAGACAGGCAATAGAAAACCACTATCACGTAATACAGCAACCAGTTCAGCGCCATTAATTTCTGGCATATAAACATCAAGCAAAATCAAATCTGGTTTGAAATCCTTAACAACATCCAGCGTCTTGATAGGGTCTAACAATGCCTGCACAACCATGCCAGCCTTAGTCAAAATTTGTTTATGTAATTTAATCGAAATTTCATCATCATCTACCAGTAGTACACGATATGGTTCGTATTTCAAACGTCCTGTAATTTCATCTAATAGACCGATTAACTTGTCGTTATTAACAGGCTTGCTTAAATAGTGTTTAGCACCAGCGCGAAGACTGGCGAGACGAGCTGTAATATCATCACGTTTGGAAGTAACAATGGCAGGGACATTTGAGTTTTTACAGAATACAATGTCATTAGTGAAGGATGAGATCAGCTCGTCACCGGAAAAAATAATATCCATAATCACAACAGAAGGTCGTTCAATATCAGGATCTGTACACGCCGAGAAGAACAAAGTATCTGCTTCGGTAAATAACTGGACTCGATAACCATTATCTAACAATGTTTTATTTAATAGTTCTGCCTGTATCTGGTCACTTTCAATAACGTAGATCAAAGGGGAGCTGTTCACTTGTTGGGTTTGCATTGAGTCAGCGGTACGTGGTGCCATGCTAGGTAGGCCTCCTCAGGCCAGTCATTGATATAAAGACAGATTATACTGTACTATATTTATTAAAAACCTTTTCATTTTCGAGTATTTATAAGGACTTTTATATTTAGGTTCTTTGCATGAAACTATTTTTATTCTTCTTGCATGTGGTAAATAAGAATGTATTAATTCATCTACTTTGTATGGGGTTTATTAGTTAAAATTTGACCTGCTTGTTCAAGTAAATATTTAAGCCGTGATAACAAGGGTGTTTATAAAATGCGGAAAATTCTTATTGTAATATTACTGTTAATTGATCCAGTGTTATCATTGGCGGAAGAAATTGCGCTATTCACCACCGATGGCTGCAGTGCTTTCCCTGATGGTACGATTCATCAACAAACATTATGGCTAGATTGCTGTATAAAACATGATTTGGCTTATTGGGCGGGCGGTACTTATGATGAACGTCGCCAGGCAGATCAAACATTAAACAGCTGTGTTACCAGGGCAGGAGAACCAGAAATTGCCAGGCTCATGTTAGCGGGCGTGCGTGTTGGTGGCTCTCCTTATTTCCCAACTTCTTATCGCTGGGGTTATGGTTGGTCCTACCCACGTGGTTATCAGTTATTAAGTGAACAGGAACGAACTGATATCAACAATAAATTACAGCTATTTATGAAAATGGTTGTTAGTATCTCTGACGAGATCAGCTCGAGTAAATTGACCAGTAACAAATAGGAGTAGAAATGCATAAGGATTATCAAACACTAATATTGATTGCCATATTATTTTTAACTGGCTGCGCTTCAAATAATGATCGGACAGATTCGAATTCATCTGCTCAAAAAGCAGTAGAAGATGTCATCCCTATTACCATGGCGAATATGCGCGGCCACGCAGCCTTGTACGACGAAGGCTGGTATGTCATCACCTCAAGTGAAGATGCTTTAGCTTACGCAAAGCAAAAATCTTTTATTTCATCCGCAGAAGCAATATCTCTAGCCGCTAACTCGGTTGCTGAACAAAATCAAGAACTGGCAAAAGACCTGGCCGAACACTGGGATCTTTCCGCTGATCTAGGTATAAAAACTTTTCAAACAGGTACCCGCATAACTCGAAAAATGTTTGCTGCCACATCAGATATTGCCGGAGCCCAGGTTGACTTTGGAACTGAATCTCTTAAAAAAGGCTGGTCACGTTTTGTCAAAGGTAATCTGCATCTTGCTCAGCGTACTCAGTCAACCCGTGATGCTCTAGTTAAGCAGCCGGGTAATTATTTTCAGAATCTAAGTAACGATTTTTCCAATATCTATGAAATCACATCCAAAATTCAGGATGATTATTCTCTTCATATTGGTTCAACCTGGAGTAATGCTTTTAGTGATGCTGCTGATTCTTTTAATGATGAATACAATAAATCGGGGCAGTCATCGAATGCACTTGGCGGATTGTTCCATATCATAACGGGCTATGCCAAAGGGCTCTATCAGGGTTTATTTAAACCGAGCGCAAGCACAGTAGTGAATGCTGTATCAGTGGGTGCTAAAGGTGCCGCGCAAATAGTGTTTCTACCTACAGCTACCGCAATTAGTATTAGTGGACGAACCATCGAAGCGGTGGGTACTACGATTTTTTATACGGGAAAATTTGGTGTCGAAGTGATATCACCGACAGTTGAAGCCGGGCTCTTAAGTGGTATGGCCATACTATCATTAGGTACTGCACCATTGACCTATGTAACAGGTGCCAGTATCGGAGCGGTAAATCAGGTGGCTTTTACCGCCGCCGCGCCTATTGTAACGGCGAGTAGTGAAGTTGCATTAACCGTAGCCGATACCGGAAAGTATGTGGCTTTTGTTAGTTATGATGCAGTTGTCGGTACTAGTAAAGTGGTTATCAATCAGGCGAGTGCCGCAGTCGTACTTGGTTACAACGCGCTCACTGCATTACCTGCACATGCGTTTATGAGTATTGTCGATAGTGCCGTTTTTTTAGCCTATGACGGGCCGCGTTTAGTTATCGCTTATGCCAAAGGTGAAATAAAAAATAAAGATAATACATCGGTCAGAGTTGATAGTTTACCGGTGGGCAGTGTCGTCGACCTTAATACACTCAAGCAGGAGGGTATCGATGTACAAGTACTCTCCGATGATCCAGCCGTAATCAAGAATATTCTACAGAAATTACCAGGTGATCTTCGTGAATAACTTCAACAAAATAATTGCCCCAAAAACGATAGCATTTTTTCTCATGCTATTTTCATTTGTATTAACCAGTTGCAGTACCACAGGTAGCGCTGAAGACCCTCTAAAGTACACCCGAAAATTAACCAAAGAAGGTCATGCTTCTTTATATAACAACGGTGCTTTTCATGTTCCTGGTACAGAAATAAAACTGATCCCTGCGGGTCAATCTGCTTCTGATCTTGCTTTCGAGATGATGGGACTGCACGCACGCCAGTCATTTTTGAAATCATTAAAAAATGCCGCTGATTCTGTTTACCTTATTCCAAAAGGAAGCAAGCTAAGTCTTGATTATGCGAAAAACATTCAAACTGGCGGTGAAGAAATAGCCGAAGGTGTTACTAATATTACACGACCCGTTGGTGTTTTTATTGTTGATCGTTCTTACTTTGCCGGTAAAAAAGTGACCTTAAAGGCATGGGATTTAGGCAAAAAAACAGCAGCTGAAATAGATCGCTATGGTGTCGCACTAGAGCAGGGAAGTATCAAAGGCGGCAATATGATCGCAGATTCGATGACAGATTTAGGCAGTGCTACGATAAAAAAATCCTGGGGTATTACTCGGTCTATTTCTCATACAGCTAATACAGCAGCGAAAAAAAGTTTGCTCTATGCCAGTGATGCATTTGTAAAGGGCTACGTTGCGGTACCGGGCAAATTATCACACCGAGCCAAGGATATTGCTGGTGCTGCAGAGTTAAGTGATTTTACAAAAGGTATTGCTGACGCGAATACCATTCGAGAAGAGTACAGCGATGTTATGACTGACCTGGTGGTTGATGCAACCGGTAGTTATGTAGATGATGTAAAAGAATCCTTCAATAAAGCCGGTGAAGCATTTACTGAAAGCGTAGGCGTAACTGGATTTGGTTTGGCTTTGTTAAAATCTTCCCGCTGGGTTTTGCAAGGCATATTATGGGACGGTTTGATTAAGCCGGTAACGAAACTCGGTGCAGGCTCAGTTGGTTACATTGCAGTCAATCTCGCCGCCTTTCCTGTGATGGTTGTGATTAATGAAGGTGTCGCTGTGACTAATCTGGCAGTAGAAGTTACCTGGAACACCGTTGGTGCCACTTATGACCTGGTCGCTCCCAGCACAAAAGCGGCGGTGGCATCTATTTATAGTTTGTTTGAATTTACTGCCGGCAACATTGCAGCTGGTGCTGCTGGTGTCGGTGTTGCCACACTTGGTGGTGGCAGTGTACTAACCGGTCAGGTGGTTGGCAATACAGTCAAAGGCGTTGGCTATATTTCGGGGAAAGCGGTTCAGTACATCGGCGTTCCTGTAACTGCAGCAGGAGTTACCCTGGGCGCTGGAACCGTTGGTGTTGTAGCCGGTAGTGCGGGTGTTATTACCGGTTCAGCCATCGCTGTAGGTGGCGAAGCGGTATCACTAACATCGCAGGTATTTGGCAATGTGTTAGCCGGAACCACCGTAGTAGCAGGCACCACGGCATCAGTAGTCGCAGGAACCACAGTCGGTGTCTATGAATTAACGAAAGCGGTAGTGGTACCTGCCAGTTATGAGCTGGGTGGTGGCATCGTGCTTGGTTATGGCACAGTCAGTCAATTAGCTGCGCACAGCGTATTGGCCGTTGCCGACGCCTCCTATCTGGTGCTTTCTCTGGAGGGCCCGCGCTGGGTAGTTTATGCCGTTAAAGGTGACCTTGGTAATGGCGATGATCTACCACCCGGAACCTTGCTCGATCTTGAAGCCATGCAGAATAAAGGTGAAAGCTTTTCATATTTGCCGGTATCTGATGCAGAAATGAATTCGGTAGTCGAGAGTGTTTATCAGGAGCTACCCGTGGTGGTCGATGATATGGCGCTTTCTAACGAAGTAAATGACGAATAGTTTTGTTCTGTATCCAAATATCAGAGGCTATTATCACAATAAAAAAGGGCTACCCGGAAGACGGGTAACCCTTGTTTATTTGGTGGAGGCGGCGGGAATTGAACCCGCGTCCGCAAGCACTCCGCCATCGGCTCTACATGCTTATCCCATTCTTAATTTAACCAGCAGCTACCCAATGGGCGGGGAAGACTGAAGGCGATTCTGGATAGGTTTTAGCGAATCCACACCAGACATGCTTCATCGCGAGCTTATATGAGTCGACCCCGGTTATCTGAGCGTATAAGCACACATCAGGCCGAGGGCTTTGAGCAGGAGTTTAAGCTGCTAAAGCGTAGTTGTCGTCGTTGGCAACTATAAGTTTTGTGATTGGATTTAAGAGGAACTTCACACCTCTGCATGCACCTCAGGTTTTGCTACCCACGTCGAAGCCAAGTCGCCCCCGTGTTTTTTCCTGAACTGTAGTAAAAGAGCTGGTCAAGGCTCTGGCGGCGATTATACGCCTGGAATGTGCAATCTGCTACGTCTTATCCACACTTCGTGGTTTAATCTGTCGCGGCTTTGCTTTATCATTCCGTCTTTGCTTACACTCACACATATAAGGGCAACATGCTGCATATTCAAGGGTCTCCCGCGCTATCCGATTTTCGTTTAAATAAACTACTGAATGAGCTGAAAACGCTGGTCCCGGCGGTTTCCGGTCTTGCTACGCATTTTGTACATTTTGCCGATGTGAATGAGGCACTGAATGACGAAGAAAGTTCCATTCTTGCTCGTTTATTGCAATACGGACCCAAGATAGAGGAGCATGATTGCGAAGGTGATTTGTTCCTTGTGACACCCCGTGCAGGTACGATTTCACCCTGGTCATCCAAGGCGACCGATATTGCCCACAACTGTAATTTGAACAAGATTTTGCGACTGGAACGTGGCATCGCCTATGTGGTGGCCTGCGATGCTGGTGCGACGATGACAAAAGCCGATATTGCGGTAATTGATGCCTGTCTGCATGATCGCATGATCGAATCTGTGCTGCGCTCATATGAGGAAGCCGAAGCCTTGTTTGCCCACATGTCACCTGAGCAGGGTAACACTGTCGATATTCTCAGTGGTGGTATCGAAGCCCTGCGTAGCGCTAACACCGAGCTGGGTCTGGCTTTATCTGACGATGAAATCGATTATCTGGTCGAGTTTTATCTCTCAATCAAACGTAATCCGGTCGATGCCGAGCTGATGATGTTCGCGCAGGCCAACTCTGAGCATTGCCGCCACAAGATTTTTAATGCTGACTGGGTGATCGACGGCGAAGAGCAGGATCGTTCCTTATTCAAGATGATCCGTAATACGCACGAATTACATTCTGAAGGCGTACTCAGTGCCTATCATGATAATTCAGCGGTGATGGTCTCACACACAGCGCCACGTTTCACCGTCGATGCCGATAGCAAACAGTACGGTTACAACAAAGAACACATCGCCTTGTTGATGAAGGTTGAAACACATAATCATCCCACCGCGATTTCACCTTTCCCCGGCGCTGCAACTGGCGCGGGTGGTGAGATTCGTGATGAAGGTGCGACTGGTCGTGGCTCCAAGCCTAAAGTTGGTTTGAGCGGCTTTTCGGTATCCAATCTAAAAATTCCGGGTTTTGCACAGCCATGGGAAACGGACAACGGCAAACCCAATCGTATTGTATCCGCACTGGATATTATGATTGAAGGCCCGATTGGTTCTGCGGCATTCAATAACGAATTTGGTCGCCCGAATATCTGCGGTTATTTTCGTACCTTCGAAGAAAAAGTACCGGGTACCGACGGCGATGAAATTCGCGGTTATCACAAGCCGATTATGCTGGCGGGTGGTTACGGCAACATTCGTGAAGACCATGTCGACAAATTGCAGATTCCTGTGGGCACACCCATCGTCGTACTCGGTGGTCCGGCGATGTTGATTGGTTTAGGCGGCGGTGCTGCTTCTTCTATGGCCAGCGGCACCAGTGCTGAGAATTTAGATTTCGCGTCGGTGCAACGCGGCAATCCTGAAATGGAGCGCCGTTGTCAGGAAGTGATCGACAGTTGCTGGATGCAGGGCGATAACAATCCGATTCTATCTATTCATGATGTTGGTGCGGGTGGTTTATCCAACGCCTTGCCTGAATTAGTGCACGACGGCGGCTGCGGAGCTGAGTTTGAATTGCGTGAAGTGCACAACGATGAGCCGGGTATGACACCGATGCAAATCTGGTGCAACGAATCTCAGGAGCGTTACACCATCGCCATTGATCCCGAAAAGATTGAAGACTTTAAAAAACTTTGTGAACGCGAGCGTTGTCCTTATGCCATTCTCGGCAAGACTACGAAAGCATTAGATCTAAAAGTACACGACAAACATTTTGATAATTATCCTGTGGACATGCCGCTGGATGTTTTACTCGGCAAGCCACCCAAAATGTTGCGCGATGTAAAAACTATTCGTATTAATCAGAAGGCTTTTAATACCAGTAAAATTGACATCAACGAAGCCGCGTTTAATGTTTTACGTTTGCCTTCTGTCGCCAGCAAATCATTTTTGATTACCATTGGTGACCGTAGCATTACCGGCATGGTCACGCGTGACCAAATGGTTGGACCCTGGCAGGTGCCTGTTGCCGATGTCGCGGTGACCACATCTTCGTTTGAGGATTACGTGGGTGAGGCCATGGCAGTGGGTGAACGTACACCTATTGCGTTATTGGATGCACCGGCTTCTGGCCGTATGGCGATAGCCGAAGCGATCACCAATATTATGGCCGCGCCGATTGATGAGCTTTCCGGTATTAAACTTTCTGCTAACTGGATGGCACCTGCGGGGCATCCCGGTGAAGATGCGCGTTTATACGAAACTGTAAAAACGGTCGGTATGGATATTTGTCCCAAGTTAGGCCTAACCATTCCGGTCGGAAAAGATTCCATGTCGATGAAAACGGTCTGGGATGTCGATGGCGAGCAACGTGCTGTTACTGCACCTTTGTCATTGATCATTACCGCGTTTTCAACGGTTAGCGATGTACGCAAAACATTAACGCCGCAGCTGGTCACTGATGCAGGTGATACAGAATTAATCCTAATTGATCTGGGTAAGGGAAAAAATCGTCTGGGTGCATCGGCACTGGCGCAAACTTATAAGCAGGTGGGTGATGTGCCGCCCGATCTTGATGATACTGAACAGTTTAAATTTTTCTTTGCTGCAATTCAGAAACTGAACAAAGAAAATTTATTGCTGGCATGGCACGATCGTTCTGACGGTGGCCTGTTTGCCTGTCTGTCAGAAATGGCATTTGCAGGTCATTGCGGCCTTGATATTTCACTGGATGAATTGCCTGAAGATGATATTGGAGCTCTGTTTAATGAAGAGCTGGGTGGTGTCATTCAGGTTAAGACTGAAAACTTGTCGAAAGTTGAAGCCTTGCTTGAAAAATATCAGATTAAATCTTGCAGTCATCGTATTGGAACAATTAGAGACGATTCAAAAATTCGTTTCAGCCGTATGGATGAAGGTCTGGTATTTGAATCTGACTTAATTACCATGCAAAAAGCCTGGAGCGAAACCAGTTACCAAATTCAATCTATTCGCGACAATTCAGATTGCGCGCAACAGGAATTTGACGGCATTAAAGAAGACGATGCTGGCATTAATGTTTCACTTTCATTTGACCCCAGTGAGGACGTTGCCGCGCCCATGATCAACAGCGGCGCTCGTCCAAGAATTGCCGTATTAAGAGAACAGGGCGTGAATGGTCAAATCGAAATGGCCGCGGCTTTTGATCGTGCTGGTTTTGATTCAATCGATGTGCATATGAGTGACATTATTAATAACAACCTAAGTCTCGATGAATTCAAAGGTCTGGTTGCCTGTGGTGGTTTCTCCTACGGCGATGTACTCGGAGCTGGTGAAGGCTGGGCAAAAACAATTCTTTTCAACTCACGCGCACGTGATGTCTTTAGTGAATACTTTAATCGCGAAGATACATTTAGTTTAGGCGTTTGTAACGGATGCCAGATGATGGCGAATATAAAAGATCTCATCCCCGGCGCTGAACACTGGCCACACTTTGTTCGCAACCAGTCAGAACAGTTTGAAGGCCGCTTTAGTACCGTTGAAGTCATGGAGTCGCCCTCGATTCTATTAGCCGGTATGCAGGGCTCTCGTATGCCAATCGCCGTTGCTCACGGTGAAGGTTTGGCTGAATATCAATCAGACGAGCAACGCAAACAAGCACACTCTATGTTGCGTTTTGTTGATAACAACGGTGCCGCAACAGAACAGTACCCGTTAAACCCTAATGGTTCACCCGAAGGTTTAACCGGTTTTACTACCGACGATGGTCGAGTCTCGATTATGATGCCACATCCAGAACGCGTCTTCCGCAGTGTGCAGAATTCATGGCGTCCTGAAGAGTGGGGTGAAGATTCACCGTGGATGCGGATGTTCAGGAATGCGAGAGTCTGGCTTGGTTAGAATAGAACCATTCTAATTTGCTATTGTCTGTTAATAAACAACAGGAGATAGCATGCCCCTAATCATAAAAAAAACCTCTGATATAAAGTCATCTGAAATTACGCCTAAATCTGTTTATCTGGATCGTCGCCGCTTCATGAAACAGGTATTCGCCAGCAGTTTGTTAGTTGGTGCTGACGCCATGTTGCCAGCCTGGGCAAAGCGTTGGCCTGATCTGCCACAAAGTGCATTCAAAGCAGATGATAAATTAACCTCATTAGAAGATATTACGAGTTATAACAATTTTTACGAACTGGGCACGTCAAAAACAGATCCAGCTAAAAATGCTTCATTGTTTAATCCGAATCCATGGAGTATTGCCGTAGAAGGTGAATGTAATAAACCGGGTGTGTTTAATCTGGAAGACTTTATCAAGCCCTATGCTTTGCAGGAGTATATATATAGATTGCGCTGTGTTGAAGGCTGGTCGATGGTAGTTCCGTGGGTAGGGTTTTCTCTCGCCGACATGCTCAAAAAATTCGAGCCAAATTCAAAAGCAAAATATGTCGAGTTTACGACCTTACTGGATAAGTCTCGTTTGCCAGGACAATCTCGCCGTGTTTTGAACTGGCCTTATGTTGAAGGCTTGCGAATTGATGAGGCCATGAATCCCTTGCCGATTATGGCTGTGGGTTTATACGGCGATGTTTTACCTAACCAGAACGGAGCGCCGATTCGTCTGGTCGTGCCGTGGAAGTATGGTTTCAAGAGCATAAAATCGATAGTGAAAATTCGCTTTGTTGAGACCATGCCAAACACAACATGGAATGAGTTAGCACCTAAAGAATACGGGTTTTATTCTAACGTTAATCCTGAGGTTGATCATCCGCGCTGGAGTCAGAGTACGGAGCGTCGTATTGGTGAGCCATTCTGGAAGCCTAAGATTAAAACTGAAATGTTTAATGGTTATGGTGAACAGGTTGCGCAGCTTTATACTGGTATGGATTTACGAAAATATTTTTAAGATGTCTGTAACACCATCAGCTAGCGCCGTCAGTTATGTTATCAAACCAGTTCTATTTATTATTTGCCTGGTTCCACTGGTATGGTTAGTTTGGGGTGCGATAAATGACACGCTGGGTGCAAACCCCGTTGAGGTCATGACACGCGAAACAGGGGAGTGGGTGTTACGCTTTCTTTTGATTACCTTATCGATTACACCGGCAAGGAAAATATTAAATTTGCCATGGTTGATCAAATTAAGAAGGATGCTTGGTTTGTTTGTGTTCTTTTATGCAGTCATGCATTTTATAACTTATATCTGGTTTGATCAGTATTTTAACTGGTCTGAGATTGTTAAAGATGTTGTCAAACGACCATTTATAACCATCGGTTTTGCTGCTTTTGTTTTATTGATACCGCTAGCGCTGACGTCTAACAAAATAATGATACGTCGGCTTAAAAAGAACTGGTTGGTTTTACATAAGCTTATTTATGTTATTGCGGTATTGGGCGTGCTTCATTTTACCTGGTTGGTGAAAGCGGACTATCTTCAGCCCGTTGTTTATTTTCTCATACTTTTACTTCTACTGGTGTACAGAACATATATCCAAAGAAATACACGGAGCATTAATTAACGTGAACGATATCCATCTGTTTGTTGTAGGTCGATGTTTCCATTTCCATTAAACCTAGTATCGTATGAAAAATATTATCATGTGAGTATAGGTTGTTTTTCTTATTATGAAGATTAGCTATCTCTGGATCATTGAAACCACTTCCGAACCACATAATAGCGGGTACATGTAATTGCGCATCGGGCGCGATAAACTTAGGCATGCCATGTAGGTAAATACCATTCTCGCCCAAAGATTCACCGTGATCACTGACGTAAAGCATCGCAGTTTCAAAGTTCTCATCGTTATCTTTTAGCAGGTTAATCACTTTCGATAAAAAGTAATCTGTATATAAAATAGCATTGTCATAGGTATTATCAATTTCTTCTTTGCTACAGTCTTCTAACTGATTGGTATTACAGGTAGGTATAAATATTTCAAATTCTTTTGTATACCTTTTGTAATAGGCTGGGCCATGATTTCCCATTTGGTGTAGAACAATAAAAATATCACCTTTGTCATGTTCATTAATATAGGTTTGAAGATTAGCTAGCATTCCCTCATCTCTACACTCGATATCACAGACAGGATTATTAGCAGGCGTCCTGTAGTCCATGTGCCGAATTCTCAGGGCAACACCTTTTGAATCAGAGTTATTGTCTAACCATAATTCATTAACTTTAGCATGTGACAATACATCAATAAGGTTTTCACTTTTATTTGCTTCTGATACGCTATAATCATCCTTATTTAAGATTGAAAAAATACATGGCACTGAATCAGCCGTCGAAGTGCCGCAAGACCAGAAGTTAGAAAAACTGATAACATCTTCTTTTTTTAATAATGGGTTCGTTTCTCTTTGGTAACCATTTAGTGAAAACCTATCTGCTCTTGCTGTCTCGCCTAATACAAATATAACCAGCTCTCTATCCGCATCTGTAACGGGTGTAATTGCATCTGTACCTAACAGTATTAATGGCTGGTTATTTCTTACAGTAAGGCTGTTAATGTACTTAATGGAAGAATATATGTAAAAACTTGGATTAGCATAATAGCGTAACGATTTATGTTCTCGGAAGAATGAGGCATAGAAATTTCCAAAAATAACAATGATCAGGATTATCGATGTAAGCGATAATAGCGATAGTTTAATCGTTGAGAGAATTTGTCTCTTAATTCCATGACTAACTATATTCACTTTGTAGATAAGCAAGGAAGGGGCAACACCTAAAAATAAGACATATAAAATCATTTTTAACGAAACCAAATCTAAAGATTCAGCCATATTGGTGTTCACGAGATTGCGAATCATTGAGTCATCGATAACTACGTTATAACTATCCATGAAGTAACTCACCGAAGATGAAACTATCAGGGTAGTAATTAATATCGGTTTTATGGTGTGTTTGTGGCAAATAAGCGCTAATAATAAAATCAGTGAACCGCCAAAAACAATTAACAGCGAGATTATAAACAGGCTGTTTTTAAAATTGATGGGATAGACATCTACTACATTTGAGAAAAATGAGATATTACCAAAGATCATCAAAAATGATGAGACAAGGAGAATAAGTTTAGTGTTTGTTATTTCGGGAGTGTTAATTGAAGTAATATTCACATCTGTCCAGTATTGGTGTATCTGTTCTTACATAAATTATTTGAGCCATTTTCATATCACAACCTTAAACATGGCTTAATTTATCTAAATTCAATTATCAAAAAAAAGCCTCGCAATATTGCGAGGCCTCTTTAAATCGAATGAAGTTTGGTGTTTTAGCCAACTTCACCCGGATAATCAGCTATTCCAGGATTGCTTGATACACCAAGTAGTTTTGGATGATTGATCTTATCAAGCTTAAGAATGTTGTCTTTACCTTTATTCTTGATGATGTAATCTCGAACCACGTCCCACATTAAGCGGCCATCAGGAGCTTTACCAACGGTTGCCCAGCCTGCTACTTTGTAAGTTTTATCGGCTTCTATGAGATGGCCGTTATCCAGACGTGCATCGGTAATGCGCTCATAAAGTTTTTGTGATGGATCGATGGTGTAGTCAAGCCCACCCAGGCGAACCATGTCACCACCCGATTGCAAATAGGGGTCTGGATCGAACAAATTATCAGCAACTTGCTCGATGGTATTGAGCAGGTCATGGCCGGTCATTTCGGTGACATAAGTTTCTCCGTAAGTTAAAGAACATTGCGTCATCAAATCTTCCATGGTGATCCAGTCGCCTTTTAATGTGCTGGTTCCCCAGCGTACACCCGCAGACATAGCAATATCGGCATCATATTCTTCTCGAAGTGCATTACATAAAATCTGATCCCAGGTGCCCATGAAATTACCACGTCGATAGAGCAGGCGATCGGCAATGGCCAGCTTCTCATCGAGAATCTCTTTGAAGGTTTTGCCCAGGCGGCTATCAAGATAGAAATGTTCTTTGACACGACTTTCAATAATGTTCTTGTCGTATTTTGTATTACGCATCTGGTCGATATAAGCCTGCATTTCTTTATCTGCTGGTAAGGCATCTGCAAACACAGGTAACATTTGATAATGCATTTCTTTGACTTTGCCATCCTGAATATCGAAATCCATGACGCCAATGAATTTGCCGTTCGAACCCGCATTGGTGACCAGGCAGGTATTACCTTCTATATTTTTAACTTTAATTGGCTGAGGGATACCATCGTGTGTATGACCACCAAATATCGCATTCAGACCGGGAACGTTCTCGGCCATTTTTATATCAACATCCATACCGTTATGTGAAAGTAGTACGATGGCATCAGGTTTTTCTTCTTCTCTAATGGTATTGACCAGCTCAATCATGTCGTCTTCACGAATACCAAATGACCAGTCCGGGAAAAACTCTTTGGGGTTGGCGTTACCGGTACGGGGGAAGGCCTGACCAATCACCGCAATACGAGCACCACCCACATTTTTTATCACATAGGGCTGAAAGGCATAACCGGCATCTTCATCATAAAGACCTCTACCATCAAACTCTTCGACCAATTCTCCATAAACATCATCCATCAGTGAGGCGTCTTCAACGCGTACGTTTTGTCCTATAAAATCACCTTTGAACAAGGCCACATTGCTGAGCACTTCTCTTTCTCTGTAAGTGAACTCCCAGTGACCAACCATGACGTCTACACCGAGAATATTGGAAGCTTCAACCATGTCCACACCACGAGTCCATAAAGAGGTGCCAGAGCCTTGCCACAGATCGCCACCATCCAGCGTAATGGTGTTGGTTTTGCCCCCCGCCTGTTGACGCAGACTGTCGAGCAGGGTTTTTATGTGGGCAAATCCACCCATACGGCCATATTTCTTTGCGCTACTTTCAAAATCCATATAAGTGTAAGCATAAGATTCTGCTGTGGCAGGTTTGAATTTCATTGTTTCGAGGAATTTGGGACCTACAACGTGAGGCGGGCGACCAAAAGCATCGCCCACACCTAGATTGACATTAGGTTCACGGAAATAAACGGGATTTAATTGTCCATGCACATCGGTTATATGTAGAATTCGTGCGTTGCCCTTCATCGGCAAGGTGTAAAGATCTTTAGCGAAGACAGAGCGGCTGGTACCTGAACAACCATAAATAGCAGGGAGAGAACCAGCGGTTGCAGTAATGCCTAGCAATTTTAGAAAATCGCGTCGATTAATCTTCGACATAAAAATGTCTCCTCAATGTTGAGTAATATTTAGAATTAAAGATGAGATTTAGAATCATTTACATAAACGCTTATACTAATCCATTTATGTTAATCGTACAATTTTAATCCTTTCTTAGAGACGCCTTAACTTGCAGTTTATTCATAAAATTTTACTCAGCTTAGTTATCTATTCATTTTGTCTTAATCCAGCTCTGGCCGATGTGGTCAAACCAGCATTGGTTGAAATCAATATCCATAGCAGTGGCAAGGTTGATATCGAGATACGAGCCAGCATCGAAGCCTTGCTCACCGGTATTAATGCACAATATAAAAACACCAAAGATGCACCCACCGCTGACGACTACGATGTTCTTCGAGCCATGTCGCCTGCTGAACTGGATAAAGAATTCTCTACATTTCATCAGGAGATGCTCGATAGTCTCTTTCTCAAGACTGAGGCCGGTAAAGTTACTTTGTCTGTCAACACAGTGACCATACCCGAACCCGGTTATACCAAAGTACCTCGTATCAGCATCATTAACTTAAGTGGTCAAATATTAACCAGTAGCCGAGAGTTAGAATGGTATTACCCGGCACGTTTTGGTGATAACGCGGTCAGGGTCAGGCAGATTGATGAGGCCAATGAACAATGGCACTGGTCAGAATGGCAGTGGTTACGCAAAGATCAGGCGAGTGAGCTATTTTCCATGCAGGAGGTATTTGCCAAGCGTTCATTAACTGCAGTGATCGGATCCTATATAGCGGTTGGCTTTGAGCACATTATTCCCAAAGGTACAGATCATTTATTGTTTATTCTGGGTATCTTTCTTCTAAGCGTGAGACTTAAGCCTTTGTTATGGCAGGTAACCATGTTTACTTTAGCGCATACTATTACATTGGGTTTGTCGATGAATGGTGTGATTAGTTTGCCAGCGAACATCGTTGAGCCCTTAATCGCGCTATCCATTGCGTATATTGGAATAGAAAATATTGTTCACAAGTCACTGCATAAAAGTCGACTTGTTTTAGTTTTTCTTTTTGGTCTATTGCACGGCCTGGGTTTTGCCGGTGTGCTTAATGATTTTGGACTACCTGAAGATGACTTTGCGACAGCCCTGATTAGTTTCAATGTTGGTGTCGAGCTGGCTCAGCTCACTGTTATTGCAATTGCATTTGCGATAGTCGGTTTCTGGTTTCGTCATAAACACTGGTATCGGAAAAGGATTATCATTCCTGGATCAGTGTTGATATCAATCACAGGTCTATTGTGGACGATTCAGCGAATTCAGTAATTTCCTATTTAAACAAGACATATTGCTGCAACTGTTTTATTATAAAACTTCAAAAACATTATTCATGGATGAAAATATGCGTAAATACAGCTATCTAAATTTTATTTTTCCTCTACTGCTATTAACCGCATCTTATGCAACGGCGCAGCAGCAAGCAGCAGTCAATTCTACATTTTATTCAGATGGACATGGCAGTGAGGTTCGTTTTCCTTTAGGCGATATTTCATTTGCCGATGAGGTAATTTATTACCATGCGGGTGATCCAGCACCGCTTAAAGCGAAGCATCGTAATGCTACCAACGCCTTATCAACTCCTGACTATCAACATCGTACAGGCGAAGGTTATTTGAGCCTGGGTTGTGGCGGCGTACTGGTGGTTAAGTTCAATGATAATGTTTTAACTGATATTCAGGGTCCAGATTTACATATCTTTGAAGTCGGAACAGCGATAGAGCCAACACAGCTTGAAATATCGCCTGATAATAAAAATTGGATTATGGTTGGGGAAATCAGTGGTGGTCACGCTGATGTTGATATTGCAGCCTATTCACAAAGATTTGATAGCTTTCGCTATCTCAGACTGACTGATTTAAAACAACATTGTGGTCGAGGATCACCCGGTTCGGATATTGATGCCATCGGTGCTATTGGCTCAGCTCTAAGCCTGACACTGGATAGTGGTGTGATTTTTGCCTTCAACCAATCCCAACTAAGTAGTGAGTCAGTGATCAGGCTGGATGAAGTTATAGCAAAAATAACGGCCTATACACAATCTACCATCACGGTAGACGGGCACACCGACGATAGAGGTACTGATGATTATAATATGGAACTTTCACAGCAACGTGCCAATGCCGTTGCAGAATACCTTTCACAGCACTTGCCTCAAATCCAGACAAAAATTAAAGCCGTAGGATATGGTGAACAACGGCCTGTTTCAACGAATGACACAGAATCAGGTCGACAACAAAACCGTCGTGTTGAGATCATTGTCCTGCCTCAATCAGTCCAGATAGAATAAATAGACGTTAATTATCAAAGATTTCCATTAGTAATCTCGATTGCATAGCATTATCTTGTCATTCCTGATTAAATCCGCCCATGTTTTTACCTAAAGAAATTTTTATCGGTCTGCGCTATACACGTGCCAAACGCAAAAATCATTTTGTCTCCTTCATTGCGTTTATCTCGATTGCTGGAGTTGCACTCGGTGTTTTTGCACTGATTGTAGTTTTATCTGTAATGAATGGCTTTGGCAATGAATTACGTAATCGCACCTTGAGCATGACCTCTCATGCCACTATCACTGGCTTCGATGGCACTATCTCTGACTGGCAGGCGGTTTCAGATAAAGCCGCTCAGGAAGAGGGCGTTGTCGCTACGGCACCTTATATACAAAAGGAGGTGATGTTAACCAATGGAAAGCGTGTCAGCGGATCTGGAGTGCGAGGTATTCGGCCAGAGTTGGAAGGTGATGTTTCAAGTATTGCCAGTAAAATGGTTTCCGGTAAATTAAGCGATCTTAAGCCTGGTGAATTTGGCATTATTCTTGGTAGTGAACTTGCCCGCTCACTTGGTGTTTATGAGGGCGATCGCATCACATTAATTACTCCTCAGGCAATGATCACTGCTGTGGGTGTGATGCCGCGTTTGAGGCGTTTCGAGGTGGTTGGTGTTTTTGAAGTCGGCATGCATCAGTTTGATAGTCTAATGTCTTATATGCATATTGATGATGCCGGCACGCTGTTTGGTTATGACGATAAGGTTAATGGTGTACGTTTAAAACTCACCGATCTTTTTCAGGCTCCCACAATTGCTCGGCGACTGGATAATGTTTTTGGTGAGGAGCACTGGGTGCGTGACTGGACTACTCAACACACTAATTTTTTCCGTGCGCTGAGAACTGAAAAAACTGTCATGTTTATTATTTTGCTGATGGTGGTGGCCGTTGCCGCACTAAATATTGTTTCGACCCTGATGATGTCGGTTAATGATAAAGAATCGGACATTGCTATCTTACGGGCGCTGGGCATCACACCTCGTAGTGTTATGGCTATTTTTATGATTCAGGGTGCGGTTATTGGACTGTTTGGAACTCTGATTGGTGTTGCTGCTGGTGTGCCGACAGCACTGAATGTTTTCGAAATTGTGAGTTGGTTTGAGCAGGTTTTTAATACTGATTTTCTTCCCTCGGATGTTTATTACATCAGCGACGTTGTCGCCGATGTCAAAGCCGATGAAGTTATTACTTATGCTGTATCCGCATTTTTAATCACTATTGCTGCAACCATCTATCCAGCATGGCGAGCTTCGAAAATCTTACCTGCTGAGGCATTACGCTATGAGTGATTTTAGTCTTGAAGCCATTGGTTTAGGTAAGATGTATCAAGAGGGCAGTGGCGATGCGCTGCATGTCTTGTCGGACATTGATTTACATCTGCACCACGGTGAAACTGTCGCCATTATTGGTTCATCAGGTTCAGGTAAAACCACCTTGCTTAATTCTCTGGGTGGTCTGGATGAACCGACGTCAGGAAAGGTGTTGCTGAACGGTGATGATATCGCCAAACACAGTGAAAAAACGCGTTGCACTATCCGTAACAGGCACCTCGGTTTTATCTATCAGTTTCATCATTTGTTACCCGAGTTCACGGCGCTTGAGAATGCTGCTATGCCATTGTTGATTGGTGGCATCTCTCCAGAAATAGCCAGCCAGCGATCAGAAGCCATACTGGGCGAAGTCGGTTTATCACACCGCCTGCACCACAAACCCAGCGAATTATCAGGGGGTGAGCGTCAACGTGCAGCAATTGCTCGTGCCCTGATTCATCGTCCTGACTGTGTACTGGCTGATGAACCTACGGGTAATTTAGATAAAAAAAATGCTGAGCAGGCTATAGAGCTCATCATAGAACTCAATCAAAGTTATAAAACCGCGTTAGTGATCGTCACCCACGACTTACAGATTGCTGAGCGTATGAGTCGAATTTATACGCTTGAAGATGGGATTCTCGCGCCGCAATAAATAGCTCTGATCTATATTTTCCTCATTGCAGAGTCTAGTCATTCCTGGCTAACCACATTAAGACCTTTTTTATTGGCCACCGCCAAATAAATCAGATAGACCAAATGTTTCGGTTTCGTAGTGATAAACCGTGTTTCCCTGACCATAATTGGCAACTACGATGCTCAATTTATTATCGCCGCTGAGATCTCCAAGAGCGATAGATTGACTACTGTTTGTACCTAAAGCCTGATCTTCGTCGAAGTCACCAGTGCCATTGTTGATATAGACACGGTTATTCTGATCGTAATTTGCCACCACCATGTCCAGATCACCATCATTATCCACATCACCCAATGCAAGAGATCTACTGTCATTTGTATTCAGTGATTGATTAGAATCACTAAAGGTGCCAAATCCGTCGTTGATATATATCCGGTTTCCCTGATTCTGGTTGGCCACTGCCATATCCAGATCACCATCATTATCAAGATCACCCAAGATTACTGAATTGCTATCATTGCTGCCCAGTGACTGACCGGAATCGCTGAAATTGCCGATACTGTCATTGATGTATACCAGGTTTGGCTGCCCCTGATTCGCTACCACCATATCTAGATCATTGTCGCCATCGACATCGCCTAGGACAATGGAACGACTATCGTTATTTCCGAATGCCTGACCAGAATCACTAAAATTACCTGAACTATCGTTTATATAGAGCAGATTGGCCTGGTTTCTATTTGCTACCACTATGTCCAGATCACCATCACCATCAACATCGCCCAGAAAAATAGAGGCACTGTCGTTGGTAGCCAGTGATTGACCAGAGTCACTGAAATCACCTGTGCCATCATTGAGGTAAATACGATTACCCTGATTTTGATTTGCTACCACCATATCGAGATCACCGTCAGCGTCGATATCACCCAGAGCAATAGATTGACTACTGTTTGCACCCAAAGACAAACCAGAATCACTAAAATCACCTGTGCCGTCATTGAGGTAAATACGATTACCCTGATTTTGATTTGCCACCGCCATATCCAGGTCACCGTCACCATCGACATCGCCTAAGACTACGGCATTACTATCATTCGAGCCCAGTGACTGGCCAGAATCAATGAAGCTAGTGGAACAGGCAGTCAGTAAAAATATAAAGATGAAAATAGAGTACTTATATTTGTTAAATCGGAAGTAGGGGTTAATCATTAAGAGATTCCTGTCCATTTAATCTATTTTATGTGTTGAATATAAAGCATGTAAGAACTAATTAACAGAACGCATTTGTTGCGAACTACCAGTTCATTATACTTGTACTCTTGAATCTCTGAGAGCAAAAAATGGCTGGTAGTGAGCAATATTTTCTAATATTAGAAGCAGGGTGGTCTCAGAGTCGAATGCATCAATTCCTGATGCGGTAAATCCATTAAATATGTCCACGAATAATGCGAATGTTGTAAACCTCCTGAAAATTTTGTGCCTTATGTACTTTATTGCTAGCGCAGCTTAATAAATTAAAGCCATATCTATATAAAGTGTGATGAGATTCACATGCAAACCAGTAATTTATACGCTATATTATCTCACGGTAGACAAAAGAATCTGAGGATGTTGTACCCCTTAATTTCTACCTTAACTAAGTCTATTTTCAGACAAGCAAACTAGTTAGTTTTGTTGTTTCAGTACAACTTCATCCTGAGCGACAAAAATTTAACATAATCAAGGAGATATCAATGCGTTTAAAAAAATCTATCGTTTCAATTCTGCTGGTTATTGCCGGTCTCATGGTGTTAGCTGCCTGTAGTTCAAGCTCAGATAGCCCGCCCGCATCTACTACTGGTACAGTAAATATTCAGGCTAAAAGTAATCAGTAACAACGTGCTAAATGTTTAGAAAGATATAACCAATATGGAAGGAATATAACGATGAAAAAAATAAACATGATATTGGCCGCCAGTGCAGTCACGAGTTCCCTGATGTCGGGAGAAGTATTGGCCGCTGACCCTACTGCTGTTAACGTCACTGCCTATAAAACTGAGGTTTGTACGGATGCAGCATGTAGTACAATTCTAGATGATGTTGCAGGTGTTGCAGCTGAACTGGTTGGTGGTACTGGTGCTTTTGGTAGTAATCCCAGTGTCGCAACTGGTAGCTACAATCGTTTTCGGTTTACCCTGAAAAATGAAATCAGTGTGACAGGTTCCCCTGGAGGTGCCTGCGCAGCGGCAGCGACCACGACCACCTTAATCGATAGTAGTCTTGCCCCAACTGATCAAGTCACTGTAGCCTTCGCAACCGCTGATGCAGCGATCCCTGGATCTACCGGCTGGTATGCCAACGGTAGTGATGCACATCCTCTCATTATGAGTGCACCTGTGGTGGTTTCAGCCGATGGTACTACTAATGTAACAATACAATTTAATACTGCTGGAACCTTAAGCTGTGTTGGTACTACAGCAACCATCGCGGCACCAAGCTTTAATGTTACCAGCTATGAACAACCTACAGCCGCTGCTAGCTTTACAGGTGGTGATTACTGGATAGTGGGCACCAACGTACACAACCCCTGGTTGAGTGCAGAGTCTCTCATCACCGCCAACTCACTTATCCCTGCTGCATCATGGCCACCAGCAGACATCGCACCAGGTCAGATGATCGAGCCTGGCATTGCCTCCGACGGTACTTCTATCTATCAGGCTCTGCTTAGCTCCGCTGATGCTGCCAAATACCAGGCACAGATTCGTGCCAGAACTACACGTGAGGTGCGTTGGGGTATGAAAGTAAGTCTTGGTGCTCCCAATACTGTCGGTGAAGGCAGTGTTTCGCTTATACGCGACCCTGGCTGGCAACGATTTGCACCAGTATTTAGTGCGGGTAATGAGAGTTTCATAGCGGCACCAATTGCGGATGTTACCCCAACTGTAGCTGGTACTTATCATCTGGATTCCAATAATCGTCTGACCCTGTTTATTGATGGCAGCAGTAGTATACAAGGCGCCTTCAGTGATGATTATCAAACTCTGGTGGTCGGTGAAACTTCTGATGGAATTGGCCTCAGCATGGGTGTGAAAGTTGCTACTGGCATTACAGCCCTACCAAACAACATCTATTCCTGGAATAGCTATATGGTGGAACTGGGTCGTAATGATGATCCATTCAATAATAAAGGTTCTAATGGTACAGTCATTGATGGCGACGAGGCTCTCCATTCCAGCTACCATGGTTCGGTCGGCTGGATCGATGCTACCGTTCACACTAGTGCTTCTATGGCCACCATTGGTGCCCGTCAGGAATTACAGAACCCTGATCTAACTACATTCACTAGCACCAACTCTCTGTCTGATGAAGGTGAGACTGCCCAGGACTTTAGCTCAATCCTGAGTGGCTTTATCGATGGTGCTGGTATGGTTGGTCCAGGACTTGAAAACTGGATGGCGGTTTCTCCCTCCGGTCAGGTTGCTATTATGACTGGTGCTGCTGAGTTTGATGCGCGTTTTTCTGATGATGCGTACGTAGCTGGTGGTAGTGTTGATCCAATGTATGACTTCTGGGTGCGTAAAAATTCCAGCTTCAACATTCTGGTACAGTTAGCCCCTACAGGGTCTCAGACCATGGCTGGCCTGGCAGGTACCTACTTTATTAGTGGTGTCTGGGATTCACTTGATGCGGGTAACTCCAGCTTTGGTGGGTCTGTAGGTGAAGTAACGCTGAATGCTGATGGAACGGGTACAGTCAACATTACCGATGTTGATAATCTCAATCGCATCAGTGGTGGTAGTCAGGTTATAGGCTGGGAAATTCTCAACGCCTGTATCGGTGTAAGTGGAGTACCAGGGACTTTTGCACGTATGGATATCAATAGTCTGAATTGTGTCGCTGATGGCGGCAAGATTGTAGATGCCATCGTTGCATACGATCCGTTAACACCGACTCAACATCAGGTGGCTATCTTCCCATCTGCTGATGGTAAGGCTCTGACCTACTTCGACCCACAGGGACTGGATGTGACTCAAACGAGTCGTTCTTTAGGTTTAGGTGTAAAACTAAGGTAAAGCGGTTACTTTACTCAAAAAAGGCGGCCAGATGGCCGCCTTTTTTATCGTTACAATATTATCCTGCCTGGCTAGAATTTATTCACTATCAGCTTAGTAAGACACTCCGGACTGCTTAATCCTTGACCCAATAGTGGTTTCCATCGATAATCCATGTCTGGCACTCATCACTGGCGAGTGCCAATTTTTATCCCGTATTGTATTATTGAGTGCTGAATGGCTACAACTCCCCAGATATTGAATGACCGCGCAGCAACATTGCTGAAGAAGCTGGTCGATAGCTATATCAGTGATGGTCTGCCAGTGGGTTCCAAGCAATTGGCGGATATGGCGGGTCTGGATATTAGCTCGGCGACGATTCGTAACGTGATGTCTGGACTTGAGAAAAAAGGCCTGGTGGTAGCACCACATACTTCATCGGGGAAAATCCCCACTGAACAGGGGCTGCGCATGTTTGTTGATACCATGCTCGAAGTGCAGCCGTTGCAGAAGCAGATGCTCAGCAAGCTTAAAAGCCAGCTCAATCCTGATCAGAATAAAGATACACTGATAAATCAGGCCAATCAGATGTTATCTGAGCTGACACATATGGCCGGTGTTATTACCGTTCCGAAAAACAGCCAGTCAAAATTACGTCACATAGAATTTTTATCGCTACCTGAAAATAAGGTTCTGGCGATACTGGTCACCAACGAAAAAGAAGTGCAAAACCGGGTAGTGCATCTGGATCAGAACTACTCGACTGAACAGTTGCAGGCTGCAGCTAATTATCTGAATCAACATTTTTCAGGACAGGATATCTTCGCAGCTCGTAAAGAATTGTTATCTGATTTGCATAGCACCCGCAAAGATATGGATGAGATTATGCGCACGGTTATCGATGTCGCAGATAAAGCTTTGCCGGGTTTTGAACAACCACAGCAGCCATACCTGGTGCAGGGTAAATCCAATCTGATCAGATATGGTAATGATAATAACAGGGAAAATATGCAGCACATGCTGGATACGTTCGACCATAAACGTGAAATGCTGGGGCTGCTGGATCGCTGCATTCAGGCTGATGGCGTGAAGATTTATATTGGCCACGAAGTGGGTATTGAAGGTCTGGGAAATTGCAGCGTGGTGACGGCACCGTATTCAGTTAATGGCGAGGTAATTGGTGCGCTTGGTGTAATTGGTCCAACTCGTATTAATTACGATCAGGTGATTCCCGTTGTCGATGTCACAGCGCGATTATTGGGTGAAGCGCTTAAATCCTAAAATATTTAGGGTAAGGGCTTGAATTGTCTTAACCGTATCCCCATATTGCGATTCAGACTAAGAAATATTATATAACTTATTGATTTATTTAAATTTGGAGTGAACATGTCATCGAATGAGGCAAACCAGGAACAAGATCCTGTAGTCGAAGAATTAGATCAAGAAGCTGTGATGAAGGCCGAGGAAGAGGCACTGGTTCAGGCTGAAGATGATTTGATCGAGCAGCTTAATCAGGCTAAATCAAAAGCGGAAGAAAATTGGGATTTATTGTTGCGTACCAAGGCTGAAATGGAAAACCTACGCCGTCGCACTCAGATTGATCTTGAAAATGCCCATAAGTACGGCATCGAAAAATTTGTCAGCGAACTTATTCCAGTGATGGACAGTATGGAATTAGGTTTAGCTGCAGAAGAAGCCAGCGCTGAGAGTTTGCGTGAAGGCATGACGCTGACGATCAATATGGTTAGCCAGATGTTTGAAAAATTCAATATCAAAATGATTGACCCGATGAATGAGAAATTTGATCCGGAACTACATCAGGCGATGGCGGCACAGCCGACAGATGATGTTGAACCCAATACCGTGATTGCTGTTATGCAAAAAGGTTATATATTGAATGAACGCCTGGTTAGACCGGCGATGGTGATGGTTTCAAAAGCGGCAGAATAAAAGTTTAAACCTTATTTAACTCAGGTATTGAAAAGGGCGTAGATAACCCCATATTTGAGCCAAACATAAACATATTTATAGTATTAATTATTTGGAGATTTAACCCATGTCAAAAATTATAGGAATCGACCTCGGCACTACCAACTCCTGCGTAGCAGTAATGGATGGCGGCGTCGCTAAAGTTATCGAAAATAGTGAAGGTGATCGCACTACACCCTCAATCGTTGCTTTCACAGCAGATGATGAAGTGATTGTTGGTCAATCTGCTAAGCGTCAAGCCGTGACTAATCCGGCTGATACTATGTTTGCGGTAAAACGTTTGATTGGTCGTCGTTTTGATGAAGAAGTTGTTCAACGTGACATCAAGCTTGTACCTTACAAAATCATTAAGGCTGACAACGGTGATGCATGGGTTGAGGCGCACAATAACAAAATGGCACCGCCTGAAATTTCTGCACGTGTGTTGCAGAAGATGAAAAAAACTGCAGAAGACTATTTAGGTCATGAAGTCACAGAAGCGGTTATTACCGTACCTGCTTATTTCAATGATTCACAACGTCAGGCGACAAAAGATGCAGGTCGTATTGCTGGTCTCGAAGTTAAACGTATTATCAATGAGCCAACTGCAGCTGCCCTTGCTTATGGTATGGACAAAAAAGCCGGCGATTCTAAAATCATCGTTTATGATTTAGGTGGTGGTACTTTTGACGTATCAGTAATCGAAATTGCAGAAATCGACGGTGAATACCAGTTTGAAGTATTGGCGACTAACGGTGATACATTCCTCGGTGGTGAAGATTTCGATATGCGTTTGATCGATTATCTTTCAGACGAATTTGAAAAAGATTCAGGCATTAATTTACACAACGATCCCTTGGCGTTGCAGCGTCTTAAGGAAGCGGCTGAAAAAGCCAAGATTGAATTATCTACAACACAGCAGACCGATGTGAATTTACCTTACATCACTGCAGATGCTTCAGGTCCTAAACATATGAACATCAAGCTGTCACGCTCCAAGCTTGAAAGTCTGGTTGATGATTTGATCACAAGTACTATTGCCCCCTGTAAACAAGCATTGAAAGATGCGGGTTTATCTGCAAGCGATATAGACGACATCATCATGGTTGGTGGTCAAACGCGTATGCCCAAGGTTCAGGAAGAAGTACAAAAGTTCTTCGGTAAAGAACCTCGTAAGGATGTGAATCCTGATGAAGCTGTGGCCATGGGCGCAGCACTGCAAGGTGGTGTTCTTGGTGGTGAAGTTAACGACATTTTGTTGCTCGACGTAACACCTTTGTCACTGGGTATTGAAACCATGGGCGGCGTTATGACCAAACTGGTTGATAAAAACACCACGATTCCTACCAAGGCTTCGCAGGTATTCTCAACTGCTGATGACAACCAGAACGCGGTAACCGTACACGTACTTCAAGGTGAGCGTGAAATGGCAACGGGTAACAAATCACTGGGTCGTTTTGATCTGAGTGACATTCCGCCTGCCGCACGAGGCGTACCACAAATTGAAGTCAGCTTTGATATTGATGCCAACGGTATTTTGAATGTGTCGGCTAAAGACAAAGCAACCGGTAAAGAACAATCTATCGTTATTAAAGCTTCCAGTGGTTTGTCTGATGAAGAAGTTGATCAAATGATCAAAGATGCTGAAGCTCATGCTGAAGAAGATAAGAAAGCACGTGCTTTGATTGATGCTAAGAACTCCGCTGAAAATATGATTCACGCGACTGAAAAATCAATCAAAGATTTGGGTGACAAAGTAGAAGCTGACGAGAAGTCACAGGCAGAATCTGCCATTGCTGATCTTAAAGCTGCACTTGAAACTGATGACAAAGATGCCATCGAAGCTAAATCAACAGCATTGACTGAAATCGCCAGTAAGATTGCAGAAAAAGCATACGCTGCACAAGCAGATGCTGGTGGTGACGCAGGTACTGCTGATGCTTCCGCTGAGCCAGCTGAAGATGTTGTGGATGCTGAATTCGAAGAAGTTGATGACAAGGACGACAAAAAGTAAGTAGCGACTTTTTGTATAAGTTAAAGAAACAAAACCAGGGCAGGTGACTGTCCTGGTTTTGTGTTTATTAAGAATTAATGTGGTGAAGATTAACTATGTCTAAACGCGATTATTACGAAATACTGGGTGTTGCACGTGATGTTAACGATGCTGATTTGAAGAAGGCTTATCGCCGTCTTGCAATGAAACATCATCCAGACCGTAATACTGATGACACAGAAGCAGAAGGAAAATTCAAGGACGCAAAAGAGGCCTACGAAATTCTTTCTGATGCACAAAAAAGAGCCGCTTATGATCAATACGGTCATGCCGGAGTTGATCCATCTATGGGTGGCCGTCCTGGCGCTGCTGGTTTTGGTGGTGGCAACGGTGACTTTGGTGATGTTTTTGGCGATGTTTTTGGTGATATTTTTGGTGGTGGTCGTGGTCGTGGTGGACGTAGTCGTGCCACACGCGGTAGCGACCTGAG